>CAZACX010000027.1:21149-34953 GCA_964483685.1 uncultured Intrasporangiaceae bacterium
GCATGCCGCACCCCCACGGAGCCGGTGGCGCCTCCGTCATGACGATGAACTTCGACGAGGCGCCCTTCCTCGTCATCTGGGAGACGACCCAGGCCTGCGATCTCGCCTGTCGCCATTGCCGGGCCCTGGCTCAGCCGCAGCGTGATCCCGGCGAGCTGACCACAGCCGAGGCGAAGGCGATGCTCACCCGCATTCGTGAGTTCGGCCGGATCATCGTCGTGTTCAGTGGCGGCGACGCCCTCAAACGGCCCGACATCGTCGACCTTGTCCGTCACGGCGCCGCCCTGGGGCTGCGGATGGCGATCACGCCCGCGACAACCCCGTTGTGCGACCGGGACATGATGGCGCGCCTCAAGGACGCCGGGCTCGCGCGACTGGCCGTCAGCCTCGACGGTTCGACGCCGCAGATCCACGACACCTTCCGCCGCGTCGAGGGGTCCTTTGACCACGGGCTGCGCATCCTGCGCGAAGCCCGCGAGGTCGGCCTCACCACCCAGGTCAACACCGTCGTGCGGCGCAACAACATCGACGACATGGCGGCGATGTGCGCGCTCATGGGGACGCTCGGGATCGTCTTCTGGGAGGTCTTCTTCCTCGTCCCGATGGGCCGGGCAAAGCCGGAGGATGTGGCCAGCGGTGCGGAATTCGAGGCGGTCTTCAACCAGCTCTATGACCTGAGCCAAGATGCCGCCTTCGACATCAAGGCCACCGCGGCACCGCAGTTCAGTCGTGTTGTGCTGCAACGCAAGCAGGCGGAGTCAGCCGGTGATCGGGACGTATTGACGGCAGGCGCCCACCACTCGATGGTGGACGGGATCGGGCGGGCCCGCAATGTCACCGACGGTGACGGGTTCCTCTTCGTCAGCCACACCGGCGACATCTACCCGTCTGGGTTCCTGCCGATCACCGCGGGCAATGTCCGCACCGACGACATCGTCGAGGTGTATCGGAACGCGCCGCTCTTTGCCCAGTTGCGAGATCGCAACAACCTGACCGGCAAATGCGGCGTCTGCAATTACCGCTCCTTCTGCGGCGGCAGTAGAGCGCGCGCCTACGCGGTCACCGGCGACCCGTTTGCCGAGGAACCGTTCTGCGACTACACCCCACCGCGCGCGCTCGCAGTGCGCTGAGGCAAAACCCTCGGGGCCCTTCGTTTCGGCGCCACTCGGCACCAGTCGGCGCTCGTTGGGCGGGCGCCGCTACCGGCTGAGGTGGCGCAGGGAACGCAACCAGTCCCGCGCTTCTTTGAAGTCGACGTTCGTATTGTGGGGGGCGACCGTGGTCACCTGACCGTCGGCACGGGCATACGAGCCAAGAAAGACGACGTCCCCGCAGATCCGCCGAAGGCCCATGAGCGTCTCGCCGACCCGCTCATCAAGCACGTGGCCCTCGAAGTCGATGGAGAAGCAATAGCTGCCCATCTCGTCCTTCGTCGGGCGCGACTCGAGGCGGGTCATGTTGATGCCGCGGGCCGCAAACTGCTCAAGCAACCCAAGCAAGGCCCCGGCGTGATCCGTGCGTTGGAACAGGACGACCGTCGTCTTGTCTGCGCCGGAGGGTCGCGGAAGTTCGGTGGGGCGCGCGACGAGGACGAACCGGGTCTTTGCCCCCTGGATGTCGCCGACATCGTGCCCAAGAATCGTCAGCCCGGCATTCGATGCGGCGATCGGGGCGCAGACGGCGGCGTCGTGAGTGCCAAGCCCGCCAGGACCGAGATCGGCAGCGGCGCTCGCCGTCGAGAGGGTCGGGACGTAGGCCGCGTTCGGCGTGTGCGCCGCGACCCAGCCGCGGACCTGGGCCCACGCGTGACTGTGTGTGCCGATCGTGCGGATCTGCGCGAGTTCCATCGGGGCGCGGGCGGCGACGACAAACGTGATCGGCACGATGACCTCGCCGATGACGACGAGCGGATCACCCGAGGCGAGCGCGTCGAGAGTCGCGCTGACTCCACCTTCGACGGAGTTCTCGATGGGGACCATGCCCGCATCAACCGCCCCGGTCCGCACGGCCGCCAGCGTCGCGTCCACCGAGGGGTATGCGGTGTGCTCGCCTCCGCTCGCCCCCTGCCACTGGAGAAGGGCCATCTGGGTGAAGGTGCCCGCCGGACCGAAGTAGCCGAATCGGGTGGCTCGGGTCATCGCGTGGTCCTTGCTCGCGTGCTCGGCGAATGCCCCTTCGCCGGGATTGGTCGACGGTGCTGGGGGGGATTCACGGGCGGGCTGGTGGGATTCACGGGCGCCCTCCCGTGCTGCGCGCAGCGGCCAGAGCCCGCTGCTCCTCCGGGGTGAGGGTGACATCGCTGGCACCGTTGACGATGCCCTTTGCGTAGGTGCGGGATTCGGCGCGAGCATGAATGGCGCTGAAGACGAGGCCGTCCCCATGGTCGTCAACGAGCGCGGCGCTGAACGACAACCGGCCACCCATGTCCCCGAAGGCGTCGTAGCGGACGACGGCGACGTGACGCAGGGACTGGGCGATTTCGGCCCGCAGCGCGCCAATCTCCGCGCTCCGCAGTTCTGCGCCCCGCGTCTCGCTAGCCCTCGTCTCGCCAACCCTCGTCTCGCCGGTCTCGGTCTGCGCGCCCTGCACCTCTGGGCCCCGCGTGGCTCCGCCCCTGGCTTCGGGACGCCGCCCGCCGACATCGCCCCTGGCCGCAGCGGCGATCGGGCCCCCAGCATTTCGGCGTAGCCGAGCCACCGTGATCGCAAGGCCGACGACCGCGACGGTGAGGACAAGCAGGGCTGCGAGCACTCCCCATACGAATGCACTGTTGAACTGCTCGCCGGTCACAGCACTGAGGCTACTGGGTGGCGGCCCTCGACGCGGCGGCCAGTCGTCGGCTGGACTGTGGTGAGGGTGCGCGGCGGCAAGAATTAAGGTGGAACCGCCATGACCTTCAGCTTCGTCACCGCCGCCATCGTGTTTGGCCTGATCTTCCCGGTGGAGTTGCCGGACAAGACGTTCATCGCGACGCTTGTGCTGGCGACCCGCTACCGCCCCCTGCTCGTGTGGCTTGGCGTCATCGCCGCTTTCGCCGTGCAGACCTCAATCTCGGTGCTCGCCGGTGGGCTGCTCGCCCAGTTGCCCCGCGGTCCCGTGCAGGCGCTCGCGGCGGCAATGTTCGCCATCGGCGGACTGCTGTTGCTCCGTGGCGCCGGGGCCGCCGACGAGGAGGAAGCGGAGACCGAGGCCGAGTTCGCCGCGAAGGCAACGAGTCCCGCGACCGGTGTCACCGTCGTGGCAACATCGTTCCTCGTCCTCTTCCTCGCCGAGTGGGGCGACCTGTCGCAATTGCTCACCGCCTCGCTCGTCGTCAAGTACGACGATCCGCTGTCGGTCGGGATCGGCGCCTTCGCCGCGCTCGCCGTTGTCTCCGGTCTCGGGGCAGCCCTCGGGCGAACGATCCTGCGGTATGTCAGCCTCGCAACCGTCCGCCGGGTCGGCGGGACCGTGTGCCTGATCCTCGCCGCCGTCAGCATCACTGAACTCCTGCGCGGCTAACGCGAGCACGCGTCGGGTTAGCGAGCACGCGTCGGGTTAGCGAGCGTTCCTCGGGTTAACGGGGGGCGCGGGGTCGGGGCAGGCGGGCGAGTTGCCGGGATTGGGCGACGAGCCGATCGGCGCTGTCCCACACCTCGCAGTCCTCCTCGAATTGGCCACCGGCCACGTTGCGCGTCGCATGCCGCACCCGCAGGGGTCCCGGCGCCGGGGTGGCGCGCACGTGCACGGTGAGTTCGAGGGTCGGCGCCCACCCCGGCTTGCCGAGATCGAACGAGGCCGGGGGTAAGACGTCCACGGCGAGCAAAAGCGATAACGCGTCGACGGGGCGCCCGTCGGCAAACCCGAACCACGCCTGGATGACTCCCCGGCCCGACGGCATACCGATCGCCCACCCGGAGGTCGCGGGATCGAAGCGAAGGTCGAGCCGTTGCAGCATCTCGGCCCGCGACAACGTGCCGGGCGGCCCGGACGAGCTCGGAATGCACTGCGCAAGCGGGGCGATCTCAAACGGGGTGGCCGTCGTCGCTACCTCATCCGGCAGCCCATCGAGATCGCCAAAGAGCGCCAACACCTCGATCCGCGGTGTGGCCGCACCCCGATCCCCCGCGGCGTCGTCGTCCTTCGTCTCATCCTGAAGCAGGGTCGCGCGCGCCACGGAGACGCTCCCGCCGGATCGCAGGACGGTCACCTCGACCCAGGCGGGCCCGGAATGCGGGACACCGAGGAAGCACGCCGACATCGTGAACGGGTCGGGGTGCCCGCTGGGTGCCAATTCGAGCGAAAGTGCCCGCCCGACAAAGGCGAGGAGGAAACCGCCGTTGACTCCATCGCCGATCCGCCACCCCGAACCGATGTGGCCGGCATACCGCCCGTCACCGAGGGGTTCGAGGGCGATCGCGTCGTCAAATTCCCAGCTCACCGCTGCACTCCTTCACCGTGGTCATGAGGACCCAACTCTGTCACTCGCCAGCACCGGCCCTCGACCGGCGCTCGCGGGACTGGGGCCAAGCATGCGGGCAAGCAGCCACAGGGCGACCAGGGCACCGAGGGTGTCGGCGTTCTGGAGCAGCCGCCCGACGGGTTCGAGCGGCCAATCGTTGACGAGCCAACTAATCCCCCACCACGGCAGCCGACAAAGGAACCACCCCAGCACGAGGCCCGCGGCCAGGAGCCGACGCCGCTCTCGCCACGGGTCGGCCCCGAGCAGGGCGAGGATGACGACGACGATCCAGTGGAAGTGGTGGATCCATGCGACCGGCGAAAGCAGGCACGCCATCAGCCCGACGGCGGCCACTTCGGTGATCGAGTCCTGGCGTTGCCAAGCCCGCCGCGCCAGCCCGAAGCCGGCCCACCCGACGAGGACGGCGAGGACGAGCCAGAACGCGACCCCGGGGGTTCCGCCCGGGCCAAGGCGCATGAGCACGCCGCGGATCGACTGGTTGGAGGTCCCCATGTTCGGGCCAAGCCGGGCCGGGTCCGCAAGCGCGCCACCCCAAAAGAGGATTGACGACTCCGGCAACCAGAGGAAGGCGAGCAGCGTCACCGCGACAGCCGTCCCCACGGCCGTCGCTGCCTCTCGCCATCGTCGACACACTAGGAGGTGGACGACGAACACCCCGGGCGTCAGCTTGATCGCCATCGCCAGTCCGATGAGCATCCCAGGTGGCAGCCCGCGGAGCAGGCGCGGCCGGGGGCGGCGCAGATCCATCAGGCAGGCGAGCACGAGGAAGGCATTGACCTGGCCAAATCTGATTCCATCGGCGACCGGGTGCAGCCAGAGCATCGGCGCGGCCAGCGCCGCGAGGATCAGCGGGTCGGCCGCCCCACGACGATGGATCAAGCCATACCCGGCATACCAAACGATCCCCACGTTCGCCGCGACCTGGGCGAGCAGCCACACCCACGCGGCGACCCGAAACGGCATGAGCGCCAACGGCATCGCCAACACGGCGGCGAACGGCGGGTAGGTGAAGGGCAGGAGTTGCGGCGCCTCGGTCATCGCCGAGTAGACCGGTCGCCCGGTCAGCAGCGAGACGCCGGCCTCGCGATACACCTCCAAGTCGACCTGCCACTGGTCCCCGGGCCAGAACACGAGGAACCGCAGGGCGGGCAGGGCGGCGGCGGCAGCAATGAGCGTCCCGGCGAGCGCCCAACGCAACCAGCCCGCGCGCACCCGAAGACGGACGTCCTGGGAAGCGGCGGGCCCCGGCACGGCGGCATGCGTCACCGGCCCATTCTCGCCCCGTAGCCTTGCCTGCGTGATGCGCCTCGCCCGTCGTGCCTGCGCGCTCTTGGGCCTGGCCCTCCTCCTTGGCCTCCTCAATAGCGGGTATGCCGCGGCCGCGCCGGTGACGAGGCCGGGCCTCGTCGTCATCGGGACCGGCGGCTTCACCTGGTCACAGGTCACCGCGAGCGCCACCCCGAACCTGTGGGCGTTGCTGCGCAGCGGGGCTTCCTCGACGGTGAGCGTCCGGTCGGTCAACCTCAACACCTGTCCCGTCGACGGCTGGCTCGCCCTCTCTGCGGGGGAACGGGCCGCCGCACCCGCCGCGAACGGCGCCCCGACCCGAGACCCCGGCGAAGGTTGTCCCGCCATCCCGGAACCGGTGGGCGGGCAGGTACCCGGCCACGCGGCATACGTGCAGGCCGCGAAGGCGTTGCACTACAACGCGAAGGTGGGCTTGCTCGGCGAGCAGCTCGCCGGGGCCGGGATCGCCGCAACCGCCGTCGGACCGGGTGCGGCGCTTGGCCTGGCGAGCCCGCAAGGAAAGACCGATTACCTGGGATTCGAGGACGCGCTCGCCGATCCGAATCGGTGGCGGGCCGCGCTGATGCTCGTCGACGTGAGCGCCGTCCGGGACCCCGCAGATCTCGGTCGCGGCGAGCCCGCGCCTCCCGGCGACGTCGCCTCCCAACTGTCCGCCATCGACCGACGGATCGGGCTCGCGCTTGCGCGGGTGCCCGAGGGGAGCAACGTCCTCGTCGCCGCCCTTGCTGATGGCGGCCAGTCGGCGCGACTCCGTCCGGTGGTGGCGGCCGGGCCGAACTTTGTTGGGGGGCAGCTTTATTCACCGTCAACCCGGCAGCGTCATCTCCTCCAGTCGAGCGACGTCACCGCGACAATTCTCGCTCTCGTCGGCGCCCCGCTCCCGACGAACCTGGGCGGCGGCATCCTCCGCGGGCGCGACGCCCAGACGGGTGGCGAGGACGGCGCCCTCGCCCGACGGCAGGCCCTGATCGACCTGGACCTCGCGACGTTCAAGGGCCATGCCCTCATCCCGACGTTCTTCACGACGGTGATGTACGGGCAGGCGGCGTTCTACATTCTTGTTTGGGGGGTGTGGCGCCGGCGGCTGCTCCCTGTTGGCCCACGGCTACGCCTTGTCGCAGCCGCCCGCGTTGTCGCGGTGGCCGGGTCGACGGTCCCCGTCGCGACGTTCCTCGCGAACCTGCTCCCGTGGTGGCGCAGTGACCACCCGATGGGGGCGGTGGTCGGCGCCGTCGCGATCTTCGTCGCCGCGATCACCGCAATGGCCCTCGCGCCCTGGCCCACGGCGCAGCGGCGCGGATCGCTCGTGCAGCCGCTCGCGGTTGTCGGAACCGTGACAGCCCTCGTCCTCGCCGTCGACGTGATGACCGGATCGCGGCTGCAAATCTCCGCGATGATGGGCCTGCAACCGGTCGTCGGCGGCCGCTTCTATGGGATGGGCAACGTCACCTTTGCGCTCTATGCGACCGGCGTCGTGATGGCGCTGATCGCCCTGTCCCACCGCCTGATCCGCGTCGGTCGGGGCACCCGGGCGGCGCTGTCCGTCGGGCTCCTCGGCCTCGGCGCCCTCGCGATCGACGCCGCACCGATGTGGGGCGCCGATGGAGGCGGGCCGCCTGCGTTCCTGCCGGGCTTGGCGTACTTTGTCCTTGCCCTGCTTGGCGTCGTCATGACCCTGAAACGAGCCGCCACTGTCGGCGGGCTGACCGTTGTCTTCTTCCTTGCCATCGGCTTCTTTGACTCGCTGCGTCCGGTCGCGCAGCAGTCCCACCTGGGGAGGTTCTTCGCGGCCCTCGGCGATGGTGGCGCCCTCGACGTTGTGATGCGCAAGGCGCAGACCAATCTCGAGAACATCGCGCTGAGCTACCTCACGATGCTCGTGCCTCTCGCCCTCGTCGGCGTGATCTGGATGCTGTCACGGCCGACGTCGCGGGGTTCGCGCTCGCTGGCGGCGAGCGTTGCGCTGGCGCCGACCTTGCGTACCGGTCTCGTTGCCTGGCTCGTCGTCATGACGATTGGCTTTCTGCTCAACGACTCCGGGGTCGCGATCCCCGCGGTCGGCGCCAGCGTCGCGATTCCGCTGATCCTCTCGATCGCGACCGGCGCCGTCCTCACCACCCCGCAACGCCCACTCGGTCCCTAGTTCCGGCGGTCGGCCCGTCGGTCTGGGCGGGGTGCGAGGCGGGGTGCGAGGCGGGGTGGCCTCAGAGCGCCGGGCCCTCGGCGCGGAGCTTGTCGACCTCACTCATCGCGGTCCGCAGGTCTGCGAGCCACGTCTCCGCGTGCGTTCCTACGAGAGCGACCGCCCAGCCGAGGGCGTCGGAGCGGGACCGCGCGACCCCGGCATTGACGAGGGTATCGAGCACCTGACGTTCGGGCTGCTTGAGCCGGGTCATCACCGGAACGGAGAGGTGGGTGAACCGCACCTCGGTTTCGCCGAGTTGGGCACCCCAACTCACCTTGCGGCCATACCGGCTCTGCGCCTCGCGGGCAATGTCGATGCGGGCCACCTTGGTGTCGGCGCGGAATCGGGAGATCTTGCCTTCGGCTTCGGCCGCGTCGGTGGCGTCGGCGTTGAGGCGTCCGACAACGGTGATCTCTTCACGATCGACCGTCACGTCAACGTCGGCGAACCACTCACTGGGCAGCCGTCCGGCAAACCAGGACGCGGCATCGTCGGCCGACGGCAAGTCGACGACCTGCCAGCCTCCTGGGCGTCCGGGGCCACGGCCGCGGCCACGGTGCCCTGGACCAAAGCCGGGGCCACGTCCTCCGGGACCAAAGCCTTGGCCGAAACCTGGGCCGCCAGGACCAAAGCCAGGGCCGAACGCGGGGTCAAAGCCCTCGGGTGCGGCCCCCTCGGTGGCCCCATCGCCGCGGGCTCGACGCCCACGGGGACCACGCGCGGCGCGTCGGCCTTCGGGGGATTCGTCGCTGGTCTCGTCGGGGAAAGAGTTGCTGGGGTAGCGCATGGGATGTCCTTTCGTTGCACTACTTACATAATTACACATCTGCAAACGCAAGACGAGTCGGGACAATTCCCTGAACCATGGCCCACTTCAGAGGCTGGACTGGTGCACACTTGTGACCTCGCTCACATTTGACTTACTCGGTATCAACGGGTCATGCCACGCGTCCTTCCCCATGAACCACGCCAGCCGGTCACCTCGACCGATCCCGCACGCGATCGCGAAAGGAAGTGACGAGCAGATGACCAGCATGCCCGAGGCCACCGCGACCCGCGCGGCCGCTGCCTTCACGGCATACCGCGAGGGCGACCGGCAGCGCATCAGCGAACTCGTTGACCTGCTCTCCCCGATCTTGTGGCGTGCGGCACGCAGCCAGCGGGCCACCGCGTCGGAGGCGGAGGAAGCGGTGCAGAGCGCCTGGCTCAAGCTCATCGATCACGCCGACTCCATCGTCGACCCGCAGGCCGTGCTCGCCTGGCTGCTCGTCACCGTCAAGCGAGACTCCTGGCGGCTCGTGCGCCGCGATAGCCGGGAGGTCACCGGGTTCGCGGACACCCTCGACGTCCCGCTCGCCGAGCCGGGGCCGGAGGCGCTGACCCTGATGAGCGAGCAGAACGCGATGCTGTGGGAACACGTTCGGACGCTGTCGGCCCAATGCCAGCACCTCCTCGGGGTGATCGCGTATGCCGCGCGCCCGGACTATGCGGGGGTTGCGGAAGCTCTCGGGATGCCAATCGGGAGCATCGGGCCGACCCGGGGTCGATGCCTGACCAAGCTGCGCACGTCCCTGACTAACGACCCCCGCTGGACGGAGTGATCCCCATGACCGACGACACCCTCGACGACGTCGATGTCACGATTCTCGACGAGTTGCGCGCCCTGCTCGAGATCATCGACCCCATGCCCGAGCATCTCGCTGACAACGTCAAGTTCGCCCTGACCGTCGCCGCCCTCAATGCGGAGATCGCCGAGCTGACCGCTCACGAGGCCGTTGCGCTCCGCTCGGCGGACCTCGCGCTCGCGCAATCCATCACCTTCACGAGCAGCACGCTCAGCCTCATGATCAGCGTCTCGGCGGACCACGAGGGGACGATCCGGCTCGACGGCTGGGTCACTCAGGGCGGCGCCAACGTCGAAGTCCACCTCGACCCGCACCCGTTGAGCCTCGCCGCGAAACCCGATCGAGTCGCGCTTGCCGACGCCCATGGCCGGTTCGTCATCGATGCGCTAGCCCACGGGCGAGTCGTCTTTGTCGTGCGCCAGCATCCCGAACGGGCCGACGATCGACCGGTGATCACGCCGTCGATCGAACTCTGAACCCGCGGGGCGCCGCCGCGCTGACCCCGCCGATCGACCGGTGATCACGCCGTCGATCGAACTCTGACCCCGCGGGGCGCCGCATCTCCTACCCCGCCGGGCGCCGCCAGTCCGGGGCTTCGGGTCCACGGTTCGTCAACCCGGTTCGTCAACCGGCTGCCGCCACCAGCGCCTCGAACAACCTCGGGTCGGCTCCCGCCTCGGGATGCCACTGCACGGCCACCCGAAACCGAGCCGTCGGGTCCTCCATCCCCTCGATGACCCCATCCGGGGCGTGCGCACTCGCGACATACGTCGGGTGCGTCGCAACCGCCTGATGGTGATAACTCGGCACGCTGACCTCATCCCCCAACAACGCCGCCAACCGCGAACCGGTGACGAGGCGAACCGAGTGATCGTTGAACACTCCCGGCGCAACGGCGTGCTCGTCATGCCCTAGTTCGTCCGGGAGGTGCTGCCGCAGCGCGCCACCGGCGGCCACCGCCATCACCTGCATCCCCCGGCAAATGCCCAACGTCGGTATGCCGCTCGCGGCGCTTGCCCGCGCCAGGGCGAGCTCGAGCGCGTCCCGATCCGGGCGGGCCTCCTGGACGAGAGGGTGCGCTTCGGCGGCATACCGCGGCGGCGCGATGTCGGCGCCACCGGCAAGGATGAGTCCGTCCAGTCGATCCAGGACGGCGGCGGCGAGCGCGTCGTCGCCGTCGAGACGCGGAGGAAGGAGGACCGCGATTCCCCCGGCCGCGACGACCTTGTCGACATAACTTTGCGGCAGGACGCTGGAACGCAGGCCCGGCCAGTCGCCGCGATCGACGGGCTCGACGTAGCAGGTGATGCCGATAATCGGGCGCATGGCAGGTCAACTTACCCGCGCGGTTCCGGCGTGGCGCCGGTGGAACGCAGCCGGGGCCTCAGCACGTCCCACGGTCATGATCTACCCCATGCGGTATGCCGCTCTCGCGCTCCTCATGCTCGCTGGCTGCGGCACCCAAGCCGGCGACTCGGGCACGGCCGGATCGGGCACGACCGGATCGGTGCCGTCCCTCGCTGCGATCCACGGCACCTATGCGGGCCCGGCGGCGGCGAGCTGGCCCACGCCTGGAGTGGCGGGCAGCACGTTCCGCTTGCACGTGGAGGCGTCGCGCATTGGCGTCAACGCCGGCTGCAACCAGCTCGGCGGAACAGCCTCGGTGCAAGATTCCGTGCTCGTCGTCAGCGACCTTGCGATGACCGAGATGGGATGCGCGTCGGAGTTGATGGCCCAGGACACCTGGATCGCCGACCTCCTCACCCGTAAGCCTCAGTTGGAGCGGTCCGGGGAGACGTTGGTGCTGCGCTGGCCGGAAGGAAGCATCACGCTCACCCGCGTCGCCACCGCGCCCGCGTCCGACGGAGCCGTGACCAACCCCGACGGAGCCGTGACCAACCCCGACGATCCAGTGACCAACCCAGACGAGCCGGTCTCCTCGACACCCTGAGTCGAGTTGATCACAGCCGATCTCGCCATTGGGTGCTTCGGCGCGGGCCATCTGGCGCTCCTGCGCAGGCACACTGAGGCCGTGCTCACCGACGACGCCAGCCCTCGTGTCCACGCTTTGACCGACGGCGCCAGCCCTCGTGTCCACGCCTTCACCGACGACGCCCTCGGTGACGGCGACGCGACCGAGACCGCCCGCCGCGTTGAGCGCCGCGAGATCTCGGCCCTTGAGGCGATCGAGGCCGCCATCGCAAGGTCAGCCCGGGTCGAGGATCAACTGAACGCGCTCGCTCACCTTGACTTCGACCGGGCGCGGGTCCGGGCCGAGCGCCTCGACTCCACTCGGGGCCTCGCCGCAGACGGCGGCTCGTCCGGTGCCCTCGCGGGTGCGTTTGCCGGAGTGCCCACGCTGTTCAAGGACAACGTCGTTGTCGGCGGTATGCCGATGACTCAAGGGTCGCGGGCCACTCCGCTGACGCCGCAGGCCAAGGACGGCGGGTTCGCACGGCAGTACCTCGACACCGGCGTCATCCCGATCGCCACCTCGACGATGCCGCCGTTCGGGTGGACGGCCACCGCAGAACGCGTGGGCGGCGACGTCACCCGCAACCCCTGGAATCTCGACCGCTCAAGCGGCGGATCGTCGGGCGGGTCGGCCGCCTACGTCGCCGCCGGAGTCGTCCCGGTGGCGCATGGCAACGACGGCGGCGGCTCGGTCCGCATACCGGCGTCCGCCTGTGGGCTTGTCGGCCTCAAACCGTCGCGGGGTCGGCTGATCCCCGACGAGAAGGCGGACGCGATGCCGATCAAGCTCGTCGTCGACTCGGTCCTCGCGCGCTCGGTCCGCGACGTCGCCGGCTTCTTCACCGAATTCGAGCGAATCCACCGCAATCCGAAACTGCCCCCCATCGGGCGCATCGAGCGGCCCACCACCGCGCGGCTGCGCATCGGCCTGGTGCTCGACTCGCCGCTGGCGCCGCCGACGGACGCGGCGACGCGAGCAGCGGTCGAGGCCACGGCGCACCTCCTTGAGCGGCTCGGCCACCACGTCGCGCCGTTTGCCCCGCCGGTGCCGGCGTGGTTCGCGGACGACTTCATCGACTACTACGCCATGCTCGCACTCGCCGTCACCGTGGATGGGCGGCGAATGTTCGGCTCCTTCGACAAGAGCCGACTCGATCCGATGACGATTGGGCTGGCGCGGCACGCACGGCGGCGCCTGGCCAAGGCGCCGCTCTACCTGGCGCGGCTCGCCGCGACGGGCCCGGGCAGCGAGCGAAAATTCGGCCCGTTCGATATCGGCCTCTCCCCCGTCACCACCCATATCGCCCCGCCGATCGGCTACCTCAGCGCGGACCTCCCGTTCGAGGTGCACCTTGCGCGTGTGTCGGCGTATGCCGGGTTCACCCCGCTGCATAACGCGAGCGGCAGCCCGAGCATCTCGCTCCCCATGGGAATGTCCCCCGAAGGGTTACCGATCGGGGTTCTGGTCACGGGACGCCGGGGCAGCGAACGACTCCTGCTGCAGCTCGCCCTCGAAATCGAGGCCGCCCAACCCTGGCGGCGGATCCAGGACGCCACGGCTTAGCGGGCCACGACTGACGACGACGACCGAGTGGACGATCCGGCGCACGCTGGCCCCTGACGCCTGACCGACGCCGACGGCCGTTGGGCCAGAAATACCGATCAACGGACAGTGCCGAACTCGGGACATCCTTCAGCCTGACATGTCTTGTGGCGCCCCGATACCATCACCTCCGCGAGGGTTTTATCTCAATGAGGGGAAGTGCGATATGAATGCTCGCCCCATTTCCGTGGCTTGTTGCGCGCTCCTTGTAGCGGTCCTTGCCGCCTGCTCGCCCGCACCCAGAGTTGATGATCCGCAACGATCGACAGCGACTACCGAGACACCTATTCATGCGTGGGTGACGAGGGTGGTGAGTTGCCTGCACGATGCAGGGTGGACGGGCGTAAGTATCGCGGCCACAGGAGATGGTTTTGAGAACGATTCACTCCCCGCCGATCAACGTTCTTCATTCCGGACCTCAACACGGGAGTGCGAGTTGAAGGCCGGGCCTCAGCCGAACACGGAGCCCATGACTGAGGACGGCGCGAGGTCACAGTACGCCGCGCTCATCCAGTCCAAAGCGTGTCTAGAGAAGCTCGGATACTCAATCTCAGACCCGCCCTCGGAGACGAAGTTTGTCGATGACTATCTGGGCTCTTCCCAATCGAGGGTGTAGGAGCTGACTTCGGGGTGGTCGGCGCGTCGGT
>CAZACX010000028.1:0-6935 GCA_964483685.1 uncultured Intrasporangiaceae bacterium
CGGGTCGTCGCCGCGGGCCTCGACCCCTCCGGCCCGGTTACCGCCGTTATGACCGCGAACCCGATCACCGGCTCGATGGACGCGCTCGCTTTTGAGGTCCTCCTCGAGATGGTCGCCCGCAACATCCACCACCTGCCGCTAGTCGAAGGCGGACGGGCCGTCGGGGTCGTCACGACGACCGACCTGATGCGCCTTGAGCAGGCCAACCCGGTCTATTTGGCCGGCGACGTCGCTAAGCAGGCCACGCCGCAGGGGGTAGCCGAGATCGCCCGGCGACTGCCCAAGGTCGTCGAATCACTCGTCACCCAGGACGCCAGCGCCGACGACATCGGGCGCGTGGTCACGGCAATCGGTGACACCGTCGAGCGACGCCTTGTCGCCCTCGCCGAAGAGCGCCTCGGCCCTGCGCCCGTGCCCTACTGCTGGGTGACGCTCGGGTCGCGCGCTCGACTCGAACAAGCGCTCGCCGCCGACCAGGACAACGCCCTGATCCTCAGCGACGACGCGACCGAGGAACACGCGGCCTACTTCACCGCGTTCGCCGATACGGTCAGCGGCTGGCTCGTCGAGGCCGGCTATCCGCGCTGCACGGGCGACATTATGGCGACGAACCCGGCGTGGCGGCTGCCCCTGAGCCGGTGGCAGGCGGTGTTCACCGAGTGGATGAGCCAGCCCGTGCCGGACGCGCTGCTGCGGGCAAGCATCTTCTTTGACATGCGTCCGGTGGCCGGCGACGAGCGCCTGTATGGGGAGTTGGCGGCCGCGGTGCGCGTGCGGGCGCCGAAGTCGAAACGGTTCCTCGCCCACCTCGCCCGCACGGCCGTCGCCAACGAGCCACCACTCGGCTTCTTTCGGGGTCTCGTCCTGGAGAAGGAAGGCGCCCGCAAGGACACGCTCGACATCAAGCGCGGCGGGATCGGGGCCGTCGTCGACCTCGCTCGTGTCTATGCCCTGGCCACCGGTTCGACCGCCATCAACACCCAGGCGCGGCTCGCGGCGGCCGTCGCGAACGGGATCATCGCCCCCGACCGTGGTGACGACCTGCGGGACGCTTTCGAGTTCATTTCGTATGTGCGCGTGCGCCACCAGGGTGCCCAGGTGCGGGCCGGGGCGACGCCGGACAACTACGTCATGCCGAAGCAGCTGAGCTCTTTCGACACCCGCCACCTGCGGGAAGCCTTCGCCATCGTGCGCGCGGCCCAGTCGACCCTCGGGTCGGTCTATTCGACCGGGAACCTGGGCTAGGTCGGCCGTGATGGGGTTGGCGGGATGGCTCGGAGGCGGCCCGGAACGCAAGCACGCCAAGCTCGCTCGGTCCGCGCCCAGCGGCGCCCTCGGCGGGTATGCCGCGACGCCCCTTCCGGCCCGCACCCTCGACGTCGCCGCCGTGCCCCTGCTGGCGATCGACATGGAAACCACCGGACTTGATCCGGCCCGAGATCACATCCTCTCGATTGGGTGGGTGCCGGTCGACGGACGGGTGATCACCCTCGCGGGCGCCGGGCGCGTCCTCGTCCGTCCCCCTGCGGGCGTCGGCGCGAGCGCGACGATTCACGGGTTGACCGACGACGCCGTCCAGGCCGGGATCTCGGTCGAGGAAGCGCTTGACGTCGTCTTGCCCGCGCTGACCGGGCGGGTCCTGCTCGCGCACTACGCCCGGATCGAAACATCGTTTCTCGACGCGGCCGCGCGACGCCGCTACGGGACCGGGTTGCCCTTCCAGGTCGTCGACACCATGGAACTCGCCCGCCGGATCCTCACCCGCGGCGGCGCTTTTGGGGAGCCGAAATCGGGCGCGCTGCGGCTGTGGACGGCACGGGGTCGCTACGGACTGCCGACGTATGCCGCGCACGACGCGCTCATCGACGCGCTCGCCTGTGCGGAGCTCTATTTGGCTCAGGTGGCCGAAATCTCGCAAGACCAGCCGCTCGCCTTGGCCCGCCTGTTGTCCTGACGGGCCAACTGTTGTCCTGACGGGCCAAGGCGAGCGGGGCCGCGCCGGTGTTACCGCGGGGATGCCGCGACCGGCGGGGCGCCGCGATTGGGCGCAACCCGCCGGGGTGCCGCACGCTGCCGGGGCGCGGGGGTTACGGCGCAGGGTCCGGCTAGAGCGCGAGGGCGTCGATGCGCAGGAGCGCCGCATCCCAGAGCGCGGCGAGGGCGTCGCGGTCCACGTCCTGGCTCAGGTGGTCATGCCGGATTTCCAGCCGAGTCTTGGCCTCTCCCTCGGGCGCGAGGTGCAGATCGACGAGGGTGGCCGGGGCGTCCTCGCCCGCGTGCCAGGAGAACCGGATCTGTTCAAGAGGATGAAAACTTCGGGTCACGCCATACGTGCCGTCGCTCGCGCGCCAGCTCACCCCTTTGGTGCCGAGCTCGCCACCCTCACCAAGGAGCGCCTCGGCACCATGCGGGGCCATCAACGCGCCCCACACACTGGCGACGGGGTGGTCGACGACACGAGTCACCGACACGAGGTCGGCGGGTGTTTTGGCGGGGGCCTCACTGTCCAGGTTCGTCGTCATGACGTCCTCATTTCTACGCGTCGGACTGAGCAGGCCAGTCGCGTGACCGGTCAATTCCGACCCTACCCGCCCCACCGTGCCGCGGGAACGGGCCCGTCCCGATCGAGCCCCGCGTCACCGTGCCGCGGGAACGGGCCCGTCCCGATCGAGCCCCGCGTCACCCTGCCGTGGGAACGGGCCCACCGATCGAGCCGCGCCTCGGGCCGAGGGCAGGCAACGCACGAACCAGGGTTAGATGGGGGGACACCGGTCGCGTGACGATCGGTGACCCTCATGGCCGAGGAGGTCCGATGGAACGGGCACTGAGCGAGGCTGATCGCGCCTTCCGCGATCAGATGCGCACCTTTTTCACCACCGAGTTCCCCGCGCAACTGCGCGGGCTTGGCCGCGTCGGCGGTGAGTTGAGTCGCGACCAGTTGGCGGCGAGCCACCAGGCGCTCAACGAAGCCGGGATCGCCGTGCCCCGGTGGCCCGTGGAGTGGGGTGGCAAGGACTGGACGGACCTGCAGCACTACATCTGGTTTGACGAGATGCAGCGTGCCGGGGTGTTGGCGCCGTTGCCGTTCAACGCCAACATGATTGGCCCGGTCATCGCGACGTTCGGGTCGGAGGAACTCAAGGCGCGCTTCCTCCCGCCGACCGCCGCCCTCGAGATCTGGTGGTGCCAAGGCTTCTCCGAACCCGAAGCCGGGTCAGACCTCGCCTCATTGCGCACGAGCGCCGTGCTCGATGGTGACGAGTGGGCCGTCAACGGGCAAAAGACCTGGACGACGCTCGGCCAATATGCCGACTGGATCTTTGCCCTGGTGCGCACCGATCCGGGCGCTGCCCGACCGCAACAAGGCATCTCGATGCTCCTGATCGACATGACGACCCCGGGCATCACCGTCCGCCCGATCCAGCTCATCGACGGCGGCCACGAAGTCAACGAGGTCTTCTTTGACAACGTTCGGGTCCCCGTCGATCAACTCGTCGGCGAAATCAACCACGGCTGGGATTACGCCAAGTTCCTCCTGGGCAATGAGCGGGTTGGGGTGGCACATGTCGGCTGGATCAAACGCCGACTCGCCGACGCCAAGGCGTATGCCGCGTCGGTCGCCGCCGAGACCGGCTCCGACGGGACCCTGCTCACCGATCCCCTGCTCGCCGCCCGGGTGGCCGAGCTCGAGTGCGACCTGATGGCCCTCGAGTTGACCGTTCTGCGGGTGGCCGCGGGGTCACACGGCGGCAAACCGGACCCGGCATCGTCGATCCTCAAATTGCGAGGGTCACAGCTTCAGCAGGAGGTTCTCGAGCTCATCGTCGACATTGCGGGACCGATGTCGCTCACCTGGTCTCCCGGCGAAGACAGCGAACTCCCCTCCTGGGCAGCACATTCCGCGCCCACCTACCTCAACTTCCGCAAGGCCTCGATCTATGGCGGGTCCAATGAGGTTCAACGCAGTGTCATCGCAAGCGCCATTCTCGGGCTAAGGGGCTGAGCGGCAATGGACTTCACGTTCACCGACGAACACAACTCCCTCGGCGACGCCGTCCGGGAGCTCGCCGCACGCCACCAGGGCGCCCAGACGGGCTCCCCGACACCGGGAGACGCCGCGCATGACGCGACCCTCTGGGCCGCCATGGCCGCCACCGGACTGCTCGGGTTGCCGTTCGCAGAGGACGTCGGCGGCATGGGCGCCGGCCCGGTTGAGGTGATGATCGCCGCCGCCGAGCTGGGTCGCGCCGGGCTCCGCACGGCATACGCGGATGCGTTGGTCGCGGGCACCCTCATCGCGGACAGCGACGCACCCTCGGGCGACCCGGCGACCGCGAAGCAACTCCTCGGCGGCATCAGCGACGGCACCCTGCTCGTCCTCCCCGCCCTCAGCATCCCCGGTGGCGTCGATGCGGGGATCAGCCTGCGCGACGGGGCCCTGACCGGGGTTTGAGAGCCGGTTCCCGGGCTGAGTTTCGCGACGCACGTTGTCGTCCCGGTGCCGGGTAGTGGGCTCTTTGTCGTTGCCGATCCGCCCCACACTGGGAGCTCCCGCTTGGCGCTGAGCGACACGGCTGCGGAGGCGCTCGGCGGCCCAGGTGAGCTGAGCCACGCCGTCGTGCGGGCCACGAACCTCGGCCTGCTCGCCGTGTGCGCCGAAGCGCTCGGGGCGATGGAGAGTGCGTTGGCGATGACGGTTGAGTACCTCAAGACGCGCAAGCAATTTGGGCGGCCATTGGGGTCCTTCCAGACGCTGACCCAACGCGCGGCAGACATGTACACGTCCGTCGAATTGGCCCGCAGCACAGTCCATTTCGCCGCGATGTCCCTCGTTGAGGACCCGGCAGACGCGACGACCATGAGCCGCACCAAGGTCGTCGTCGGCAAGGCCGGGCGCCTCGTCGGTCAAGAGGCAATTCAGCTCCACGGCGGAATCGGGATGACCGCGGAGTATGCCGTCGGGCACCTCACCGCGCGCCTGACCGCCATCGAGCACACCTACGGCGACACCCGCACTCACCTGGGGGCGCTTGGGCGCGCGGTCGGCTCCTACGAGGGGGTTGAGGTGCTCCGCTGACCTTCCTCGCCGGGGGCCCGGTCCCCCTCGGGGTTCCGCGCGGTTCGCCTCCCGCCGTCACGCGCGGTTCGCCTCCCGGCATCAGCGGCCCTGCCGTGTTCTCGGTCCTCTCGGGTTTCCGCGAGGTTCGCGCTCTCGCTCAGCGGCAGACGAGGAGCGTCGCGAGCGTGTGGTCGGCGGCATACGCGATCCGCGCCCCGGCCGCGCGCGCCTGCTCTAGCGCGGCCACGACCTCGGCGGTGATGCGTTCGCCGGGGGCGATCACGGGAATGCCGGGTGGGTAGGGTGCGATCAACTCCGCCGCAACCCGCCCCACCGCGGCCGCGATCGGGACCGCGTCGCGCGGGGCAAAGAAGGCCTCACGTGGTGGGCAAACCTGTTGGGGGACAACGCGATATGCCGCGAGCCCGGCGCTGGTGCGGGCCGGCCCCCGGTGCCGCTCAACGGACGCGGCGACCTCGCGCGCGAGCCAGTCGAGGTCGGCCGGCGTATCCGCGAGGGTGACCATGGCGACGAGGGTGTCTCGATCGGCCAACTCAAGCGGGAGGCCGCGGGCGAGGAGGTCGGCTTCGATGGCGTTGCCGTCCGCGCCGGTCCCCGACAGGCCGAGGGTGAGTTTGACCGGGTCGACGCCGGGTCCATCGAGGACGAGGAGCCCCGCCACCTCGGCGAGCCGGGCGCGCACCCGGGCGACGCCCGACAGAAGCGCCGCGAGCAGTTCCTCCCCGTCACGCTCCAGCAGCGCCCGAGCGGCGTCGATACTCGCCAGGATGGCACCTGCGGGGCTCGTCGTGTGGGTGGCCTCGACGGCGGCATCGAGCCGATGCTGATCAATACGGTTGCCGCGCAACACGATCAGTGCGCCCTGTGACCAGGCCGGGAGCGTCTTGTGGGCGCTTGTCACCATGGCATCCGCGCCCTGACGCAGTGGGTTTGCGGGCAGGTCAGGGTGAAACCCGAAGTGCGCGGCCCACGCCGCATCGACGAGCAGCGGGGCGTCGTGGCGATGCGCAAGCTCGGCTATCGCCGTGAGGTCGCCGGTGGTTCCGACATAGGACGGGTCGCCGAGGAAGACAGCCTTCGCGTGGGGGACCGCCGCGAACGCCTCCTCGATTTGGTGGGGAGCAATCGGCTGGGGCAGGCCCGTCGGCCCGACCTCGGGGCAGACCCAGTGCGGCACAAGCCCGGCGAGGACAAGCCCGAGCACGACGGAGCGGTGTGCGGATCGTCCAACGATGACCGTCTCCCCGGGCTGGCCGACGGCGAGCGCGAGCGCCTGGTTGCCATGCGTGGACCCGCCGACGGAGAACCAGCACCGGTCACCACTCCACAGGGCGGCCGCGCGCGCCTGGGCGTCGAGGAGGAGGTTCCCGGTGAGTTTCATCGTGTCGAGGCCGCCGTAGAGGGGGACGTCGCCGCGGATGACGTCGCCGACCAGGTCAAGGCGGTGCTTGTGCCCGGGAATCGTGAAGGGGTGGCCCTGGGTTTCCTGGAATCTCAGCCACGCGTCGAGGAGGGGCGCGTCCCCTCGCAGGTTCCTCGGATCAGTCGCCATCAACGCCCCCTGTCGGCGGCATCGGCGGTGGCGTCCGCGGCTCGCAGGCCCCTCGGATCAGTCGCCATCGATGTCTCCTTGGGCTTGGGCGGCAGCGAGCTCAGCGGCGGCGAGCTCCCGGGTAGCGATCGCCGCCGTCACGGCGACACGGGCCTCGGCATCCCGGGCGAAGGCGTCGTCCAACGCGCGCTGCGCGGCGGCAAGTTCGGCGCCCAATTCGGCCGCGCGCACCTTGAGGGTATCGACGACGGCGCTCGCTGCCGTGGCCGCGGACTTCGCGCGGACCGCGGCAGCTGCCGCCGC
>CAZACX010000028.1:7035-30560 GCA_964483685.1 uncultured Intrasporangiaceae bacterium
CGGCGCTCGCTGCCGTGGCCGCGGACTTCGCGCGGACCGCGGCAGCTGCCGCCGCAGCCGCAGCCGCAGCGGGTTCCGGAGCCGGGTCCGCCGAACTCCCCGCCCCGGGCACGACTCTCAACTGGGTCCCTGTTCGCGTCACGACGACCGCATCGGCGAGGTCGATGTCGCCAAATCCCGAGTACTGCAGCGCCCGGGTGAGCCGACCCGACGTGACGACCGCGCTCGCCTCCGCGCTGGCGATCGCGGCGATGACGGTGTCGCGAATCTCCGCTGCCGCGGCGGGAGTCAAGGACTGCCCGAGGCCTTGGCACACGGCACTCGCCGCGGCGAGGATCTCCTGAATAACGCGGTCCCGGTCGGGTCGCAACGCCGTTAACGCGGTCCCGTGCATCGTCGCCTGGGCCGCCCGCAACCGGGCGCCAACTTCCTCGATCGACTCCCGCAGGTCAGGTCGAGCCCGCACGAGCGCGTTGACCTGAGCGGCGGCCGCGCTCGGTTTGCGCAACTTACCGATCCGCGCCGCGAGGGCCTTGTCCTTCGCCGCCCGGGCCTGAGCAACCAAGGCGGTGCGGCGCGGCAAGAAATCGGCAGGCGGCACGCCGTACAGCTCGTCGACCGCGGCCTCGAAATCGGGCGGGGTGCGCGAACCAAACTCCACGGAGGTGGAGCCCTGAGCAGCCGAGGCGGCCTGGATGGCATCGCCTTGGCGGGGTTGGGTTCGGGCGGTCATCGGGGACTCCTGATTGCGGGTGCCCCAGTCTTGCTCACCAGGGCGTCGACCTGCCACCACGCGAGGGCTCCCGCCGTGAGGGGCGCCCGTCGCGAGGGGTCCCGCGGCATGGAGCCCGCCCGTCGCGTGGGCGCCCGTCCCGTGGGGCTTCCCGCCATGCGTGGTCCGCGTGGTGCGTCCGTCGAGGAGGTGCGAGAGGGGATCAGTCGGGGTCACGGGAGAGGCCGGGCAGGAGTGTTTCGCCGCGACGAAGCGCCGCCATCGCCCCCGGGTGGGCATCGATATGCGCCAACCCCTTGCGGCGGTAGCGCCAGACCTGAACCGCCCCCAACGCCCAGAACACGAACTGGACGCTCATCGCGACCCGGAAGTCGGCCAACGTGTACGTGGACGGCCCACCCGGCGCCCGGTAGTCGAGGATCAGCCCGATCAGCCCCATCGTCAACAGCGACGCGACGAATCCGCCGACGTTGACCACCCCCGTCGCGCGGCCGAGATGACTTGAGCGGTGAAACGTCCGGGCGAGGTCGAAGCCGACCATAGACCCAGGGCCCCCGGCCGCAGTGACGACGACAAGGATGACGAGCAGCCACAACGGTGCGGGGTCCGGCAAAGCGAGCACCACTGCCCATACGGCAGCGATTGCCGCGACGATCCCAAGGACGATCTGACTGCGACGGAACGGAAAACGCCCCGTCGCGTAGCCGATGAACGGGCCACCGACCATCGATGTCACCGTCATGACAATGAGGAGGCTGCTCGCGGTCCCCGGCGCCAGCCCCTGGCCCTTGACGAGGAAGGGGTATCCCCAGAGCAGCGCGAAGACGGTCGCACCGAATTGGGACGAGAAGTGGGAATAGAGCCCGAGTCGGGTTCCGGGGTTTCCCCAGACGTCGCGGATCGTGCGGAACAGGGCCGCCACCTTGATCTTCTCGACGGCCTCACCGTGGTACGGCGAATTCTTGACGAGCAGCAGCAGCGGGATCGACAACACGACCCCGAGACCCGCCGCGCTCGCGAAGGACTGGGTCCAGCCGAAGCGGGACAGGGCCGCCGCCAGCGGTGTCGCGGCGACGATCGCCCCGAACTGGCCGAGGGTGCCGCTCAATTGGCTGATCATCGGCGCTTGACGCACCCGGAACCACAGCGCAACAAGCCTCAGCAGACTCGTGAAGATCATCGCGTCCCCGCACCCGATGAGAATGCGGGCGGCCAGGCCAACGGGATAGGTCCCGGCAAACGCGAACCAGAACTGGCCACCGGTCATCAACGCCAACCCGCTGGCCATCAACACCTTGGATCCGAAGCGATCGAGGAGGATCCCCACGGGGATCTGCATCGCGGCATACACCCCGAGTTGGACGACCGTGAAGGTCGAGAGCTGGGCGGCGGAGATGTCGAACCGGTCGGCGGCGATGAGCCCCGCCACGCTCAGCGACGTGCGGTGGAAGACGGCCAGGACATAGACCGACAGGCCAACGATCCAGATCACCCAGGCCCGGCGCCGTCCAAGGTTATGCACTTGCCGGGGCTGCGGGGTCATGGAGCCAGGGTAAGGAGTTGTTCACCGGGTGCGGAATTGGGCGTTACGCTAGTGCGCTTCGCCCTAGGGCCCGCGCGCCCGGCAGCAACGAAACCCTCCACCTCATGCGTACTGGAGCCACCCTTTTGTCCACAGTTCCCGCCCCCATCGTCTATCCCGAGAAGATTGATGGCGCCGTCCTCAAGATCGCCGGCGTTGTCGTTCTCGGTGCAATCATGTCGATCCTCGACATCACGGTCGTCAACGTCGCGCTGCCGACGTTCCAGCAAGTGTTCGCCGCTGATCCGGCCGTCCCGATCGCCTACTCCACCGTCGCGTGGACCGTCACGGCGTACACGTTGGCGCTTGCCACCGTCATCCCGCTGACCGGTTGGGCTGCCGACCGATTCGGCACCAAGCGGCTCTACATGCTGGCCCTGGCCCTCTTCACTGCGGGCTCGACGCTCTGCGCCACGGCCGGTTCAATCGAGCAACTGATCCTTTACCGGGCCCTGCAGGGCCTCGGCGGCGGCATGCTCATGCCGCTCGGGATGACGATCATGACCAAGGCTGCGGGACCCGCCCGGATGGGCCGCCTCATGGCGATCCTCGGCGTCCCGATGCTGCTCGGCCCGATCGCTGGCCCCATCCTCGGCGGCTGGCTCATCGAGGCGGCGAGCTGGCACTGGATCTTCCTCATCAACTTGCCGATCGGCGTCATCGCGCTGGCCTATGCGTGGTTTGCGCTCCCGAGCGACCGGCCGCACCCCTCGGAGTCGTTCGACTTCATCGGCATGCTGCTGCTCTCCCCCGGCCTGGCCCTCTTCCTGTATGGCGTGTCCTCCATCCCCGGTGAAGGCACCTTCCTCGCCAAGAAGGTCGCCATTCCCGCGACGATCGGCGTGCTCATGCTCGTCACGTTCGTGTTCTATAGCTTCAAGCCGAAACACCCGCTGCTCGACTTGCGCCTCTTCAAGAACCGCCGCCTCACCGTCGCCCTCATCACGATGTTCATCTTTGCGGCGGCCTTCTTTGGCGGCCTGTTGCTCGTGCCGACCTACTTCCAGCTTGTCCGCGGCGAATCCGTCAAGTGGGCCGGCATCCTCATGGCCGCCCAGGGCATCGGGGCAATGGTGACAATGCCGATCGCGGGCGCCTTGTCCGACAAGCTGCCGATCGGGCGAATCGTCCCCTTCGGCCTCGTCGCCATCGTCGCGGGCATGTTTGGGCTCACCCAGCTCGATGCGAACACGTCGTACTGGTACATCCTGCCGATCCTCTTCCTCATGGGCCTCGGCATGGGCGGCACGATGATGCCCATCATGACGTCCGCGATCAAGACCCTGACCGCCCATCAGGTGGCCAGGGGATCGACCTTGCTCAACATCACCCAGCAGATCGCCTCCTCCATCGGGGTCGCCGTCATGTCCGTCGTCCTGACGAACGGTCTCAAGGGCAACGCGCTGGTCACTCAGTCGCAGGGCTTCGGTGCAGCGAGCGAGAAGGTCACCGACCCGAGCGCCATGCAGCAATTGCTCGCCCAGTTCCCCGAGGTCGCCAAGGTGCTGGCTCAGTACGGCCAGGACGCGGCGGCCGGCGAGATCGCCCTGCTCAACGCCGTCCGTGAAGCGATGGCCCCGGCGTTTGCCAACTCCTTCTGGGTGGCCGCGTTCCTCGTTGCGCTGACCCTGATCCCGGCCTACTTCCTGCCGCGCGACCACGAGGAAAGCCAGCTCCTCGAGGACGTCGAGGACGCCGACCTGCCCACCCAGGTTTTCATCCACTGAGCCGCTCGCCGGCCCCGCCGAGGGGGACATCAGACCCCGAGTTTCGGCGACGTGGGGTCAGGTCCTCGCGTTGGCCTTAGGCACACGGTGCGGTGGTCCCATCCGTGACCACCGCACCGCTTAGCCGAGGATCAGGACGAGGGCGGAACACCCCGAGGCGATCGCGACGAACCACTCGAAGCCGCGTTGCGAAATCCGCCGCATCGTGTGGACGCCCAGCCATGAGCCGAGGGCGACCGCGGGCGCGAGGGCGAGCGCGCGCCATACGTCCGCGGGGTGCAGCAAGCCAAGACCGACGCTGAACGGGAGCTTCGCGACATTGATCCCGAAGAAGAACCAGGCGCTCGTCCCGACGAACCGGCGCTTCTCGACCCCCTTGGCGAGCAGATAGAGCGTCATGACGGCGCCCGCTGAGTTCGCCGTCATCGTTGCGAAGCCCGATCCCAACCCGGCCGCCGCAGCTCCGAGGCGCCCATGCGGCCCACCACTGACCACCGTGGGCCGACGCATGTTGACGAGGAATTGCAGCGCCACCATCACGAGGATGAACAGGCCGATGCTCCGCCGCAAGGTGGCGTCATTGACGAGTGCGAGAAAGCCGGCGCCAAGTGCGAGTCCCGGCAAGATGCTTGGCACAAGCGCGCGGATCAGCGTCCAATCGGCGTCGTGCCGGTAGTGCCAGACGGCGAGGATGTCGCCGACGATGAGCACCATGAGGATGGCCGCCGTCGATTCCCGCGCCGGCAGCAGGCTCGCAAAGATCGTCACGCTGATGACCGCCATCCCGCCGACGGCCGTCTTCGCATAGCCGATGACGAACGCGGCGAACGCCATCAACGCCACGGTCGTCACCGGTGCACCCTAAAGGCGGTGCCGGACTGGTCACGTCCCGTTACCGGAATGTGACTTCTCGGCGCCGCCCCGCTACCGTGGAGCCTCCTGTCCACCTCGAAAGGCCACCTTCGTGACGCAAGGCACCACCTCCGGCAGCCATTGGCAGCCCCAGCGTGGCCCGGTGGCTTCGGTCGCCGCTAAGGCACGTGCGGTGAAGGCAGTCGCCGTCGCCGGTCTGCTCGTCGGAACGGCGGCGTTTGCCGCCACCGCCCCGACCGCCGACGACGCCCCGCGAAGCGCGGCGCACGCGGACAGCGCCGGCCTCGCCCCCACCCGCACGGTCGCAGAAGCAGCCTCACGCAGCGCGGCTCGCAGCGCCCTGACGACCCCGGACGTCCCGGGCGCCGCCATCCAGGCCCCCGCCGTTCAGGCCCCCGCCGTCCGGGCCCCCGCCGACGGACCGGCGATCCACGCGGTCGGCGTTCTCGGCGTCAAGGCCGTCGCCAAGCCAAGGCCGAAGCCGAAGCCCAAGGTGGCTGAGGCCGAGGCGACGCCTGCCAGCGACGCACTCGCCGCGAAGCTCGGAACGACGGTAAGCACCGCCCCGGCAAGCGGCGACACAACGACCTACTCAACCGGTGCCTACGTCGGAGCCGGCCAGGCCCTCGGGCTCGGGCCGAGCGCGATTGCCGTGTATTCGGCCGTACGCTCGGCATTCGGGATCACGAGCATCGGCGGCTACCGGGCGGGCGACGGCGGCGATCACGGCACCGGGCGCGCTGTGGACGTCATGACGAGCAGCTTTGCCCAGGGCGACGCGGTCGCAAGCTTCGCGATGGCACATGCGGGCAGCCTTAACATCAAATACGTTATTTGGAAGCAGCGCATCTGGTTCCCTGGCAGCGGCTGGAGATCCATGGCCGACCGCGGCAGCGCCACCCAAAACCACATGGATCACGTCCACATCTCAGTGAACTGACCCCAACGACCTCCGCGAGGGCACGATGACGGCATACCCCCACCTGTTCCAGCCGCTCGACCTGGGTTTCACCACGTTGCCCAACCGGGTGCTCATGGGTTCGATGCATATCGGACTTGAAGAAGCACCGAACGGCTTCGAACGGATGGCCGCGTTCTATGCCGAGCGCGCCCGCGGCGGCGTCGGCCTCATTGTCACCGGCGGGATAGCGCCCAATGACGAAGGCCGACCGGCGCCGGGAGGTGCCCGGCTGACCGAGGCCGCCGAGGTGGCGCCACACCGGCTGATCACCGACGCGGTGCACGCGGAGGGAGGGCGGATCTGCCTGCAAATGCTGCACTTTGGTCGCTACGCCTACCATCCCGACCTCGTGGCCCCCAGCGCGATCCAGGCACCGATCTCGCCCTTCCCGCCCCGCGAGCTGAGCACCGACGACGTCGAACGAACCATCGACGACTTTGCCCGTTGTGCCGGGCTGGCCCAGGAGGCGGGCTACGACGGCGTCGAGATCATGGGGTCCGAGGGCTACCTCATCAACGAGTTCACCGCCGCGCGCACAAACCACCGCACGGACAAGTGGGGTGGCAGTTATGACGAGCGGATGCGTTTCCCCGTCGAGATCGTTCGGCGGGTGCGTGAGCGCGTCGGCGCGAATTTCATCATCATCTATCGACTCTCGATGCTCGACCTCATCGAGGGCGGCTCGACGCTGGCGGAAGTCAAGGAACTCGCCCAGGCGGTCGAGCGGGCCGGTGCGACGATCATCAACACCGGCATCGGCTGGCACGAGGCCCGAATCCCCACCATTGCGACGAGCGTGCCGCGTGGCGGATTCAGTTGGGTGACAAGGGAACTCATGGGTTCGGTGAGCATCCCGCTCATCACCACCAACCGCATCAACACGCCCGAGGTTGCCGAGCGCATCCTCGCCGAAGGCGACGCGGACATGGTCTCGATGGCACGACCCTTCCTCGCTGATCCCTTCTTTGTGGCGAAAGCCGCTGCGGGAGAGGCCGATCGCATCAACACCTGCATCGCCTGCAACCAGGCCTGCCTCGACCACACCTTCAGCGGCCTCACCTCGTCCTGCCTGGTTAACCCACGCGCCTGCCACGAAACGCTCCTGTCGATCGAGCCCGCGACAGCAATCAAGAAGGTGGCCGTCGTCGGGGCCGGACCCGCCGGACTCGCCTGTGCGACAACGGCAGCCAGCCGCGGCCACCAGGTGACCCTCATTGACGCCGCGGAGCAGATCGGCGGCCAGTTCAACTACGCCAAGCAGATCCCCGGCAAGGAGGAGTTCGCCGAGACCCTGCGCTACTACGGCAACGAGGTGGCCGCGCTCGGCATCGACCTGCGCTTGGGCACCCGCGTCAGCGCCGAGGACCTCATTGCGGGCGGCTACGACGAGGTCGTCCTCGCGACGGGCGTCGCCGCGCGCATCCCCGACATCGAGGGCGTGAACCACCCGAGCGTGCTTTCCTATCTCGACGTGCTGCGCGACCACGCTGCGGTCGGCAAACGCGTCGCCATTCTCGGCGCGGGCGGCATCGGCTTCGACGTTGCCGAGTACCTCACCCAGAATGGCCCCAGTGGCGCCGTCGACCCCGACGTCTTCAACGCCGAGTGGGGCATCGACGCCACGTATGCCGCGGCCGGCGGCCTCGCGGTCCGGTCACCGGAAGTGCCCGCGCGCGAAGTCGTTCTGCTGCAACGCAAGGCGAGCAAGGTTGGCGCCGGACTCGGGCGGACCACCGGCTGGATTCACCGCACCGCGCTCAAGCATCGCGGTGTCAAAATGCTCGCGGGCGCGACCTATGACCGGATCGATGATGCCGGCGTCCACGTGACGATCAACGGCCAGTCCCTCGTAATCCCCGTCGACAACGTCGTCTTGTGCACCGGCCAGGAACCACAACGAGAGTTGCAGGAGGCGCTGACCGCAGCCGGCATCCGGGTGCAGCTGATTGGGGGCGCCGATGTCGCCGCCGAACTCGACGCCAAACGGGCCATCAAGCAGGGCACCGAGGTCGCCGCCACCCTTTAGCGCGCCACCGCCCATTCTGCGCGCCGGGTGTAGGCCCAGCCTGGGCCGCGCACGAGGGAGGAGACGCGGTCCCGCCAGGTGGGGGCGATGGCGATGTCCCGCGCGATGTCGCGCCATTCGTGCGTCGCGATGACGACGGGGTTGAACGTGTCGATATTGCGCGTCAGGCCATAGGTGACGGGTTCGACCTCCGGTTCGAAGGTCCCAAAGAGGCGGTCCCAGATGATGAGGATGCTGCCGTGATTGCGGTCGAGATAGCGCCGATTCGAACCGTGATGGACCCGGTGATGCGCGGGGGTGTTGAGCACGCGCTCCAGCCAGCCGATCGAGCGGACCCCCTCGGTGTGAATCCAGAACTGGTAGATCAAGTTGAGCGCCCGAGCGTTCTCCACGACGGACGGCCGGACCCCGGCGAGGCACAGCAGCCCATAGGGCACGGTCATGGTCAGTGACTCGGCGACCGGCTGCCGCAGCGCCGTTGAGAGGTTGTAGCGCTCACTCGAGTGGTGGACGACGTGCATCGCCCACAGCCAGCGACTCTCGTGCGAGAGCCGGTGGTTCCAGTAGTAGATGAAGTCCCACCCGAAAACCGCGAGCGCTGTGACCGCCGCGCCAGAGCCGAGGTCCCGCCCACTCTTCGCAAACAGCTGCTGGCCGCTGGTGATGGCGGCCCAGGTGGTCGCGGCCGTCAAGGCGGTCGCCCCTACGGCCGTCACCGCGGCAGCGCCGGTCACCTCCGGGCGGACCAGCGGGTGGAGGGCGCCGCCGGCGACGCCGAGCCTGGCGTCGGGGCGGGCGTGCCGACCGGGCCGCTGCTCGACGAGGGACATTCGCTGGGGGACGGAGCCGGCCTCGGGAAGTGAGCCCGCGGCATACCGGCGTCGGGCGACGTCCCCGAGCATTGTCGTCGCGCTCGCCGCCACGGCGAGCCCGGCGAGGCCCTTGGCGTAGCGGCCAACCCCGGGAGTGACCGGATTGAGCACCCGTTTGGCGACGAACGGCGCCGCGAGGCTACCGATCCCCATGGCCAGGCTCGCGAGGGTGTCAGCCAGGGTGTAGTCGCCCGCACGGGACACGCCTTCCGGGGCGGGATTCCTTCGCTGCCAAAGGAATTCGGCGCCCATGGCCCCGACGAAGGCCGGGATGGCGAGGACGGTCAGATCGACACGCATCAAGGTTCTCTTTCGCAGACGAGCCCACGACACTCGCGGACCAAGCGGGCCTATTGTGCCCTCGCCCGGAGCCAAATCGGTCGATGTGGGGTCGATGACGTTGACCCATCAGACAAGCGGCGGAGGGCGTCAGGCGAGCCGTTCGAGGCGGGCGAGGAGGGACGGGCGACGGTGCGCGTTGCCGGGCAACGCGGCATACCCCGCGCCGAAGCGAGCGAGCAGATCGTCATCCAACCGGCGCACCGCACCAGGGGGGTAGCGGTAGTCCATTGCGCGAGTGATCGCCGCACTGTCGATGTCGCGCAACGAACCGCTGAGTTCGTCGAGGGAGGCAATCCCCAACTCAAGCAGGAGCCCGGCGATCCACACGTAGTGATCGGTGCGCGACCAGCCCGCGCTCGCGTACCGCCCCGCGAGGAACGTCGCCAACTCCGGGGCGCTGATCCGCGGATCCTCTTCGTGCGCAGGGACCGTGCTCTCGCCGAGGCCGGCCTGGATGCGGTCGCGGATCGTCGAAAACTCACGATCGGCTAACTCCAACAGCCCGGCCGCCAACGTGAAACGGCGGTCGAGGTCGGGCACCTGCTCGGGCGGAATGGTCCCCTTGTAACGGATGTCGTGCTCGAACTCGGCCCACGCATGTTGGAGGACGGTGCGCAATTGCACTGAGGCACAACGCAATGGCGCGTATGCCGTGTCCTCGCCATGGTCGAGCGAGACGAGGAGGTGGCGGCTGGCGTAGCCAAAGCGGCCCTGTTGCGCGGTCTCCTGGCCGAGGTCACGGTCATCGAGGACGGTCAGTTGCTCGGTGAGCAGATCGGCGACCGCCAGGATGTCGCTCTGCACATAGGTGATGACGCGGACGCCGACCTGGTCCGCGATCTCGGCCATCGGGTCAATGGTCTCACCGAGCTCCGCGATGAGACGGTGCGCCTTGCCGGCAAAGGAGGGGACCGACTTCGCCCGTCCCGTGACGGACAAATAGTTGATCCCGGCGTCGTCGATGATCGAGGTGACGAGGGCGATGAAGTCGAGGCTGGCCTGCTCAAGCTGAGGCTGGAGAGCGGCGAACTCGGCGACTGCGCGGTCGATTCGGTCAAAAGCCATGGCGCCACCTTGCCCCCTCGAACCTTCCGAGCGCCAGCTCGCTCCCCGAGGAGCACAATGGCGAGTGTCCGGTTCGGCCCCGCCCATCGCACTCAGGAGTCCCCCATGAACCCCAACGTGGGCAACACCGATCGCCTCGTTCGCATCCTTGTCGCTATTGCCGCCGTGGTCGGCGCCTTGGTCATCGGCGCCGGCTCGGTGTTGGGCATCGTCTTGTTCGTCGTCGCCGCGATCATGGCGGGGACGGCGGCGTTCGGGTTCTGCCCGCTGTACCGCGCCCTCGGCATGTCGACTACCCCAAAGGCGTAGCGGTCCCGGTCGCGAGGGCGGGTCCGTCACGCGCCAGGTGGCGAATGCGGCAGGATCGGACCGATGGAAATGCCCACGCCCAGCGACGCCCTCGCGCCGGACCAGGAGGAACACGTGTCGAGCTTTCGCGGCATACCCAACGATGCGGTTGAGTTCTTCCGCGAGCTGCGCCTCGACAATTCCAAGGCGTGGTGGGAGCTAAACAAGCAGCGGTATGCGGCGAGCGTCCGTGATCCGCTCGCGCACCTCCTCGATGGGCTTGCCGACGAGTTTGGCGAGGCGTCGCTCTTTCGGCCGTATCGGGATGTGCGGTTCAGTGCGGACAAGTCGCCGTATAAGGAGCATCAGGGGGCTCTCATCGGGACGGCTGGTGGGATGGGGTGGTACCTCCAGATCGGCCCAGAGGGACTGATGACCGGCGCCGGGTTCTATGCCCAGGCGCCCGACCAGATCGCCCGGTACCGATCCGCCGTCGACACCCCGGCGAGCGGCACCCAGCTCGACGCCATCGTCACCACGTTGCGGGAGAACGGGATCGAGATCGGCGGCGACCAACTCAAGACCAAACCGCGCGGCTTCACGGCGGATCACCCCCGTCTCGAACTCCTGCGGCACAAGAGCCTCACGGCGACGCGCGCCCACGGTGTGCCCGACTGGATGAGCACCCCCGCGGTCCTCGATCATGTGCGCGCCGAATTCGCGTCGATGCGGCCACTGGTCGGTTGGCTGACCGCCAATGTCGGCGGCACGCTCGCCCCCACCCGAGGTTCTCGCCCCTGAGCCGATGGCGCCGGACCTGGCGGGCGGCCAGGATGGCCGAGCGGCTTCCGTAAGGTGGGCGCCATGACCGCGGCGCACGATCATGGGCAGCTCCCGGTGCCGGTCGATCGACTTCGGCTCGAGGCGCTGCGGTATGCCGTCAATGACGAGGCGGTGTCGTACGTCGCGATCATGCGCACGTTCACCGGTGGCCTCGCCGGTCTGCTGTCGGACCAGGCTGCGGCCGAAGTCGCGGCGACGCTGACCGAGCAGGGGTTCGACCTCGATGTCGACACCGTCGATGCCCGACTTTCTTATCTTGTCGAGCACGGCAACCTCGCGCGCAGCCCCCGCGAGACGGAAGCGCGCACATTGGCCGACTACCTGCGGAATCGGGCGCGCTATCAATTGACCCAGCGCGGGGAGCTAGTCCATCGACACGTGGAGGAACTGCTCGGGCACACCGAGTCCGCACGCGAGGTATCCAGCGAAATGCTCGGCGGGATCCTTGCGGGGCTGACAACGCTCGCTGGCCATGATCCCGGGCTGCTTGACCGCCTCGATCCCGACGTGCTCGCCCGCGAGATCAGCACGGTGTTCGCCCAGTTCGACCAACTGGTGCACAGCACCCGGGAGTTCTATACCTATCTCACCCAGGTGCTGGCCCGGTTCGACCTCGACCGTCGCGAGTTCCAGCTCTTCAAGACTGCGCTCATCGACTACCTCCAACGGTTCGTCGAGGACATCTCCCGGCACATGCCCCAAATCGCCGATGCCCTCCGGGAGGTTGAGCCGCGGGTTCCGGCACTCTGCGCACGGGCCAACGCCGGCGAAAGATTGCTCGACACGCAGGGCCGGCGGGCCCGTCGTGCCGCGGGACTCGACCCGGCAGATTGGCACGGGCTGCACGCCTGGTTCGCCGGAGATGGGGTGCGCGGCAGTGACGCCGACGGAGTCCGCTCCCTGGCCACCGCGGCGATGCGCTCCCTGTTGACGAACCTCCGACGGATCACCACCTCCGCCGAGCGGGAGCGGGGCCGGTATGCCGACCTCGTGCGGCTTGCGCACTGGTTCGACAACGCCGACGACGCGACTGCGCATGCGTTGTGGGCCAGCGCGTTCGGGCTCTATTCCGCCCGCCACCTTGGCATGCTCGCGGACGACCCAGAGTTGCCCACGTCGCCGACGACCTCCTGGTGGAGCTCCCCGCCCGCCGACGTCCCAGTCATGTTGCGCACTCAGGGCGCCCGGAACGTCCTCGGGCGCGCGTCCGCCCGCGAGGATTTCACGACGACGAAGGCGGCCCGGCTGGCCGAACGGGCGGCGACCGAACGTCGACGGGCGGCCGCCATCGCCGAACTCACCGCTCATGCCGGGCGGGTCGGACACGTTCGCCTCAGCGACGACGCCCTCGAGGCCCTGCTCGATGTGTATGCCGCGGCCCTGTCCGCTGACGGACATCGAGCCGCGATCCCGGGTGCGGCGGCCCTCCTCATCGTCCACGCGACACCCGGTGCGGGGAGCATCATCACGAGCCCCTCCGGCACCCTCACCCTGCGCGGCACCACCTTGGAGGTCCGCGCCGAGGGCACCGGCCCCGATCGCGCGGCCTCCCAGCGGGTGCAGGGGGCCCGAGGATGACGGCGAGTGCCGACCGCGCGCCCGCGCCCGAACACTTCGCCGCCACCGACCGCACGCCCGCGCGCGAACGGTTCGCCGCCAGCGACCCGCAAGATGTGGCCGAACGGCAGCGAGCCGCCCGGGCCCTCATGTTGCGGCCGCTACTGAGTTCCGACGGTCCGCATTCCGACGACTTCCGTTTAGTGCGCCGCCACCAGGCCGAACTGACCCGGTTGTTTGCCGAGGGCCTCGGTTATCACCTGCAAGTCAATCCGTCGTCGGCCCGGCTGTTCAAGTCGGGACTCGGCCGCGACGCCACCCGGCCATTGCGGCGTCGCAGTGGGGCAGCGTTCACCCCGCGTGCGTATGCCCTCACCTGCCTGACCCTGGCCGCGCTGACCCGGGCGAAGAGCCAACTCCTCGTCGACGAACTCGTCTCCCTCGTGCGTTCCGCCGCGGTCGATGCCGGAATCGCGGTCGACCTCGACGGCGCTTCGGACCGGCGGGCCCTCCACGCCGCATTGGTCGCCCTCGTCGGTCTCGGCGTGCTGCGTGAACGGGACGGCGACCTCGAGCATTGGGTCGATCAGCGCACCCAGTCGCTCCTCGACATCCGCCGCGATCTGCTCGCCCTCCTCGTTTCGGCCCCGCTGGGGTCGGCGACCACAGCCGACGATCTGCTCGACCATGCTGCGCTCCCGTCCGCCATCGGTGGGGCCAAGACCGCGACCCGACGTCAACTCCTCGAATCGCCGCTGCTCACGATCGCGGAACTGCCCGACGAATACGCCGAGTGGTGGCGCCGGAACCGCAACCGCGAGCGCGAATGGTACGCAACCCGGTTCGGACTTGAGCTGGAATTGCGGGCCGAAGGTGGGGCCGTCGTCGACCCGGAGGACGAGTTCAGCGACGAACTTTTCCCCGGCCGCGACAAGACCAGACAACTGGCCCTCCTCATTCTCGAGTCCCTCGCACAGGCTGCCCGGGATGGGCTCGCCACCTCGAATCCCGGACACCCCGGCACACCGACTTCCGGACGCCCGGGCGTGTGGCGGGCGCTGGCCCGGACAACCGCCGAGTCTCGGGCGCTTGACGTCCACACCACCTGGCGGGATCGACTGCGCCGAGACCAACGGGACGACCCGACCGGAGCCATCCGCGAGGCGTTGGAGGTGCTGACCCGGTTTGGGTTGGTGCGCCGAGCGCCGGGGCGCGTCCTCATCCACCCGGCGGCGGCCCGCTATGCGCCTCGCGTCGCCCTTGCCGAATCCCGCTCCTCGGGCGAGCGGTCCCTGTTCGACGACCTGAGCGAGGAGAACGAACTGTGAATGGAAAAGCCCGGGACGCGGCATACGGCATGAGGTTTCAAATCAGGCGCGCCGGGGTGCTCAACGTTTGGCAGTATGACGAGCAGGTCTTTGAGTTTGCCGATGGGCGGCTGCTGCTGCGCGGTGCCAACGGCGCGGGCAAGTCCAAGACGATGGAGATGCTCCTGCCGTTCGTTATCGACGGCGACAAGGGGCGGCTGACCGCGTCCGGGCGTCACCACACCAGCCTGCTCTGGCTGATGCTCGACGGTTACGACGGGGTCGGGCGCACCGGTTATCTCTGGGTGGAATTTGGCCGGACGCTCGCCGACGGGAGCACCGAAACCGTCACTTGCGGGGTCGGATTGCGGGCGACGGCGTCATCACGGGCAGCGACCGCGTGGTTCTTCACGTCGCCGCGACGCGTGGGAATCGACCTCATCCTCGAGAACGAAACCGGGCCGCTGGGGCAAGCCGCCCTCGTTGCCGAGGTCGAGCGCGACGGCCTGGGCCAGGCCTTTGAGAGTCCGAAACGCTATCGCGAGCACGTCGGGCAGCTGTTGTTCGGCTTGCCGCTCGACCACTACGAGGCGTTGCTGCGGCTCGTGTATTGGCTGCGCCAACCCCAGGTCGGCGAGGACATCGACCCGAAGCGGCTCGCCGAGCAGCTCGTCAACGCCCTCCCGGTGGTCGCGGCCGACACCTTGCGCTCCGCCGGCGACACCTTCGATGAATTGCAAGCGTTCGGCGAGGAGATCGACCGACGCAAACGCACGGCGGTCGCGCTCACCGACTTTGTTGCGACGTATGCCGCGTACGCCCGGTCCGTCGTCGCCGACCACGGTGCCCGCGCGCTCGCCGCGTCCGCGCAGGTGCGGGCCGCGCAACGGCAACTCAATGCGACGGAACGTGAGCTCGTCGCCGCCACCGCGGGGCTGGACACCGTCAGCGCCGCGCGAGCCGACGCGGATGCCGCCTACGAGGAGGCGCGCACCCGGATACATACCCTCGAGTCGAGCCCGGAAGCAAAGTCCCGGGAGTTCCTGGGGCAGTTGGCGCTGCGGGTGGAAACTCTAAGCGCGGCGTTGACCCGCGCGACCGCCCTGAGTGCGGAGGCCAGCGCGCGCGCGTCGGCGAGCGCCAACCAAGCCGACACGGGCGCCAACGACCTGATGGCGCGGGCCACGTACCTGCATGACGTCACCGAGCAGGCGGCGGCAGCCCTCCTCCACTGCGGGGCCGCCACGTCCCCCGCACCGTCCGCCGCCCTGCTCGTCCCCCGACCCGCGTGGGTGGCCCCGGCCGACCCAGCCGAGTCGGGCGAACTCCTCCTCGCGGCGAGCCGAGCCCACGAGGATTGGGCGGGCGCGGGAGCGCCCCTTGTCGGCGAAGTCGCAGCCACCGTGCAGGTGGTCTCGACCGCTCGGGTCGAGGCCGAGTCCGCGCGGCAACGCGCCGACGAGGCGCAACGTCGCGCCGACAACACCGAACGTCGCGCCGACGTTGCCCGGGCCGCGGTGGCCACCGCGGCGACAGACTCGGCCGCCACCGAGGCGACCTTCGTCGGCGCGCTACGGGCCTGGGAGGCTGCGGCCGGGGCGATCTCGTTCACGGCACCGGACCTCACCGCGGAGGGCTTGTCCGCCCTCGCGAGCCTCGCCGCGGCGGCGGCCGAGCCCGAGCAGCGCCACCACAACGAAGCCCTGGGAACAGCGCGAGCGGCGATCGCCGCCGGGGAGAGCCACCTCGCGCAGCTGCGTTCGCAGCGACGCGCGATCGATGCCGAGACAGATCCGGCGCCGGCCGCACCGCTGTGGCATCGCGACGACCGAGGTGCATCGGGAGGGTCGGGCCCAGCGGAGGCGTCGGGCGGTGACTCAACGGCGAGTGGCGACGCTCGGGTCCCGTTGCGGGGCGCACCCCTTTGGCGACTCGTCGACTTCCGGGCGACCCTCACCGCCTCCCAGCGGGCCGGCCTGGAATCCGCCCTGGAAGGTGCCGGGCTCCTCGATGCCTGGGTCACCCCGGACGGGAACTTGCTCGCGGGTCCGCGCGACGACCTCGTGCTGACCCCGTTCGCTGGGTCGCATCGCGCGGCAACAGCGGCCAGCCTTGCCCAATGGCTTGTCGCCGAAGCGAACCCCACGTTGGGCGTCCCAGTCGACGTCATCGAGGCCGTGCTTCGCGCTCTCCCCGTGTCCGGCGCCGAGTCAGACGGCACCAAGTCGGACGGCACCAAGTCGGACGGCACCAAGTCAGACGGCGACGAGTCAGACGGCGACGAGTCAGACGGCGACGAGGCAGACCCGGGCGCCGCCGAAATCTGGGTCGCGCTCGACGGACGGTGGCGGATCGGTCCCGCCCATGGGCGTAGCCACAAGTCGGTCGCGCAGTTCATTGGCGCGACCGCCCGCGCTTCCGAACGCGCCCGACGACTCGCCGCACTTGACGCGGAAATCGCCGACCAGAACCGGCTGGTGGCGCAGGGCCGAGCGGCCGCTGGCGCCGCCGAAGCCGCGCTCAGGGTGATCACCCGCTGGCTTGCCGATCGCCCTGGCCACGACCAGCTCCTCAGGGCCTGGGCAACGGAGGCCGCACAGGTCGTTGCCCTGAGCGCCGTCGAAGCTGAGCTCGGCGCCGACCAGGACGCGGCCCGAGCCGCGCGCGCGGAGGCGACCGCGCGGCATACGGGCGTCGTTGCCCTTGGGCGCCAGCATGGCCTGCCAATCACCGCCGACGGACTGTTGGCGTGGGGTGAGCGCGTGCGGTCGGCGGACCAGGCATTGGCCGCGGTGATTGCGCAGGCGAGCGACCTGGTCTCGGCCATCGCGCGCTGGGGCGAGGTGGCCGAGCGGGCGCGCTCGGACGGCGCACGGCTCGGGGAACGGGCCGACGAGGAGCGCGCGGCGCAGCAGGCTTGGCACGAAGCGAACACCGAACACGAGGAACTCACCAGGGCCCAGGGCGCGGACATCGCCGAGTTGGACCGACGCCTCGGCGAGCTGCGCGCCCAAGCCCGGGCGGCGCAAGAGGCGACCCAGCGGCAGACGGCCGAGGCCCAAACCTTGACGAAGGCCGTGGGCGGGTTGGAGCAGAAAGTCGACGGCGACCGGGAGCGGCTTGCCTTGGTGCTGCCCCTGCGGGAGGTGGCATTCGAGGCGTTGCGAGGGTTGTTTGCTGTCCCCGGCCTCATCGGGGCCACCGACATCGGCCTCGATCCGGCCGCGCCGCCGAGCGATCGCGAGGCGATCAAAGAACTCACCGAGCGCGCCCAGTCTGGTTCGCACGCGAACGCCAACGCGGTGCTTCTCGCCATCACCCAACTGCAGAGCGGTCCGGCGGCCATCACCGAGCCGCGCGTGGTCGAGAGCCAGGGCGCGTATGCCGCGATCGGCCGCGACGAAGGCACCGGTGACCTGCCGCTGGCGGAGCTAGCCGGCCGGCTGACCACCCGGGTGGCCGCAGACCGCGAACTGCTGACCGACCGGGAGCGAACCCTGTTTGAGACGCACATTCTGGGTCAGCTCGGCGACGCGCTGCGGGGGGTTCGGCGTCAGGCCGAGGAACTTGTCACCGCGATGAACGACCAGCTCAAGGTGGTGACGACGTCGCAGGGAATTCGGGTGCGGCTGCGGTGGCGGCTGCGGGAGGACATCCCCGCCGATGCGCGCAAGGCTGTCGAATTGCTTGGCCAGCCGCTGGGCGCCTTGCTGCCCGATGAGCGGGTCGAACTGCGCGAGTCCCTCCATCGGCTCATCGACCTGTCCCGGGCGGAGGCGCCCGAGGATTCCTACACCGAACATTTGGCGCGCGCCCTGGATTACCGGCAGTGGTTTTCCTTCACGGTGCAATACCACCGGCCCGAGACCGGCGACTGGCGCGACCTCCAACGCAAGAGTGCCCTGTCTCAAGGGGAGCAGAAGGTGCTGTGCTACCTCCCCCTCTTCGCCGCAGCTGCCGCGCATTTCACCTCGCTCGCGGGAGCGGCCCCGCACGCACCGCGTTTCGTGCTCCTTGACGATGCATTTCCCAAGATCGACGCGCGCACCCATCCGTTGCTCTTTGGTTTGCTCGTCGATCTGGATCTCGACTTTGTCGTCACCAGCGAACGGTTGTGGGGGACTCACGCGACCGTGCCGTCGCTCGCGATCTACGAGGCGCTGCGCAATCCGGCCGAACGCGGCATCGCCCAATTTGAGCACCGCTGGGATGGGCACCAACTGACCGCGGTGGGCGCCGGTGACTGACCAACCTCCGGGCCCGCGCCGGACTGGGCCGGTAGCTGCGGCGTGGTGGTCCGATCCCGCGCTGAGCCGAATTTGGCGCCTCATCGCGCAGCGACTGGAACGCGACGGGCTGGCTGCTCGGGGGCAGTTGCCGGTCTCGGGCCTGAGCCGAGACGAACAGCGTGCGCTCTCCGACCTTCTCGGCACCCGGGTGCTCGCCACTGCGAGCCGCCTCGACCTGCCATCCCTCGATCGCCGGTTACGCGAGCGGGCCGGGCCGGATCTTGTCGCAGCGGCCCGGGAAATGATCGGGCGCGACCTCGTTGACCTCCCGGCCCGACGCTCGGAACTCGCCTTACGCCGCGAGGAGCCGTATGCCGCCTACCGGGCTTGGCGGGAGGCACACACGCACGCGACCTGGGATTGGCTCGACGAGTGGTTTGCCTCGTTGCGGCGCGACGGCATCCTCGGGCGTGACCCCGAGCCAGCGCGGTTGGTCACGTCGGCACTCGAAGTTCTTTGGCATCGACGGGCCTTCCTGCTCGAGGCACTCCCCGGGTCCCGCTCGGACACGCTGCCCGACGACCCCGTGCCCCACCCACGAACCGACCCGCATGCCTTCCACACGCTGCCCGACGACCCCGTGCCCCACCCACGAACCGACCCGCATGCCTTCCACGCGCTGCCCGGCCGGCCCGACGACCCCGTGCCCGACCCACGGACTCCGATCGCGCGAACGGAGCTTGCCGCACATGTCCTGGGAGACGCCCATGGACTCGACGATGACCGGCGGTTGGCCGCCGCCGTGGTGCGCGCCCTGGATGCCCGCGCAGCGGCACTCGGTCGCCGGGTGCAGTCCGCGGATCGCGACGACCCGGACGTGGCACCTGATCGACCCACGGATCGTGACCGCCGCGCGCGGTGGGAGGAACTCGGCGTGCTCACCGACCGGGTGTCGTCCACGTGCCTCACCCTCGGGTTGAGGGTCACTCCGGACCACGAAGGCGAGCGGTATGCGGCATACGGCAGGACCGGCGTCGTGCTCCACGTGACCTGGCGCGACCTCGACGCGGGACTCTCGTTTGAGCCTGGACAGGACGTGCTCGTCTGCGAGAACCCGCGGGTCCTCGAGGCTGCCGCCGAGCGGGCGGAAGTGGCCGAGCGGACCGCCCGCGCGGGGCAGCAGGTGCGGGCCGCACCGGCAGATCAGGCTGGGCAGTCGGGGCCGCCGATCACCGGCAACGAGGTGGGCGTCGTGTGTACGAGCGGGCGCCCCGCCTTGGTGACAATGGAGGTACTGGCCCGGCTCGGCGCGTCGGGGTGTCGATTGCGTTACCACGGGGATTTCGACTGGGCCGGGATCGCGATGACCAACGACCTCGTGACCCGGTTCGGTGTCCTGCCGTGGCGTATGTCGACGGCGGACTATGCCACGGCGCCGGCGACCCTTCCCCTCGCGGGCCGACAGGTGGACGCGCTGTGGGATCTCGACCTTGCTCCCGCAATGGCCCAGCGCGGCCTCGTCGTGCACGAGGAAGCGCTGCTGCCCGGATTGCTCGACGGCCTCATGTGACGTCAGGCGGCGGCCTCAGGGGCGGAGCACCGCAAACGCGTGCATCCAGTCGTTAGCGCGCAGACCCGGGATGCACCACAACATGCACAGCGGCTCGATCGCGCGCGCGGCGGCGGCCGACCCGAGGTCCTCGACGTCCCAGCCGAGGGACCGGACAATCTCCCCGACAGTCGAGCGCGCCGCCTCGTCGTTACCGGCGATAAACATCGTCGGCGTCCCGCCGGTTAGCGCCGGCTTGACCATCAACGCCGAGCCGACACTGTTGAACGCCTTGACGAACTTTGCGTCGGGCGCTGCGGCCTGAAGTCGCTCAAGCAGCGACTCGTTGGGCCCGGTGAAGTAGGCGAGCACACCGTCCGTCGGGGCAGTGTCGGCCATCGGGTTGGTCGTGTCGAGAACAACGACGTCGGCAAGGTCAGCGGCGAGTGACTCCACGACCTCCTGGGCGACGGTGCCCTTGACGGCGAGTACTGCGACCGTGGCTCCGGCGAGCGCCTCGGTGAACGTGCCGACCGCACCATCCCACCCCTGGACAGCTTTGCCGTTGCGAGAGCCAATGGTCACGTCGTGGCCCAACTCGCGCAGCCCGGCCGCGAGAGTCTGGCCGACGATTCCGCTGCCGAGAATGGCGATCGTGCTCATGGGGGTCTCCTCCGTTGCGTATGCCGCGCGGCCCGCAGCGTGTGTCGCACTCTAGGCCGCGCCACCGACATCACACCAGGGCAAGGACGTCACCCTCCTGAGAGCGGCAGAAGGTTCCGCTGATCCCAGAAGACGGCATACGACGTGGGCAGTTGTGTCCTCCAAAGTGACGACAAGGGGATGCCTTCCCTCATGGGTCCCCACGGTCGAAACTGAGAGTTGCGCCCGATGCTGGCGCGGGCAGCCCGGGGATGAGCCCACAACTAACGCAGGGAGACAAACAAACATGGACTCGCGCAAAACCATTCGCCCCAAGTTCGCCGCCACCGCCGCGGTGCTTGCCGTTCCCGCCGCACTCGCTGGCACCGTTCTGACGGCCGTCCCCGCGCAGGCTCGGATGAATGTCCATTGCGCAGGTTCGCAATCCGCCAAGCTCGGCCCCGGCGATGCCTGGTCCGCCGGAACCGCCTCGATCGACCCGATCGTTTCCCGCGGATCGCAGGTATCCATGCACGAACACCAGTTCTTCGGCAACTTGGGCCTGTTGAACATGGAGCGTCCCGACCTGGCAAATTACGCCGACATGACGGACGGCGACGCCTCCTCGTGCAACATGCAGAAGGACACGGCGGCGTATTGGGCTCCCACCTTGCGTTACACCACTGGCCCGAACGCCGGACAGCTCGTGCCGATCAAGCGCTACGAGATGTACTACCAGTCCTGGAACGACAAGATTACGGACCCGCTCAAGCAGACCCGCCCGTTCCCGGCGGACATGCGCATGGTCGCGGGAAACCCGATGGCCCAGTCCGCGGCCGAAGCGAACACCAAGGCGGTCAGCTTCTCCTGTGGCAACTTCTCGTCCAAGGCTGCGCGCACCGGTTCCAGGTTCGTCACGCCCCAGGCCGCCCGCTGCGACCAGGCGTACAGCACCAAGCCGGGAGGCACCGACCAAGTACTCCTGACCGTGATCGCGAACTTCCCGACCTGTTGGACCGGGAAGCTGAACGACCACACGAAGGACGGCAACACCGCGGACTTCATGGGCGACCCAATGTTCACCGGCAACCAGATGGCCTACACCGTCGCCGGCCAGTGCCCCAAAGGCTTCCCGGTGAAGCTGCCGAAGGCCAGGTTCACGTGGCAGTGGGACTACCACGGCGACGGCAGCGACATCGCGTTCTCCTCCGGCATGGGTGCGGGGCTCGGACAGGGTTTCACTTTCCACGCGGACTTTTGGAACACCTGGGACCAGACCACGCTGCAGAATGCGGTCAACACCTGCATCAACACCACGAAGGACGACAAGGTCCTGCATATCGGTAACACGCCCAAGAATCCCGGCCTCTGCGGCGTACCAGTGCCTTGATCGTCAGCTCCACCGGCCAAAGCTGTCGTCGCTACCTGAGGTGGGGGAGGTGTTTGAGCGCCTCCCGGATGCTCAGCCCGGAGAGTCGATCCCGGTGCGCCGCAACAAATGCCCCCACCCAATCAGCATCGACTCGGGCATGCTGGCGCAGAGCCCAGCCAATCGCCTTGCGGATAAAGAACTCCTGCCCGTATGCGGTCCCCGCCAGGTTGTTGAGAATCACCGCCTCCAGCAGCCCGAGATCGCTCGTGCCCTTGTGACTCAACTGGCAAAGGATCGACACTCGGCGCAGCCACATGTCGTCCGCGACTGACCACGCGAGCATCCGCGCAGTCTCGGTGTCCCGGTGGGCCGCGAGGATGGGGCCGACGCGGTGGGCCGCGATTTCATCGACGTGATCCCACCACGCCCCCGTGACGACGAGGTGCTCATAGAGCGGCATCGCCTGCGGGTCTTGCCACCCGCGATAGTGCCGGTGACCGCTGAGCGCCGTTGCGGCATACCGCTCCTCGCGGTAGTTGGCGTCATCCCACAGGGCCAGCACCGTCGCCGCCCAGTCGGCCCGCTCACCGATTCTGTGCCCGCCAAGGAGCGGTCGCAGGATCAGGCGCAACTCGCCGGACGTGATGCCGCGGTAGGGCATGGCGGACTTCATGTACCGCTGTTGACCCCGCGCGCGTTCGGGATCTCCCGCACCGGCGAGCGCCGATCGGATGGCGTCAATCAGCACCTCATCGGGGCGACCGGCGGCGCGCGCCTCATCGGGGCGACCGGCGGCGCGCATCCGATTAGGGGGGCCGCCAGCGGCGGGCGCGGCGAGCGGCATACCGATTAGGCGGTGGGGTGGTCGGTCGCGGCACGCTCGGCATCCGAGCGCAGGATGCAGAACTCGTTGCCTTCGGGGTCAGCGAGCACCGCCCAACCGGTGCCGTCGTCGTTGCGGTGATCGGCGACCCAGGTGGCACCGAGCGCAAGAACCCGCTGGACCTCGGCGTCGCGATCGCGATCGACCGGGACCAGGCAGGGGTGCAGCCGGTTCTTGACGCTCTTGCCCTCGGGGACGGTGAGGAACAGCAGGAATCGGCCGTCCGCACCAACCAACCCGCACTCCTCATCGCCGGGCGCCATCGCGTCGCCGGGCTCGATCGCGAAGTCCTCGAGCACCTCGTTCCACCACAGCGTCTGCGCGTGCGCGTCGTGGGCATCGAAGCAAATGTTGCGGATCACGGCACTCATGAGGGCAGCGTAGGGGCCCGTACCAGGCCGGCTCGCCTAATCTGGCCGCCATGTGTCGCAACATCAGGCCCCTGCACAATTTCGAACCGCCGGCGACGTCCGATGAGGTCGCGGCGGCGGCGCTGCAGTATGTGCGCAAGGTCGCCGGGACGACGAAGCCATCGGCTGCGAACCAGGCCGCCTTCGATGAGGCGGTCGCGCAGATCGCCCACGTGACCGCGCACTTGTTGGATCACCTCGTCACGTCGGCGCCCAAGAAGGACCGCACGATCGAGGCCGCCAAGGCGCGCGCCCGGACCGCGA
>CAZACX010000028.1:30660-34884 GCA_964483685.1 uncultured Intrasporangiaceae bacterium
GCCGATCCGGGCAGCCGATCCGGGCAGCAATGAGCGTGAAGTCAGGCGAGGCCGAGCTCGGCAGCCTCTTCCCAGAGTTCGTCGCGCACCCGCGGGTGGGACGCATCCCGAATGATGTGCCGGGCCTGACGCTGCTGGCTGTATCCCCAAAGTTCCGCGACGCCGTGCTCGGTGACGACGGCGCTCTGCTGGAAGCTCGTCACCGGTTCGGCGATGAGCGGGACGATCGTCGAGACGTCGGCCTTGGGGTGCCAGGAGCGCAGCGCCATGAACGCCTGGCCGCCGACCGAGTGCAGGGCACCCACGATGAAGTCGGTCTGCCCGCCAAATCCGGAGTAGATCCGGGCGTTGATTCGGCTGGCGTTTGCCTGCCCAAAGAGGTCCATCTCGAGGGCCGTGTTGATCGACGTCATCGAGCGTTGCAGGGCAATGAGGGCGGGGTCGTTGGTGCGCTCAGTGCGCATCATCCGCACCCGTGGGTTGCCGTCGGCCCAGTCATACAGTTCGCGGCTGCCGATCAGGAAGCTCGCGGTCAGCGGGTGGCTCTGGTCGAGCGCGCCGCCGCGGTCAAGGGCGAGGACACCGTCGCTGAACGTCTCGGTCCACACTCGCAGGCCGGTATGCCGCGTCAGCTGGCCAAGCGTCGCGTCCGGGATAGCACCGATGCCGGTCTGCATCGTCGCACCGTTGGGCACGCGCGCGGCGACGAGCTGGCCGATCGTGCTGGAGTCGTCATCGACGGGTGCCGGGAGGATTTCGGGCAGCGGGCTCGACAGCTCGATAGCGAGATCGACGTGGTCCAGCGGAAGCTGCGCATCGCCATACAGGTAAGGCATTTGGTCGTTGATGACGGCGATGATGCGACCGCTGCGAGCGCGGCAGGCCTCGATCGCCGCCGGGAGGATGTTGCACTCGATGCCCATGCTGAGCTCGCCGTCGCGCGGCGGGGCGCAGTGGACGACGACCGCGTCGGGCGGCAGCGGGCCGCGGAAGAGCCTGGGCACCAACGAGAGTCGCGCGGGCACATAGGCGAGATTCGGGTGCTTGCGCATCCCGACTCCGACGAAACAGGTCTCGGCGGTAACGCCTTCGCGTTCGGGCGCCACTCCGGCGCTCGCGTTGAGGGCATGGATGGTGTACCGCTCGAGTGCCCGGTCGATGATCGGGATCGCCTCTCGCGGAACTCCGGCATTGCCGCTGACGACGATGCGCGGGTTTTCGGGGAGGGCTGCCAGTGCGCGACCGAGAGCCTCGGCGGAGACAATCTGCATATCCCCATCTTGGCCCTCCTGACGCAATCTCTCGACTCAAGCCCCCTCTCACCTGGGTATGCCGCGCCCGCTCACCTCCCGACGGCATGCCTCTGGCCTACCACGCGCCGCGGACAACGGTGACCAATGATGAGGCCGCGCTGTGGATGAGACACGCCCGAAGGAATTTTGATGCACACGCGCTGCGAGACGTCTCCGCAGGTCAGGACCATTTTCGTGCGGCTGCCGGCGACTCTCCACAGGGTTATCCCCCGGGTGTGCACAAGATGCGCGGGCGTGTTCCACAATCTGTCCACACGGTGTCCACACGGCCACGTTGGGGTGTCCGGGCGCCGTGGCCTAACGTGATGTGACTGCCCGTCTCGGCCCGCGTTCCGCGGTGTTGACCCGTGGGTTGTCAGTGGGCCCTGGTTCACTCGAGCTGTGGACCCAACCGGGTCATGATGACTTCGCCCACGGGCGGTGTCCGGAAGGAGTGCTCGCGTGTCGATCGCGGAGCTCGACGTCGGTGCCTATGGATCTGCCGACGGACCGGAGATGTTGGATCGGATACCGCCGCAGGATGTGCGAGCGGAGCAGTCCGTGCTTGGCGGCATGTTGCTGTCCAAGGACGCGATTGCCGACGCGGGCGAGGTGGTGCGCTCAAGTGACTTCTATCGGCCAGCGCACGAGCTGATCTTTGACGCGATCATCGACCTGTTCTCGCGTGGGGAGCCGGTCGATGCGATCACCGTCGCCGACGAGATGACCAAGCGCGGAACGTTGACGCGGGTCGGCGGCCAGGCCTACCTGCACGACTTGATTCAGGCCGTGCCGACGGCGGCGAATGCGGGCTATTACGCGCAGATCGTGGCTGAGCGGGCGGTGTTGCGGCGCCTCGTCGAGGCGGGGACACGGATCGTCCAGTTGGGTTATGGCCAGGGCGAGGGGGACGTGGAGGAGATCGTCAACCGGGCCCAAGCCGAGGTGTATGCCGTGGCCGACAAGCGCGGTCACGACGACTATGTTCCCCTCGCAGAGACCTTGGAGGAGACCCTCAACGAGATCGAGGTGGCCTCGGGACGTTCCGACGAGTTCACCGGTGTCCCAACGGGTTTCACCGAGTTGGACGACTTGCTGCATGGGCTCCACAAGGGTCAGATGATCGTCGTCGCGGCGCGCCCCGCGGTCGGCAAGGCGCTCGCGTTGGACACTCCCCTGCCGACGCCGAGCGGGTGGACGACGATGGGGTCGGTCGCCGTCGGGGATGTGCTGCTCGGCGCCGACGGGTTGGCGGTGGCCGTGACTGCGGCGACTGAGGTGTTGACGGGGCGAGAGTGCTTCGAGGTCGAGTTCTCCGATGGTTCGGTGCTCGTTGCCGACGCGGAGCATCAGTGGCTCACCGACACCCGGGCCTCACGCCGCTCCGCGCAGGCCGTGCGCGAGGGGCGAGACGTCTCCCGCCGAGAGCCGACGTATGCCGCGATCCGCACGACCGTGCAGATCGCCGACACCCTGCACACCGAAACGAGCGATGGATTCGACCACTCGGTCGCGCTCGCGGAGGCGCTCGACCTGCCGGAGGTGGCTGTGCCGGTGGCCCCGTATGCGCTGGGCGTGTCCTTGGCGCGGGCCGCCTGCGCAGAGGTCGCCGATGACGAGGTGGTGTTGGCGCGCGTGGAAGCGGAGTTGGCAGGTGCTTCCATGTCATTGGCTGATTCGATGTCAGCGTCCGATTCGATGTCAGCCTCGGGCGCCGGTGTCGACGGTGGCAGCAGCGGCGGCGGCGTCGCGTGGCTCGCCGAGGCCGCGGAGGCCTGGGATCGGGGCGAGGTGACGATCCCGGAGGTGTACCTGCGCGCAGGGGCCGCTCAGCGGCGCGACCTGCTGGCCGGTCTGCTGGACACTGGCGCGGAGTTGGCCGGAGACGGTGAGATCTGCCTGACGTTGGACAGCGGGACGCTCGCCGACTCGGTGTCGGAGTTGATCGTGAGTTTGGGGTTGCAGTGCGTGGTCGTGTCCGTCGGCACCGGTCACGAGGTGCGCCTGGACTCGGAGGTTGAGCAGTTCACGTTGCCGCGGAAGGCGATGCTGCACAGGGCGTTGCGTGGACGGACGACGCGCCAGTGGGGCGCCCGGTTCATTGTCGCCGTGCGCCCGGTGGAGTCGGTGCCGGTGCGCTGCATCGAGGTGGCCAACGAGTCGCACCTCTACCTCGCGGGGCGGGCGATGATCCCCACCCACAACTCGACGTTCGGGATGGACGTGGCCCGGACGGCGGCGATCAAATACAAGATGCCGACGGCGATCTTTTCGCTGGAAATGAGCCGCACCGAGATCTCGATGCGCGTCATCGCCGCTGAGGGGTCGATCCCGCTGCAGGATCTGCGCAAGGGGACCCTCGGGGATGCGGGCTGGGCCAAGATCGCGAGCGTCGTGGGGCGCATCTCCGATTCGCCGCTGTTCATCGATGACTCGCCCAATATGTCGCTGATGGAGATCCGGGCGAAGTGTCGACGGCTGAAGCAGCAGAGCCAGCTCAAGCTTGTCGTCATCGACTATCTGCAGCTGATGAGTTCGGGCAAGAAGGTCGAGTCCCGTCAACAGGAGGTGTCGGAGTTTTCCCGGGCACTGAAGCTGCTGGCCAAGGAGATCGAGGTGCCCGTGATCGCCATCTCGCAGCTCAACCGTGGCTCCGAGCAACGCACCGACAAGCGTCCGCAGATGTCCGACCTGCGCGAGTCCGGGTCGATCGAGCAGGACGCCGACGTGGTGATCTTGCTGCACAAGGACAAGGAACGTGAGGGCGAGGCGGATGTGATGGTGGTGAAGCACCGCAACGGCCCAACGAAGGACCTCGTCTTGGGCTTCCAGGGGCACTATGCCCGGTTCGCCAATACGGCCCAATCCTTCTGAGAGTCGATCGAGAAGCAGCGAAGGTTTCACAAACGGCGTTCGTATCCTTCATCAACGC
>CAZACX010000029.1:0-1656 GCA_964483685.1 uncultured Intrasporangiaceae bacterium
GTGACAGGCACGGGGACTGTGAAGACATGATCAAGGTGGGATATGGCGTCGTAGGCCTCCAAGTCCGTTGCGACCAAGATGCATCCAGTCGCAAGGGCTTCCACGATGCTGAACGACAATTGATCCGTCTCTGCGATCGAGACGGCTATGTCGGATCTTGAATACTCTGTCACCAATTCGTCCGCACTGAGAAACCTGTCTATAAGAGTTACCGATCCGGTTCCCTGGATTGACGCCTTTATGTTTTGCACGTAGGCGATTCCCTCGGCGGCGTCACCTCGAAGGAGTGTTAGGCGCAAGTTGGGATCCGGAAGAGTTCGGAACGCTTCAATCAAAGTGGATATGTTGTAAAGAGGAAGGAGGCGTCTATTGGAGAAGAAGACAATCTCACGGTCAGGAGCTCGCGTGACTCCGTGAGCCAGCTTCTCCCAGTCCGGGGCCAGCCAGACGGTAGTCAAGCGCGCGCGGGCCGTTGGGTCGAGCGCAATGACCGCTGGCCACGTGGAGTTTGCGGTCGTGACAATTCTCTTAGCCCGCCTGAGCACCCACGCGACGGCGCGCTGTGCGGTCTTTGGCAGATCGCCTGCGTGGATGACCTCGCTCCCGTAGACGATCACGACCGGGTGGGAGTCCACGAAGAGTGAGGCAAGAACGCCCGCGGTTCCGGCACCGTGGGCGTGCACAACAACCCTCCGGCCTTGTTGTCGAAGACGTGCAATGCGCGGCCTCGCCGGGCCAAACGTGCGAATCAGCTGCAGCGTGCGCTTCAGTCGTGACCCCTGTGGGTGCGCGTTGAGGAAGACTACTTCAGCCCCGAGGCGTGCGTAGGGTCTTTCCCAGGTGACGGGGTGGGGGCTGTGGCGATTGCCGACGACGACCACGATGGGCGCGTCGGAAGGTGTCGGGGACATTGAAACCTCACTGATGGAATGGAGGGCCTGCCGGAACACGTGGCTCATAACCACCGACCGTAGGTGCGTCGCAGATGGATCGCCATAATCGCCGCCCATATGACGAATGCCACGGCCGCCCAGGCGGTGGTCGACACGGCGCCCTTAGAGGAGCTTGTCAGGTACCCTGAAATCGACACTAGGTACCCTGTAAGGTAAATCATTGCCACAGGGACTTCTTGGCCCGCCATGATGAGAACTGTTTGTGTAGGGCCCGCTAAGGCTTGGGCCAAGATGACGAGCGCGGCGATCCGAAGCGGCCACGTAAGAAGCAAGTTTGGGTCAATGAGGCTTCCCACGAGGTCAGGCGTGAAGGCGCATAAGGCCGCGACGGGAGTTGCCGTGAGCAGGCCCACAAGGCGGATCCTCCCGGCCAGCCGCCGTGCTTCAGGGAAATTCACATCCGCTGGATTTAGGCTCCGGGCCATGTGGGGCGAGTAGAAGAAGACTCCGAAGGCTTGGCCGAAATTCGCGAGTTGTATTACGCGGAGGACCACGGCGAACAGTGTCACGTCCTCTTTTGTGGCCAGGGATCCGATGAGAATCGGATAGAGTCGTTCAACTGCCACCGCGACGGCCGAGATGATTAGTAGGCTCATCATGGCGTAGCCCATACCCGTCCCACTGGCTTGTGCGGCGTTCGGCTTTGCGTTTGGAATGCGAGTGGGAGCCCAAAGGATGAGAATCAGAGTGGCGAGCGAAGCAA
>CAZACX010000029.1:1756-9444 GCA_964483685.1 uncultured Intrasporangiaceae bacterium
CGGTGAGGACTCCCAATAGGGCACAATACCAATTTGAGATTGTCAGGAGACGAGTTGCTCGCTGTGTGTCGCCGGTGGCGACCACTCTGATGAGGAGACGCTCGAGGGCAGTCAAGGGGAAGGCTAGGACCTGCCCCACCGCGAGCACCAGCACGGAAACGCCAAATTGCTCAACTCCCAGGATGCGCACGCCCAGCACCAGCCCGATGGCGACGAGGGCCGCGCCGCCCACACGTACATACCCCGAGTAGAGAAGACCGCGCTTGGCTCGGACCATGGTCGAGAGCGCCTTCACCACCACATCTTGACACACGCGCGTCCGCGCCAGCTCTGGTCGTCGCTTCTTCGCAACCACGCGTCGGTCGAGGAGACATCGCCTTGCGTGTCGGCTTCCGCATATCATCCAGGCGTCTGCGTGCGCAGCGCCCTTGTCGCCTAGAGTGACCCTTGTGAAGGTGGATCGATGACGGCCGCGGGTCAAGGTGTAGCGCCGGAGCTCTCAGCTCGGGTTTGCCTCGACCTGGGGCACGCATACGCCGAGCACGCGGCTAAGCGCGCCGGCGTGAGGCTGTTGCACATCAAGGGACTCGCCGCTGATCGAGTTTTGCCGATCGACGACGCTCGGGTTTCGGATGTGGATGTCCTCCTCGACCCCGAGGGGTTGACGCGGTTCACGAGGGTTCTCCTCGAGCGGGAGGATTGCCTCTTGGTTGACGATGCCTCGCGGAGCACGGAGGCGCATGCGGTCGCGGTTGCGGTCCTTGGTCTGGGAGTAACCATCGATGTGCATGGCCACTTCCCGGGTTTTCGGGCGAGTCCAGAGGACGTGTTTGCCGCTCTCTGGAGCGGCCACGGCGAGGAGACGTTTGGCGGATGGACGTGCAAGGTTCCCGGACGTGGGGCCACTGCCGTGGTGGGACTGCTGCACGCGGCGCGAAATCTGTCAACCAGCAGGACCGTTGTGCAAGCTCGAGAGCGGTGGGAGTCCCTCACCCCGAACGAACAAGCGGAAGCGCGTGAATTCGCTGAATCCCTGGGAGCAACGGTCGCGATGGAGAGCGTGCTGCACCCGGAGCGGCGCGCACGGGGCGCCGAGGAGGTGCTCTGGCGCCTGCGCCAGCGGGGGGGGAGCCCCACCGCGTACTGGCTCGCGGCGATCTTGGCGGCGCCAGGTTGGCGAGGTAAGGCCATTCTGTTGCGGAGGGCGGCTCTCACTCAACGGGCATCGAACGTCGACACCCATCAGGTCGGGCCCGAGCAAGAGGTGGCGAGAACCCGTCTCCAGCGTCTGCTGGACGGCGTGAAGGCGCTTCCATCCGCGGCACGCGAGGTGCTGAGCGTTTGGCGGACGGGACAATGACCGAATCGAGCCATGACCGTGTTTGGGCCCGATCTCCGGACCTGGCCATATCCTTTGAGGCGCCCAGCGTCGTCGTCGTTATGGTGCTTCCAGATGGGCGCCCGCGCGTGGTCGCCGGAAGTGGGCGCTACCTCATGTCTCTCGTTACCGAACGGTTCACGTGGGGAGAAATTCTGCGGGAGACAAGAGCTACCTACCCAGATGCCCCTCCTGAATTGGAGACCGAAGTTGCCAAATTCCTAGGCGAACTTGAGAGTGCGGGGGCTATCTTCGAAGATTCGCCCGCTCGCGGTGGGATCTAACTTGGCTCGCGTGGCGAGGAGGAGGATCGTCAGGTTCCATCCTTGGCTAGATCCCCGGTCGGGCGGGATCTATTCATCGATGTTGGCCACCTCGATTGCTCTCGATGCCACGTACGATGTAGATATTGTCCTTACTGCTGGCCCCGTCCCGTCTATGCCGCAATTTGACCTCGAACATGTTAACGTTCGTCCTGAAATCGGGCCTATTCCCTGGCACAAGAGACTCGACTGCATCCGGGAAATCAAGGGTGCGGACCTTGTGATAATCGAGGGCTCGTGGAACCCAATGGCACCCGTTATCGCTGGGTCTTGCAAGTTGCGCGGAGTTCCTTATGTCTACGTTCCGCACGGCAGTTTCAATTCCGTCGTAAGTCGAGCGTACCCAATGAAGCACGTGAAGAAGCTTGCATGGTGGCTTCTGTTTGAGCGTCATATTGTCTCGGGCGCGGCGGCAACGTGGTTTTCCACGGAATATGAACTTCATCGTAGTTCGCGGACCTTTCCCTGGATGCCTAAGTCAGGACGAACTGTAGGATTCACCACGACGGACAGAGGAGTCCCTCCGAGACGGTCGGGCGTGACGCAGCCGCACGTGGTCACTGCGTCGCGCATACACTCCGTCAAGTCTTTGGAAACTCTACTTCTTGCTATTGCGCGAAATGTCACGGAGTACCCTGAGATTTCATTGACTATAGCCGGTGATGGCGAAGAGAAGTATGTCACGGAATTGAAGGCCCTTTCGGTCAATTTAGACATTGCGGATCGCGTCAATTGGGTGGGCTTCTTGGGGCCAAGCGAAATGGCCGACCTATTCTCCATGGCGGATATTTATGCGTCACCTGGCGTGGAAAGTTTTGGTATGGCAGTCGTGGAGGCACTGTCATCAAACGTCCCGGTCGCACTGTCGACGGAAGTAGCCGTCAGCAGTATTGTTCAGGAACGTGGAGCCGGCACCGTGGCGGCCTATGGAGACCAAGAAGCGTTTGACGCTGCCCTGGCTCTGGGAATCGAGAAGGCGCTCGCGGGGGAATTCGGCGATGCTCCACGTCGCCTCTACGATGAGGAATTCGCACCGAACGTATTTGCGTCGCAATTTAGAAGCGTTTTTCTTGGCGACGTTGACGAAGCTTCGAGTTGAGTTGGATAGGCGGACTGCGAGCCCGGTTCCTTTCTCAATTGGATTCCTGAGCGGATCCGTCCCTGCAAGAGTTCTTCTTCTGGCGTCCGCGATAATATTTGCGGGTTTCCCTGGGACGAATTTCGCGCCAGGCCGCGGCGCCTATGCGACCTTCGTCATCGTCGCGGGGGTTGGCGCAGCCGTGGTCTGGCGGGGCGTGGCACTCGAGCGGGCGCTGCGGGATCGCCTCGTGCAAGTGGCGCTTGCTCTCTTGCTATGGGCGCTGGTCTCGGTGTCGTGGAGTAGCACGCCCTCACCTGCGAATGCGGTCACCGTGCTCGTCTTGGCCGCCCTAGCCGCATCTTTGCCCTACCCGGCGATGGGGGACCCTGCGGCATCGACCCACGCCCGCCTTGACACCCTGGCTGTCATGGCGGGGCTCGTCTCTCTCGCCAGCCTTGTCCAGGGGCTCCTGCCATTGAGGAGAATGTCCGAGCTGAGGGTGCCCGTCCGCCCGCCCTTATCGATCGGTGGGGCCTCAAATAGCGGTGTTGGTCTGACCCTGTGCCTGGCCATCTTGCTTGCCGCGGCCGCACGGCCTGGAAGAATGCGTTGGCTTTGGGTGGCTTTGGCCGTCATTACCGGACTTGTTGCAGTCCAGTCGCTGTCGAGGGCTGGCCTGGCACTGGTCGCAGTCCTTGCGCTCGTTGCCCTCGAAAAGCACGTTGGAAGTCACCTCCTGCTTCGTGCCCTGGCGCTGCTCATGGGGCTTCTTGGGGTTCTGCTCCTCTACCTCATCCGCGGCGCCAGCATCTTTCATGACGTCGGCAGGCTTTCGTCTGCGCGAGGGTCATGGGATGCATGGACAGAGTCACCTGCAAGCCTCATATTTGGTCGAGGCTCAGGTGAGCTGTGGCCTTGGCTCAGTTTTGAACACGGGAGTGTTCCCCTCATAAAGGATACCTATTTGCAGTCCACGGAATGGGGTGAATTGCTCTATCATCCGCATTCGGTGTTCCTGGGGGTTGCGGCAGAGCTCGGCCTCGTCGGACTTGCGCTGCTGGCACTTGTCCTGACGGAACTTGTCAGTCGTTGCATTGGGGTGATCCGGGATGGAGGTGAACTCTCTCTCCCCGCCTTTGCCCTGTTGCTGTCAATCCCCGCCTTTGCCGTCGAGTACTACCTGTTTCGCGGATTCCCGACGGCTTTGCTGTGGTGGGCCGTTGCGTGGTCGATGCCCGCCCGCGCGCGGTCCATGATCGGCGTCAGGTGGCGTCGTCCTCTTCCCTTGCGATCCAGGTGGCGAACCGATTGATTGCGTCGTCGAACTCGGGGTGTTCGTCAACGAAGGTGCTCAGACGGTCGGCCAGGTAGGCGAGGGTGACCTCCTCCATGCCGCGGCGCTCGGCCAGCTCCTCAATCCCCGAATCTGTCGAATACACCGGGTACCTACCGATCGAAGGCAGCGGCCATGAGGGCCGCTTCCTCGAGGGCGTGCTTCTTGGACGAACCGGTCGCCGGCGACGCCGAGGCCTGCCGCGAGGCGACTCGGACACCCTTGTCATAGCCACGCTCACGCAGTGCCTCGGGCAAATTCAGCGCGAGGAACGGCCAGGCACCCTGGTTCTTGGGTTCGTCTTGAACCATGACAAGCTCGGCGTTCGGGTACGCCTTGAGCGCCTCAACGAGTTCCCGGGACGGCAGCGGATAGAGCTGCTCGAGTCGCAGGATGGCCGTCCGCGTGTCTTCCCGCTTGATCCGCTCCGCCTCGAGCTCATAGACGACCTTGCCGGAGGCGAGCAGCACCCGGTCGACCGTGGCGCCGTCGAGGTGGGCCGAGTCCGGGAGGACGGGCCGGAAGCCGCCGGTGGTGAACTCCTCGGGCATACTCCCCGCTGCCTTCAAACGGAGCATTGACTTCGGCGTGAACACGATGAGCGGACGCCGCGGACGGGCATACGCCTGACGGCGAAGGAGGTGGAAGTGCGAGGCCGGGGTCGACGGGTAGGCAACCGTCATGTTGTCCTCGGCGCACATCGCCAAGTAGCGCTCGATCCGAGCCGAGGAGTGGTCTGGTCCTTGGCCCTCATAGCCGTGGGGGAGGAGGAGCACGACGGAGCTGCGCTGGCCCCACTTCTGCTCCGAGGACGAGATGAACTCGTCGATGATGGTCTGGGCGCCATTCGCGAAGTCGCCGAATTGGGCCTCCCACAACACCAAAGCGTCGGGTCGTTCGACTGAGTAGCCGTACTCGAAGCCCATTCCCGCGTACTCGGTGAGCGCGGAGTCGTACGCCCACAACTTCGCTTGGTTGGGGCTCAGATAGCGCAGCGGGGTCCACTCCGTCGCGTTGTGCTTGTCGATGAGCACGGCATGCCGCTGGACGAAGGTGCCACGACGGCTGTCCTGGCCGGCGAGTCGCACCGGGGTGCCCTCGACAAGCAGCGACCCAAAGGCGATGAGCTCGCCCATCGCCCAGTCGATGCCGCCCTCGCGGACGCTGGCAGCCCGCCGCTCCATGGCCTGGGCCAGCTTGGGGTGAACGGTGAAGCCCTCTGGTGGGCTAACGAAGGCATCGCCGATCCGGTGCAGCAACTCGGGCGTGATCGCCGTGAGCGTCGCTGAATGGGTCGTTCGGTCGCTCGTTTGGGCGGAAGGGGGCTCAAGGCCCTCGTGGCCTTCGGCGTCGGTGCCCGCCAAGGTGGGTTCGTGGGTGCTGCGGTCGGCCTCAAGCAGCGCCGCCTTGGTCTCGACAAAGACGCGTTCGAGTTGCTGCTGGTAGTCGCGCAGGGCGGCCTCGGCTTCGCCCTGAGAGATGTCACCGCGGCCGATGAGGGCCTCGGTGTAGAGCTTGCGGACGCTGCGCTTGGCCTCGATGAGGTTGTACATCACCGGCTGGGTCATCGACGGGTCGTCGCCCTCGTTGTGCCCGCGACGTCGGTAACACACCATGTCGATGACGACATCCCGGTTGAAGAGCTGCCGGAACTCGTAGGCGAGCTCCGCGACGCGCACGCACGCCTCCGGATCGTCACCGTTGACGTGGAAGATGGGGGCCTGGACGATCTTCGCGATGTCCGTGCAGTAGAGCGAGCTGCGGGAACTGCCGGGTGACGTCGTGAACCCGATCTGATTGTTGATGATCACGTGCACGGTCCCGCCGGTGCGGTAGCCGCGCAACTGACTGAGGTTGAGGGTCTCGGCGACGACACCTTGACCCGCGAAGGCCGCATCCCCGTGGAGGAGGATGGGGAGCACGGTGAAGGCCTCGCCGCCAAGGTCGATGCGGTCCATCTTGGCGCGGGCGACTCCTTCGAGAACCGGGTTGACGGCCTCGAGGTGGGAAGGGTTCGCCGCGAGATAGACCTTGGTCGTCGCGCCATCTTCCGCGGTGAAGACGCCTTCCGTCCCGAGGTGGTACTTCACGTCACCCGAGCCCTGCACCGAGCGTGGGTCTTGCTTGCCCTCGAACTCGCGGAAGATCTGTCCATACGACTTGCCGGCAATGTTGGCGAGCACATTGAGACGGCCGCGGTGCGGCATGCCGATGCACACCTCGTCGAGGCCGTCTTGGGCCGCGCGCGAGAGGACACGGTCGAGGAGCGCGATCACCGACTCGCCGCCTTCGAGGGAGAAGCGTTTCTGGCCGACGAACTTCGTCTGGAGGAACGTCTCAAAGGCCTCCGCGGCGTTGAGCCGACGCAAGATGCGCAGCTGCTCGTCGCGACCGATCTTTGCGTAGCCGATCTCGACCTTTTCCTGAATCCACTGCCGTGGCGCCGGGTCGGTGATGTGCATGTACTCGATGCCGATGGTGCGGCAGTACGAGTCACGCAGAATGCCGAGGATCTTGCGGAGTTTGAGGAAGGGCTCGCCGCCGAAGCCGCCCGTGGCAAAGTGCCGATCGAGGTCCCACAGGGTGAGCCGGTGGTTGGTCACGTCGAGGTCGGCGTGTTGCCGCTGGCGGTACTCGAGGGGGTCAGTGTCGGCCATGAGGTGCCCGCGGACCCGGTAGGCGTGGATGAGTTCCTGGACCCGGGCAACCTTGTTGATGTCGTCATCGTGGGTTGCGGTGATGTCCTGGACCCACCGCACCGGCTCGTAGGGGATCCGGACGCTCGCGAAGATGTCGTCGTAGAAACCGTCCTCCCCGAGGAGCAGCCCGTGGATGACCCGGAGCAGATCGCCGGACTGGGCGCCCTGGATGATCCGGTGGTCATACGTACTCGTGAGTGTGAGGATCTTGCTGACCGCGTTGCGGTTGAGGATCTCGTTGCTCGCGCCCTGCCACTCCGCCGGGTACTCCAGCGCACCGACGCCGATGATGGTGCCTTGGCCCTTCATCAGGCGAGGCACGCTGTGGACTGTGCCGATCGTTCCCGGGTTGGTCAGCGAGATCGTCGTCCCCGCGAAGTCAGCGACCGTGAGCTTGTTGCCGCGGGCCCGGCGGATTACATCCTCGTATGCCGCCCAGAACTGGGCGAAGTTCATCGGCTCGGTTGCTTTGATCGAGGGGACAAGCAGTTGGCGGGTGCCGTCCGCCTTGGCCAAGTCGATGGCGATGCCGAGGTTGACATGGGCGGGGACGGACAGGGCGGGTTTGCCGTCGACCTCGGTGTAACTGTTGTTCATCTCCGGCAGGGACGCGAGCGCACGCACGAGGGCGTAGCCGATGATGTGGGTGAAGGAGACCTTGCCGCCACGGGAGCGGGCGAGATGGTTGTTGATGACCACCCGGTTGTCGATGAGGAGTTTCGCGGGGACGCTGCGCACGCTCGTCGCCGTTGGGACCTCGAGCGAGGCCGCCATATTGGTGACAACGCGCGCGCTCGCGCCCCGAATCGGGGAGATGGCGGGCTGATCGGTGGGGGAGGCGAGGGCCGGCGGGGTCGCCGCCGCCGCTGCCGGC
>CAZACX010000029.1:9544-23354 GCA_964483685.1 uncultured Intrasporangiaceae bacterium
GGCGTCTCGGCCGGAGCCGGGGCCGCAGTCGGAGCCGGGGCCGCAGCCGGGGCCGCCGCTTGGACCGGGTTCGCCGCCGCAGCCGGTGGGGTTACCTCAACGCCCGGCCGATAGGTGGCGAAGAAGTCCCACCAGGTGCGGTCGACCGAGTCACGGTCCTCGAGGTAGCTCTCATAGAGCTCGTTCACGAGCCACTCGTTGGGACCGAAGGCTCCCAGGTCGGCGGGGTTCTGCGAGTCGGGCACGGCCAAACGCCTCTTTCGGATCGTCGCCAATGACGCGGCTGAGTTCCGTCGGAACGCAGCCCACCTCGGTCACCCTACCGGGATCCGATTTGTTAGGTCACGTCCCGCCGCGTTGTGAGGAACGCTCCGACGAAGGCGAGCACCGCGGCATACCCGAAGAGCACCAACCCTGCCTGCCACCAGTGCGTGAAGTACTGCGCCGCTGCGGCCGGGTCGGTAGCCTGCCCCGCGGTCGGATCGCTCGTCACGAGCATGTTGACCGTCAGGTTGCCGGGGATGAACTTCATCGCGGAGTACCACTCCTTGATCCCAAAGATGACGTTCAGCGCGATGTGGAGAACGAACGCCGCGCCGACCGCGCTGAGCACGGCGGCGACCTGATTGCGCACGAGCATCCCGAAACCAAACCCGAACATCGCCCAGATGATGAAGGCGATGATGCCGATCCCCAAGGACTTCAGGACTTCCCCGTTACCGAGGAACAGGGTCGGCTCGTCCTTGACCAGGGCCAGGATCGCGGCCCCTCCGGCCACGCTGGCGAGGGCATGGATCACGGCATAGAGGGCGCCGATCAGCGCGACCGCGATCAGCTTAGAGATGAGCACGACCCAACGATTGGGCGTGGACAAGAATGTGGCGGTGATCGTCTTGTGCCGGTACTCGGTGGTGATGAGCAAGACGCCGAGCGCCAGGGGGAAAAGGGTCGTCATGTTTTGGATAAGGCCAGCGTTGTAGATGAGTTGCGCCGTGCCGATGGTGAGCGTGGCGAAGGGGTTGCCGGTGTCCGCCGCTGGGTCGTCGCCCATGGTGGTGCCGACGAGCGCGGCGAAGCCCATGGAGATCAGGGCGGCCAAGATGGCCATGCCGATGGCCATCCCCCACCACAAGCGGGTGGTGAAGATCTTGCGGACTTCGGACCTGGTTGCGGCGATCATTCGGTGGTCCCCTCGCGTGCGGGCATGGCTTCGGGTTTCGTGTGAGCGGGTATGCCGTCCACGTGCTCGCCGCCCTCGTTGCGGTTGGTGCCCTCGGTCAAGTTGAAGAACAAGTCTTCGAGGTCGGTTTGTTGTTGGCGCAATTCCCAAATGGGGTAGCCGTGGCGGAGCGCGACATCACCGATCAGACGCATATCGTCCGTCACGGCGAGGAGCCCGCCGTTTGTGGTGACCCGGGCCGAGACATCGGCGACCCGCAGCGCCCCGGCGAGGGCGGCCGCGTCGCTCGTGCGCACGAACGTCGTTGCGGCGCCGTGGAGCTCGCGCATGGAACCCTCGCGCACGAGGCGACCGTTGGCGATGATGACGACGTCGTCGACCGTCTGCTCGACCTCTTGGAGCATGTGGCTTGACACGAGAATTGTCCGGCCCTCGCCACTGAGTTGCCGAAGGAAGCCGCGCAACCAGCGGATACCTTCGGGGTCGAGACCGTTTGCAGGTTCGTCGAGAAGGAGGACGGTGGGATCGCCGATCAGGGCGGCTGCGAGGCCAAGGCGCTGGCGCATTCCCATGCTGTAGCCACCGGCTCGTTTGCGGGCAGCGGCCGGGATCCCGACAAGCTCAAGGAGCTCGTCGACGCGGCGGGCCCCGACCCCGGCGGTGTCGGCGAGGACGAGCAAGTGATCGCGCCCGCTCCGCCCCGGGTGGAAGTTCGTTGCCTCAAGGGCCGATCCGACCATCGTCAGCGGATGGGGCATCGTCAGGTAGTTATGTCCGCCGATCGTCGCCGACCCGGCGGTGGGGCGAACGAGCCCGAGCAACATCCGCAAGGTGGTGGTCTTGCCGGCCCCGTTGGGGCCGAGGAAGCCGGTGATCCGGCCTGGTTCCACGGCGAATGACAGATCGTCGACGGCGGTGAAGTCGCCGAACTTCTTGGTGAGGTTGCGTACCTCAATTCGAGTGCCAGGACTGGACGCAGTCGTGGTCATCAATGATTCCCCTCGGTTTGACGGTGAACTGACATTCAATCAGGGGGCGGCGGCATCCCCCGAATCGCGCCCCGCCGATCCCGCAAGATGCCCGCCCGAGACGCGTCGTCGCGGAGCGCTCGTCGTGCCGTCACACCCGTCCCTTAGGATGCCCGTCATCATGACCCAGTGGCTCCTGCTCCTCCTTGCGGTGGTGCTCACGCTGGGCACCGCGGTCTTCGTCGCCGTCGAGTTCTCCCTCGTCGCGTTGGACCGGCCCACGGTGCAACGCGCCGTCGACCAGGGGGACCACCGCGCGGAGAGTGTGCTCGTCTCGCTGCGTGCCCTCTCGACCCAACTGTCGGCGGCTCAGGTGGGGATCACGTTGACCACGCTGATCCTCGGGTTCATCGCCAGCCCCTCGTTGGGCGCCCTGCTCGAGCCCGTCCTGGGGAGTGCGGGCGTCCAACCGGCGTCGGTCGCGGGACTCGCGGCAGGCATCGCCCTCGTGATCGCCACCGTGTTTTCCATGATTGTCGGGGAGTTGGTGCCGCAGTTTCTCGGCATCAGCGCCCCGCTTCGGGTGGCAAAACTGGTCACTCGGCCGGTGCGCATCTTTGCCCTCCTCGCCCGCCCGTTCATCGTTGTCCTCAACGGTTCGGCGAACGCCTTCTTGCGGGCGGTCGGGATCGAGCCCCAAGAGGAGCTGTCTGGGGCGCGGACTCCCCAGGAGTTGGCCTCGCTGGTGCGTTCCTCGGTCGCCGCGGGGACCCTCGATGAAGGCACCGCCCGCCTGGTGACCGCTTCCCTCGGCTTCGGCGAACAGACAGCGGCGGATGTGATGACACCGCGATCGCGGGCGACGAGCATTGACCGCACCGCGAGCGCCGCCGAAGTCTTGGCCCTCGCGCGGGCGACCGGCCACTCCCGGTTCCCCGTGATCGGCGACGACTGGGACGACATTGACGGGATCGTCCACGTCAAGCGGGCGCTCGCCGTCCCCTTTGAGCGACGCGCCGCGGTGCCGGTATCGGCCCTCATGGACGCCCCCGCGGTGGTGCCGGAGACGCTGCGTCTCGATCCGCTGCTGCGGACCTTGCGTGCGGCCGGGCTGCAACTGGCCGTCGTCGTCGACGAGTACGGCGGCACCTGCGGGGTGGTGACCTTGGAGGACGTCGTCGAGGAGATCGTGGGCGAGGTCGGCGACGAGCATGACCGGAGCCAAACCACCGGCCGCGCCCTCGTCGATGGATCATGGACCGTGCCAGGCTTGTGGCGTCCGGATGAGGTGCGCGCACGGGTGCGCGCAGATATCGCGGACGGGCCGGCCTACGAAACGATTGGCGGTTTTGTCATGGCCGCACTCGGCCGCGTGCCGCGCGTCGGTGATCAGGTGGCGGTCCCCGGCTGGGTGATCATCGTCGCGGACATGGACGGGCGGCGGGTCGATCGGTTGCGCATCGTGCCGCAGCTCGACGCGGACGGCGAGACGCCCGGTGACTCCGGCGGGGGCACGTCATGAGCGCCGCCGCGTGGCTCACCGTGGGCCTGCTGCTCCTGAACGCCTTCTTCGTCGGTGCCGAGTTCGCGGCCATGGCCGCACGGCGCAGCCAGCTGGAACCGCTCGCGTCCGCGGGCAGCCGACGGGCGGCAATTTGCCTCGAGGCGAGCGGACAGATGGGTTCCTTGCTCACCTGTGCCCAGTTGGGCATCACGGTGTGCTCGGTGCTCCTTGGCGCAATTTCTGAGAGCGCCTTGCACCACACCCTCGAGGGTCCGATGGAACATCTCGGGGTTTCGCCCGCGCTGACCAGTGCCCTCGCGCTCGCGCTCGCGCTCCTGGTCGTCATCTACCTGCACGTTGTGATCGGCGAGATGATCCCAAAGAACCTGTCGATCTCCTCGCCTGAGCGCGCGGCCCTCATCCTCGTGCCCCCGCTGTTTGCCCTCACCCGACTGCTGCGCCCGTTCATCGCCGTCATGGAGGCCATCGCCAAGAGCGTCGTCCGACTCCTTGGGATCGAGCCGCGCAATGAAATGGCCTCGGCGTTCACGGCGGCGGAGGTTTCCCACATCGTCGCGGAGTCGCACCGCAAAGGCCTCGTCCAAGTGGACCAGTACGACCTCCTCGGTGCCGCGCTGGAGTTCAGTGACAAGTCGGCCGACGATGTCGCTGTCCGCACCGGTGACCTCGTCGTGCTCGGCCACGACGGAACTCCCGCCGACCTCGAGCGTCTCGTCGCCAAACACGGCTTCTCCCGATACCCGGTCGCCAGCCCGACGGGGGAGCTTCGCGGTTACCTCCACCTCAAAGACATTTTGTATGCCGACGAAACGGAACGGCATGAGCCGGTCCCGTCGAAGCGGGTCCGGCGGCTCGCCACCGTTGCCGTTCACGACGAGATCGAGGATGTCCTGGCGACGATGCAGCGCACCGGGGCGCACCTCGCCCGGGTCGTGGACCCCGACGGCGCCGCCGTGGGCGTCGTCTTCCTCGAGGACGTTCTTGAGGAGCTGGTTGGAGAGGTTACCGACTCCTCCCAGAGGTGAGCGCGTCAGAGGTGAGCGCGCCACAGGTGAGCACGCCAGCGGTAGACGCGCCCCTGTCGGTCCGACCCCTCGAGCTTGCCCGACCCTCCCAGCCGGACCGGGACCGGGAGTCCGACCCTCGGGCCTTGGTCGACCCTCGGGACCAAAGGGTCCCTATGGGGGTGACGTGGCTAGGCGTCAGCCTTGCTCGTACTCGACGGACTGTCGGCGGTGTACTCGCGACGGTAGTCCTTGCCGTAGCCATAGCCATAGCCGTATCCATAGCCATAGCCGCCGTCATTCCCGTATCGAATCCGGTCGAGTCGAGAGGCGCTCGCGCGATTCATCACGGTGCCGAGAATCTTCGCGCCGACGGCGTGAAGATTCCCTACCGCGTGTTCAAGCTGCTCTTTCCGTGTGGTGTTCGCTGCGACGACGAGCACGGCGCCATCGGCGTGACGGGTGAGGAGTGCGGCGTCCGTGACGGGGAGGAGCGGAGGGGCATCAAGAATGACGAAGTAATGACGAGCCAACTCGGAGACGAGCAGGCCCATTCTCTTGGAGCCCAAGAGTTCGCTCGGGTTGGGGGGTATTGTGCCCGAGGTGAGAATCGAAAGGCCGGGCACCGACGTCGGCTGGATCGCGTCCTTCACGCTGGAAGTTCCGGCAAGGACCTGGGTCAAGCCGATCGTATTGTCCACATCGAAAATGCGAGCCTGAGCCGGACGTCGCAGGTCCGCGTCCACGAGGAGAACCTGTTCCCCGCTCTCGACAAGAACGTTCGCGAGGTTTGCGCCAACGGTGGACTTGCCCTCACCCATGTTGGCGCTCGTGATCACAATCGTGCGGGGCTGATGGTCAACGTCGACAAATCGCAAGTTCGTTCGCAACTTACGCAAGGACTCTCGGGTCTGGAAGTCTTCCACTCGCGCGAGGCGGTCGTCGCCGAGTTCGGGGCCTTGGGGGAGCACCCCGAGGACGCTAACGCCAGACGCTTCTTCGATGTCACTAACCCAACGAAGTCGGGTGTCCGCACGGCGCCGGACGAAAGCTAGTCCATAACCAGCCAAGAGACCGAGAAAGCCGCCGAGCGGGTAGAACCGTGCCGGCAAGGGGTAAGACGGACTCGTTGGGAGGGTGGCCGTTTCCACGAGGGTCAGTTTGATTGCCGGCGAGCCCGGCACCGCGCCAGGTGTGCCATCAGCGGCTGTTACGGCTTTCAGCTCCAGATCGCGAGCATAAGAACTGGTCTTTTTAACGACCGAGGTGGCGATATCGCGGGCAGCACGGGGGGTCGAGGCCTTTGCTGTGACGGTAATGATCGTCTCGCCGGCCGGCACGTTAGCGGTTATGCGGTTGGCCAGTTGCTCAGGGGTGACGTTCTTGATCCCGAGTTCGTCCATGACCTCTCTGGCCACGACAGTTGTCTTGAAGAAAGGCAAGTAGGAAGTCGCCTTATTCTGAGCAAGGATATCGGCCGAATAGAGTTCACCCGTTGTTCCGCCAGTGACGGCTTGAACAACCGCCGAGGTCGTGGCTGTGTACTGCTTGGGTCGTGACTGCATGTAAGCCCACGTCAAGACAAGTGAAACAATGAATGCCGCCAAAATTATGGCAAAATAACGGCGGCTGAGTTTGACGAAGTCGTCGAGAGTCAAGCTGAACTCCTGATCAGAACGTGGACGTGCCCCCGGCAGGATTCGAACCTGCGCCACCGCCTCCGGAGGGCGGTGCTCTATCCCCTGAGCTACGGGGGCCCGGCTGGGCTGCACATGTCAGCTGGGCGCGAGGTCAGAGGCTACCAGGCGGTTCATCCGGACGGTAATCCAGCGGTGCGGGCGGCCGAGCGCGGCCTCCCACGGCCGAATGCGGAGGCGTGGCGCTACGCGGAGGCGGAGCGCCACGCAGACAAGCCGACCCTAGGATTGCCCGGTGACTCCCGAGGAATTGTCCGCCGCCCTTGGCGCTGCGCTGACCGACGCAGTCGGTGCGGGCGAGTTGCGCGCGCCCGTGCCCGCATCCATTCGCGTCGAGCGGCCAAAGAACCGCGACCACGGGGATTGGTCGACCTCGCTTGCCCTCCAACTCGCCAAACCCGCGGGGATGTCGCCGCGCGCCGTCGCCGAGCTTCTCGCCGCCCGACTGCGCACGAATGCCGGGGTGGCACGTGTTGATGTCGCCGGTCCCGGGTTCCTTAACATCACCCTCGACGCCGCCGCGGCCGGTGAGCTGGCCCGGACGATTGTCGCCGCGGGCGAGGCATTCGGGCGTAACGACGGCCAAACTGGCCAACGCATCAACGTCGAATTCGTCTCCGCGAACCCGACCGGACCGATCCACCTCGGCGGCACGCGCTGGGCCGCCGTCGGCGACGCTCTCGCACGGGTGTTGGAGGCCAACGGAGCCGACGTCACCCGGGAGTACTACTTCAATGACCACGGCGCCCAAATCGACCGGTTTGCGCGCTCCCTCCTCGCCGCGGCACTCGCTGAGCCCGCCCCAGAGGACGGGTATGGCGGGGACTACATCAAGGACATCGCGCACGCGGTGATCGCGCAAGACCCGGGGGTGCTGGACCTGCCCCGCGACGCGATGCAGGAGCGGTTCCGGGCGTTGGGCGTCGAGCGGATGTTCGGCGAGATCAAGGCGAGCCTGCACGACTTCGGCGTCGACTTCGACGTCTACTTCCACGAGCACGACCTCCACGAATCGGGAGCCGTCGAGCGCGCCGTCACCCGGCTCAAGGATCTCGGGGCGATCTATGAGCAGGACGGCGCCTGGTGGCTGCGGACGTCCGAGCACGGCGATGACAAGGACCGGGTCGTAATCAAGTCCGACGGCGAGCCGGCCTACATCTCTGCGGACCTGGCCTACTACCTCAACAAGCGTGAGCGCGGGTTCGACCAGTGCCTCATCATGCTGGGGGCCGATCATCACGGGTATGTGGCCCGGATGATGGCAATGTGCGCGCTCTTCGGCGACCAGCCCGGAGTCAACCTGCAGATCCTGATCGGCCAGATGGTCAACCTCGTCCAGGGCGGTGCGCCCGTGCGCATGTCCAAGCGTGCGGGAACGGTCGTCGTCCTCGAGGACTTGGTCGCCGCAGTGGGCAAGGACGCCGCCCGGTATGCCCTGACACGTTCCTCGGCCGACTCCAGCATCGACGTCGACCTGGACGTCCTTGTCAAACACAGCAACGACAACCCGGTCTACTACGTGCAGTACGCCCATGCGCGCACCTGCAACGTGGCCCGACTGGCCGGCGTCGACGGGGTGGACCGCGCGGACGGCTTCGATGCGGCGCTGCTCACCCACGAGACCGAGTCGATGCTCCTGTCCGCGCTCGCCGACTTCCCCCGGGTGGTCGCCCAGGCGGGGACGATGCGCGAACCCCATCGGGTGGCGCGCTATCTCGAGGATCTCGCGGGCAGTTACCACAAGTGGTACGACAACTGCCGGGTGCGCCCGATGAACGCCCAGGAACCGATCACCGACGTGCACCGCACCCGGTTGTGGCTCAATGATGCAACCCGATCGGTCCTCGCGAACGGGCTCGACCTCCTCGGCGTCACCGCCCCCGAGCGGATGTAGGGAGAGCAATGCGTACCCATGAGGCCGGTGCCCTGCATGCGTCCGGTTACGGCGGCCCGCCCATCTGGCTGCCCTATCCGAGGGACGTCATGGAGCTCACCCCGCACCTGTGGTCCGAGACGGTATGCCGCGACAGCGAGGGCCGCGTGCAGGTGGGCGGAGTCGACGTCGTGAGCCTGGCGCACGACTTTGGCACCGCGGCATACGTCGTCGACGAGCAGGACTTTCGGGCCCGGGCGCGGGCCTTCCGCGAGGAGTTCGAGACCGCTTTCGCGGACGTCGGGGGTGCGGACGTCTTCTATGCGGGCAAGGCGTTCTTGTGTACGGAAGTAGCCCGCTGGATCGCTGACGAGGGCCTCAGCCTCGACGTCTGCACCGGCGGCGAGCTCGCGGTGGCACAACGCGCCGGCTTCCCCGGCGAGCGGATCGCCCTGCACGGCAATAACAAGACGACCGCCGAACTGCGGGCGGCGCTGCGCTACGGGGTCGGCCGCATCGTTGTCGACTCCTTCGACGAGATCGAACGACTCGTCGCCGTGGCGGGGGAGCTTGGCGTCATTGCCCCCGTCATGGTGCGCACGACGGTCGGCGTCGAGGCGCACACGCACGAGTTCATCGCGACCGGACATGAGGACCAGAAGTTCGGGTTCAGCCTCTTGGGCGGGGTCGCTCACGACGCGGCGCGGCGGATCCTCGCTCAGCCGCAGACCCTGCGGCTCCTCGGCTTCCACAGTCACATCGGCAGCCAAATCTTTGACACCACCGGATTCGAGCTCGCCGCTCGTCGCCTCGTGGGTTTGCACGCCGAGGTCAGCGCCGAGGCGGGAATCGACCTCCCGGAGATGGACCTTGGTGGCGGCTACGGCATCGCCTACACCTCTCAGCACACCCCGTTGTCTCCCCGTCAGCTCGCCGAGCAACTCGCCGACATCGTGGGGCGCGAGTTCAAGGCGATCGGTTCCGGTGGGAGCACGGTGACCCCGCGCGTCTCCATCGAACCGGGTCGAGCCATCGCCGGGCCCAGCACATTCACGCTTTACGAGGTGGGCACGATCAAGGATGTCGACCTCGGCGAGGGCCACCATCGGACCTATGTCTCGGTGGACGGCGGGATGAGCGACAACATTCGCCCGGCGCTCTACGAGGCCGACTACTCATGTTCGCTGGCGAGTCGGTGGTCGCAGGCCCCGCCGCGACTCTCCCGGGTTGTCGGACGGCACTGCGAGAGTGGCGACATCGTCGTGCTCGACGAGTACCTGCCCGCCGACATCGCCGTCGGTGACCTGGTCGCCGTGCCCGCGACGGGCGCTTACTGTCGCAGCATGTCCAACCAGTACAACCACACCCCCCGGCCGCCGGTCATCGCCGTCACGGACGGAGTAGCCCGGGTGTTGATCCGGCGCGAGACAATCGACGACCTACTCGCCCTCGACCTTGGTTGATCTGGAGTCCGTCATGACCACAAGCCCCGGACCCGTGCGTGTCGCGCTACTCGGCTGCGGCGTCGTCGGATCCACTGTTGCCCGGATGCTCATCGAGCATCACGACGACCTCGCCGCGCGCGTGGGCGCCCCCCTCGAACTCGTCGGCATCGCCGTCCGCCGCCCCGGCAAGCTCCGCCCCGAGCTGCCGATTGATCCCGCCCTCTTCACGGTCGACGCGGATGAGCTGGTGACCCGCGCCGACGTCGTCATCGAAGTGATCGGCGGAATCGAACCAGCCCGCAGCCTCCTCCTCAAGGCAATAGCGCATGGCGCGGGCGTCGTCACCGCCAACAAGGCGCTCCTCGCCGAGGACGGCCCCACCCTTTACGCGGCCGCAGATGCCCAGGGCGTCGACCTCTACTTCGAGGCGGCCGTCGCCGGTGCTATCCCGATCGTGCGGCCGATGCGCGAGTCGCTCGCCGGTGACCATGTCACCAAGGTCCTCGGCATCGTCAACGGCACGACGAACTTCGTCCTGGACAAGATGGACACGACGGGGGCGGGTTTCGCAGAGACCGTCGCCGAAGCCCAGGCCCTGGGGTATGCCGAGGCCGACCCGACCGCCGATGTCGAGGGCTTCGACGCGGCCGCGAAGGCGGCGATTCTCGCCTCCCTGGCCTTCCATACTCGTGTCTCGATCGCGGATGTCTACCGTGAAGGCATCACCGACGTCAGCGCCGCCGACATCGCCGCGGCGAAGGCGATGGATTGCGTCGTCAAACTCCTCGCCATCTGCGAGCGCACGAGCGATCCCGAGGGTGTCAGCGTGCGCGTTCACCCGGCGATGATCGCCCGGACGCACCCTCTGGCCTCAGTTCACGAGGCTTACAACGCGGTGTTTGTCGAAGCACAGGCTGCGGGTCAGCTGATGTTCTACGGGCGGGGCGCCGGTGGCGATCCCACTGCCTCGGCGGTCCTCGGTGACCTCGTTGCCGTTGCGCGCCATCGGATTTCGGGCGGTCGAGGGCCTCGGGAGTCGGCCTACGCGCAACTGCCCGTCGTCGACGTGGGCCGGTCCCTCACCCGCTACCACATCAGCCTCGACGTCCAAGACCGGCCGGGGGTGCTGGCCCAAGTGGCCACGGCCTTCGCCGCGGAGGGTGTCTCGATCGAAACGGTGCGCCAGTACGTTCGGGTCGAGCGTGACTCTGGACGCCGCCGTGCCAACCTTGTCGTCGTCACCCATGCTGCCCCCGAGGCCGCGCTGGCGGCGACCGTCGATGCCCTTGCCGATCTCGACACAGTTGCCGAGGTTGTTTCCGTGATGCGTGTGGAAGGAGCCTGACCCGTGGCGCACCAATGGCGCGGAGTGATCCGCGAGTATGCCGACCGATTGCCCCTCCTCGAAGGCGCGCCGGTCATCACCCTCCACGAGGGCGGCACCCCCCTCATCGAGGCCGAGCAGCTGTCCGCGCGCGTCGGCGCCCGGGTGTTCATTAAGTTCGAGGGACTCAACCCAACCGGATCGTTCAAGGACCGAGGGATGACTACCGCGATCTCGGTGGCAGCCAAGCACGGGGCGAAGGCGGTGATCTGTGCGAGCACGGGGAACACGAGCGCAAGTGCCGCGGCTTATGCGACCAAGGCCGGTATGACGTGCGCCGTGCTTGTGCCCGACGGCAAGATCGCGATGGGCAAGTTGAGCCAGGCGATTGCCCACGGCGCCAAGTTGCTCCAGGTCGAGGGCAACTTCGATGACTGTCTGACTCTCGCCCGCAAGCTTGCCGAGGTCTACCCGGTCGACCTCGTGAACTCGGTTAACCCGGCCCGCATCGAGGGACAGAAGACGGCGTCATTCGAGATTGTCGATGCCCTGGGTGATGCCCCCGACATCCACTGCCTGCCCGTCGGTAACGCCGGCAACATCACGGCCTACTGGCGCGGTTACCGCGAATACGTTGCGGGACACGGCCTTCCGGGAGTCCCGGACGGGCCCGCGACGCAACTCCCGCAGATGTGGGGCTTCCAGGCGGCCGGTTCCGCCCCGATCGTGTTGGGGCATCCCGTCGACGAACCCGAAACCATCGCCACGGCGATCCGCATCGGCAACCCGGCCTCCTGGGCGCAGGCGGTTGAGGCGCGCGACACCTCCGGCGGACGCATCGAGGCGGTCACCGACGCCCAGATCCTGGCGGCCCACCGGTTGCTCTCGAGCACCGAAGGGATCTTCGTCGAGCCAGCCTCGGCGGCGAGCGTCGCCGGACTGCTCCAGGTCCACGCCGCGGGGGGAGTTCCCGCGGGCGCCACCATCGTTTGCACGGTCACCGGTCACGGGCTCAAGGACCCCGACTGGGCGCTGAAGACCGAGTCCGGGGACCCGATCGTCCCGACCCGGATCTCCGTCGATGTTGTCAGCGCGGCCGCGGCTCTGGGGCTGGACGGTTGACCGAAGGCGTCGCGCCGTTGTCGTGGCGACCCGGGATCTCGGTCTCGGTATCCGTCCCGGCCAGTAGCGCCAACCTCGGCCCCGGTTTCGACGCGATTGGGGTGGGTTTGGAGGTGCGGGACCGCTGCGTCGTCACCGTAGGTGCCGGTGCAGGAGTGCGCGTTGAGGTCGAGGGTGAGGGGGCGGGGGAGGTCCCGACAGACAAGCGGCACCTCGTCGTTCGTGCGATGTTTCGCGCATTCGAGGTCATCGGGGTTGCGCGGCCCGCCGGTCTCCACCTGCGGTGTACCAATGTCGTGCCGCATGGGCGCGGAATGGGCTCGTCGGCCACTGCCATCGTCACCGGAGTGGGGGCGGCATACGCGCTGGTGAGTTTGGCGCGCGGGGAGGAACACCCCCGACTCGACCTCGAGGCGATCAACGACGTCGCCGCTGAGCTCGAAGGTCACCCCGACAACTCGTCGGCGAGCGTCTTCGGGGGCGTGACCCTGTCATGGGCCGACGACGTCCACGGCGGCGCCCTCCCTCGGACCCGGACGGTGCGGTTGCGGCCGCACCCAACCGTCGCGCCGATCGTGTTTGTGCCCGATGGGCAACTGAGCACGGCGACCGCGCGATCGGTGCTGCCGATGCACGTGCGGCTCGGCGATGCGGCGGCGAACTCGGGGCGCGCTGCCCTGCTCGTCCATGCGCTCACCACAGCGCCGGAGTTCTTGGTCCCGGCGACCCGGGACTGGCTCCATCAGGAGGCCCGCAGGCCCTCGTATGCCGCGTCGATGGCATTGGTTGATCGGCTCCGTGAGGCGGGGCACGCCGCGACGATTTCGGGGGCGGGACCGTCGGTGCTTGTGGTCGGGCTCGTCGGACACCTCGATGAGATTGCCGCATTTGCGCCACCGGGCTGGCGGGTCACTGCCCCCGGATTCGCTGCCGAGGGCCTTCGGTGCGAGCCGTGACCCGGCCTGGCACCGTGCTCGCTCTGGCCGCGTGGCCGGGCCTGCCGCCAGCGATGCTAGGGTTGCGGGGCACTCATGAACGAGTTCGAGTCTCTCGACCATCGTGACGTGCGGCCCCTCGTTTCTCCTCCGGCGCCGGTCGTGTCTGACACCACGGCGCCCGGGAGTGACGGACGGCCTTCTCTCACGGAGCCAAAGGTTTGGCTCAAACTCTTAAGGCCCCGCCTGATTGCGCGGGCCCGAACCCGAGGGGATGGGTCCTGAGTGACCGACACCACCACGTTTGATGCGGTCGAGGCCGTGCACACGCCCGCGCCCGCGAAGCCGCGCCGTTCGGGCAGTCTGACGGCGCTGAGGCTCGCCGATTTGCAGGGGCTGGCGAGCAGCATGGGGATTACCGCCACCGCCAAGATGCGCAAGGGCGACCTCATCGAGGTCATCCAGGCCAAGCAATCAGGGGCCCCGAGCGATACGGGTCGCACGGGGGCGCCGCGCCGGGCCACCCGCGCCGCCAGCGCGCCGACCAGGCGAGCGAACGACGAAACCAACCCGCAACCGGTGACCACGTCGTCGGCGCCCACGGCCCCCGCAGACGAGGCGAAGGGTGTCGAGTCCGGTACCCAGAGCGTGCGCCAGGCAGCCGTGCGCGAACGTCCGCAGCGGGCCCAGGCCGAACGTCCCCAGCGGGCCCAAGGCGAACGTCCGCAGCGGGCCCA
>CAZACX010000029.1:23454-24847 GCA_964483685.1 uncultured Intrasporangiaceae bacterium
CGTCAACAGGGCGATCGGCCGCAGGCTCAGGCCCAGAACCGATTCGACGACGACGACGACTCACGGCCGGGCCGGCGTCGCAACCGCAACCGCAACCGGGGTCGCGAAAAGCGCCCATCCGGGGCTGTCGGCGGCGCCGATTTCGAGAACGAACCGCAGGTTGCCGAGGACGACGTCATCGTGCCGGTAGCCGGGATTCTTGACCTGCACGACAACTACGCCTTCGTGCGGACCTCCGGCTATCTCCCCGGGCCCGGTGACGTCTATGTGCCACTTGGCCTCGCCAAGCGGCATGGGCTCCGCAAGGGCGACGCCGTAACCGGGGCCGTGCGGGCCCCTCGCGATGGCGAGGAGGCGCCCCAAGTTCAAGGAACGGGCCGCAACGCGCGTCAGAAGTTCAACCCCCTCATTCGCCTCGACACGGTGAACGGGATGGCTCCGGACGAGGCCCGCAAGCGGCCGGAGTTCGGCAAGCTGACACCCCTGTACCCGCAGGACCGGTTGCGGCTGGAAACCGACGCCACGGCGTTGACGACCCGGATCATCGACCTCGTCGCACCCATCGGTAAGGGTCAGCGTGGCCTGATCGTCAGCCCCCCGAAGGCGGGCAAGACGCTCATCCTTCAGGCGATTGCCAACGCGATCACGACGAACAACCCCGAGGCCCACCTCATGGTCGTGCTCGTCGACGAGCGGCCCGAGGAAGTCACCGACATGCAGCGCACCGTCAAAGGTGAGGTGATCGCCTCGACCTTCGATCGGCCCGCCGAGGACCACACCACCGTGGCGGAGCTGGCGATCGAGCGGGCGAAACGCCTCGTCGAGATGGGACACGACGTCGTCGTCCTCCTCGACTCGATCACCCGCCTCGGGCGCGCCTACAACCTCGCCGCGCCAGCTTCCGGGCGGATCCTCTCGGGTGGGGTCGACTCGTCCGCGCTGTACCCACCGAAGAGGTTTTTCGGTGCAGCCCGCAACATCGAAAATGGCGGCTCGCTCACCATCTTGGCCACCGCCCTCGTCGAGACCGGGTCCAAGATGGACGAGGTGATCTTCGAAGAGTTCAAGGGCACTGGCAACATGGAGCTGCGGCTTTCGCGCCAGCTCGCCGACCGGCGCATCTTCCCCGCGGTGGACGTCAACCCGTCCGGCACCCGACGCGAGGAGATCCTGCTCGCGCCCGACGAGTTGAAGATCATGTGGAAGCTACGTCGGGTGCTTTCCGCCCTCGACCCGCAGCAGGGCGTCGAGCTCCTTCTCGACCGGCTGCGCAAGACGAAGAGCAACTATGAGTTCCTCGTTCAGGTCCAGCAGACGAGTGCCATCAAACTCGGTGACGAGGACGAGTAGCCCGCGCATCGACGGAGGGCGGTGTCGGGCGGACGACGCCGCC
>CAZACX010000029.1:24947-29553 GCA_964483685.1 uncultured Intrasporangiaceae bacterium
CCGTCAGCGTGGAATCTTGAGTCGCATCTGGGGGTAGGCCGTCTCGACGAAACCGTGGCTGAGGTAGCGGCGTCGTCCCTGCGGTGTGGCGTTCAGCTCCACCGTTGTCACGTCGGTCTGCTCGACGAACCACGACATCACGTCGTCGATGCAGGCCTGACCCAGGCCGGTCATCCGGTACTCCGGAAAGGTCGCGACGCTCCCCAGCATGCCCACCTGCCCGGCGGGATTTCTCGGTGATGGCATCCGCTCGACGACCTCGCCGATCGCGCACGCCACGGTCGCCCCATTAACGACGGCTACCGTGACATTCACCTGCGGGTTGCGCAGGGTCAGTTGCAACCACCGTCGAACGTGCGCCTGCCATTGACCGTCCGCGAGTTCCTCGGGTTCGGCGCCCATCGCGGCGAACATCAAGGCGCGCAGCGCAGTCACCGCCGCGATGTCCTGCGACGTGGCGCGCCGGATCAGGGTTGCTTGGCCCGGCTCCACGGAGGGGTCCGCGACCGCATCCGGTGGGTTGGCGGGCGAAACCCGCTTCCCGGGGAGCGCGAGTCGAACTCGGCGGCCACGCTCACTAGCCACGCGTCAGGGGCTTGGCTGGGATGCCGACCACAGTGGTGCCCGCCGCGACGTCCTTGACGGCGACGGCGCCCGCCCCGACGGTGGCACCATCGCCCACGCTGAGGTTCTGGTTGACCTGGGAGTGGGCGCCAATGAGCACTTCCTCGCCGAGGTGGACCCACCCGCTGATCGCCGAGAGTGGATTAATGGTCGTGAAGTCCCCAAGGACGGCGTCGTGGCCAATCGAGCAGTTGAGGTTGATGTGGACCTGCTTACCCACGGTGACATTCGTCGTGATCCGGACCCCGGCGCAGATGATGGCTCCCTCTCCGAAGGACGCACAGCGCCCGTGGGTGGCCGTCGAGTGAATCAAGGTCAGCGGTCGCAGCCCCGCTGCCTCCGCCTGGTGGCACATCCTCCTGCGGGCCGTACCGTCGCCGATGCCTACCGCGTAATAGGTCCCGGCCGGGAGGGTGGACAGAACTTCCTGACCCCCGAGGTGTCGCGCCCCAAGCGCAGCCAACGCGTCGAGATCGGGGGCACCGTCGTCGATGAATCCCAAGAACTCGATTCCTGGATCGGGAAGCCCCCCATGGGCAGCGACGTCATCGAAAACGTCGAGGACTTCCCGGCCAAAGCCGCCAGCACCGATGATCACGAAGCCATTACTCATAATTGCGTCAGACTACCGCAGCAGGTCACTCACTGACTCGGGTTCGGCTTTGACCCGATCCGGAGATCTGGCACACTTGAGCGTTGCCCCGGTTCACGGCACGCGCCATTGTGCGGCGCAGGGCTTGCATCCACCCCTGGATGAGCCCGCCGACCCGGAACCTGACTGAGGAGTCGCAGTGAAGAAGGACATCCACCCGGCCTACGCCGAGACCACCGTGACGTGTACCTGTGGGAACACGTTCAGCACCCGCAGCACCGCCAAGAACGGTCTCATTCACGCCGACGTGTGCAGCGCCTGCCACCCGTTCTACACCGGCAAGCAGAAGATCCTCGACACCGGTGGCCGCGTGGCCCGCTTCGAGGCCCGCTATGGCAAGAAGGCCGCCAAGTAGCTTTCCCGACGCGCCGGTTCGCCCTCAAGGCGGACCGGCGCGTTCGTTTCCCCGCTGTATGCCGCGCGGCGGGTCGCGCGCTCACCTCCCCAGGAGTCCCCGATGCTCGAGTCCGCAGCCGCCCTTGTCGCTGAGCACGCCCTCCTCGAAGGGTCGATGGCTGACCCCGCGATTGCTACCGACCAGGCGAAACTGCGGGAGGTCAACAAGCGGTATGCCGCCCTGGGCCCGGTCGTCGCGGCCTACCGGGCCTGGCATGCGGCGACGGACGACGTGAGCGCCGCCCGCGAACTCGCGAAGGAAGATGCCGCGTTCGCCGAGGAACTGCCCGAGTTGACGCTCGTGGCGAGCGCCGCCGAGGAGAAACTGCGTCGCCTGCTCATCCCGCGTGACCCCGACGATGACCGCGACGTCATCCTCGAAGTCAAGGCGGGGGAGGGCGGTGAGGAGTCGGCGCTCTTTGCCGGTGACCTTGTGCGGATGTACCTGCGGTATGCCGAGAAGCGAGGCTGGCGCACCGAGGTCATCGACGCCACCGAGTCCGATCTCGGCGGCTACAAGGACATCCAGATCGCGATCAAGGCGCGAGGTGTCGTCGCCGCGGATGAGGGTCCGTGGGCACGGCTGAAGTTCGAGGGCGGGGTGCACCGAGTTCAGCGGGTGCCCGTCACCGAGAGCCAGGGGCGCATCCATACGAGCGCGGCCGGGGTGTGGGTGATGCCGGACGTGGAGGAGGTCGATGTCGAGATCGACCCCAACGATCTGCGGATCGACGTTTACCGCAGCTCGGGTCCGGGCGGGCAGAGTGTCAACACGACCGACTCGGCGGTGCGGATCACGCACGTGCCGACGGGGGTCGTCGTCTCCTGCCAGAACGAGAAGTCCCAGCTCCAAAACAAGGAGTCGGCGTTGCGGGTCCTGCGGGCCCGGCTCCACCAGTTGGCTGCGGACGAGGCGGCCGCTGCCGCCTCGGACGCGCGCAAGTCCCAGGTGCGCACGGTCGACCGCTCCGAACGCATCCGCACCTACAACTTCCCGGAGAACCGGATCAGCGATCACCGCACCGGTTACAAGGCCTACAACCTCGAGATCTTCCTCGGCGGCGAACTCGACCCGGTCGTCGAGTCGGCGATCGCGGCCGATGAGGCCGCTCGCCTCGCCGTGGTCGCCGGATCGTGAGCGACCTCGCGGACCTCGTGGCCGCGGCGACGGCCCAACTTCGCGCCGCGGGGGTCCCCTCACCGGACTCGGATGCTCTCATCCTCCTCGCGCACGTGCGGGGCGTCGGCCTGGGCGAGGTGCGCCGATTGGTCATCCTCGGAAGCCCGCTGACCGCCGCGCAGACCGAGGCGTATGCCGCGCTGCTCGAGGAACGCGCTAACCGGGTCCCGCTGCAACACCTCACCGGGCTGGCCGGGTTCCGGCGCCTGGAGTTGGCGGTCGGCCCCGGCGTCTTCGTCCCGCGACCCGAGACGGAGCTCGTTGCCGGGCTCGCGATCGCCGCGGCAGAGTCGGCTCTCGGGCCCGTGGTCGTCGACCTTTGCACCGGATCGGGAGCGATCGCGCTCGCCGTCAAGGACGAGGTACCCGAGGCTGTCGTCCTCGCCGTCGAGATTTCGGAGCTCGCGCATGCCTGGGCCCGCCGGAACATCGAGCGAACTGGCCTGGACGTCGAGTTGCGGCTCGGCGATGCGACGGTCGCGTTCCCGGAGTTGGTCGGCGCGGTCGACGTCGTCGTCAGCAATCCGCCGTACATCCCTGCCGGGATGGAGCCGGTCGATCCCGAAGTTCGTGACCACGATCCTTCGGTGGCCCTCTTTGGCGGCGGCGACGACGGCCTCGTCATTCCGCTCGCGGTGGCCCGTAGGGCCGCGGTCCTGCTCCGACCCGGAGGCGTCCTGATCATGGAGCACGCCGACTCTCAAGGCGAGACCCTTCCGGCGGCGCTGCGGCATACCGGTGAATGGCGAGCGGTGCGCGACGAACGCGACCTCAACGATCGGCCGCGGGCCACCGTCGCGGTGCGCGTCTGACCCGGCGGGCTCACCGTGCGCGCCTGGCCGTCCGCCCGACCCGGCGAGCTCAACGTGCGCGCTTCACCGTGCGCGTCTGACCCGGCGGGCTCGACGTGAACGTCTGACCCGGCGGGCTCAACTAGCCTGGTCGCCATGAGCCCCGTCGTTGAAGCCACCACGCAGGAGTCTCGCCCCGCGGCGATTGCCGCGGCCGCGGATGCCGTCCGGGCCGGTCAGGTCGTCGTTTTCCCCACGGACACGGTGTACGGCGTCGGTTGTGACGCGTTCAACGCGGTTGCCGTCAAAGCGATGCTTGCGGCCAAGGGGCGAGGCCCAGAGATGCCGCCGCCGGTCCTCATCCATGACGTCGCCACCCTCGACGGGCTGGCTGCCGATGTCGCCCCTTACGTTCGGGACCTTGTCGAGCACTTCTGGCCGGGCCCGTTGACCGTCATCGTTGCCGCCCAGCCCTCGTTGCAGTGGGACTTGGGCGAGACCCGTGGCACGGTGGCGCTGCGGGTGCCGGATGATCCGATCGCCCGGGCCCTGCTCAAGGAGATCGGCCCCATGGCCGTGACGAGCGCTAACCGCACGGGTCAGGCCGCCGCGACCACGGTGCTCGACGCGGCGACGCAGCTTGGTGCCCTCATCAGCGTCTATGTCGATGGCGGGCCGCGCGGGGTGCGGCCCGCCTCGACGATCATTGATTGCACCGGTGCGGTGCCGGTGCTCGTGCGTGCGGGCGCGATCTCGGCGGCGGCCCTCGCTGACTTCCTGCCGGCGCAGACGCAATCGGTCGACGGCCCCGCCGATGAGCTTGCCGAGGGTGGCGACGACCCGTCAGCCGAGCACCTCGCCGATGCGCTGGCCGAGGGCGCCGACGACCCGTCGGTTGAGGCGCCCGCCGATGAGCTTGCCGAGGGTGGCGACGACCCGTCAGCTGAGCACCTCGCCGATGAG
>CAZACX010000029.1:29653-32137 GCA_964483685.1 uncultured Intrasporangiaceae bacterium
GCTGGCCAAGGGCGCCGACGACAAGTCATAGAGTTACCGACACCGTCCCCGTCACTGCCTTGGGAGGCAGCGCAACCATGACCGCGTTCTATGGCTCCGACTTCGATCAGCTCAGCGACTTTGACCCCGACATTGCGGGGGTTTTGCTCTCCGAGCTCGATCGCGTCCGCGGTGGCCTGCAACTCATCGCCAGTGAGAACCTCAGCTCGCCGCGGGTCTTGACTGCCCTCGGTTCAACCTTGTCGAACAAGTACGCCGAGGGCTACCCGGGTCGCCGCTACTACGGGGGCTGCGCCGAGGTCGACAAGGCCGAGACGATCGCCATCGACCGGTGCAAGGCCCTGCTCGGCGCCGACCACGCGAATGTCCAGCCACACAGCGGCGCGAGCGCGAACCAGGCGGTTTACGGTGCCTTCCTCAAGCCGGGGGAGACCATCTTGGCGATGAGCCTGCCCCACGGTGGCCACCTCACCCATGGCACGAAGGTGTCCTTCTCCGGCAAGTGGTTCAACGCCGTCCATTACGGCGTCGACAAGGAGACCGAGGACATCGACTATGACGCCGTCGAGGCGCTCGCCAAGGAACACCGCCCGAAGGTCATTCTCGCGGGCGGCTCGGCGATCCCGCGGCTGATCGACTTTGCCTTCTTCCGCCGCGTGGCCGACGAGGTGGGCGCGATCTTCTGGGTCGACGCGGCGCACTTCATCGGTCTTGTCGCCGGTCACGCGATCCCTAGCCCGGTCCCCTATGCGGACGTCGTCAGCTTCACCACCCATAAGGTGCTCCGTGGGCCCCGCTCGGGCGCCATCGTCTGCAGCGCCGAGCACGCGGCGACGATCGACAAAGCGGTCTTCCCGATGATGCAGGGCGGGCCGCAAATGCACAGCATCGCCGCCAAGGCGGTCAACTTCAAGGAATGCGCAACCCCGGAGTATGCCGCGTACGCGCGCCAGGTTGTCGAGAACGCCGACGTGCTCGCGACCGCCCTCGGAGCCCACGGGATCCGCCCGACAACGGGGGGAACCGACACCCACCTGAGCCTGCATGACCTGCAAGGCGTCGGCGTCAGCGGTAAGGACGCCGAATCCCGCGCAGACGCCGCCGGCATCGTCTTGAACAAGAACGCGATTCCCTTTGACCCGGCCCCACCGAGTGTCGCCTCCGGGATCCGAGTCGGGACGCCGTGCGTGACCACGCAAGGCATGGGGACCGCCGAAATGAGCCACATCGCCGACCTCATTCACCGGGCGATCACCGCCGGTGACGCCGACCCGGAACACCCGGTGTCCAAGGAGGTCAGGGCGGCAGTGACCGACCTCGTCACGGCCTTCCCGGCATACCCGAGGGAGGAGGTCGACCGCTAGGTGCGGGAGTACCTCTTCGTCCTGCTCGTCGCCATGGTGACGACCTATGTCGCTGTCCCGGCGGCATACGTCCTTGCTGTGCGCGTCCATGCCTTCACCGCCGTCCGGGATCGGGACGTCCATTCCGTCCCGATCCCGCGCCTGGGTGGCCTCGCGATCTTGGCCGGGTATGCCGCGGCCACCCTCGTCGCGACGAAGCTCCCGTTCCTGCGGCAGGTGTTCGACACCCCGGAGTTGTGGGGGGTTCTGGCGGGGGGCGCGCTGGTCTGCCTGGTCGGGGTCATCGACGACATCCGCGAGTTGGACCCGTTGACGAAGTTGTCGGGCCAGATCGTCGCGGCGGGGCTGCTCGCCTACAGCGGGGTTCAGCTGTTCTCGCTCCCGGTCCTCGGGGTGACGACGATTTTGCCCGCGCCACTGCTCGTGCTGCTGACGATCCTTGCCGTGCTCGTGACGACGAATGCGGTCAACTTCATTGACGGCCTCGATGGGCTGGCCTCGGGCGTCGTCGCGATCGCCGCAACGGCGTTCCTCGCCTACAGCTACCTGATCTCGCGCAGCTTCGACCCGCCGAACGTGTTCTCCTCGGCGACCTTCATCTCGGCAGCGCTCGTCGGCTGCTGCCTCGGCTTCCTGCCCCACAACTTCTACCCCGCGCGGCTGTTCATGGGGGATAGCGGGGCATTGCTCCTCGGCCTGCTGCTCGCCGCCGCGATGATCTCGACCACGGGCGGTGTCAGCCCTGCCGACGTGTCGAGCAACGTCGTCGGTGCCACCCTGTTGCCGCTCCTCGTCCCGATGGCGATCATCTTGTTGCCGCTGCTCGATGTCGTCCTCGCCATCGTGCGGCGCACCCGCGCGGGGCAGCACCCGTGGAGCCCGGACAAGCTGCACCTCCATCACCGGATGTTGCGGATCGGCCACGGGCACCGCCGCGCGGTCCTGCTGCTGTGGCTGTGGGCCGCCGTCGCCGCACTCGGGTCGGTCTCGTTCGTCTTTGTCCCGGCCTGGTATGCCGCGGGGGCGCTCGTTGCGGTGCTCCTCCTCGCCGGCGTCCTCACGATGTGGGCGCCACGATTTTCGCGTCCCGGGCATCGACCCAAGACATTCCGGCCCTAGC
>CAZACX010000030.1:0-2320 GCA_964483685.1 uncultured Intrasporangiaceae bacterium
GGCCTTCCGCTCCCAAAGCGGACGCGCTACCAAGCTGCGCTATACCCCGCTGGTTGTCGAGCGACTCAGCGGCAAACCGTGCGGCGAACCCGCCTCGACAACACTCGCTTCGGCCTGCCGATTCGGCGGGGACGACTGCGACCAGTAGGCTACCGGTCGCTATGCGGTGCTGTTGACCGCATGGCTGCGCGGGTGTAGCTCAATGGTAGAGCCCCAGTCTTCCAAACTGACTACGCGAGTTCGATTCTCGTCACCCGCTCCACGAAGCTGGCGGTCTGCAGTTCCGGCATCCAACGATCAGGGGAGGCGTGATGAGGGCCCGCAAAGGGAGGAAACACCTCGTCGGGGTCCTCGTGCCCCTGGGCCTCCTTGGCGGTGCTTCCGTGGCAGCGCTGGCGCCCGCCGCCGCAGCCCTCACCGACGCGTCGGCGAGGGTCACCCTCGTCATGCTCGACACCACGTCGACGACCGCCAGCACCTCGACATTGACGTCCCCTCCCACGTCGACCTCGACCTCCACGTCGACGGAACCCACCTCGACCAGCACGACGTCAACGACCACGACGTTGACGTCGCCGCCGACATCGACGACCACGTCAACAACCACGTCAACGAGCACCTCGACGTCAACGACGCCCTCCTCGAGTACGTCCATCGCGAGCACGTCCTCGACCAGCGCCAGTACGTCGAGCTCAACCTCGCCGAGCGTGTCCACGACGAGCAGCACCTCAACAACCACATCCTCGACCTCGCCAACGAGTTCCAATTCGATATCGACGACCGCCAGCTCCTCGACCTCAACGAGCTCAATGGGTCCGGCGACGACGCCCAGCTCGACGGCGCCGGATGTCTTGCCCGACGGTCCAGGCACGCCGGAACAACCGACGACGTGGGCCGGAGACCTCCTCGGCGGCGGCGCGAACTGGGGCGTTGTCAAGAAGGCCTTCACTGGCTTCGCCCTCGCTGGCCTGGCCGCCCTTGGCGTCGTCGTGATGCGCCCGCGCCGCGAATGATCGACGTTCCGGTACCGCCCGAGCGGAATGAGATACCGCGAATGAGATACCGCCGTGGCAAGCGCGCCTTATGTATCTTGTCGATCATCTTCCTCGTCTCTTGTAGTGACTCCAATGGCGCCGACTCACGAATTCAATCTGTTTCGGACGAGGCAGGCATCCCGTTCGGTCTCGCCTTGCCTGTGTCTCACGCTAGTTCGACCGTCGCTATTGGCGCCTTAATGCTCTGCCGAAAAGGTCCTGCGGCTAGCCTCAAGATTGAGGAGGTTTACTTTCAGGATGGCGGCGATCAAATAGAGATAGCCTCGTTCGGGACTCGACCCGCAGGCTCGACGTTGCTCGGCGCCGAGGGTGCGACCTCTCTGGAGGCGCTTGGGTTCTCGGAAAGAACTGTCAGTCAGGCGTGCGGGACTGGCGAAGATTGGTTTCCCACCGAACTGGCACTACTGGTACGTGCCAAGAACACACCTCGAGCCAGCGCAAAGACGATGCAGATTCACTACCGAACGTCTGAAGATCTGTTGGTGACACGGGTTCCCTTTAGTTTAGCAATCTGTGTCGCCACGGCTAAATGTGAGCCCTGAGGGACCCTTACGCGGTGTGTTCACCAACGTCAATGGTGACGATTCGGGGCTCTTCCGAGTTCAGACCCCGAAGTCAGCGCGGGGTCGCCGCCAGGTAGGTGATCGCCCGACCCGCGGCGAGGCCCTTGGCCTCAAAACCGTCGAGGCTCTTCCACGAGGGCCGCTCGATCTCGACGACCACGAAGCCGCCGTGCCCAGCGAACTGCGCCCGCACGTGCGCGGCATACGTTGGATGATCGGAGGCGACCAGGAGCCGTCCCCCGGGGGCGAGCAGTCGCGCCAAGGCCACGAGCGTATGCCGCTGCACGAGCCGGCGCTTGGCGTGCTTCGACTTGGGCCAAGGATCGGGGAAGAACAGGTGGATCGCGTGCGCTGCCCCCGCGGGAAGGCCACCGTTGAGGAGGTTCAGGCCGTCATCCGGGTACACCCGAAGGTTGTTGATCGCCGCGGCATCGGCGGCGGCCAGCATCGTGGCAACCCCCGGCAGGTGGATCTCGGCGGCGAGCACGTCGTGCTCCGGGTGCGCGGCCGCGTAACCGAGCGCTGCTTCGCCATAGCCCGAGCCGATCTCGACGACCAGCGGGGCGACCCGACCGAAGGCCTCGGCCGGAACGAGCGGGAGCGCGCGCACGCCGTACCGCGGCAGGAGTGCATCGAGGCGCCCGCGAGTGCGGGCGGTCGTGCGAAAGCGCGGCACGTAGGTGCGAATCGGGCGCAGCCGCG
>CAZACX010000030.1:2420-11989 GCA_964483685.1 uncultured Intrasporangiaceae bacterium
GTGCGGGCGGTCGTGCGAAAGCGCGGCACGTAGGTGCGAATCGGGCGCAGCCGCGCAGCCTGAGCAGGACCAGCGGGACCGAGCGGTGGCAGGGGCGGCGGGGTCACGTCAGGTGACAGGGGCGCGCCAGCTGATGGGGGTGCGACCGGTGACAGGGGCGCCGCACGCGCCGGATCCGGATTCACGAGCGCCAGACGACGAGGACTGCCCGGTCGTCGCCGCTGCCGCCCCGGGCGCCGCCGCACAGCGTGGCCGGAACCCCGCTGAATCCCTGCTGACGGGCCCGTTCGGCCGCACCGAGCATCCAGTCGATCCCGTCGTCGAGCCCGGCCGTCCGCGACTCGATGACACCATCGGTGTAGACGAGCAGGGCGTCTCCGCGCAGCAATCGGCCCGACGATGCCGGGAACTCGATCCCTTCCATTACCCCGAGAACCGGCCCACCGCGGGTTGCCGTCGGAGCCCAGTGCCCGTTCTGGTGGTGGAACTGGACGACGGGTGGGTGCCCCGCCGAACGCACCGAAAACTCCCCCGTCGCCGCGTCAATGACGACGTAGGCGGCGCTGGCGAATCCCTCCTGCCAGCGGGCGCGCACGAGATACGAGTTCGCCGCAGGGAGATAGCGGTCCGGCTCGACCTGGCCGATCAGCGCACAGAGCGCCCCGGAGAGCAGCATCGAGCGCGTTCCGGCCCGATGACCCTTGCCACTCACGTCGGCGACAACGAACTCCATCTGCCTGCCCGATCCCACATGGCCGACGAGGAAGTCTCCAGAGAACGAATCCCCGTTGGCCGCCGCGACGAAAGACTCGGCCCGCCAGCCGCTCGGAAGTTGGGGTAGCTGGGCCATTTCGCGATGGCGGTCCCGCAAGTCCCGCAGCATCCGGTCACTGCGGGTGCCATAGACCCCGAGGGCCGAGCGGCTGCGCGAAAGCAGAAACATGACGACCATCGCGAACCCGAGCGTGGACATCGAGGCAATGGCGCTCGCCCGTTGGGGTCCGTCGACGACGAGCCCGAAGATGAGCCACGCGAGCACATAGCCGAACGCAGCCAGGAGCCAGCGCGGCGGGAGGAAGAGCCCCGCAAGCAGAATCACGGGCAGGAACGCGCTGCGCGGTAACCAGTCCGCCGACTGGAGCTGAAGCAGGCCGATGACGGTGCTCGCCAGCAAGATCAACGCAAACCGTTTGCGTTCGGACAGGGTGCCATAGCCAAAGCGCCGCCCAAGTGCTCGGCTGAGGCGCGCAACAGCGCTGCGCGGCTTCAACGTCACGGCATCGGTGGTCATGATCTCCGCGTCTTACCCCGCCGAGGGCAGTGGCGGCAAATCCCCAGTGGTCTCATAACGGTCGATCATCGCGATCCGACGCGCATGCCTCTCGTCGCCGGAAAACGGGGTCGTCAGGAAGACCGTCACCATTGCCTGCGCCTGGGCCACCGAGGTCATCCGCGCCCCAATGGACAGCACCCGGGCATCGTTGTGCTCCCGGGCGAGCGCCGCCAACTCCTCGGAGTAGGCCAGCGCCGCTCTCACCCCCGCCACCTTGTTGGCCGCGATCTGCTCGCCGTTGCCGGAGCCACCCAAGACGATGCCCAGCGAGTCCGCGTCGGCAGCGACCGCCTGGGCCGCACGCAGGACAAAGACGGGATAGTCATCAAGCGCGTCAAAGCCCCAAGGCCCGTGATTGGTCACCTCGTGCCCCTGCGACTCGAGGAAGGCGATCAGGGCCCCCAACAGGTCGTATGCCGCGTGGTCGCCCGCGATATGGACGCGCATCAGCCCTCCACGTCGAAGATCGGGTCCCGCGTCCGGGACCGTTTGAGCTCGAAGAAGCCATCCGTCCCGGCCACGAGGACGCACCCGTCCCACAACCGACCGGCGGCTTCGCCCTTCGGCGCAGGGCTCACCACCGGCCCAAAGAACGCCGTTCCCGCAACGGAAATCACCGGGGTGCCGACCTCATCGCCCACGAGGTCAATCGCCCGCTGGTGCGAGGCCCGCAGCGCCTCGTCGTGATCGCTGGACTGGGCGGCACTTGCCAGGGCACCGGGCAGGCCGACCTCGGCGAGCGCCTCGGCGATGATCGCCTCGTAGTCGTTGCGCTGGGCGTGGTGGATACGCTCGCCGAGCGCGTCATAGAGGGGTTTGAGCACCTCTTGGCCATGGGCGTCACCGGCGGCGATGAGGACGCGGACCGGACCCCAGGCGTGCTCCATCAACTGCAGGTACTTCGGGGGCAGGTCGCGGCCTTCGTTGAGCACCGCCAGACTCATCACCGACCAGGTCACGGTGACGGGGCGAACCCGTTCAACTTCGCCGAGCCAACGGGAAGTCATCCAGGCCCATGGGCAAACCGGGTCGAACCACATTTCGGCTGGGGCAGGTGTGGGGGACGTCATCCGACCAATTCTGCCATCAGAATCGGCGTGACAAGATTGCCGGGCCGCGTGCGCGGCGCACCCACCTGCGAGGAGTGAACGTGTCAGGTACCAATCTCACCCGCGACGAGGCCCAAGCTCGCGCCGCGCTGATCGAGACGACCTCCTACGAGGTGGCCTTGGATGTGACGACGTCGCCAGAGACCTTCGCCAGCACAACGACCGTGTGTTTCACGGCGACGACGCCCGGCACCGAGACCTTTATCGACCTCATTGCTCCCCGCGTGGACACGATCACCCTCAATGGCCGTCCCCTCGACCCGGCATCCCATTTTGATGGCGTCCGGGTGCGCCTTCCCGGGCTCGAGGCCGACAACGTGCTGACGATCGCTGCGCACTGTGCGTTCATGACGACCGGCGAGGGACTCCACCGTTTCGTCGACCCTGCGGATGGGGAGGTCTACCTCTACAGCCAATTCGAGGTGCCCGACAGCCGACGGATGATGGCCGTCTTCGAGCAGCCCGACCTCAAGGCGACGTGGACCTTTACCGTCACGGCGCCTGCCCACTGGCAGGTGATCTCCAACGCCATCACCCCGACCCCGGAGCGGGTCAACGAGACGTGTGCGCGCTGGTCGTTCCCGGCGACCGAACGCATCAGCAGCTACATCACGGCCCTCGTCGCCGGACCGTACGACGTCGTCCGGGACAGCGTGGAAACCCGCGCGGGAACGATCCCCCTCGGTGTCTTCTCCCGGCGGTCGCTGACACCCTATGTTGATGCTGACAATGTCTTTGCCTGCACGAAGGACGGATTTGCCTTCTTTGAGGAAACCTTCGACTGCGCGTATCCCTTCACGAAATATGACCAGATCTTTGCGCCGGAATACAACATGGGGGCAATGGAGAACGCCGGCTGTGTGACCATCACCGAGGCCTACGTGTTCCGCGGCAAGGTCCCCGATGCGCTCATTGAGCGCCGCGCGTTGACGATCCTCCACGAGCTCGCCCACATGTGGTTCGGTGACCTCGTCACGATGAGGTGGTGGGATGACCTGTGGCTCAACGAATCGTTCGCCGAGTGGGCTTCGACGACCTGCCAGGCCGAGGTGACGCAATGGTCGAGCGCGTGGACGACGTTCTGCACCCATGAGAAGGCCTGGGCATATCGTCAGGACCAGCTCAGTTCCACGCACCCCATCGTCGCCCAAATCCGCGACCTCGAGGACGTGGAAGTCAATTTTGACGGCATCACATATGCCAAGGGTGCTGCGGTTCTTAAACAACTCGTTGCGTATGTCGGCCGAGAACCATTTATCGCCGGGTTGCGGTCCTATTTTGCCAAGCATGCCTGGGGGAACACTCAACTCGAGGACCTCTTGGCGGAGCTGGAAGCGACCTCAGGGAGGGATTTGCGGGCCTGGTCTCGGATCTGGTTGGAGACGGCCGGTGTCAACGTCCTGCGTCCGCTGACCGAGGTCGACGGCGCGGGCCGGATCACCTCCGCGACGATCGAGCAGACCTCCGCCTCCGGTGATGACCTGGCCCGCCCGCACCGCCTCGCCGTCGGGTTATACGACCTCGTGGAGGGGGTCCTGACCCGCGCGGACCGACTTGAGCTCGACGTCGACGGCGCCCGCACGCAGGTACCGCAGCTCCTCGGGCGGCCTCGCCCGGCGCTACTTCTCGTCAACGAGGACGACCTCACATACGCGAAGTTGCGTCTCGACCCGGTGTCGTTGGCGACCGCCCTGGCGAACCCGCGCGGTTTCACCGAAACGCTGCCGCACTCGCTTGTCGTTGCTTCGGTGTGGGACATGGTGCGCGACGCCGAGCTCAGCGCCTCGACCTACCTCCCCTATGCCCTCGACGTCATCGAGGGTGAACGCGACTCGACGATGTTGCGCGCCCTGTTGCAACAGGTGACGACCTGTCTCAGCGTCTATCTCAGCCCCGCGCGCCGCCCCGATGCGCGCGCCCTCGTACTCGCACGCCTGCACGCCCTCGCGCTCGCGGCAGAGCCCGACTCCGACGCGCAACTCCAACTCGTCACCGCGTATGCCGGACTCCACCGCGAGGGCGACGACCCGGCATACGTGCAGGGGTTGTTTGACGGCAGCATTGTGTTGCCGGGGCTCACCATTGACCATGATGTGCGCTGGACCCTCGTCGCGTCGATGGCGGCAATGGGCGTCCTGCGCGGCGACGAGATCGAGGCCGAGGCGAGCCGGGACCGGACCGCGATGGGCCGGGAGCGGGCCGCGCTCGCCCGAGCGGCGATGCCGACCGCCGAGGCCAAAGCGGGGGCGTGGGCCGAGGGCGTCGAGGACGTCAGCACCCCAAACTCGGTGATCGAGGCCCTGGCGGGCGGGTTCCAGCGGGTCGCCGAACCGAGCCTGCTCGCGCCCTATGTCGCGCAGTTCCACGAGACCATCGCGGGGGTGTGGGCCGCCCGAACCCATGCGGCCGCGGAGGCGATCAACTCCTTCTATCCCCTCGCGTTGAGCGGCCCCGAGCTTCTCGCGGCCTCCAACGCCTGGCTGGAGAACAACCCGGGAGCGCCCGCAGCCCTGCGCCGAGTCATCGCCGAGAACCGGGACGGCGTTGAGCGGGCGGTCAAGGCACAGGCGCGGGACGCGGTGGCGGGCTGAGACCGCGATGAGCTACCGCGTGTTCGTCGAGCTCGCGTCGGGACGGCCCGACGTGGCCCCCTCGTTGAACGTGACGCACATGATGGGCTGGTTCGTCGGTGTGCCCGCGCGGGTCGTCGCCACCATCATCGGAGCCCTGGTCGCGCGCTGGCTGCTGCACCGGGCCATCCGCAAGTCGGTCGCCCTCGCTGTCGCTCAACGTGACCGGCGCGTCCAGGGCGGCCGCGCCGACCGGGTCTTCACCCAAGCGACCGGCATGGCACGAGAGCGGCATCGACAGCGGATGCACACCCTTGGGACGATGTTGCGCAGCGTTGTCACCCTCAGCGTCACGTTCGTCGCCCTCCTCACCGTGATGGCACTCCTCGGCATCCCCCTCGGGCCCCTGTTGGCGTCCGCGGGCGTCGGCGGCGTCGCCCTCGGTTTGGGCGCGCAGAGCCTCGTCAAGGACTTCCTCTCGGGGATCTTCATGATCCTCGAGGACCAGTACGGCGTCGGCGATCACGTCGATCTTGGCGATGCCGTCGGCATCGTCGAGGACGTGAGTCTGCGGGTCACCGCGGTCCGTGATGGGGACGGGGTCCTCTGGTTCGTGCGCAACGGCGAGATCGCGCGCGTCGCCAACCGCAGCCAGGGCGGCCCACGTGCGCCACAGTCCCCGACGGTTTGACAGACTCTCCCCATGTCCGAGGTGAGTTTCTATGACGCGGTGGGCGGCCACGCGACCTTTGAGCGACTCGTCGCGGAGTTCTACCGCGGGGTCGCCGACGACGCCGAGCTGCGGGCGCTTTATCCCGAGTCCGATCTCGCCCCCGCGGCCACCCGGTTGCGCCTCTTTCTTGAGCAGTACTGGGGCGGCCCCACCACCTACAGCGACGAGCGAGGTCACCCGCGGCTGAGGATGCGCCACCAGCCGTATGCCGTCACCCCCGCCCAGCGCGACCGGTGGCTCACCCACATGATGGCCGCCGTCGACGCCATCGCGCTCGCGCCTGAGCACGACGCGACCTTGCGGGAGTACCTCGCCCGGGCCGCGTATTCACTCGTCAACACCCCCGAGGAAGCCCCGCCCACCGACGCCTGACGTTCTCGCTGCGACTCCACGACGAACGCCCTCGGTGAGCGCGCCTACACCGTCCAACCGCGCGCGGCATACACCTGCCCAAGGACATCGATCCGGTCGGTCACCAGGCCATCGACCCCGAGGTCGAGGAGTCGGTTCATCTCCCCGGGATCGTTGATCGTCCACACGTGCAGGTGCTTGCCGAGTCGGTGTACCCGACGGACGAGGCCGGGCGTGACCAGGGTCAGGGTCCGTCCGCCGAGCACGTGGGCGGTCGGGATCTGTAACACCGGCGCCGGTGACTGCAGCAACCTCGCCAGCGCCCCCGGCACGAATCGGGTCACCGCCACTCCCCTGGGCCCGGCTGCCGTGGCTAACCTCGGTCCGAGCAGTCGCCTCGCCGCCGTGAGGCGTTGCGCGGAGAACGAGCCGACACATACCCGGTCAAGGGCGTTGTGCGCCGTGAGGATGTCGGCGAGCGGGCCCAGGGCCCCAGGGGCCTTGACATCAATGTTGATCCGGGTGTCCGGGAACTCCTCGAGAACGTCGGAAAGGCGCGGTATGCCGTCCCCAGCCGGGGTACGCACCCGGGCGAGGTCGGCATACGACTGATCAGCGATCCGACCGCGACCGTCGGTGACCCGATCGAGGGTGTCATCGTGAAAGGCGAGCACCACCCCGTCGCTGGTCGCGTGAACGTCTGTCTCGAGGTAGCGGTAGCCGAGCTCGACGGCTGCCGCGAACGCCGGGAGGGTGTTTTCGCGCCCAACGTTGGGGCCAAAGAGGGCTCCGCCACGGTGGGCGAGCCCAACCGGGCCGGAGTGATCGAAGTAGGGGTGGTCGGTGGCGCGCACGTCAGCTCGGCAGGCTCGCCCAGATCGCGGTGTCGGCGGGAACCGCACCCAGCTCGGTGAGGGGCCCACTCGTCACCAACACCGTCGAGCCCTCGGGCAGAGCGACCGGGGTCTGCCCAAGGTTCGCGAGCAGCAGCGTCGGGGACGCGTCGGTGCCACGCTCGTTGAGGTAGGCGACGACCTCCGTGCCCAGCCCGGTGACCTCGGTCAGTGAACCCGTACCCAGTTCCCGGGACCGGCGTAGGCGCAGCAACGTGCGGTAGAGCTCCAGTGTTGACTCGGGGACGCCTTCTTGCTGATCCACCGCCAACGTCGCATAAGTCGCCGGCTGGGGCAGCCAGGTCGCCCCGGACGGGCCGAACCCGGCGCCGGGCGCGGCACCCACCCAGGGCAGGGGAACGCGGCAACCGTCCCGGCCCAGCTCCTTGTGCTGGGTGCGGAAGTAGACCGGGTCCTCACGCAGGTCATTGGGCAGCTCGGTGGCCTCGGGAAGTCCGAGCTCCTCGCCTTGGTAGAGGTACGCCGAGCCGGGCAAACCCAGCATCAGCGTGGTCGCCGCCCGGGCCCGGCGCAGACCGAGGACCGAGTCCGGCTGCGGGTCCGAGGCGCCGATCCCGTTGGGCCGATACTCGCCAACCGGCAAACCGAGGCGGCTCGCATGGCGCACGACGTCGTGGTTGGACAACACCCAGGTCGAGGGCGCACCAACGGAGTCGCAGGCGGTGAGAGACTTGGCGACGACGGACCGCAATTCGGATGCGCGCCAGGGGCAATCGAGGAAGTCGAAGTTGAACGCCTGGTGGAATTCGTCGGGCCGGATGTAGAGCGCGGCCCGCTCGGGCGGGTGAACCCACGCTTCGGCGCAAAGGATGCGGTCCGGCGCGCCGTAGGTGTCCAGGAGTTTCCGCCAGGAGCGATAGATCTCGTGGACGCCGTCCTGGTCCCACATCGGCGCGGCGCTGGTTGGCGCTTGATCGTCATCGGGGTGACCGAGCACCGGGAGGTCGCCGTCCCAGTCCGGGAGTCCTTCCCGTTTCACCAGCCCATGGGCGACGTCGACCCGGAATCCGGCAACGCCACGCTGGACCCAGAAGTCGATGACGTCAAGCATTTCCTGGCGCACCTGCGCGTTTTCCCAGTTGAAGTCGGGTTGCTTGATGTCGAAGATGTGCAGATACCACTGCCCGGGGGTGCCGTCCGCCTCGGTAACACGCTTCCACCCCGGTCCACCGAAGACCGACTTCCAGTTGTTTGGCGGCTCCTGCCCATCGGGGCCGCGGCCGTCGCGGAAGATGTAGCGTTCCCGTTCTGGGCTGCCCGGCCCTGCGGCCAACGCCGCCTGGAACCAGGCGTGTTCGTCGCTGGAGTGGTTGGGGACAAGGTCGACAATGACCTTGAGGTTCAACGCATTTGCGTCGTTGAGGAGTCCCTCGAAGTCGGCAAGCGAACCGAACAACGGGTCGATATCGCGGTAGTCGGCAACGTCGTAGCCGGCATCGGCCTGGGGTGAGGTGTAGAACGGCGAGAACCAGACGGCGTCGACCCCGAGCGCCTTGAGATACGGCAGCTTGGCGCGGGCCCCGGGCAAGTCCCCGATGCCGTTGCCGGTGGAATCGGCGAACGAGCGCGGATAGATCTGATAGATCACGGCGTGGCGCCACCAGGCGGCATCGAGCCCGTCGTGGTGATGGATCGGGGTCGCGGCTAGGTCGAGGGTCACAAGGCCCCATCCCATCGCATTCGTGGCCCAAAGGCAACGCGGCCGGTCGCGGTCCAGGCCGCGAATCACCGGACCCGGGCGTGCTCAGCGAGCCAGTGCGTGCCCGGCGGGCGTGCTCAGTCGCCACCACGAACCGACGCGATAGAGAGTCGCCACCTCGTCCGGCGCCAAGAACCCCAGCCCGTATGCCGCGAGCGCTAGACCCGCGGGTGCACCTGATTCGTGCAGCGGTTGGCCCCACACCCGGGCCCGAAGTGCCTCCACTTGGGCGGCCAAACCCGTTCCAGCCGCAGCAATCTCGGCGATGCCCGCGGCGGCGGTGGCGACGAGTTCGGCGGACGGGATGGTGGCGCTTGGCTCCCACCCGGAACGTGGCGACGACACACCCGCCCAGGGGGCGAAGACGCGGACGGGTGGGACGCCGAGGCTGACGGGACCGGAGGTCGGCAGGGGGCGCGCCCGGGCGACCCGGTCGAGAATCGCTGCGACCGGCACCGTCGCGTCGAGGTCCCCCGGCTCCGCGAGCCGAGAAACGCGCAGCCCGAGGACCGCGCCCGCCCCGCTCAGGCCGCGACCGGGGAGCACGCCGACGTACGCCGCCAACGTGCCCGTGGAGACAACAACACGCATCGCCGCGTCCGGGTCCAGGCGGCGGGCGCGCGCGGCATACGACGCGAGGTCCTCGAGGTCGGCGCTCTCCTCAAAGACGAGGACGTTCACCGGCCACCCTTGGGAGCGGCACCTTCGAGAGGGCAGATCACAGCAGCACCATCGAGACGGGCGGCACCATCGAGAGGGCCGATCACCGCAGCACCATCGAGACGGGCGGCACCCTCGAGAGGGCCGACAGCGGCCACGGGCGCGCTCATCCGCGCCGAGCGCGCGCCGATTTCGGCACC
>CAZACX010000030.1:12089-24983 GCA_964483685.1 uncultured Intrasporangiaceae bacterium
CGACAGCGGCCACGGGCGCGCTCATCCGCGCCGAGCGCGCGCCGATTTCGGCACCCGCGGGCACCGCAACACGAGCACGGACCTGGCTGGGGTCGCGACCTCGGCGCCGACGCGGTAGGGGCGCCGACGCAACTTCCGCGCCGCGGTGTCGATCTCGGCGTACCACTCGTGGCCGTACTCAGGCCCGGGCAAGGAGAAGGTGATCTCCTGATCGGAGGCGTTAAAGATCATCAGGAAGTTGTCGTCGACGATCGGCTGGCCGCGCCGATCCGGCTCTGGGATGGCCTTCCCATTGAGGAAGACCATCACCGACTGGGCCAAGTGGTGGCGCCAGTCCGACTCGGCCATCGTGCGCCCGTCTGGCGTGAACCACGAGATGTCGTGGACCTCGCTCTCGCCGCCATGGTCGGCCAAGCCGCGGAAGAATCGCCGGCGTTGGAAGACCGGGTGGTCCCGGCGCAACCGGACGAGCTTCTGGCTGAACTCGAGGAGTTCGAGCTGATGGGGTTCGAGGTCCCAATCCACCCAGGCGATCTCGTTGTCCTGGCAGTAGGCGTTGTTGTTGCCGTGTTGGGTACGCCCCAGCTCGTCGCCGTGGGCGATCATCGGGACGCCCTGGGAGAGGATGAGCGTCGTCAACAGGTTCCGCCGCTGGCGAGCCCGCAGCGCGCGAACTTCCGGGTCATCGCTTGGCCCCTCGGCGCCGCAATTCCAGGACCGATTGTGGCTTTCCCCGTCGCGACTGTCCTCGCCGTTTGCGGCATTGCGTTTGTGGTTGTACGACGTCAGGTCCGCCAGGGTGAATCCGTCGTGGGCGATGACGAAGTTCACCGAGGCGATCGGGCGCCGCCCGGAGTGGGCATAGAGGTCGGAGCTGCCGGTCAGCCGCGAGGCGAACTCACCGAGGGTCGCCCGCTCGCCGCGCCAAAAGTCGCGGACCGTGTCTCGGTACTTGCCGTTCCACTCGGTCCACAGGGGCGGGAAGTTGCCCACCATGTAGCCGCCTTCGCCGATGTCCCAGGGCTCGGCAATGAGCTTGACCTGGCTGACCACCGGGTCTTGTTGGACGAGGTCAAAGAACGCCGACAGCCGGTCAACTTCGTGGAACTGACGGGCCAACGTGGCGGCGAGGTCGAAGCGGAACCCATCGACGTGCATCTCGGTGACCCAGTACCGCAGCGAGTCCATGATGAGTTGCAGAACGTGGGGGCTGCGCATGAGCAGCGAGTTCCCGGTGCCGGTCGTGTCGTAATAGTGGGCGAGATTCTCGGAGACGAGGCGGTAGTACGCGTTGTTGTCGATCCCGCGAAACGCAAGGGTCGGTCCGAGGTGATTGCCTTCGGCGGTGTGGTTGTAGACGACGTCAAGGATGACCTCAATGCCCGCCTCATGGAGGGCCTTAACCATGCCCTTGAACTCGAGCACCTGTTCACCGCGGGTGCCGTACGCGGCATACCCGTTGTGCGGGGCAAAGAACCCGATCGTGTTGTAGCCCCAGTAGTTCGAGAGCCCCTTGTCCTGCAGGTGGAAGTCGTTGACGAACTGGTGAACGGGCATCAGCTCGATGGCAGTGACGCCGAGCTCGGTGAGGTGTTTGATGATCGCGGGGTGGGCGATCCCCGCATACGTGCCCCGGACTTCCTGCGGGACGTCGGGGTGGCGCATCGTCATCCCCTTGACGTGCGCCTCGTAGATCACGCTCTCGTGGTACTCCCGGCGCGGCGGCCGGTCGTGCCCCCAGTCAAAGAACGGATTGATGACAACGGACAACAAGGTATGCCCGAGACTGTCCAGTCCGTTCGTGGCCCCGCTCACGTCATGGGCGCCGAGCGGGTGGGAGAACACCGACGGGTGGACGTCCATGACCCCGTCGATGGCCCGGGCGTAGGGGTCGAGCAGCAGCTTTGTCGGGTCGCAGCGATGTCCAGCGGCGGGCTCAAACGGGCCGTGGACTCGGAAGCCGTACCGCTGCCCGGGGATCAGCCCGGGGATGTAGCCGTGCCAGACGAAGCCGTCGACTTCGGGCAGCGTGACCCGCCGCTCGGTGCCGTCGTCGGCGATGAGGCAGAGCTCGACGCTCGTGGCCACCTCAGAGAACAGCGCGAAGTTGACGCCGGACCCGTCATAGGTGGCGCCGTAGGGATAGGCACTACCTGGCCAGATCTGCACTCAGTGAGACTAGTCGAGCGGACCGCCCGCCACGTAAATGACCTGGCCAGACACGAAACCGGCCTCCGCGCTGGCGAAGAAGGCGACCATCGCGGCGATGTCCTCGGGTTGACCGACCCGAGCCACCGGGATCTGCGCAGCGGCTCCCTTGATGAAGTCCTCGAAGGAGATCCCGATCCGGGCTGCGGTCGCTGCGGTCATGTCGGTCTGGATGAATCCCGGCGCGACGGCGTTCGCGGTCACACCGAATTTGCCGAGTTCCAACGCGAGGGTCTTGGTGAACCCTTGGACGCCCGCCTTGGCCGCGGAGTAGTTCGCCTGACCTCGGTTGCCGAGGGCGCTGGACGAGCTGAGGTTGATGATTCGGCCAAACTTCGCGGCGATCATGTGCGACTGGCAGGCCTTGGTCATCAAGAAGGCGCCCTTGAGATGCACCGCCATGACCAAGTCCCAGTCGTCTTCGGTCATCTTGAACAGCAAGTTGTCGCGAATGATGCCCGCGTTGTTGACGAGGACGACGGGGGCGCCGAGCTCCGCAACGATGCGGGCCATGGCCGCGTCCACCTGGTCTGCTTTGGCGACATCCACACCCACGCCGAGGCCCCTGCCACCTGCCGCTTCGATCGCCGAGACCGTTGCTGCGCAAGCGGATTCGTCAAGGTCGAGGACGGCGACGGCATACCCGTCCTTGGCCAATCGCAGGGCTGTAGCGGCACCAATGCCGCGGGCCGCACCAGTGACGACGGCAACGCGTTGAGACATGTGGGATAATTCCTTTCGTATGAACGAGTGGTTGCGCAGGTGCTACACGCCGGAGGCGAGCGTGACGCCGCCGTCAACGATGAGGGTCTGACCGGTGATCCAGGCTGCGTCGCGCGAGAGCAGGAAGCTTGCCGTGGCGGCGATGTCCTGCGGGGCGCCGAGGCGTTTCATCGGATACGCCCGCGAGACCTTCTCCTCCCGGTCGACATAGAGCGCCTCCGCGAACTGGGTCTTGACGACGCCCGGGGCGACGGCGTTGACCCGGATGTCCGGACCGAGTTGGTAACCCATCTCCATGGTGAGGTGAATCAGGGCCGCCTTGCTCACGCCATACCAACCGATGACCCCGGTGGCGCCGAGGCCGGCGATTGAGGCGATGTTGACGATGGCACCGGGGGTGCCGTTGCGCCCGAGTCCGGCGGCAATCGCCTTCTGCGCCCAGGAGAAGGCCCCGAAAACGTTCGTTTCCATGATCTTGCGGGCCACGTCGATGTCGGTGCCAAGGAGCGGGCCAAAGGCGGGATTGATCCCCGTGTTGTTGACGAGGAGGCTCGCCGTGCCGAAGCGTTCCTTCGCCGCGGCGATTGCCGCCTCCTGGTGTTGCGGGTCCGCGGCGTTACCCGCGACGGCGACGGCCTTCTCAGGTCCACCGAGATGCGCCACCGCCTCGTCCAGGGCGCCTTGGTTACGGGCGGTGATGACCACCCGGGCACCCTCCGAGACGAGACGCTCGGCAATGCCGAGGCCGATCCCGCGCGAGGCCCCGGTGACGATGGCGACCGCGCCTTCGTGGCGGTTCATCGCGCTGCTCACAGTCCCAGGTCCCGACCGATGAGTTCCTTCATGATCTCGTTCGATCCGGCCCAGATCTTCGTCACCCGGGCGTCACGCCAGGCCCGGGCAACCCGGTACTCGTTCATGAAGCCGTAGCCACCGTGGAGTTGGACGCACGCATCGAGGACGTCGTTTTGCACCTGGGCGGTCCACCACTTGGCCTTGGCGGCATCGACGGCGGTGAGTTCCCCCTTGGAGTGGGCCAGCACGCAGTCGTCGACATACGCCTCCGAAACCTCGATCATCGTCACGAGCTCGGCGAGTTTGAACTTGTTGTACTGGAAGGCACCGATGGGTTGGCCGAAGGCCTTGCGCTCTTTGGCGTAGTCGATGGTCTCCATGAGGATCTGCTTCGCGTGAGCGACATTGGAGACGGCGGCGCCGACGCGCTCTTGGGGCAGGCGCTGCATCATCGAGATGAAGCCCATGCCCTCGGGGCCGATCCGGTTTTCGTCGGGGACGCGCACGTCCTCAAAGAACAGCTCGGCCGTGTCCGACTCTTCTTGACCCACCTTGTCGAGTTTGCGTCCCCTGGTGAAGCCGGGCATCCCGTCCTCGACCATCAGCAAGGTGATGCCTTTGGCGCCCTTGGTTGGGTCCGTGCGGGCGGCAACGATCACGAGGTCGGCTTGGTATCCGTTCGTGATGAAGGTCTTGGACCCGTTGAGAATCCAGGCGTCACCGTCGCGGACCGCAGTCGTCTTGAGGGCGGCGAGATCTGAGCCACCCGAAGGCTCGGTCATCGCGATGGCGCAAATGAGTTCACCGGCCGCCATCCCGGGCAGCCAGCGCTGCTTCTGGTCCTCGGTGCCGAGGTCGACGAGGTAGGGCGGGCAGACGTCCGAGTGAATGCCGAAGCACGAACTGGCCGCCGCGTTGAACTTGGCGATCTCCTCCGCGCTGATCGCGTTGAAGAGGTAGTCGTCGGCTCCGGCGCCACCGTATTGCTCGGGGATGTCCAGTCCGAGCAAACCTTGCTTGCCGGCGGTCACCCAGATGTCCCGTGGGATGACCTTCAGGGCCAGCATTTCCTCGGCGCGCGGCTTCAGACTCCGCTCGACGAACTCGCGCACGGACTCGCGAAAGGACTCGTGGTCAGGACCGTAAATGTTGCGGGGCATGGCGTTACTCCTCGTTGACTAAGCGCTCGCTTAGTCTGCCGGGGAGGACCGGGGCGTGTCAACCGAACTGCCGTGTCGCGACCGCCGTCACTAAGCGCTTGCTTAGTGACGGCGCGTCGGGCATCCTTGGGGACATGGTCCTGGCCGCTGCGAAGGGAAAGCCGCCGCACGTCGCGATGTATGACGTGCCGAAGGTTCCTGGGGTCGAGGGCATCACCGAGACGGCGACGCGACTCATGGAGGCGGCAGCCGACGCCTTTGCCGATCGGGGCTTCCACGCGACGACCACCCGCGACATTGCCCGTCGGGCCGGCCTGTCCCCAGCGGGGGTGTACGTCCACTTTGCCTCCAAGGAGGCGCTGCTCTACGCACTCTGCGAGGGCGGCCACCTCGCGGCGCGCGACATGGTTGCGCACGCGGCGACGGCTGCTGATTCCCCCACGGAGGCCCTCCTCGCCATCGTCAGCAACTTCGCCCGGTGGCACGCGGAGCAATACCGCATTGCCCGGATCGTCCAGTACGAATTCGGTCACCTCACCGATGCGCATGGCGATCGCGTCCTCGCCTTGCGCAAGGAGATCGACGCCATCATGCGGGGCGTCCTCACGGACGGGACAGCGACCGGGGAGTTCGCTATCGACGAGGTCGCCGACACCTCCAGGGCGCTGCTCTCGCTGTGCATCGACGTCGCCCGCTGGTATCAGCCGAGCCACCGGCATACGCCCAAGGAAATCGGGGCCAGCACCGCGCGGCTGGGCCTTCGCCTCGTCGTCGCTCGACCGTAATCGCGCGAGATACGACGCTCGACCGGAACCGCGCGACATACGGCGCTCGGCCGTAATCACGGGGCGAACGTCGCTCGACGCTCGCCGCGCGGCATACTCAGTCGCGGGTGAGCTTGCGGTAGGTGACCCGGTGCGGGCGAGCCGCCTCCGCACCGAGGCGTTCGACCTTGTTCTGTTCATAGGAGTCGAAGTTGCCCTCGAACCAATACCACCGGCTCGGGTCCTGCGAGTCGCCCTCGTAGGCGAGGATGTGGGTCGCGACCCGGTCGAGGAACCACCGGTCGTGACTGATGACTACCGCGCAGCCCGGGAAGTCGAGCAGCGCGTTCTCCAGGGACCCGAGTGTCTCCACGTCAAGGTCATTGGTGGGCTCGTCGAGCAGGAGCAAGTTGCCGCCCTGCTTAAGGGTCAAGGCGAGGTTGAGGCGGTTACGTTCGCCACCGGAGAGAACACCAGCCTTCTTTTGCTGGTCGGGACCCTTGAAACCGAACTGGGACACATAGGCCCGGGACGGAATCTCGACGTGGCCGACCTTGATGTAGTCGAGGCCGTCCGAAACCACCTCCCAGACGTTCTTTTCGGGGTCGATGCCCGCCCGAGACTGGTCGACGTAGGAGATCTTCACCGTTTCCCCGACCCGGACCTTGCCGCTGTCCGCCTCCTCCAGGCCGACGATCGTCTTGAAGAGCGTCGTCTTGCCGACTCCGTTGGGGCCGATGACCCCGACAATCCCGTTGCGCGGCAGCGTAAACGACAGGTCATCGATGAGCACCCGGTCGCCAAATCCCTTGCGCAGCTTGGTGACCTCGATGACCGCGGAGCCAAGGCGGGGGCCCGGGGGGATGGCGATTTCCTCGAAGTCGAGCTTGCGGGTGCGATCGGCCTCGGCCGCCATCTCCTCATACCGGGCGAGCCGGGACTTGGACTTGGCCTGGCGCCCCTTGGCGTTGGAGCGCACCCAGGCCAACTCGTCCGCGAGCCGCTTGGCCAACTTGGCGTCCTTCTTGCCCTGGACCTCGAGGCGAGCGTGCTTCTTCTCGAGATACGTCGAGTAGTTGCCCTCGTATGGGTAGGCGCGTCCACGGTCGAGCTCGAGGATCCACTCGGCGACGTTGTCCATGAAATACCGGTCGTGCGTGACGGCAACAACACATCCCGCGTAGGCGGCGAGGTGTTGTTCGAGCCACAGCACCGACTCGGCATCAAGGTGGTTGGTGGGCTCGTCCAGGAGCAGTAAGTCGGGCTTCTGGAGGAGGAGTTTGCACAGGGCGACCCGCCGCTTCTCCCCACCGGAGAGCACCGAGACGTCGGCGTCCGGAGGCGGGCACCGCAGGGCATCCATCGCCTGCTCAAGTTGGGAGTCGAGATCCCAGGCGTCGGCGTGGTCGATCTTCTCCTGCAGGGCACCCATCTCCGCCATCAGCGCATCAAAGTCGGCGTCGGGGTCGGCCATGAGCTCGGAGATCTCGTTGTAACGGTCGACGGCAGCCTTGATCTCCCCGGCGCCATCCTCGACGTTGCCAAGGACCGTCTTGGTCTCGTCGAGCTGGGGCTCCTGCATGAGGATTCCGACACTGAAACCCGGGGTCAGCCGCGCCTCGCCGTTCGAGGGGTGCTCCAAACCCGCCATGATCTTCAAGACCGTCGACTTGCCGGCCCCATTCGGCCCGACGACGCCGATCTTGGCGCCGGCCATGAACGAGAGGGTGACGTCGTCGAGGATGACCTTCTCGGCATGCGCCTTGCGCGTCTTCGAGAAGACATAGATGAATTCAGGCATACCGGCAAGGCTAACGTCGGCGGCGCCCTCCTCCGAATCGCTGCTTGTCCACAGGGTTCGTCGGTTCAGCACCGCCGTCCCCAGCCTCACCTCAACTCCTGGCACTCCCCCGTATGCCGCGGCCATGCTGGCGTTGGCGGCCCACCTTTTGAGGTCGTCAACGAGCGAAAGGTGCTTCGGCATGAACGAGACCTATGCCCATGTCATCGGCAATGTTGTTGCCGATCCCGACGAGCGGCGGACCCAGACGGGCGCCCCCTTCACGACCTTCCGAATCGCCTCGACGGTTCGACGGCCCACGAAGGACGGGCACTACGAGGACGGCCCCACGAGCTTCTACAACGTCGTCGCGTTTCGGCAGTTGGCGCTCAACACCGTCAGTTCCATCAAACGCGGCGATCCGGTCGCCATCTATGGGCGCCAACGGGTCAATCAATTCACTCGCGAGGACGGCTCGACCGGGACCAGCGTCGAGATTGATGCCCTGACGGTCGGGCACGACCTCAGTCGAGGGACGACGACGTTCGTCAAGGGGACCCGCCCCAAGGTCGACCCCGGCGACCGATTGAGCGACCCGAATGTGCGCAGCGCCACCCAGGGGTGGAGCAGCGACTACACGACCTCGGAAGATGCGGGTGCGCATGGTCTCGAGGAGGAGGGATCAGACGCTGACGCCGTCGGCGCCCACCCCGTCGGCACGAACGGCGACGCCCCCGTGGCTGGAGGCGCGAACGCCGTCGCCCCCGTGGCGCTCGTCATCGACCCGTCGAAGCCCACCGTGGCCAAGCGTCGGGCTTCCTGACGCACTGAGGCGTCACCGGCGGGCCGCGTCGAGCTGTCCTCGCGTCGTCGAGTGCCTGGTGAGGACCGCATTGACCGGGTCGACGAGTGTCCCGGCGGCGACCATCACCACGGCGTGGAGCGGCCGGCCCGCCACCGCCCTCGAGCAGCGCTGAGCGTGCTTTGCCGTTCCCTTGCCCACGGTCACGATCCCGAGGTCAATCGTTGTTCTGACGGCGGAGTGTGGGTCGCGAAACCGTAGTTCTTGAAGGCGGAGCGTGTGTCACGGAACCTGTGGGGACAGTTGTCAGGGGCCATCACCTCAGTAGGCGTTCGCCGGATCGCGCCCTTCGCTCACAGCGCTCAGGGCCCACCGCACCCCTGCAGTGCCGACCAACCCCGCACCGCGCGCAACTGACGTCAGCGGTGTGGGCAGCGGCAATTCGAGCATCTCCCTCGCCCACGGCGGCACGATCGCGAGCGCCCCGCCAACAAGCAAGCCATAACCCGGGCGCAGCGGGCCAGCCACAGGCGGGTCACGCAGGATGAAGCGGGCGACGTCTTTGGCTGCTTCGGTGACTTCGAGGTCGCGGCGATAGGCCGTCATTTGGGCGTCCAACTCGGCCGCGCTTCGCGGGAGGCCGGTTGCGCCGAGCAGCTCTGAGGCCAGGCGGGTCTGGTCAACATAGATGTCGGCCTCGCGCGGGCTGAGACGGTGGCCTGAGTAGGCCTGGTAGGCGGCCAAGAACGACGAAATCTCGGCGTCGTGGACCCAGCGCAGCAACTCGGGGTCACTGGCCCGATAGGGGCGGCCACGGTGGTCCTTCCCACGGACCCGCTGGTGGATGACCTTGACGTGTTCGGCAAGCATCGTCGCGTCATCGATGGTGCCAAAAGTCGTCGTCGCAATGTAGAGACTCGTGCGCTGCAGCCGCCCCCATGGGTCGCCCCGATAGCCGCTATGTCCAGCAACGCCGGCCATCGCCTTCGGGTGCAAGGCCTGCAGGAGCAGGGCGGCGAGGCCGCCGGCATACATCGACGCGTTGGCGTGCACTCGGGCGATGGGCTCGCTCGGGCCAAACCAGCGCGGGCCCTCTTTGCCCCAGATCTCGGCGGCCCGCTCGACGGCATCGGTGCCGGCCACCTTGTCACGCAGCGCGAGCCCGAGCCGGCGCTGTAAAAATGCAGCCGGTGAGGTGGCCTGAGGAATCAGAGTCGACGGCGTCATGAATCCACTGTGGCACGCGCATTCATCCACCTCGGCGCGCACGGGCGCAGGTGGGCGCCCACGAAGCGTTATCGCCGGGCCGCGTCGAGCTGTGCTCGCGTCGTCGAGTGCCTGGTGAGTACCGCATTGACCGGGTCGACGAGTGTCCCGGCGGCGACCTTCACGACGGCCTGGCGCAGCCGGCCCGCCACCGCCTTCGAGCGCCGCCGCGCCCCGATTCCGGCAAACCAGCGCGACATCAGGGCCAGCAGCCACCCGAGGAGGAGGCCGGCGACGACGAGAACGTAGGGCAACGGGATTGGGCCGACGTTGATGGTGGACGGCTCATCGAGTGCCGGGAGCATGCCCAATCCGATCAAGACCGCGAGCCACACCGCGCCAACAACCACGGCGATCGCGCAAAGGATCTGGATTGCCCCGACAACGGACCACCACATCGGCCGACGGGACCGCAATGGCGTGGCGAGCACGGCCTGGTCGAGGCGGTCGGCGAGCAGGTCGCTCGCCGGGGAGGCGGCGTCCGAAACGGCGTCGGCCCAGGAGCGTTTCAACCCCTTGCTCGCCACGTTCCCCAACTGTCGGGCGGCCAGATCGACGGCCGCCCGTGCTGCCGGTGTGGCGACCGGGAGGGAGGATCGACCGACGGTGCGTCGGATGTCTTCATCCGTGATGGCGGCCGTCTTGCCTTTGTCCAGGCGCAGCCGTCCCAAGGGGGCCGGGCGCAATTGGGCAACCCATCGGGTGAACGGCCACCCGGTCGACGCGATGGCGTCGCGGCGGTAGTCGCGACCCACCGCCTCAATCACGGTGGGGACGCCGGCGGATCGACTGAGCGCGGCGACGAGTGCCTCGCCGTCGACACTTTCGACGTAGTGCTCCGTTGGGGCAATGTCGGCGCGCAGCTCATCGGCGACGGTGCGGACGTCAGCGAGGAGCCGGACGCGAGCCGCGCGCCCGCCCTGGACCGCGTTGGCCAGCTGTCCACGCAAGGCGTCAACCCCGGCGCCGGTGCGCGCGGAGCTCGCCATAACCCGCGCCTGGTCGAGGCCATCTCGCTCAAGGAGCCGGCCCAAGTCCGCGCTGCATTCCGTCACCTCCGCGGGGGTGAGCCGGTCAGCCTGGTTGAGGACGACGAGCGTCACCGCGTCGTAGTGCGTCATCGCGGCGACGTAGTCATCGTGAAGTCTCGCGTCGGCATACTTCTGCGGGTCGGTGACCCACACGAACACATCGACGAGCTGCAGGATGCGCTCTGCCTCGAGACGGTTCGCATTTTCACGGGAGTCAAAGTCGGGCAGGTCCAGCAGGACAAGGCCGTTGAGGGCGTCATCGCCCGGCCGGTTGCCGACCACCTGGTGACGGGCGCCGACGTCAATCCAGTCCAGGAGAGGTCCGGCCGACGCGGGTCCCCAGATCGCGGCCGTCGCCGTCGAGGTCGTTGGCCGTCGCGCCCCGATGGTCGCGACATCGGCCCCGACGATGGCGTTGAAGAGGCTCGACTTCCCGCTCCCCGTTGCGCCCGCGAGGGCGACGACGGTATGCGAGCGGGTGAGACTGGTCCGTTCCTTGACCTTGACAACGATGGCGGCGGCTCGCTCGCGCGTCGCCGGATCGAGTTGCGCTCCGCCGCTGGTCAGCGCCGTGCTCAACGCCTCCGCGCGGTCAGCAAGCTCGTCAGAGGCGACATCCGCCCGGCCTTCGAGACCGAACCCAGGCATCCTCATCGGGCTGCCTGGACCTTGTCGAGGGCCCGGGACAGTCGCTGGGCCTGGTCCTCGGGAATGCTCACCTGACCCATGGCGGCACGGAAGCGGTCGGCATCCGTTTGCATAAGTTCGTTTGCCCTCGCCAGGAGCGCCGTGCGGGCCTTCTCTGCCATTGTGCGCACCGCCTGGTCCCCGAAGAGCGCCTCGAGGACGCGCTGGGCCAAGACGGCGGTTCCACCCGCGATGCCGACCTCCGCCCCGAGCAGCCCACCGGTGTGCGCGAACGCGACGAGCATGAGGAACACCCCAACTCCATTAACCCCGTATGCCGCGATCCGCGCGGTGGTCCGTCGGTCCTTCCCTTCACCACGCACGAGCTTGAGGACATCGCCCTGCCAGTCGCGGACCAGCTGGTCGACTCGGGCACCCAAGTCCCGAGCAGGAACGCCCAACCCGGGCTGGAGCTGAAGGAGTTCCGCGCCCGCGGGCATGCCCTGCCACGCCCGGGCCACCGCGGTAGACGCCGTCCCAGCGTTCGCTTCGACAAGTTGAGCGACGCCAGTTTGCAACGCTTCATTGACCGATTGGGCCCTGGCCGGCTCCCCCTTGAGCGCGCCGGTGAGGCGATCCCTCGCCCGCGCCACGCCCGCTTCGACCTTCTTGAAGAACTCCCCGGTTCCGACAAACTCTTGCCACCGGGCGAGGACCTCGCCTCGGAGCAACTGTCCGTCGCTCATTCCGGTTTCGATTCCGGACACGGCCTGCGCGTAGGCGTCATCAACGGCCCGCGCCAGATCGGTCACGACCTGTTGCTGCGCCCGGCTGGCCTCAACCAGTTCCTCCGAGCGCGAATCGAGTGACGCGAGGGCGCCGCTGAGGGTTTGTTTGACGACGACCGCCCGGGCCGCATCGTCCGAGGCAAGGTCGGTGAACCAGGAGCGGAGCCGGATGGTGTCGGCCTCGGGCAGCAGCCCAGCACTCGTCAGCGTTGTTTCCGGAACGGTGAAGACGGGCGCGGTCGCCAAGCCTTGATTACGCAGCATCTCGAGGAGGTGCGGCCGCACCTCGTCGATAACCTCGGGCGGGACTCGGTCGAGCACGACGGCAACGGCCGTGCCCCGCTCCGAGGCCTGGCGCAGTAACTGCCACGGGACCGAATCGGCATACCGGGCGGCTGTCGTGACGAACAACCAGAGGTCGGCCGCCGCGAGGAGTTGCCTGGACAGGCCCCGATTGGCTGACACGACCGAGTCAATGTCGGGCGCGTCGAGGAGCGCTAGGCCGGGCGGCAGGTCAGTTGACTGGACGAGGTGGACAGTGCCGGCGTCGTCTCGCGGCGCGGCGGCGCCGGTGGCGCGATTAAGCCCGGGGAGGATGCGGGTGTCGGCGAACCAGAGCGTGTCATCTGGGTGGTGGACGAGCACGGGGCTGGTCGTCGTTGGCCTGATCACCCCGGGCCGGGAAACCTCCCGACGCAAAATCGAATTCACCAATGTTGACTTGCCGGCGCCGGTCGAGCCGCCGATCACGGCGAGCAGCGGCGCATTAATGGAGGACAGTCGGGGGATGACGTAGTCGTCCAGTTGCTGAAGCAGCGCTGCGCGGTTTTCCTTGGCCGCGGCGGTGCTCGGCAAGTCGAGCGGCAGCACCGAGGCGGCAACTTCGTCCCGGAAGGCGGTGACTGCGGGCAGGAGGCTGCGTGAAAGCTCCTCGACACCGCTCATGGCGG
>CAZACX010000030.1:25083-31999 GCA_964483685.1 uncultured Intrasporangiaceae bacterium
CACCGCCGCCCGTGAGAGCGCCCTCGGTCACCGGTCCGGGTGCACCACGGCCTTGATGGAGTCGGTGACCCGAGATCCGAGAAGCAGGGCGTCCTCGGTCTGCTTCAGCGAGAAGTGATGGGTCACCAGACGGCTGAGGTCCACCCGACCGGAGGAAACCAGCGCGATGGCCAGCGGCCAGGTGTGGTTGTAGCGATTCACCAGGCTCAGCGTGAGCTCATTGACGTTGAGCTGGGACAAGGGGAGCCCAACGAGCTCCTCCTTCGGCATACCGATCACGCTGCCCGACCGCCGGGGCGCAGCCGTCGTAACCCGTCCGCCAGCACGCCTCGGGCACCCGAGCACTCCATCAACACGTCGAACCGGTCCGCACCCGCCGCGTCGACCTCCGTCAGCAGACCCATCCCACGGGCCACGCCCAACCGAAACTGGCTGGGGTCGATGATGGTGACCGATGCCGCGCCGAGCGCCTTCGCGACCGCCCCGGCCAACAGTCCGACGGGGCCGGCACCGGTGACCAGCACATCGTCACCGGGCTTCAAACCGGCCCGATGACAGCCCCAGATCCCCACCGACAAGGGCTCAAGGAGGGCTGCCTCCTCATACGTCATCGAATCAGGGATGCGGTACAGATTGCGGGCGTCGACCGCCATCAACTCCAGCAGCGCCCCGTCATACGGCGGAGTGGCCAAGAAGGCCAGGTCGGGGCAGAGGTGGTATCGCCCCGCCATGCACTCGCGGCAGTTCCGGCACGGCGTTCCCGGTTCGATCGCCACCCGATCACCCACCCGAAGGTCATGAACATCGTCGCCGACCGCGACGACTTCGCCGGACACCTCATGCCCCAGGACCAGCGGTCCATCGACCACCCAGTCGCCAATCCGCCCGACGGTGAAGTAGGCCGTGTCGGAGCCGCAGACGCCGACGGCTCGAATGCGGACCACGGCCTCGTGGGCAGCGGCAGACGGGTCGGGTCGGTCCTGGATCTCGATGTGACCGAGATTGGTCATCACAGCCGCACGGTTGGGCATGTTTCCTCCTAAGAGAGGGTCGGTATGGGGACGGGCCCGGTCAGGCACGGCCGTGAGAGGCGCGGGAGCGCCGGGCGAGGGAGTCGACGGCGACGGCCACCGCCAGGACCAGCCCGGTGATGACGAACCGATAGGACGAGTCCAGGTTGAGCAAGGTCAGGCCGTTGGCAATAGCCGCAATCACGAGCGTCCCAAGCAGCGCCGACCACGCGCTCCCCCGGCCACCGAACAGACTCGTCCCGCCGATCACCGCAGCGGCGATCGCGTTGAGGTTGACATCCCCGGTGCCGCTGCTGAGGTTGGCCGAGGCCAGCCGTCCGGCCGCGAGGATGCCGCCGAGAGCGGCCAGCGTGGAGCAGACCGCGAAGGCCGTGAGATAGACCCGGCGCACCTGGAAGCCGGACCGGCGAGCGGCCTCGACGTTGCCGCCGACGGCAATGAGCGAACGACCCCAGGCGGTGCGGGTGATCGCGTAGTTGAGCAGGATCACCAGGGCCACGAAGAAGACCAGCATCCAGCCGACCCCACGTTCGCGGTTCAGGTACCACGCACCGAACTCGAGGGCCACCACGAGCGTGAGCGCCCGAGCCAGCAGGAGCCTAAGCGACGTCGAGGACAGATTCGCGCGGCGACGGCGGATCGCGGCCTCGTAGCCAGCGGCGAACATCCCCGCCGGTGCGAGCGCGGCCAGGATGTACGACAGCCACGCCGGCACGAATGCCACCTGAGCGAAGGTCACCAGGACGGAGTCGAAGGGCAAGTTGATCGAGCCTTGGCCACCGAGGAGGGCGAGCTGGACGCCGAGGAAGGCGAGGAGTCCAGCCAGAGAGGCCACAAAGCTGGGCATGCCGAATCGCGTCAGCGCGAGCCCGTACGTCAGCCCGATGAGGAGCGCGATCCCCAGCGCGAGGGCGACGGCCAGGACCCAGTTCCACTCGTGCCGCACGAAGAGCACCGCCACGACGGCGGCGGTCAAGCCGCTGACCGAACCCACGGACAGGTCGATCTCGCCGACGATCAGGACGAAGACGATCCCGAGGGAGATGACCCCGACCGGGGCGGAGTCAAGCAGCAGGTTGACCAGGTTGCCGCTGGAGAGGAAGACCGGGTTCAAGCTCTGGAAAATGATCGCAATGACGATGAGCCCGACGACGACCGGGAGCGCGCCGAGGTCGCCGGAGCGGATGTCGCGCAGCGCCGCCCGCAGTCGCCCAGCCGGGCTTGAGTCGTGGGAGTTGCGCTCGTCGGTTGTGTCTAGCTGCCCCGTGCTCATCGTCCGGCTTCCTTGTCTGCTGAGTCGGTGCTCGTGACGCCCGCTGACGTCGCGCTGGCAATGCGGTCTCGGCGGCGCGAGACGACGTTGTCGCTGGCTCCGGTAATGGCGGCGATGATCGTCTCGGACGAGACCGTGGCCACGTCGAAGTCGCCGTTGTTGCGCCCCAGGCGCAGCACCACGACCCGGTCGGCGACGGCCCGCACGTCCTCCATGTTGTGGCCGATCATGATGACTCCGAGTCCCCGTTGCTTGAGCCGCTCGATCAGGTCGAGCACCTCGGCGGTCTGGGCCACGCCGAGCGCGGCGGTCGGCTCGTCCAGGATGATGACGCGCGGGTCCCCCAGGAGGGATCGGGCGATGGCGACGGTCTGACGTTGCCCACCCGAGAGGGAGGCGATAGGGATGCGGACCGTGGCGATCTTCGCCGACAGTTGGCGGAGCAACTCCCAGGACCGAACCTCCATGGAGACCTCGTCGAGGCGGAACGGGTTGCGCTCCTGCCCCAGGAAGAGGTTGCCCACGACATCGAGGTTCTCGCACAGCGCCAGATCCTGGAACACCGTGGCGATGCCGAGGCTGATGGCCGCCGCCGGGTCGGCGATGTGAACATCTCGGCCCGCGAACGCGATCGTCCCGGCATCCGGCGCATAGACCCCGGAAAGGACCTTGACCAGGGTGGACTTTCCCGCGCCGTTGTCGCCGACGAGCGCGACCACCTCGCCGGCGGCCACGTCGAGGGTGATGTCAGTCAGCGCGTTCAGGGCGCCGAAGGTCTTGGTGATGCCGCGCAAGCTGAGCAGGGGTGTGCCCGCCTGGGACGCGGCGTTTTGCGGAAAGTCGGTCGTGGTGGTCATGATGTCCCTCTCCGGGCCCGACCGCTTGCCGTCGGGACTCAAGGCGTCCCGACGGCGAAGCGGATCAGGAGATCCCGAGCTCCTTGCAGGCGGCGGCGTACTCGGTGGTGCAGAGCTCAGCAACGGTGTTGATCTTCTTGTCGATGATCTCGGCCTTGAGGTTCTCGGCGGTCACCAGCGTCGGCGCATAGAGCTTCGACGGGGACCCGAACAGGTTGCCGGTCGTCTCCGGGGTCTCACCGTTGAGCAGCTTCACTGCGACCTCGGCCGCCGCACCGCCCACGATCTCGCTGGGCTTGCTGATGGTGTTGTGCTGGTAGCCCGCGATGATCAGCTGCAGGCCCGCAACGGTGGCATCGTTCCCACTGACCGGAGGGTTCGGGTCGACGCCGCCGGACTTGAAGGCGGCGATGGAGCCACCGGCGGTGCCGTCATTGGCCGCGACAACGCCCACAACCTTGCCCTGGAATCGCGAGATCTGGCCGCTGACGAACTTCTGCGCGTTCTCGGGCTTCCACTCAATCGTGTCGTACTCGGCCAGGACCGGGATCCCGCTGGAGTCGACCGCGGAATGCACGCCCTTCTTGATCAGACCGGCAGCGGCGTCCGTCGGGGAGCCGTTCACGACGAGCAGGCCACCGCCCGCGGGGAGTGCACCGTTGGCCTTGACCTGCTCCAGCAGGGAGGTGCCGATGGCCTTACCGATGGCCTCATTGTCGAAGGAGACGTAGAAGTCGACCGCGATGTCGGGGATGGGGCGGTCGTAGGCAATGACCTTGACGCCCTTGGCGTGCGCGGCGTTGACCAAGGATGCCGCGGCTGCGGAGTCGACGGGGTCCAGGACGATGACCTTGGCCCCCTGAACGAGTGCCGAGTTGAACTGCTGCTGCTGCTTGTCGGCACTTCCGTCGGCGTTGTTGTAGAGCGGCTGGCAGCCCGGGCAGAGTTCCTTGAGCCGCTTCTCGAAGCCGGGGCGGTCGTGCAGCTCGTAGCGCGTCGACCCTGTGTCCGGCATCAAGAACGCCACCTTGGCGGTCGAGCTGCTGTCCCCCGCGGCGGAACTGGTGCTGGCGCTGTCCTGTGACCCACATGCCGAGGCGAGCAGGGCCAAACTTCCGATCCCGATCCACGCCACCTTCCGATGACCGCGTCGCTGAACCTTGAGGACTCCTCTTCATTGAGTGCCTTCTGAGTCGTTTCAGATTGCTGCGTTGATGTTAGGTTCGTTCCTGAAACGTGTCAAGAGTCACGTCGACGAATGACCAGAAGGGTGAGCAATGGTCCAGCCTCGGATCGGGCTCAAAGGCGTCGCTGCGGCGGCCGGAGTCTCCGTGGGTACTGTCTCCCACGTCCTGAACCATCCGGAGCGGGTGAGCGCCGCGCGCCGTGCCGCCGTGGAACAAGCCATCGCCGACCTCGGATTCGTGCGCGACGAGTCGGCCCGCCGGCTGCGGGCGGGCTACTCCAACACCATCGGGCTCCTCCTGTTGGACGCCTGGAACCCGGCCTTCGCCGCCATGGCCATGGGGGTCGAGGACTCCGCGGCGAGAGCCGGAATGACCCTGTTCATCTCCAACAGTGCGCGTGAAATCACCCGCGAGAGCGCCTATCTGCGCGTCTTCGCCGAGCACCGCGTCGCCGGCGCCATCGTGGTGCCGCATGACCCCCAATCCCAAGGGCTGCACCAAGTCCGGGCGGGCGGAGTGCCGGTCGTGATCCTCGACCGCACCGATGTGCGCGACGGCGTCGTGAGCGTGGGCGTCGACGACCGGCGCGGTGGGGAAATCGCTGCGTCTCACCTGCTCGACCTGGGTCATACCCGCCTCGCGTTCGCCGGAGACACCACGGTCGCCGCCCCCGTGGTCGACCGACTGGCCGGATTCGCTGACACCGCGGCCGGGCGCGCCACCCTCACCCGCCTCCCCTGCCCCCTGTCGATCGAGGGCGGACGCACGATCGCCGACCAGGTGCTGTCGATGCCGCAGGACGTGCGTCCGAGCGCGGTCCAATGCGCGGTCGATGTCGTCGCCGTGGGGCTCTTGCACGAGTTGCAGCGGCGTGGCGTGTGCGTCCCCGAGGACCTGTCGGTCGTCGGCTACGACGACATCCCCCTGGCTGCCGAGCTGACGGTGCCGCTGACGACCATCGCGCGACCGCACTACGAGATGGGCCTGGCCGCCTTCGGCCTCCTTGAGTCGCTCATCGCCGGGCAACCCCTGGACGCACCGCGTCGCACCTTCACCCCCCGGCTCGTCGAGCGCGCCTCGACGACGGCGCCAGCCGGCGTGGCACGGCGGGGATGAGGCATCGTGAGCGACCTCGTCCTCGGCATCGACATTGGCACCGGTAGCACCAAGGGGGTGCTGGCGCGGGCGGACGGCGTCGTCGTCGCAACCGCCATCCGGGTCCACGAGGGGGCGATGACGATGCCCCGGCCAGACCACGCCGAGATGGATGCCGACTCGGTGTGGTGGGCCGACATCGTGGCCGTGTGCCGCGAATTGCTCACCGAAGGGCGCGCGGTTTCGGCCGTGTGCGTCAGCGGCCTGGGGCCCTGCCTGCTCCTCACCGACGATCTCGGAGCACCCGTGCGACCGGCGATCCTCTACGGAATTGACGGGCGTGCGCGCGCCGAAATCGACGAGCTCGAGCAAACCCTGGGCGCCGATCAGGTCCTGGCCCGATGCAATACGCCGCTGACCACGCAGGCGGTCGGCCCCAAGGCCATGTGGGTCCGCCGCCACGAACCTGAGGTGTGGGCGCGCGCATCGCGGTGGTTCAGCGCCAGCTCGTTCGCCGCCTTCCGCCTGACGGGCGAGTACGTCCTGGACCACCACACCGCGAGTCAGTCGGTCCCGCTCTACGACGCGCGGGTCGGTGACTGGGCCAGTGACTGGTACTCCGACGTGATGGGCCATCTTGAGGTGCCTCGGCTCGCCTGGTCCGGTGAGGTGATCGGCGAGGTGACCGCTGCGGCGAGCGCTCAGACCGGACTGGCCGTGGGCACACCGGTGTGCGCCGGCACCGTGGATGCGTGGGCGGAGGCCTACAGCGCCGGGGTGCGGCATACCGGCGACCTCATGCTGATGTACGGCTCGACCATGTTCTTCGTTCAGCAGCTCGACCGGCCGGCCCCGCACCCCCAACTGTGGAACACCCGGGGCGTCACCCCGGGCTCCCTCTCCCTCGCCGCCGGGATGTCCACGTCCGGCAGCCTCACCGGGTGGATCCGCGACCTCACCGGCGGCGCCCCATTCGAAACCCTCGTAGCCGAGGCCGAGGCGGTCCCCGCGGGCAGTGACGGCCTCCTGATGCTGCCGTATTTCGCCGGCGAGCGGACCCCGATCTTCGACACCGACGCGCGTGGCGTCATCGCCAGCCTCACTCTGCGACACCGGCGGGGGCACCTTTACCGAGCGGCGTTCGAAGGGATCGCGTTCGGCATCCGCCAGATTCTCGAGCTGCTCGATGGGGACGACAACCCCGTGCGTCGCCTCGTCGCGGTGGGCGGAGGTACGCAGGGGGGCCTCTGGCCGCAGATCGTCAGCGATGTCACTGGCCGGCCCCAGGACGTCCCCCGCCAGACCATCGGCGCCTCGTACGGTTGCGCCTTGCTCGCTGCCCAAGGCATCGGGCTCGTGACGCCAGCGGCCGACTGGTCCGAGGTGGCCCTGACCGTCGAGCCCAACCCTGACAACGCCGCCATCTACGACGAGCTCTCCGCGGCATACACCTCGCTCTACCCGGCGACCCGC
>CAZACX010000031.1:0-18364 GCA_964483685.1 uncultured Intrasporangiaceae bacterium
GATACACAGTCGTGATGGCAAACTGCCACCTCGCCAGATCCAAGGCATCCATCCGGCTACTCCATTTTCATGCGGGGGTCATCGTTGACGGCGGAGACTGGAGGAGCCGCGGGCTAACCCCACATCCCAGGGAGACCTTCGTGACTCAGGTCACACAATGCTGGGGTGGTGGCGCTGTCGGCTCACGTACCGTCTCGCAAGGCATGAGGGTACCCGGAGTTAAGCCCGAAATGCCTCACGAGCGAAGGCGTCCGCGAACGGCTTCCAGGTATCCCACAATGTCGCCGACGCCGCGTGAATCGCCGCCGAGGCGCCGACCATGTCCACACCTCGTGAGACCGGGACCGCTGCGGAGATCTTGTTGATCGTCCACGAGTCGAACTGCTCCGGTGAGACCTCCGGATGGAACTGGACTCCCCACGCACGCGTGCCGAAGCGGATCGCCTGAGCGCTCCCATCTGGCGCCTCGGACAGCAGGACCGCGCCCGGTGGTAGCCGCGTAACAACGTCGTTGTTCCACTGCACGGTGAGGGCACCATCAAAGGTGCCAAGCAACGGGTCCCGCCGCCCCGCGTCGGTGAGCCGCACGGGGGTCAGGCCGGTCGCATGCCCATGCGGATTCGGCGCTGCGCTGCCACCGAGGGCGACCCCGGCCAGTTGGTGCCCAAGACAGACCCCAAGGAAGGGAACCTCCGCGGCGACGGTGGCGGCGATGAGCGCACGCGTGGCGGGCAGCCAGGGATAGTCGACATCGTCGTTGGCCCCGGCGTCTCCGCCGAGCACGACCAGTGCGTCCGCACCGACGGCGGCGACCGACGCCGGAATCACCACCGCAGGGGCGACCCGGTCGGCGTGGGCCTGCACCCGGACCAACTCGATCCCGAGCGCCGTCCACCACTGACCGAGCCAGGACGGCGGGCACTCGTCTTCGTGTTCGATGACGAGGAACCTCACTCGAGCGCGATCTCCTCGTCCAGGGCACGCCGCACAACGATGCGCGTCCAGGCCCCGACATAGATCCGCGACTCCCCGACCTCGGCCTTCGGTCCGACGGCAATCGGTGCCTCGGGCAGCGGACCCGCAGCCGCACCGACATACGTGCCGTTCGAGGACTGGAGATCCTCCACGAACCAGCGGCTTCCGTCGGTGGTGAGTTGGGCGTGCCGACGGCTCACCCCCGGGTCGGCCGAACAGTCGATGTCGGGGGTGATACTGCGGCTCGCCGACCTGCGCCCGATGAGCACCGACGCCACCCGGAGTGGGACAACGATCGGCAACCCGGCCGACGGGAGCGGATCGCTTGCCGCCTGATCGGCATACCAGTCCGGGTCGATCCACACCTCCGCAACCCAATGGAAGGGAATGCGCGGGGGTATGCCGCTTCCGCTCGCTCCGGGGCCGGGCTGCGCAGCCCCGGGGTCGCCGCTCCCGGCGGCGCCAACACTCCCGGCCGCTCCCGCGGAGTCGAGGGTCGCCGGAAGAGCGCCCGTCGTGAAGTCATAACCGCAGCCCTCGCAAAACAGGGCCTGCGGAGCGTTGGCGGTGCTGCAGTGCGGGCAGGGCTTGGGTGCGCTACCACCGAGCCCTGGGGCCGCCCCCGATCCGGACGCTGCGGGCGCTGCGGAGCCTTCGACCGAAGCCAGGCCCGCCGGTGGCAGGTCGAGCGAGTTGCCGCCCCCGGACCCGACATCGGCCCCCGCTGCTCCCGCTGATCCGACCCCTACCGATCCCGCTGATCCGGCCCCGGCGGCCGCAACCGGCCCGCCGCCGGCAACGTCTCCGGCGGCGTTGGCACTGCCCGTAGCGCTCGCGACGATCGGCGCGCCGCAGGTATCGCAGTAGTCGCTCGACTCACTGTCGTGCCCGTTGGGGCAACGGGCGCTCACTTGCGCACCCGCGTCGTCTTCGTCGACGCCGTGTCGAGGGCCATCTCATCGAGCTTCTCGACGCTCTGCTTGAGCCGGACAGTGCCGGTCTCCGGGTCATCGATCTCGACGACCTTCCGCAGCCGTGACGTCATCTCGTCGTTGCCGGCCCCGTTGGCAAGTTGCACGGCCCGCCCGAGTTTTGCCGTGGCCTCGTGGTCGTTTCCGGCTGCCTTCGCGGCGAGCCCATCTTGGATGGCCGCCGCCAATTCGGCCTGCCCGGTGTACTCGGCGACCTGCGGATTGATCCGCGCGGTGAGGGCATCGTCGGAGGACCACATCGCCTTGACGAGCGCCTGGCACTGAACCTGCTCACCGAGCGCCAACTGGACGCGCGCCGCCAACTGTTCCTGACCGACCGTGCGGGCCGGGAGGCGAATGGCGACGTGGTAGTCGCGATCCTCATCCGCCCACGCACCCGTCGGATAGGCCCCGGTCAGGGCATTGACTTCGCGGCGGCGGTTCGTTAGGTCCTCCAGCGTCGGGGACACCTGCTTGACGAACAGCACCTGGGCGCCCTGCGGGGCCCACACCCGCAAATCGGCCGACGCGACCCCACGCGCCATCGACGAACGCATCAGCGCCCGAAACTCCTCGGCCATGTCCTCGGGCTTGGGGATGAGGTCAACGGTGCCAAGCAGAGCGGATGCGATCCGACGAACCTCGCCGACCTGCCACCGGTCCCCCACCCCTCGACAGTCCGCCTGGAATACGCCTGCACAAGAGTTGATCGCCCAGCTCAGCTGATCCGGTGTCTCGTGCTCGTTGGCGCCGTCGGTAAGCAGGATCGCGTGCCGACGATAGCTGTCGGGCACCCCCGAGAAGACCTGCCGGGCCGCGAGCAGCCACTGGCCCATGGCGGTACCACCGTCGGCCCGGAATCCGCGCACGGCCCGCATCGCGTCGGCGCGGGTGCCTGCGCCCATGGCCACAAGGCCCGGCACCGGCGTCGTCGGATAGACCTGCCACGCAAGGTGATTGCCCGCGATCACGGCAAACATGGTGCCGTCGCTGATCTCCTGGAGCGCCGCCGTCGCGGCGAGACTCCCTTGTTGGATGCCCCGCTCACCCATCGATCCCGAGGTGTCGACGATGATGACTTCGGCGGCCCCCGCGTCAGAACCGCTGCTCAGTTGAGCGGTCCCGGTCGCGGTGATCCGCACGATCGCATGCACGTCGGTGGCGCCGTCAGGCAGAAACTCGTTCTGGAAAGCCCCCGCGGTGAAACCGGCCATGACTACCTCTTTCTCCCTTCCGGTGATCCAATCACGCTTCGACACGCGCCAGGGCCACGGTGATGTTGTCGACGCCCCCCGCCTCGTTGGCAAACCCGACGAGGGCCCCGGCAAGAGCCGCCGCCGAGGTATGGCCCTGGGCGACAAAACGGCCGACGAGTTCTTGCAAGTCCGCTGCCTCCGAGCAGTAGTTCCACAGGCCATCCGAGCAGACCATCAGCCAGCCCGCCCCGGTCAGATCGAGGGCGCGGGTATGCGGAGTGAGATCGTGTGGCGCGTCGGTGCCAAACCACCGGGTAATCGAGTGCGCCATCGGGCCGGTCTCGGCCACCTTGCGCTCGATGCCGGCGGCGATCTGATCGGCCGCGAAGGAATCATCACGGCTGAGTTGCTCGGCCCCGCTGGTGCCGTCGGGAAGCCAGTAGCTGCGGCTGTCTCCGACATTCCCGACGATCGCGGTCCGCCCGGTGATCAGGGCGGCGGCGAAGGTACAGGACGGCGGCGTCGGGTCCCCCGTGATCGTCGAGGTGGCCACGACGGCAGCGTTCGCGGCCGCCGCTGCCTCGCCAAGGCGCTGGGTGGCTGCCGCGACCATGGATTCCCGCACACCGATCCCGGTCCCGAGGGGTCGATCAAGGACTGCGCGAGCGGCGCGGGCCGCCGCGAGCGAGGCCACATCGGAGTCCGTCGTGTGGGAAACCCCGTCGCAGACGACGAGAGTTGCCCGGGTCCCCGGCTGCGGGTCCGCGGACAGGCTCATCCCGTCCTCATTGCGGGTATGCCGCTGGCCGCGGTCGCAGACGCCCGCGACCCAGTCCGCGGGCGACTCCTCCAGGTGGTCACGAGGGTTGGGTTCCTTGGCGCCGCAGTGGTCGCAGTAGCCATCCACGAAGTTGCCGGCACCGCATTGGCGACATCCTGGAGCGACCGGCTGCTCATAAATGCTGACCTTCCCCGGGATAACACCGGTCCAGCCGACGTCCAGGGGCGATTCGGCGGCAGCCGCGGGGTCGGGCGCCGACCCTGCGGTGGGATCGGCCAGCGGCGGGCCGTCGGCGGCGGGTGACCCGGCGGTCAACCCAGCGGTCAACCCTGCGGTCGCCCCGTCAGGCCCGGCGTCGACCAGCGGCGCCGGGGTGGCCGCACTGACGGGCAGGTCGGCGCCGCATGCTTCGCAGAATTGGGCGCCTGCGGGGCTGGCGGCGCCGCACATCGGACAGGTCACGGCGCTCACACGAGACTCCATGGCCGGACCGTGTTGGCCTCGTCGATCAAGTGGAGGCGTTCGAGCGGATCGGCGCTCGTCGCCGCGAGATCCCGCAGGGCGCTCTCGAGTCCGGACCGCATCCCGGGGACGGTCGCGGCATACGAACCCAGTCGGAGGTCTGGCTCGGCCTTGACTTCCGCCGCAGCGAGGCCCCGGCGATAGACATCGACCGCCATCTCGGCGCGGCGGCGGGCGGGGAAACCGGCCGTTGCTGCGGTGGACAACGACAGGTCCAGATCCGCGATTCCGCGCGGTTTGAGCGCCAACGCCTCGGCCCATTTCTGCCGGGCCAACGAGTGCGCGCTTGAATTCGGGGGCACGAGGGTCAGCGCGGCCAAGACCCCGTCGAGGTCCTCGCGCGCCGACCGCAGCCGGGCCAACCCGAACGCCGCGGACGGGATGAAGGCGACATCCGTCCGGGCGCAGATCGCATAGAGCGTCTCGGCGATGGCGCCCTCGCCGCTGAGCTCACAGGCGACAGCGAGGGCGAGTTTCGGGGCGAGTTCACCGGGCACCTGCCCGTACACCGCGTTGAAGGCACTCTGCGCGGCGACGGGATTGCCCTGGGCAAGGGCCGCGAGTCCGGAAAGCCACACCGCGCGCCACTCCCAGGGGTCCTCGGCGAGCAGTTCCTGGACCGTCGTGTCGACGAGCGCGAAGTTGCCGGTATCCAAGGCGGCGGTGGCCTTGGCCAAGGCGGTCTCCGTCGTCGTCACGGGAGCCGCCATGAGGGCATGCAAGCGTTCGGCAGCGGGCAAGCCCGCGACGGTTTGCAACCACCCGGAGCCCGCATCACTGGTGTCATGGCGCAAGGCGGGCAGGTCCCGCCACGTCGTGTTCGCGTCACCGACGGGCGGCGGCTCGAAGAGCACCGAGGTGGCCGAGGAGCTTGCCGCCCCCCTGCCCTGGTCGGTCGCGACGACCTCGCGCAGCACCCCAAGGAGCTGCACCCGGAGGTCGTCGGCGGAGATGAACCGGTCGTCCGGGGAGGGGGCGCAGGCCTTGAGGAGCAGCCGGTAGAACGAGTCGTATTTCGAGAAGACTGGGACCTGCTCCGGCGGGGGCAGCGACTTGACGTAGGTGCTCTGATACCCGCGAAATTCCATGGTCAAGACGACCAGGGTGCGTCCGATTGTGTAGATGTCGGAAGCGACGGTGCAGCCATGCTCGGCGACCTCGGGGGCCTGGTAACCGACGGTGCCGAAGATCGCCGAATCGTCATCGTCAATCTTCCGCACGCCGCCCAAGTCGATGAGCCGCACCTCGTCACCGATCTGGATGATGTTGTCCGGCTTGAAGTCGCAGTACACCAGCCCCAGATCGTGGAGGTACTGGAAGGCGGGCAAGATCTCGATGAGATAGGCGAGGGCCTGGTCGACAGGGAGGGGGTCGTAAACCCCGCTCGAGGCCTGCATCCGTTGCTTGAGCAGGGACTTGAGTGAGGTACCGCCGACATATTCCATGACGATGTAGCCGGCGGAGTCGTGGCTGACGAAGTTGTAGATCTCGACGATGTTGGGGTGGCTGACCTGCGCGAGGAAGCGCTGCTCCGCAAGCGCCGCGGCGAGGGCGTCCGGATCGCCGGAGTTGAGCAGGCCCTTGAGGACCACCCAACGCTGCGAAACGTTGCGGTCCCGGGCGAGGTAGATCCACCCGAGTCCCCCGTGGGCGAGACAGCCCGCTACTTCGTATTGTCCGGCGACGAGATCGCCGGGCTTGAGCTTCGGGCTGAAGTCGAAGGGGGCCCGGCACTTCGCGCAGAACCCGGCGGCCCGACCCGGCTGCCCATCGCGTCCCCGCCCGACGGGTTCCCCGCAGGAGGGACAGGTGCGTTTGTCCTCGGGGACAACGGGATTGCGCAGCACCGCCTGGGCCGCGTCGATCTCCGCGACCGGCGGCACGGTGGTGACCCCCGCACCGATCCGGGCCGCGCGCATCCGGCGGGAGAGCCCGGAAATGCGCCGAGTCGAGACGGTTCCATGGCCGACCCGCGCCGACCCGATCGCCGTCGCCTCGAGTCGTGAGGAGACCCGCGAGACGGCCGATCCGCCACCGCCGACCGGTGACTCCGCACCGACGGTCCCGGCGGCGCTGGCCACCTCGGCGGCCGCTTGGGCTTCGGCAATCGCCACCGACGAGGGACCGGCCGGGGTGCCACAAACATCGCAGTAGCCGTCGGTAATCGTTCCGGCACAACCGGGTTGGCCGCACTTGGCGCCTTCCCGGGCCGACGGCGCCGCGGCCGGAGGCAGGGCCGCTGGCGCCAGCAGATCGGGCGAACCCGACGCGGGCGGCATACCGCAGACGTCGCAGTAGCCGTCCGAAATCGTGCCGGAGCACCCCGGTTGGGTGCAGGCGGGGGCGTCGGCCATTACGTCGTCCTTCCGGTGGCGGTGATTGCCGTGAGATAGGTCTGATAAGCCGCCATCAGGGCCCGGGCCCGGTTCAGGGGCAGCGGTTCTTGGCCAAGTGCTTGGGCCAACTGGGCACGCAATGGGGTCAGGTCGGCCCGCTCCTGGGCGGTGATCGCGGCGCTCGCCGCCGCTTGGGCATCGAGCGCGCCAGCGAGACCGATGAGTTCGTCGCGCTCGGCGATCGCCGCGGCATACGCCGCATGGGCCTGATCAAGGGCCCGACTGACTAACGCAAGGCGCACGAGCAACTGGTCGACTGCGGCCGGGTCGTCGGGCACCGCGCCGAGGGCCCGCACGTCGGGGACGGCGAGCTTGGGCGCTGGTATTACGCCCGCGAGAGCCTGCCGCTGGAGGGCGCGAATCGCGTCGCCGCGGGCGGCGAGGTCGGTCAACATCGTCCGGGCGGTCTCCGCGTCCTTCTCGTCCTCATGACGCCGGGCGGACGCGACGATGAGGTCACGTTCGGTGGCCGCCGCGTCGATTTCGAGGGGACCGAGCAAGCCCCCGACATCCGCGCCCCGTTTGGCGCGCTCGACGAGGGCAAAGAGCCGCTGCTCCAAACCGATGAGGGTGGCGCGCGCCCGGTCCCGACCGGCCCCGATGGGCGCCAAGGCCACCTGGTCGCGAATACGTTCGAGGCCCTCCCGGATCGCCTTCGCCCGCAGCCCGACGTCGAGGCCGGTCGGTTCGAGGGCAAGCCTGGCCCGCAGCGAGGAGGTCATTGCATCGCTAAGACGGCACGCCTCCGGCAACGAGACACCCAGGGTCCCCTCCTGGGATGCGGGCGCTGGACTCGTCGGGGCTCCCATCGACGGCGAGACATCGAGGCGCCCCCAGATGAGCGTCGAGAGCCGCTGCGCCTGGACCGGACCGACCCGGCCCGAGTCGAAGGTGACCTTGAGCAGCTCATACCGGTCGGCGATCGCCTTCCACAGCGCCATCGACGTCGTCATGTCGCGGGTCAGGGCGTCTCGGTCGGTCTGCGACGGGGCGTTGAGGGCGGCATTGTCGATGGCGTCGAGTTGACGACGCCGTTCGTCGATCCACCCGCCCAGATCGGTCAGGTAGCGCAGGGCCTCACTCGGCGTCACCGCCACCCCGAGACGAGCCGGCGCCGTGGGCGCGCCACCGGACCCGGCCCCCGAACCGGGTCCGCCCGGCGCCGCCGCGAGGCCAAGTGCGTCGTCGGCGCCGCCGGTTGCCGAGCCCGCGGACCGGGGGTGGCCCGGCGGCAGCGGGTCGAGTTCGAGGGACATCAGCGGCCGTACACGGGTTTGGGAGGTGATGGTGCTTTGCCCAAGGTGTTCGCGAGCCAGGCGGTGTAGATCCTCGCCCATTCCCCGTCGGCGCGCAGCTCCTCAAGGACGGCATTGAGGTAGCGAACGAAGTAGATGTTGTCCTTGTTGACCCCGAGGCCATACGGCTCGTCGGTGATGGCGGCGCCCTCCGTCACGACGGCATACGGGTCCTGCGCGGCAAGGCCGGCCAAGACCGTGTCGTCGCCGGTGATCGCCGCCGCCTGTCCCTGCTGGAAGAGCACGAGGCATCCGGTGTGGCTGTCGCTCGTGACCGGCACCGGTCCTTCGACGCTCTTCAGTTTGTCGAGGCTGCTCGTCCCGGCCGGTGCACAGACTCGCTTGTCGCGCAGATCCTCAAGACTCACGTCGCCCGAGCCACGCGCGACGAGGACCTTTTGCCCGGCGTGGTAGTACTCGCTGGAGAACGCGATCTGCTCCCACCGGGCGCAGTTCATCGTCATGTTGCGCGCAACGAGGTCGATCTCCCGTGACTCGAGCAACGGGATCCGATCGGCGGCCGTGATGACCCGGAACTGGATCTTGTCGGCGCTGCCGAACATCCGCTTCGCGACGGCCCTCGCGATGTCGATGTCGAAACCCTCGATCTTCCCGGTGAGCGGGTTGCGCGCGCCCAGGAGCAGCGTGTCGGCGGACACGCCGACGATGAGGTAGCCGCGATCGAGGATGGTGCGCATCCCGGCGTCGGTGATGTTGCTGGCGGCGGGCACGCTCGGCAGCGGGTCGTAACTTTGGGTCGGGTTGTCGCACTGGGCGGGAGAGGTGGCGGGGGCCGAGGACGAGGACGAGGCGGTGGCCGTCGTCGGCAGCGCGGTATCGGAGTAGCTGCCGCCACTGCACGCGACCAGGGCGAACGCGGCCGCGGCACCTGTGAGGAGGACGGGAAGTCGGCGGGTCATCGGTATTCCTCGATTCGCTTGGTCATCGCACGGCCCCCGAACAGGGCCGCGACCAGACCGGTCAGCCCGATCAACCACGGCCGCCAGGACATCGACCGATCGTCGAGGGCCGCCTGTGCGTCCGCCACCTCGGCGTCGAGGCCAGCGGTCAGGGCGGTGTCGAAGGTGGTGAACGCGCTGTTGGCGGAACCGGATTCGGAGGTTGTCGCCAAGGCGACCGCTTCGTCCCAGTTGCCCGCGTCGTCCGCCGCGCGCACCGCCGCGTGCGCCGTGCGGTATGGGCCGAACCCGCCGACGAGGCCGGTTTGCGCACTCGACGCCGTTGCCGCCTCGCGGAGGCCGGCGTCCACGAGGCCGGCCGAATCGGCATACGCCGTTTCGAACTTCGCCCCCGACCCCCTGGCAATCAGGGTCAGGCTCTCGTTCGACTTCGCGTCATAGGCCTCGGCCCGGGCTGAGGCGAGCGCCACGGCCGCGCGATAGGGCCCGTCGCGCACCGCCGTCAGCGCCTGGTCGAGGCCCCGCAGTGCGCCGAACGTCAAGACCACCCCGCCGAGGACGAGCAGCACCGCGAGCACGAGCGCGGGATTGAGGTAGCGGTGGGTGCGCTTGGCGAGCCACCAGCCGACGGCGCCCAACACCATGAGGGTGAGGATGCCGACCCCCAACACCGGCGCCCCGTTGCTCGCCGCGCCGAGTTCGACATCGGCGCGTTCCTGGTTGGCGTCCGCGACAGCGCTGATCACGGGCAGCGCATCGGCGCGCAAGCCGGCACTCGCCAACTTGAGGTATTGCGCCCCCACGGGCAGGCCCTGTCGGTTGTACGCGCGTGCCTGGTCGATGTAGCCGGCATACGCCTGGACGTGTTGATTGAGCGCGCCGAGTGCGGTGCCGTCGGCGGGTTGCGCCTTCGCTGCCTCGGCGAGGTTCTTGACGACGCGCGCCATCGCGTCGTCATAAGTGGCCCGCTGGTCGGTGGTCTCCAGGCCGCCGACGAGGAAGCCGTTGGTGGCCGAGGCGTCCGCCTTGAGCAGGTCGGCATACAGCGCCTGAGCCCGGACCACTTGGGCGGTGTTCGCGCCCGCCCGATCGACCGCCTTATCGACCGCGCGCAAGCTGAAGATGCCGGTGAGCCCGAAGGCGAGGCTCATGAGTGCGGCGACGACGCCAAGCACCCGCATCCGACCCGGGGTGCCGCTGAAGTAGTGGCGGCTACCAGGTGAACCAGACAAGGCGATGACCCCGGGAAGGGCCGACGTCCGCGGCGGGGAGGTAATGACCGCCGACTTCCCCACGTCACTCATTGGTTCCCGCCTTCGCTCGTCATTGCATCCTCGGCCTTGTCTAGATCGCTCGTGCCGACCTCGTCGCTGGTGTTGGCTTCGTCGCTGGCGCCGACCTCATCGCGGGTGCCGACCTCATCGCGGGTGCCGACCTCGTCGCTGGCGCCGGCTTCATCGCTGGCGTCGCCGAATCCGACTACCGGCTGATCCGGCGCGGCGCCCTCGGGTGGGGTCAGTTCGTCGAAGCTGGTGCGCACGTCCTGCGGAAGCAGGTGCCGCAGTTGCGCGGTGGTGACATCGGCGGAGTCCTTCAAGCGCCACGCCTGGCGCCCGATCGCCTCCTCCAGGAGGTTGCGGACGAATCGGCCGTTGCCGAAGACTTCGTTGCGCGGGGTCCTCGCAAGGATCTCTCGAACCGCAGTCTCCGAGTCCGGCGGAAGGTCGTAGTCGGCCTCTCCCGCAAGCTTGCTCATGATGCCGACAAGCTCATCGTCCGAGTAGTCCTCGAACTGGACGGTTGTCTTGAAACGTGAGGCGAGACCAGGGTTTTGGGTGATGAACTCGACCATGGGATCGGGATAGCCAGCGACGATGACGACGAGGTTGTCGCGGTTGTCTTCCATCTCTTTGACGAGGGTATTGACCGCCTCGGCGCCGTATTGGTCCCCGTTGAGGGAGTACGCCTCATCGATGAACAGGACCCCGCCCATCGCCTTCGCGCACACCTCGGACGTCTTGATTGCCGTCTGCCCGAGGTAGCCCGCGACGAGTTCGGCCCGGTCGACCTCGACGAGGTGGCCCTTGGTGAGCAGGCCGAGTGCGCGGTAGATGCCGGCGACCATGCGAGCGACCGTCGTTTTCCCGGTGCCGGGGTTGCCCACGAAGATCAGGTGGCGGGTGATCGTCGCGTTCTTCAAGCCCGCCTCGGCGCGCTTCTTTTCCACCTTGAGCAGCGCAACCTGTTGGTGGACAACACGTTTGACTCCCGCTAACCCGACCAGGGCGTCCAACTCCGCGAGTAGTTCCTCGACGGTGTGGGTGGGTTCCGCGGGTTCGGGCGTGACCGGCTCGGCGGGAGCGCCTGGCTCGGCCGGAACGCCTGGCTCGGTGGGAGCACCCGGCTCGGCCGGAGCGCCCGGCTCGGTGGGAGCACCCAGAGATGGGTGCTCGTCGGGAGGGGTATGAGCGCTGGGCGACGCGTGGGAGCCGGTCAGCGTGGAAAGGCCCGGCATTGTCGGTGGGGCGAGAACCCTGGGGTCGACGCCACCGCGCAGCCGCTCGATCGCGGCAAGTTGTTCGGTGACCCGCCGTTGGTTGTCGAGGAGTAGCTCGTTGAGGCCGGGAATGTCGTTGGGGTTGCCGACCCCGAGGCTGGGCCGGTCCTGAGTCCGGCGCATCGGTCCATCGTGTACTCCGGCGACGCTCGCGTTAGGCGATGTCCGCGTGGTCAATTCGCCCAACGGGGTCGCGGGCGTCACCTCGGTCCGACTGGGCATCCGCGGCGCCGGGGTGGGCACCTGTGCCGCGCTCAACTGGGCGCCCGCGGCGACGGCGGCGTTGCCGGTAACCCGGATGGTGGGCTCGCCGAGCAGGCACGCGGCCGAGGCCACCTCAGTCAATGCCGTTGCGTATGCCGCGGCGCCCGCGGCGTTCGTCGCCGAGAGGTCGCTCAGCAGGGCCGTGGGGGCGGCTCGCCACCTGCGCCCCGCTGATGCCGCCTCAAAGAAGGCGGTGTTGACCCGGTGCAGGTCCGCGCGGGTCGGTCCCGCACCGGCTGCGCCGCTTGGCTCCGCCGAATCCGAATCCGACTCCGACTCCGAGGCCGACTCCGACGCCGACCTGTCGCGGGCAGTGGCGCCCGCGCTGGCGCCGATCGCGGGCGCGATGGTGGCGGCGGCTGCCACCCAATCGAGGGCGGCGCCGGGAGCGGACTCGGCAATCGCCGCGGCAAACCGCAGACCCTCGTGCCGCGCGGCACCCGGGTCGACGCCGGCGGCAATGGCCGCGTCGGCGAGCCCACCCACGGCATCAATGAGGGCCTGCGCAGCTGAGGTCATCGGGTCCATCCTTGTCGAGTCCCCGCCTGGCCGTTGCGCCCCTGGGCGGTGCGCCCCTCAGCGGTGCGCCCCTGGCCGCCGGACTGGGCATTCAGGGGGTTGACGCTCCCCGCGAGCGCGGTCATCGTGCGCGCCCGATGGGTGGTTCCAAGGGACTGGAGAGAGGTCCCGAGGCGGGGTGAATGAGGGGGATGTCGCCGGTGTCGGCGTCGGGAACCGCCGTCGGGGGCAGCGGCGGCAGCGGCGTTGCGGCATCGAGTCCGAGCCCCCCGCCGGAAGGCGCCCCGAACTTCTCGTGGAGGAAGCGACCGTGGACAACGAGCGCTTCGGCGTCCGCGCGGCATACGGCATCGAACACCTGAGCCATCGTCGCCCCGAGCAGATCGAGCTGATCGATGAGGATGAGGAGTGACGTCTTGCCGCGATCGACGGGGCGCGAGTCGGCCCATTCGCGCGGCAGGCGCAGGTAGCCGCCGATCGCGCCGGGCAGGTAATCGGTGGCCGTCGCCATGACGCTGTAGGCGGAGGCAGACCCGCCGCCAAGGTTGTCGAGGCGCGGGACCGTCTGGCGGACGATGCCGGTCACCCGGGTCAGGCGCGCCATCACCATCGGCGGAACCCGGCCCTCCCGGGCCAGCTGTTCGACGGCGGCGAGGGCGACAAGGAGGGGCTCACTCGTGGGGGCGGGGGGCACCTCGATGATCGGCTCGGGCTCCTTCTCGCCCCAGCCGAACCACTCCGCGATGCCCATCCGCGCCGTGATCAGCGCTGCGGCTGATCGATGTTGAGTGAGCCCGACACGAGCCGGTGGTCGGTCCGCTGGACCCGGTCGAGGTAGGACCGCGACTTGGCGACCTCGGTTTCCAGGGTGCCGATCGTCGCCGCCATGTTGTCGAGCGCCTGCACCTTGAAGGTGTCGATGGCGTCCATCGTCGCGTAGATGTTCTGGAAGGCGCGCTGAAGCTGCGGCAACCCGATCGTCGCGCTCGCGGCATGCTCCTGAATCTTGATTGAGTTGTCCTTGAGCATCTCGCTCGTGCGCTCGATCAGCCCGCTCGTCGTCACGTTGAGGGCGGTGATCTGGTCGAGGACGAGGCGTTGGTTCGTCAGCGCCTGGGCGACGATGACGGCGGTGCGCAGGGCGCTGATCGTCGTCGTTGTCGCGCGGTCGACCCCCTTGATGAGCTCGTAGTTGTTCTTGATGACAATGTCGATGGCGAGGTAGTTCTGGATGCTCACCGCGAGCTGGGTGAGCAGATCCTGGTGCTTTTGCCGGATATAGAAGAGAACGTCCTCGCGCATCGCCTTCGCCTTTTCGGGCTCGGTGAGGTCCATCGTGGCGACCTGAGCGGCCAGCTTGGCGTCGAGTCGCTCGGCGATGTAGACGTACTGGTTGAGGCGGCCCATCGAGTCCCAAAGCTGCTGCTTCTCAAGGTTGAGGGCCACGTTGTCGCGTTGCAGCTCGTCCTGGCCGCTGCGCAACGCGTGCAGGATCCCGTTGAGGTGGCTCTGCGCGCTCTGGTACTTGTGAAAGTAGTCGGTGATCTTGTCCCCGAACGGGATCATGCCGAGAACCTTCTTGGTCCCCCTGGCCTGACCGGGATCGAGGTCCTCGACGGTGCGACGCAACTCCAGCAACGTCTTGCCGACCTTGGACCCGCTCGCGAGGCCGCCTTCCTGAATCGCCTTGACGGGGCTTTGCAGCAGCCGATTCGAGGACTCGGCAGCGCGGCGGATGTCGTCGTCACCCATCGTGCGCACGTCGTTTGCCTTGGACTCATAGTCAGGGCTGCGCGTCTGGGCGGTGGTCAGCGCGGTGAGGAAACCGTCCACCTTCGCGTCGAGCGCGGGCAAAGCGCTCGCGGGGACGGCGGGGGCCATCTTGGGCGCGGCCGTCGTCGCAATCGCCAGCACGGCGGGGGGCGCCTCAAGGGTCAAGGTCACGTCCGGGGGCGCCAACGGGGCGAGCGCGGCGTCTTGGACGACGCCGGGCGTGGTGGGTTGGTCGGACATTGGCTTTCCCCTTCGTATGCCGCGGCGAGACCGGGCCCGCGAGGCCCGGTCTGCGGTGGTGGCGTCTGGGTGATGAACAGGCGCCCCGACATCGGGACGCTTTGCTCTCGCTGACGTGTGGCAAATCTACGCGGTTCCGGCTCGGGTGGGGAGGGATCGAGCGGCGGACCGTCCCTGATCGCCCCCTGATCCCCGCAGACGGATCGACGACCGCCCGGTCTGTCAGGCTCTCGTGAGACACCTGCCGTAGACCTTCATCCCGGCAGGGCGAGAGTGGTTGACGACGAAGGAGGACGACTGTTGCGAATCTCCCGACCGATCGACGTGCGGGCGTCCGCGGGCTTGGCGCCGTCATGAGCGGGCGCCACCTCGACGTTCCGGGAGTCGTGGGCGACCCGATCGAAGGCGCCGCCGAGAAGGATCAGGCCGCCGGCCCCATTGCGGGCCTCGTTGATATCCACGCGCACGGGGCGCTCGGGGCAGAATTCGGGTCGTCACCGGAGGGCTCGCGACGCGCTGCCGCCCATCACGCCGCCGAGGGCACCAGCCGCCAAATCGCGAGTCTGGTGTCGGCGACCTTTGAGACCCTTGCCAGGCAGGTGCGCACCCTCGTGCCGCTGATCCTGGACGGCACCCTCGCGGGCATTCACTGTGAAGGCCCCTTCCTCGCCCAAGCGCGACGCGGGGCGCACGATCCGACGCTGCTGCGCGACCCGGACCCGTCCTGGGTGAGTCGTCTCGCCGAGGTCGCCAGTGCCGCCGGTTGCCCAGGTGCGGTGCTGCAGTGGACCTTTGCGCCAGAACTGGATCGCGCCGAACCCTTCGTCCGGGCCCTGTCGAGACACGGGATCTTGCCCGCGATCGGGCACACCGACGCGAGCGCCGCTCAGGTCGAGCGCGCCCTCGGCCTCGTCGCCGACATCACCGGGCGCGAACCCTTGGTGACGCACCTGTTTAACGCAATGCCACCGCTGCACCACCGCCACGGCGGTCCGGCGGCCGTTGCTCTGAGTTCGGCCGCCCGCGGGGAGGCCGTGGTCGAGTTGATCACCGACGGCACCCACGTGTCCTCGGAGGTGGCGCGCATGGTTTTCGACTCCGTGGGCGGCGGTCAAATCGCTCTCGTCTCGGATGCAATGGCCGCAACCGGCCTGGGGGACGGCGACTACCTGCTCGGCCCCCTCAACGTCACCGTGCTCGGCGGAACGGCCCGGCTGCGCGAAGGTGGGGAAATGAGCGAACGTGGGGCAATCGCCGGCAGCACCGCGACGCTCGCCCAGTGCGTCCGCTGGGCCATCAACGTCGCCGGGATCGATCGCACCGAGGTGATGCGTGCGGCCACCACGACACCGACACGGGTGCTGTTCGCGCGGCCGTCGCCGCCGATCTCACGGGCGCCAACTCGGTGAGATCGAGGCGCGGGTACACCAAGATGACGCCATGGGCATTCCTTCCGACCTTGAGATTGCTTCCGCGGCCACACTTCGCCCGATGAGTGAAATCGCCGCAACGCTCGGGCTTCCCGAGGAGTTCGTCGAGCCGTATGGCCGTTCGGTCGCCAAGGTCGACCTCGCCGTCTTGACCGCGCCCGGGCAGCCGACCGCGCAACGCGCGAAGTACGTTGTCGTCTCCGCGGTCACGCCGACCCCCCTCGGGGAGGGCAAGACAACCACGAGTGTCGGCCTGGCCGATGGTTTGCGGCATATCGGCGTCAACGCGGCGGTGACCTTGCGCCAACCCTCGATGGGACCGACGTTTGGCATCAAGGGCGGCGCGGCGGGAGGCGGGTACAGCCAGATCGTGCCGATGGACAAACTCAATCTGCACCTGACCGGTGACTTCCACGCCGTGACCGCCGCGCACAATCTGTTGGCCGCGGTGATGGACAACCACCTCCACCACGGCAACGAACTACAACTCGACCCGCACAACATCACCTGGCGGCGCGTCCTCGACGTCAACGACCGCTCGCTGCGCAATGTCGTCGTCGGGCTCGGCGCGAAGGCGGATGGCGTCACCCGTCAGTCCGGCTTCGACATCACCGCAGCGAGCGAGGTCATGGTCTTGCTCTCGCTCGCCCGAGATCTTGCCGACCTGCGCGCGCGACTGGGCCGCATCGTCGTCGGGTATTCCACCACCGGAGTTCCCGTCACCGCGGAACAACTGGGCGCGGCGGGTGCGATGGCCGTCATCCTCAAGGACGCGATCAATCCCAACCTGCTGCAGACCCTCGAGGGCACGCCCGCGCTCATTCACTGCGGGCCGTTCGGCAACATCGCGACCGGAAACTCCTCGATCGTCGCCGACCTCGTCGCGACGAGCCGGGCCGATGTCGTGCTGACCGAAGCCGGCTTTGGCGCGGACATGGGCGCCGAACGGTTCTTCAACGTCAAATGTCGCGTGTCCGGGCTGCGTCCCGATGCCGCCGTGCTGGTCGTCACCGTGCGGGCGCTGAAAATGCACTCCGGTCGCCACGTCGTCGTCGCGGGGCGGCCGCTCCCCCAGGGCCTGATCGCGGAGAATCCCGATGACGTTCGGGCCGGTTTGGCCAACCTCCGCAAGCACATCGAGATCATCAAGGGGTTTGGGGTGTCCCCGGTGGTCGCGATCAACGCGTTCCCCCAAGATCACGACTCGGAGCACGCGGTGATCATCGAGTTGGCCCGGCAGGAGGGCGTTCGGGTCGCCGTGAGTACTCATGTTGTCGACGGTGGCGTGGGCGCGGCGGCACTCGCGAGGGAACTCATGGCCGCATGCGAGGAACGGGCCGGATTTCACTTCACCTACGGTGACGACGTGCCGCTCGCAGACAAGATCGAGATGGTCGCCCGCCGGGTGTATGGCGCCGACGGGATCGACCTCGCGCCCGCCGCGGCCAAGGCCCTGCACGCCTACGAGACGCTCGGCTATGGGACCTTGCCGGTGGTCATCGCCAAGTCACATTTGTCGATCTCGCATGACCCGGCGATGAAGGGCGCGCCGACCGGTTGGCGGCTGCCGGTCCGGGAGGTGCGGGCCGCGGTCGGAGCCGGGTACGTCTACGCGATCTGCGGCGACATGCGCACGATGCCCGGGCTGTCGCGCCACCCAAATGTCGAGCGGATCGACCTCGTGAACGGTGTCATTACCGGCCTGAGCTGACCCGCGGGACCGGCGCGACCCGCGCGCTTGCTCAGGCGCGGGCCCGCCGGCGCCGGCTACCAACTTCGGGCACCCGCGGAACGGGCACCCGCGGAACGGGCACCCGCGGAACGCGGCGGCTTAGGCGGAACGCAGCGGCTTGAGCGCCCCGGTCATCGCCACAAGTTGGTCGAGCATCCCCGTCAACGACGCCCCCTTGTGGGCCGCCGGGGCAAGCTCCGCCCCATCCCAATCTTGGAACAACGAGAGCGCCACCTGCCCCCGAACGCCCACCATCAGAACGTTCGCGACGATCGCCCGCCAGTGCTCGACGGCCCGCACTCCACCGTCGGCGCCATAGGACACGAAGCCAACCGCCTTGTGATTCCACTCCCCAAAGAGCACGTCGAGCGCGTTCTTCATCGCCGCCGGCACCCCGTGGTTGTACTCCGGCGTCACCCAGACGAAACCGTCGAACTCCGTCACCGTGGCCGACCACGCCTGCGTCTGCGCGCACTCATACACCCCATTGGCCGCACCGGGCACAGTCGGCTCGGAGAGCAACGGCAGGTCGTATGCCGCGAGGTCGAGCACCTCGAACCGCGCGTCCGTGCGTTCGGCGGCGATCTTGTGCACCCACTCGCCCACGGCGGCGCCCTTGCGTCCGGGGCGTGTGCTGCCGATGAGAATGGCGATGCGGGGCAGGTCAGTCATGTGAGCTCCTTCGAGAGGGTGGCGATTGCGGCCAGCCAATCAGATGGGGAGTTGCGCCGCACCAAATGACCGCCGCGCGGCGCACCTCGCCAATCGGGCGACTACCGCTGCGGGCGCAAGC
>CAZACX010000031.1:18464-23570 GCA_964483685.1 uncultured Intrasporangiaceae bacterium
CTACCGCTGCGGGCGCAAGCGGGCCGTCAGCGTCGCCTCCAGAGCCGCTGCCGTATGCCGAGTCCCCGGCGAGCGCCGTGTGCTCACCCGCTGATCGACCGCGCGCGGGCCGCCGTCGCGCCAGTGCAGGGAGGCGTCGCGCCAGTGCAGATAGGCAAGGACGGCGAACCCCTCCGCGACGAGCCAGGCGTCGCGGCGAACCCGCATCGCGCGCGCATCGCCAAGGGCGTCGACGTCGCTGCCAAGCACCTCGGACTCCCCGCGATATGCGCTCACGAAGCCGTCGAGGAGGTCCTCGTTGAGGTCGGCATACCAGGGGTCGGCGTGAACCGCGCCGCCGATGAGGCCCAGATCGCGCGCGGGGTCGCCGATCCGCGTCCACTCCCAATCGACCAACCGGGTCACCAGCCCCGGGAGCGGCCGCGCGTCCGCCGGGGACTGCGGCTCGGCGAACACCTCGTCGATCGGCCCGATACCGGTCACGGCGCAACCCCGTCGACGCGAGGCGTCCTCGGGTCCGGTCACGAGGATGTTCGTCATGATCGAGTCGCCATGGATGAGGGCGAACGAGCGAAGGGGAGCGAACTCGGGCTCGACGCGCGCGGCATACGACCGCAGTGCCTCGCCTAGCCGCGCGAAGCTGCCCCCAAACGGCGAACCGTCGATCCGCGGCGCCCAGTGGGCGATCGCCGATTCCACCTCGGCGACGAAGGAAACCCCACCGACGTTCGTGTCCGCGGCCGTCACCGGACCCGCGGCGAGCCATCGGCGCCGGTGCAGGCGGGCGAGCGTTCGCGCGTGGGCGGCCAGGAGACTCGGGTCGGCCCAGTACCGGCCGGTGCGGATCTGTCCGGGGACGAGGGACTCGACGATGACCGGAAATGGGCCGAGCGCGGCCAGTGCGCATGGCGTCGGCCCGACCCCCGCGGGGGCCAGGCTCAACCCGGCGAACTCCTCGCGCGGCGACGCCGGCAGCTCGGGTCCCGGCCGTCTCGCCACCCGGACGACAACCACCGACGTGGGCGACTCCACAGCGGTCGCCAGCCACGCGGCATACGACTCACCTGTCCCGAGCGCGGTGACGGCAATGTCGTTGGGCGACAACGAGTTTGACGACAGCCAGTCTGGGTGATCTGCCACCAGCGCGGCGACAGCGGTCACCGACCCGCCGGGCACGTCCATGGCGCCGATAATGGCACGCGAAACTCACGAGTTCTCTGAGCAGAACCTAACTCGATGACGACGCCGATAAGTGGTACGCATGGGGGTATTACGCCACAGGAGGCTTAGACGATGACGAAGTATGTGTACCAGTTCCGTGAGGGCAACAAGGAGCAGAAGGATCTGCTCGGCGGCAAGGGCGCCAACTTGGCGGAGATGGTGAAGATGGGGTTGCCCGTCCCCCCCGGTTTCACGATCTCGACCGAGACGTGTCAGACCTATCTCGCTACCGGAGTCGTCCCCCCGAATCTGCGCGTCGAAGTGACACTGGCGCTGCGCGCCGTTGAAGACTCGATCGGTCGGCACTTTGGCGCGAACACGGAGCCGCTGCTGCTGTCCGTGCGCTCCGGGGCGAAGTTCTCGATGCCCGGCATGATGGAGACCGTTCTCAACGTCGGCCTCAACGACGAATCCGTCGTCGGACTTGCCGAATTCGCCAACGACGAGCGCTTCGCGTGGGACTCCTACCGGCGCCTCATCCAGATGTTCGGCAAGACCGTGCTCGGCATCGAGGGCGACCTGTTCGCCGACGCGCTCGACGACCTCAAGATGCGCACTGGGGCAGCGACGGACGTCGACCTCACCGCCGAGAACCACAAGGAACTCGTCGCCGCCTACAAGGCCATCGTCAAGGACCACACCGGCGAGGACTTCCCACAAGACCCGCGCATCCAGCTCGACATGGCCATCGAAGCCGTCTTCAACAGCTGGAACACCGAGCGGGCCCGTCTCTACCGTCGACGCGAACGCATCCCCAACGACCTCGGCACCGCCGTCAACGTCATGGCGATGGTGTTCGGCAACCTCGGCGACACCTCCGGTACCGGCGTCTGCTTCACCCGCGACCCCTCCTCTGGGCACTCGGGCGTTTATGGCGACTACCTGTCCAACGCCCAGGGTGAGGACGTCGTCGCCGGCATCCGCAACACCCTCCCGCTCGCCGAGTTGGAGCGGCTCGACCCCGCCTCGTATGGCGACCTGCGCGCGGCGATGCGTCGCCTCGAGACCCACTACCGGGACCTGTGCGACATCGAGTTCACCGTTGAGCGCGGCAAGCTGTGGATGCTGCAGACCCGCATCGGAAAGCGCACTCCCGCAGCGGCATTCCGGGTCGCCACCCAGCTTGTCGACGAGCACCTGATCACCCTCGACGAAGCCCTCGACCGGGTCACCGGTCAGCAACTGTCCCAGCTCCTCTTCCCGCACTTCGACGCGAAGTCCGCGCAGGCCTGCCTCACCCGAGGGCTGGGTGCCTCCCCCGGCGCCGCCGTCGGTGAGGTCGTCTTCACCAACACGCAGGCCATCGAGCGGCAGGCGGCGGGTGCCAAGTGCATCCTCGTGCGGCGCGAAACCTCCCCCGAAGACCTCCCCGGGATGATCGCCTCGGTCGGCGTCCTCACCGCACGCGGCGGCAAGACCTCGCACGCGGCCGTCGTCGCCCGCGGCATGGGCATGTGCGCCGTCGTTGGCGCCGAGGAACTTAAGGTCGACGCCGCCGCCGGTGAAGTTGTCGTCGGCGACACCGTGCTCCGCGCGGGCGACATCATCGCCATCGACGGCGCGAGTGGCGAGATCTTCCTCGGCGACGTCCCCGTCGTCGACAGCCCCGTGCTCACCTACATCTCCGAGGGGCTCGACGCCGCCTACGAGGGGTCGAAGGGCGACGCCGAAACGCACGACCTCATCAACGCCGTCGACCGCCTCCTGCGGTATGCCGATGGCGTGCGCCGGTTGCGCGTGCGCGCCAACGCGGACACCGCCGAGGACGCGCGCCGTGCGCGCGATCGGGGCGCCCAAGGGATCGGCCTGTGCCGCACCGAACACCAATTCCTCGGTGAGCGTCGCCTGTTCATCGAGCGGGTCATCCTCGCCGAGACCGAGCAGGAGATCGCGGATTCGCTGGCCGCTTTGGTGCCACTCCAACGCCAGGACTTCATCGAGCTGCTCACGGCGATGGACGGCCTTCCGACGACGATCCGGTTGATCGACCCGCCGTTGCACGAGTTCCTTCCCGACCTCACCGAGTTGTCGGTCAAGGTTGCGGTTGCCCAGGCGACCGGTGCGGAACCGGACGCCCACGACGTTGCGCTCCTGGCCGCGGTGCAGCGCACCCACGAGTCGAACCCGATGCTCGGTTTGCGCGGTGTTCGGCTCGGGCTCAAGGTGCCTGGCCTCTTTGGGTTGCAGATCCGGGCCATCGCCGAAGCCACGGTCCAACTGATCAAGGAGGGCAAGAAGCCCAAGCCCGAGATCATGGTGCCGCTCATCGGATCGGTCCGCGAGTTGCAGATCATCCGCGACGAGGCAGAAGGGATCCTCGCCGAGGTGAGCCAGGCCAGCGGCGTCGCCTTGGCGATTCCCATCGGGTGCATGATCGAGCTGCCACGGGCCGCCCTGACCGCCGCCCGGATCGCCGAGGAAGCGGACTTCTTCTCGTTCGGAACCAATGACTTGACCCAGACCACCTGGGGCTTCTCGCGGGACGACGTGGAGAGCGGCTTCTTCGCCGAGTACCTCGACAACGGCGTGCTCGGGGTTTCCCCGTTCGAGACGCTCGACGCCACCGGTGTCGGCCAATTGGTCAAGGCCGGCGTCGAGGGTGGTCACAGCACGAAGAAGTCGATGCACATGGGCGTCTGCGGTGAGCATGGCGGGGATCCCGAATCGATCCACTTCTTCCACAACGCGGGGCTCGACTACGTGTCCTGCTCACCGTTCCGCGTGCCGATTGCCCGTCTCGAAGCCGGGCGTGCCGCGGTCGCGCTAGGCACCTCAGACAGCCGCTAACCTCGGCCGCCGCGTGAGAGAGGGGGGTGTCCGCCAGACTTTCTGGAGGACACCCCCTTCGCATTGCCAGGGGGCTCCCCTGCGAGGGCGCTCGGGTCGCTCAGCAAATGGCCGCGCAAGCGCAGCGACACCACCTTCGCCGGCGAGGGCGCTCCCCTGCACGTCGGTCAGCCCCAGGGGCGGGCGCCGCTACCCGAGCCCGGCCGCGATTGCGGCGATGTGTTCCGGAGAGGAGCCGCAGCAGGCACCGATGAGGTCAATCCCCTTGTTGCGCAGCCGAACTGCATGGGCGGCCAACTCGGCCGGTCCGACGGTGTAGACAAATTGGTCACCGTCGAGGGCGGGCAGCCCGGCGTTTGACTGGGCGACGAGCAACAATCCGTCGGTGCGGCTGGCCACCAACTGGTCGGCGATCTGCTCCATCTCCTGTGGTCCGCGACCACAATTCGCGCCGACCGCGTCCACGCCCAGCTCGGACAACTGCCGAACGGCCGCCTCGGGGGTGACCCCCATCATCGTGCGCAGGTTGGTGTCGAAGGACAGCGTCGTGACGATGGGCAAGGTGGGAGCCGCCTCGTGGGCCGCGGCGACGGCAGCGCCGATCTCGGCCAGGTCGCTCATCGTCTCGATAAGGACGAGGTCGATCCCGCCGGCGACGAGCGCACGGATCTGCTCGGCAAAGAGCTCCTGCAACTCGCCGAGTTCCATGGTTCCCAGCGGAGCGAGGAGTTCCCCGGAGGGACCGACATCGCCCGCGACGAGGATTCCGTGACGATCGGCGACCCGGCGGGCGATGGCTGCTCCGGCGCTGTCGAGTTCGGCGACCCGGGTCTCCAGGTCATGCATCCCCAGCCGGGGGCGGGTACCCCCAAAGGTGTTCGTGGTGAGCCATTGGGCGCCGGAGGCGGCATACGCCTCATGCACGTCCTCGACGCGGGCTGGCTCCGTCGCGTTCCAGAGCTCGGCGGGGACGCCGGGCTCGAGGCCACGTTCCTGAAAGAGCCAGCCATAGCCGCCATCGAGCACCGGCGGGCGATCGGCGAACAGCGCCGCGAGGCGGTTCACCACGTCCCCCCGCGCGACCCGGACGAGACCCGT
>CAZACX010000031.1:23670-31541 GCA_964483685.1 uncultured Intrasporangiaceae bacterium
GGTCGGCGAGATAGTGCGTGACACGCTCGGCTGGCCAGGCGTCCTCAAGCAGAGCCGCCTGACCGGCGCACACGTCCGCGGGGGTGCCATCCGCGGGCATCCAGTCGCTGCGACGCCACCCGGCGAGATAGCTGTCGGCGTCACTCGACCCGGTGCGCATCGCCGCCTCGTCAATGGCTTCTTGGAGGCGGGCCGCGAGCGCGGCCTTGACGACCACCTCACCAGCGCGGGCTACGACCAGACTCGGCAGGTCGCGCCAGTACGTAATTTGAAACTCCGTCATTAGTCGAGGTTACGCGGCGGCGGCCCGGCGGGGAACCAGGGCGGGTCGCTCTCGGCTCCGACGACGCTCCCTGGAAGACGACGCTCCCTGGCAAGGCGACGCTCCCTAGAAGTAGCGCAGCCAGAGGTAAGGGATGCACAGGGCGACCGTGACTGCGGTGACAACGAGGCCGTACTTCGTGAACTCCCAGAACGAAATGGGGTGACCGTTGCGCTTGGCGATCCCGGTGATGACGACGTTGGCGCTGGCCCCGACGGCGGTCGCGTTCCCGCCGAGATCGGCGCCGAGCGCGAGGGCCCACCACAACGATTGCCGCGCCGGTTCGAGACCAGTGGCCGGACCAACCATCTCGTGAACCAACGGTGACATGGTCGCGACGTAGGGGATGTTGTCCACGATGCCGGAGAGGACTGCGGACCCCACGAGAATGCTCTGGGCGGCGAGCAGCGGCCGATCGCCGAGCGCGCTCGTGGCGGCGTCGGCGAGTTCACCGATGACACCGATACGCACGAGTGAGCCGACCATGACAAAGAGTCCGGCGAAGAAGAGCAGCGTCTCCCACTCGACGTCCTCAAGGTAGGCGGCGGGCTCGAGCCGGGACACGAGGACCGCCGCGCCCGCCCCGAGCAGGGCGATGAGCGAGGGCTCGATGTGGTGGAGCGGGTGCGTGACGAAGCCCGCGAGGACAAGGGCGAGCACGACGAGGAGGCGCACGAGCAGCGGTCCGTCCGTGATCGCCTCGCGCCCTTGGAGGGCCATGAGCGAGGCAGCCCGCTCCGGATCACCGCTCAGGTGCCGCCCCCACAACACCCAGGTCAGACCGAGGAAGACGACGAGCAAGACGACGACGATGGGAGCGAGGTGAATGAGGAAGTCGTTGAACGTCAACCCGGCCCGGCTCGCGATGATGATGTTGGGCGGGTCGCCAATGAGGGTCGCGGCACCGCCAATGTTGCTCGCCATCGCCTCGGCGAGCAGGTAGGGGATCGGGTTGAGCCCAAGCCGATCCGTCACAAGCAGTGTCACCGGGGCGATGAGCAGCACCGTGGTGACGTTGTCGAGCAGGGCCGAGGCCCCGGCGGTGATGAGGCAAAGCAGCACCATCATCCGGAAGGGTCGCGCCTTGGACCGCTGGGCCGACCAGATCGCGAGGAACTCGAACACTCCGGTCTGCCGCAGCACGCCGACGATGATCATCATCCCGAGCAGCAGGAAGATGACGTTCCAGTCGATCCCGGTGTCCTCGCTGAAGAAGGCACTATGCCCGCGGGCGGCCCCGATGATCACCATCGCCGCGGCCCCGCCGAGTGCCGCCGCGACGCGGTGGATGCGTTCGGTCGCGATCAGCGCATAGGAGAGGACAAAGACCCCAACCGCAAGGTATGCCGTGACGCTCACGACCGCGGGTCGCTGTCCGCTCCGGCGTTCGGCTGCCGATCGCCCTCGGCTGCCGCGTTCGGAATCAGGTCACCCTCTGCTGCCGCGTTCGGAATCAGGTCACGATGCAGCCGCTTGCGCATCAGCTCACTGTCCTCGCCGGCGGCGCTCGCAACGGCAGCGAGCATCCGGGACAGCAAGACTGCCCCCGAATAGTTCTTCTCGCGATCCCGGACGATGATCAACGGGGTGTGGGCGGCGACCATCACGGCCGCGATCTCGATGAGGGTGTCATCGGGCAACACGGATGGCAATTTGGCTGCGACGATTTGTTGCGCGTCGAGCAGTTCACCGACTGTGGTTTGGGCGAGATTGGCGCAGAGTCGGTCCGCGTCGTCCTCGCCGAAGACGTGCGCCAGCTTGGGGTCCTCGACCACATATCGCGGGAGCACGACGCCGAGGAGCTGGCTGCCTGGAACGACGGCAATGGGCACTCCGGCGTCATTCGCGACGACGAGGCCGGGGAGGCGGTATTCGGCGAGGATGCGCACTGCTTCAGCCGCACTCGTCCCGCGTCCAACCGTCGGAATCTGCTCAGCGAGGTCGGCGGCTCTCATGGAATCCACGATGCCACAGACTGCCCAAACCGATCCGGCGGTGGGGCCGCCCGAGGGGGGCCCCACCGCCGGTGGTCGAATGCGTCAGATTCCGACGGGCTTTGCGCGCTTCGATCGCGCGGGACCCTTGCCGAGCACGACGCGCTGGAGCTCATCCATGACGATGGACAAGCGGGAGCGGCCTTCCTCCTTGTTCGGCAGGGAGAGCCGGACCACCTTGCGGTAAACCTGGTAGGCCTGCTTGTGCAGCGGGCCGCTCACGTAGTGAAGGTTGTGACGCTCCATGAGCTCCTGAACGCGCGGGGCGATTTCGCCGTACCGGTTCGAGGGCAGGTCCGGGAAGATGTGGTGCTCGATCTGGTGGCTGAGGTTGCCCGTCAGGATGTGCATGAGCTTCGAACCGGAGATGTTCCCCGAGCCGAGCATCTGCCGCACGTACCATTCCCCGCGCGGTTCACCCTCGATTGAGTCGGTCTCAAAGGTGTCGATGCCATCGGGGAAGTGCCCGCAAATGATGACGGTGTTGGTCCACAGGTTGCGGGTCGTGTTGGCGATGAAGTTCGCGAGCACGGTCGTGAAGAAGCTGGGACCCGACAGCAGCGGGTGCACGATGTAGTCCTTCGTGACCTGGCGGCGAATCTTGTTGAGCGCGTCCCAAGAATTGGCCTTGAACGCTGCCTTTTGGGTGTCCGTCAGCTTGGACCAGTTGTGCGCGGTTCCGCGCAGCTCGAGGTCGTAGGCCGCGATGCCGTATTGGAAGAAGACCGCGTTGAGGACGTGCCAGATCGGCTGTCCGAGGTGGAAGAGCTCCCACCGCTGGTCTTCGTCGACGCGCAGCAACCCGTAGCCGAGGTCGTTGTCCCGGCCGAGCACGTTGGTGTAGGTGTGGTGCAGTTCGTTGTGGCTGTGCTTCCACTGCTTCGACGGGCTCGCGTTGTCCCATTCCCAGGTCGTCGAGTGGATCTTCGGATCACGCATCCAGTCCCACTGGCCATGCATGACGTTGTGGCCAATCTCCATGTTCTCCAGGATCTTGGACAGCGAGAGCCCGGCGGTTCCGAGGATGAACGCGGGCGGGAAGGCGCTAAAGAGCAGCACCCCTCGGCTGGCCATCTCAAGTCCACGCTGGGTCTTGATGACGCGACGGATGTATGCCGCGTCGCTGGCGCCCCGACTGTCGAGGACCTCTTGGCGCAGCTGGTCGAGTTCGATACCGATTTGCTCGATTTCGGCGTTGCTGAGGTGGGCCATCGGGTTGGGCTTGCCCGACCATTTGGGCGGGTGGGGCCGGTCGAGGGCGACGGCCGTTGAGAGCCGGGTGTTGAGCGAGTGGTGGGGCGCATCGGTGTGGACCGGCGCGCTGACATGTTCAGCCGTGGGCGTCGGCAGGGGCCGACGGGCGGGGGCAATTGTCATTGGGGGAGTCCTGTTCTCAGAGTTCGATGTCGCAGCTACCGGCGACGGCGTTGATACACGTTTGTATGGGCAGTTCGTCGCCGGGTTCGGCGGTGGTGATCTCGCCGGTGCGCAGATCGCGCACGGCGCCTTGGCGCATCGTGACAACGCAGCTGAAGCAGATGCCCATTCGGCAGCCGCTCTTCATGAGGATCCCGGCATCTTCACCGGCATCGAGAATGGGGGTCGAACCGTCGGCGTCGACGCTGATACCGCTGTCGAGGAAGGTGACCTCGCCACCCTCGCCTGGTTCGATGATCGTCGGGCGGAATCGCTCCACGTGCAGGGCAGCGGTGCGCTCGACTGTTGCCCAGTGCATTTCGGCGGCATCGAGCAAACCTGCCGGACCACACGTCCATACCTCGCGCTGTTTCCAGTCGGGGACGAGCTGGTCGAGTTCCGCCAGGTCAAGCATGCCGTCGGTGTCGGTGTGGCGTTCGAGGAGGTCGATGCGGCCCGAGGCGGACAGTGCCCGCAGTTCGTCGCCGAAGATGACGTCCTCGCGGGTCGGGGTCGAGTGCAGGAGCACCACGTCCGCCGCCACGTCGGGATCGGTGAGGCGGCCGCGGAGCATGCCCATGACCGGCGTGATGCCCGATCCGGCCGTGATGAAGAGGAGTTTGCTTGGCACGGTGGGCGGCAGGGTGAAGTCCCCTGATGCCTGTTCGAGCATGACCATCGTGCCGACGGCGAGCTCGCGCACAAGGTGGTTGCTAACGAGTCCTCCGGGCATGGCCTTGACCGTGACGGAGATGTTGCTGCCGCCGGGACGGCAGGTGAGTGAGTAGGCCCGCCAGTGGCGGACCCCGTTGATGTCGACGCCGAGGCGGATGTACTGCCCCGGGATGTGCCCGGCCCACGATCGGCCGGGACGCAACACGATCGTTGCCGAATCAGCGGTCTCGGGTCGGACTTCAACGACCCGGGCGCGCAGATCGGCACCCGCGCGGAGCGGGGCGAACATGTCGAGATAGTCGTCGGCCACCACGGGGGTGGCGACTGACTGAACGAGCTTCCAAACACCCTCGGTGAGTGCGGGCAATGTGGCGCGCTGCAAGCGCGGCGGTGCGGCCGTCATGTGCAGAAGCGTAACCTACGCAACCGTAGGTTACGCTATCGTAGGTTAGGCGATTTAGGTCACCTTTCCCGAGGGCTAACTCGCCGGCGCGGTGACGATCTCCTCGATGCGGGCCAGGGTGGCGAGCATGTTTCGCCTGGTCATCGGGCCCATCCGACGCACGCCCATCTTGCTCAGCACCCGCTCCTGGCGGATGTCCCACGTTTCGCGGACGAGAGTCCCACCCTCGGCCGGCTCCAGTTCGTAGCGCCATATCCGGCCGGTGATGAGCTTGTCGAGGGGTGCGGGAGCGAGGGTTTGCCAGGCCAGGACCCGATTGGGTTCGTAAGCGATGACGACGTTGCGCGTCGAATACGAGAGCCCGATCTTCATGTCCATGCCAAACGAATCGCCGAGCTTCAGGCGTCGTCCGGCGCGCCCCCGGGCTTGGACAATGCTGCCGCCGCCGTCCATCTCAGCATGCCGCTGCGGGTCGCTAAGCAGGTCAAAGATGGCCTCGGCAGGCGCCGGGATGAGGCGTTCGACCGTCACTACATCAGTTTCCGTCGCCATGTCAGGCTCCATTCAGGTGGGCGTCGAACCAGGCAACGATGTCCGCCATGATCTCGTCGCGGTTCGTCTCATTGAGCAACTCGTGTCGTGCGTCAAGGTAGTAGCGGGTCGTCACGTGCTCAATCCCGGCCTTGCGGTATTGCTTGGCCACCTGCTCGACGCCCTTGGTGTTGTCGCCGACCGGGTCCTGCGAGCCGGCGATCAGGTGAATGGGCAACGACTTGGGCACCCGCGCGCTGGTGGACGCGCTGTGGATGAAGGTAAGACCATCGAGGAGGTCGACATAGAACCCCGCGGTGAAGGTGTTGCCGCACAACGGGTCCGCGACGTACTTGTCGACCTCAGCATCGTCGCGCGAGAGCCAATCGAAGGCGGTCCGGGCCGGTTTGAAGCTCGCGTTGAACTTCCCGAAGCTCAGCTTGTCCATCACCGGGCTGACATGCCGACGCCCGAGGGCCTTCGACTCGGCAAGCGCGATCCCCCGGCCGACCTTCCCGAGGACGCCCTGGTCCCCCGCGGTCGCCGACAGCACGACTCCGGTGAGCTCCGCGCCGTAGTCCGCGGCATACGCGCGGGAAAGGAAGGAGCCCATGCTGTGCCCGAAGAGGAAGACCGGCAGACCCGGCTGCTCCGCGCGGGCGTGCTCGGTGACGACATGCAGGTCGGCGACGACCTTGGCGAAGCCACGGTCATCGGCGAAGTAGCCGTGGTCGGGGCCTAGCGGTGACGTCTGGCCGTGCCCACGGTGATCGTTGGCGTACACCGCATACCCCGCCCCCGTCAGCACCTCGGCGAAGCGCGCATAGCGGGCCGCGTGCTCAGCCATCCCGTGCGCGATCTGCACGATCGCCCGGGGCGGACCCTCGGGGAGCCAGCGATAGGTGAACAGCGCCGTGCCGTCACTCGCCATCGTGGTGAAGGTGGTGGACTCCATGTGTTCTCCCGCTGTCACTTCTCCAGAGCCCGGGGTATGCCGCGGGCTCGCCTTGACTGCCTACGCTATCGGCCCCCTGCGACAACGCTCGTCGGGCGGGCCGGTGACCTCGCCGGTCAGCGCGGCAGGACCTCGCCATTCAGCGCGATAGGACCTCGCCGGTCACCCCGGCAAGATCTCGCCATTCAGCGCGGCAACGGGGGAAGAGCGCGCTCCGCGAGCCACGGGTGCAGCGACGGCACGGGGCGACCAAGGTAGGCCTCCAAGTGGGCGAGAAATGCGCCCGTCGAGACGAGACCCCCGGCGTTGGCCGCTACCCACGCCCGGAGCGCGGCGAAGAAGCTCGCGTCACCGAGCTCGCACCGCAACTGGTGCAGGGTGAGCGCCCCCCGCTTATAGATCCGGTCGTCAAACATCAGCGGAAAACCGGGATCGGTTAGGAGCAGGTCCTGGGGCAGGAGGGCGAGTCGAGCGTGGTGGGCCGCCGCATGATCGGCCGCGCTCGGGCCACCGGAGGCTTCCGACCACAACCACTCGCAGTAGCAGGCGAAGCCCTCGTGGAGCCAGATGTCGCGCCAATCGGCGACGGTGAGGCTGTTGCCGAACCACTGATGGGCCAGCTCGTGGGCGACGAGGCGTTCGTTGGCCCAGCCCGGCTCGGCGTGGTTGCGGCCGAAGCTCGAGAGCGACTGCGCCTCCAGGGGGATCTCCAACTCGTCGCCGGTGACGACGGCCGTGTACGACGGGAACGGATACGGACCGAACAGCCGCACAAACTCGGCGACCATCTCCCCCTGGCGGCCAAACGCGGAACCGGCCCCCACCTCGAGTCCGGCGGGGGCGACGATCGCGACCGGCACCGGGGCAGGGACTGGCCACACGGCATACGGGCCGATCTGCACGGTGGCAAGGTAGGTCGCGGTGGGGTCGCGTTGCTCGTAGGTCCACGTCGTCCGGCCCGACTTGGTCCCCCGATCGCGTAGTACGCCTCCAGCGACGACGTGATAGCCGGCTTCGGCGGCGACGGTGATGCGGTAGGTCGCCTTGTCGCTCGGCCGGTCGTTGCAGGGGAACCAGGACGGGGCGCCGTGTGGCTGCGAGCCGACGAGGACACCGTCGGTGAGTTCCTCCCAGCCCGCGTCCCCATGGACACCAGGCATCGGGCGTGGCTTCCCCGCGTAGGAGACCTCGACCCGGGCGCGAGCGCCCCGCAGGAGCGTGGTCCGCATCGTGAGCCGGTTCGCGCGATGGGTGAACTTCACGGTCGACCCGTCGACGCGCACGCGCGAGACATGCAGGCCATAGAGGTCGAGGGCGAGGTCGGCGACGTCGGTGAGGACCTCGATGGTGAGGGTGGCGCTCGCGGTGAGATGGTTGGTGGCGACCCGATAGTCGAGGGACAGGTCGTAGTTCCGCACGGCGTACCGGATGTCCCCGTGGCGCGGTAGGTAGCTGTCGGCCACCGGCAGCGGCGAGGTGGCGCCGGACGTGGGCTCGGGCTCGGGCACCGGGCGATCCTCCCTCATCCGGCGGCCGGATCTCGAGGCGGTCATCCGCGACCGCCAGGTCTCGGCG
>CAZACX010000032.1:0-31290 GCA_964483685.1 uncultured Intrasporangiaceae bacterium
CCTACGACGCCATATCCCACCTTGATCATGTCTTCACAGTCCCCGTGCCTGTCACAGCTGAGGGTGTCACCCTAGCCTTGCAGCAAGCGCTTGCTCTTCACCGAGAAGCCGACACTGACATGACGGATGCCCGTCAAAAGAGAAGCGCCGCATCACGAGCTGCCCTTGAGAAGCTCTCCTCCAACCTTGCTGAAATTCTGTAGGGGCCCAGCAAGGCGGCCGTCCCAACTCTAAGGTCACGCGGACGTGACCCCTCGGGAGCTGACCCGCTTTTGACGCAGGGCGACTCGTTCCACAAAGGTCCATGAAAGATATGCCAGAACCAAACTTGCAATTAGGACTACCGGGACGGCCCAAACACGGCCCACCACACCAACAAAGTCAAGCCAGATCAGTGTATTTACCACCGGCATGTGCCAAATGTAGGTGCCGAAGCTCAAATCCCCGATCCGGCGGGTTATAAGCTGGAACACCCTGGGTCCGTTGTATCCAACATAAACGATAGCGTAACTTAACGGCACGGCCGCAACCAGGACGACGAGGGGCCTCAGTTCAGAATCCAATTGATAGCCAATCCAGGTCACAGTGATATACAAAATCACGGAAAGAATGAACCTCATTCGGGTCAGCTCAATGTGATCGGCAACAAAATACCAAACAATGCCCAATGTGAAGAACCAAAGATAAGGAACGAAGGTTAGACCAAAGAGTCTCCCTGGCAAAGACTCGCCCAGGGTCATCAAAACAAGAACAGCACCCCAGCCGGTCGCCCCCAAAAGAACAACCACCCAGCGCCATTTTAGTCGGCTCAAAGCCATGACCATCAGAGGCACAACGATATAGAACGATACCTCGGCAGGAATCGTCCATAGGCTCCCATTTGCAGATCCGACACCAAAGCCATCCAAGAATGCTGGAGAGTAGACGGGGACAAGCAGCAGACTGCTCAGAAGCCAGGCGCCACCGCCCGAACTCCCAAGATCTGAAAACCTAAGAAGCCCGGCGAGCAATCCGAAACAAGCGAAAACCAGAGTATATGCCCAAATGGCGGGCGCTACACGCAAGAAACGATTGACATAGAAGGTCCACCACCCACCTTCTGATCCGTGCAACTTCACCGCAGACCTAAAGACAAACAATCCACTGATTATGAAGAATGCCGGGACGCCGTCATAGAACCAGACCTTGTCATAGGGATCGACCCACAGGAAGCGCGAATCCAAGTGCACTGTCGCATGTTGCACGACAACAGCCAGAGCAGCCATCAATCGTAAAAAATCGAAAGTGTTTACCCGCAACGGCGCCTCATCCACCGGCTAGTCCCAAAGAACGCTTCTCGCCCACGCCGCCAACTTCATTACCCTGGCCAAGCTCGACGTCGGAACCCAGTTGACCCTCACGGTCACCCGTCGCAGACATAACACCGAACAGCAGTAGGATGAATCCACCGAGGACAGGCGTCGTTAGCGCGTCCATGAAGGGCAAGAGGCCAATAGCTACGGACAAGGCCAAAGGGCGGCCCAGGGAAGAACCGCCCCGTAGCGATGAACGAACATATAGCGGAACCGAGCGCAAGAGGAGCAAGAGATACGAAAGTCCGATCGGCACGCCCATTTTGTGTACCGCGCCGAGATAGGTGTTGTGTGGGGAAGACTCTACCCACATTGTATCTTTAGCCGTATGGAATCGCTGAAAGTCACCAAATCCCGTTCCCACAACTGGAGAACGCTTAAGGTCGCTCAACATTAACCAAGCCAAACGGTCCCTTCCAGAGGCGACATCGGCTGCCTGACCCTCTCGAATTGCTTGAACAGTCTTCGCATACTTAGGTGACAACGCGAGGATTGCGGCCCCTTGCGTTGCAAAGATGAGTGCGAGCACAATCGCGACTACGAGCCGTTGCAGGTATGACATGGTGCCACTTGAAGAGCCCCGAGACACCAAGGCAACAACTAGGAACGTGACACAAGCAACTATCGCCCCGCGCGACCCGGACTGAAGAATGACGATCCATACCGCAGGCACGAGCGCCAACCAAAACAATTTCATGAAAGCACGACACTGCGACGCCCTATGAAGAAAGAGCGGTATCGAAAGGGAAAGCAGGCCAGCGGTCACATTCACTTGTCCGTAGCCATACAACTCAAGTGCCCGGCCCCAAACACCCCCCGTGAAGGACGTGGTTCCCAGGCCGAGCTCAGTCCGCGCCTCGACCGTCAGGAATCCTGTGTCAAGCCATGCGAGATAGATAACCCCTAGAAGCACTACCTGAGCCCAAGCTGCAATGCGGAGCAGAAACAGCGCGGATAGTTGCCAGGACGGAGAGCTAGCGACATACTTATAGGCAGCAAAGAAGAAGACCCACGGCTTAAAGAAGAAGGCCATTGAGAGGAGCGGCCCCTGCGCCGATGTGCCCGACCATAGCGCCCATGCCACAATCACCACAAAACTTGCCAAGACGATAAGTGCGAACCATCTGAAAAGTGGAGTCTGAGTTATCCCGATTGCAACGTAAGGGAGAAGGAGTATGGCGACCACATCCGCAGGGCTCACCTCAAAAGGAAACCCAAGATTGAAGCCAAAGGGGAGCACGCCGACCAGAATTACGAGTACGACAGCGACTCTACTTAGCGGAAGTTCACCAACTGAGGTCTTCGGCGACTGCGTTGCAGTCGCCGGCACATAACGTGGAGCTGTCATCAGGCTCATCGATTCACCGCCTGCTGTAGGGCCGCTTCAAGGCGCGACGCCATGGCGCCCCGCGACTGATTCGCTTGCAGCCAGTCGCGGCCGGAGTTGCCCATCTGGTCACGCGCCTCCTGGGTGGCTGACGCAGCTTGGCGGAGACCTGATGCCATCTCGCCGGGCTCGGTCGAATACCCGGCTCCTGCATCCTGCACCAGCTGGCTTACCAGCCCGGGACAGTTTGTGACGACCGGTAGGCCTGCGGCAAAATAGTCGAATATCTTGTTGGGGCTGACAGCGCTGCGAAACATTTCCACATCCGCGAGAACATGCAGGCCTACGTCGGCGGCCGCAAGCAGTTCCGGGATTTGTGATTTGGGAACCGGGTCAAGGAAACGTACGTTCGTGAGGGACCGACGCGCTGCCTCCTCCACGAGGCCAGCCTTGCTGACACCGCCGCCGACGAGCACGATGTCAAGGTCAAGATCACGCAGGGTGTCCACGGCATCCAACACGAGGTCAAGGCCATTGGCCGGGCCATGAGCGCCCGCGTACACCGCGGTAAACCGTGTGAAGCCAAGTCGCTGACGAATTGACTCGCGCGCTGTCGAAACCTCAAAGTCCGCGGAATCTGCCCCGTTTGGAATATAGACGATCTTCTCCGCTGGCACCCCGCGGGTGATGAGTTCATCGCGCGAGCCTTGGGCAAGCACGACGATGCAGCTCGCCTGGGCGTACAGGTACTCCTCGAGTTTCGTGAGAGCGACATGCAGCCACGATCCTTGCCGAAGAGCTCCCATTTCAACCAGGACGCGCGGCCAGAGGTCGCGGATTTCGAGGACGAACGGAATCCGTTTGAGCCTGGCGATGACGAGCGCCGCAGCAGCAGCAAGCATATGCGGGGAAGATCCATAAACGATCTGGACCTGCCGCTGGCGGACACCGACAAGAATGGCCCCGACGGCGAATGAGACCCAATTCAAAATCCGGCGCGCGCCATTACTGGAATAGGGCGCCACCCACACAGATCTAATTCCGGGAATGGACTTAACTAGTTCGCCGGTCTGGTGATTGCGGTTCGCAGCAACAATGAGGAACTCCCACTCGCGCAGTCGCGAGAAGAGTTCAATGTGTCGTGTCCCGCCGGCTTGGCCCAGGGATGCCGCAAAGTGGTTAACAACCAAAACCCGACGCTTAGTCAAGGTTTGCCACCAATTCCAAGGTCCCGGCGTCGCCGACCATAGACAAGGTCGCTCCATCTGGCGAATACGAGGCCGACAGGCGGACGCCCCCGATGATGACGTCGTTGCCGCTTCGCTCCATCACCGGCGGCCTACCCGTACCCCATACGGTCCAGGCATCTGTGGCGCTGAGCTCAAGCCAGGTGGACGGCGTCACTGAACCATACGTGTCACTGTGCCACCCCCGATAGGGCTCATCCGAACCCTGCCACGAAAGTGGTTCCGTGATTCCAAAGAAATCACTTGCGTCTACGTTCTTCCCTAACGGAAGCGTTTGCCGCCATTTGTGCCCGTCGGTCTGCTTGAGATTGTCCGCAATCACGACGTAATCATCCGACACGATGACAACTCTGGAGACAATCCCTGCGCCGTCGCTGACAAACGCATCGTGGCAGGTAAACAGCACATTTGTTCCGGCAAACGTTGCGGGCTCTGCGGAACCTGAGCGAACCGAACGGGTCCAACGAAATGCCCTATGCGGAATGAGCTGATCGAGTCCATCAGGTCGCCAAACCGGATGCGCAGCCGAGGTCCTGAACCCATTTCTAATTGATAGCTCGCCGTTGTAGGTTCCAGTCCCCGGATCCTGAGTAATCCATTGTCCGCTCTTCTGCAGCCAAATCGAACCCACGTCTGCGTGTTGATGGCTGGGGCCGCTGCCAGCCTTCAGCCAGACGGCGTACTCGCCTCGGCGTACACCCCTGAAGTAGCCCGCCGACCACGTGGTCGGTGCGGCGATCGACTCCGACTCGGGAGCGGCCGCCTCGTAAGGTTCCGAGGCGTACCAGGCCAACTCATCACATGCTGCCCACGCGCTTGAGGGCACGAACTGCCCCGTCAACGCAAGGCCTAGGTAGGCGGAACCGACAACGCTGCCCGCCGGTGCCGAATCCGCCAACACGCGCCCCTCGTCCCAATCGCCATACTGTGGAATGGGTCCCAACCCGACCCCGAGGTCCACGAGGTGACGCGCCGCAGCGGCCATTGCCTGCGTAACAACAGCGGGGGCATCGCCAAGCAAGACCCGCACGGCGAGCATTTCCAAGACAAATCTGTGATACGAAAGAGAATCCTCGATCATCGAGCCGTCGGCATGCATGTGTCGGGCCAGTTGCTTCATGAATGCAGCGCTTCCAACCTTCTCCCACATGTTTGCTCGTGGGTGGGTCGGAAACATTCTGCCAAGGACAACAAGCCCCAAGCCATCACCGAGAAGGTGATTGTTCTTCATGCTGCTCAACGTGTAGGGCAGCTCGACAACAAGATGACGTGCGCTGGCCACGAGCTGACCGTCAAGCTCCGCGCGGAGCTCTCGAGGCAAGCGGTCACCCACGAGGGACAGGACTTGATTCCACGCGATGGCCCGCAGAGCGAGCTCGAGGGAGCTGTACCAATTGACTCCGCGCTCAGGGCGGCACTCGGCGCACCACCGCTCGAGCGCCGCTTGCAGCGCGTGCAGCCACGGTCCCGCCGGGTCCAGGACAGCAGCGCGGGCAAGAACAACGAGATCTCGATGCCGGGCCGCTTCCCAGACGTACTTGACGTCGGACAGACGCTGGTCGGTGCGGATATCAATCTTCCACCACGGCAGCGCTGTCGGCCAAGACTGGCTCGTAAGGGGGTCCATCGCCCACGAGGCTCGGAGACCGGTCTCTACTCTCCGCCCGAAGACGCGGGACCCTTTGGAGATGATCTCAGCGGCATCATCCAAACACCGGGACCGCGCCTCCTCGGAGGAGGGAAGATGCACCCCAAATGGGATGGGCATTGAGGTGTACTGGGACCGACCCTGGCTTTCCCTAAACAGAACCGAGTGGAAGCCCGTACGCTTCGACGCTTCATACACCGCCCGCAACGGCGCCGTGGCCCCGAGAGCCCGGACGTCCTTGGCAACTTTTCTTAGGTGTAGCACCATTATCCTCGGAGTCTAGAACGCCTGTTGGCCAATTCGTGTGTCGACCGCAACCACGGTTCCTTCAATGAGGGATCGAGCCGCCGCCAAAACTGTCGCCGTGCTCGAGATCGACGCCATGGTATCACTACGGCCCGACAGGTCTCCTCTTATCACCCCAGCGAATAGGGCCAAATTCTCCACGTGACCCTTACCGGGCTTAGCGAGCTTGACATCTTTGCCGTCGATGTTGAGTGCCTGGAAATCGTCGATGACAATTGTGTGCCCACGACCCAGGACCTCCAAGCGCTCCTTGGATGTTGACGAATGACCATTCTCAGCGTAGGTGATTGATGCAGTTGATCCATTTGGAAAACTGAGCATGACCGTGATGTTTTCCTCGAGGAGCACCTCACTGCTGTGGCTCGCCATCGCAGCGACTCGGGAGGCAGGTTCGCCAACGATCCAGCTCGCAAGGTCAATGAAGTGGCAGACCTCGCCGAGCAACCTGCCGCCCTGACGTCGGTCCTTGTACCAGTGCGTGTCGGGAAGACGTCCCGCGTTGACTCGATATGTCAAGACAAGCGGCCCGCTGGACTTCGAGAGTGTGTCCTTGATCTGCTTAACTGCCTCAGCGTGTCGCCGGTTGAAACCCACCCAAAGCTGCCTCTGCGACCTCTCTGCCGCGGCAACAACCCTGTCGAGTTCTTCTTCACTCAGCGCGAGCGGCTTCTCTACAAATACATGCTTGTCTGCGCCGAGCGCCGCGCAAGTGATCTCGGCATGCGAATCATGTCGGCTCAATATGTAGACAGTTCCCACCTGCGGCATCGCAAGCATGGTGCTGACGTCACCGACCACGGAACCGACCCCGTGCCGTTCGGCCAGATGCCGTGCCGTCAGGCCCCCACTCGAAGTCACCGCTACCGCGTTTGCGAGTCCTGCCTTCCGCATGGCGGGCAGGAACGTCATCTTTGCGTAGTTCCCAGCGCCGACGATACCCGCGCCTTGGCCGCCGGGCACAATGTCACGCAGTTGAATTGTCTCGCGCGCTATATCCATGCCGTCATAAGCGAACTGCACAGCAAGGGCCTCAGGATTATCCGAAATCGTCGCATAGGCGCGCTCGGCCTCATCGATCCCGAACGTATGAGTAATCAGATCATCGACTTTTAGGTGACCAGAGGAAAGCATATCCAGGTACGCTTCAATATTCCTGCCCTCGGTCCAGCGCACATGCCCAACCGGATAATCGATTGAGTATTCTTCATATGTCCGGTCGTACCTGCCAGGCCCGTAGGAGCGGGCGAACCGCAGATCAATCTCCTTCATGTAGAAGGGCGTTCGCTGCAGCTCAACACCAACATCCCCGACCACGACAATGCGACCGCGATCTCTGACTCGCTCAGTCGAAAGCATGACGGGGTCCGACGACTTCGTTGACGCCGTGATGAGGACAGCGTCAACACCACGGCCCCGGGTAAGCCCTCGGATCATCTCCGTGGTGTCTGGCCCCTGCTCGAGCGTCCCGTGCCCGCCGGCTGCGTTCACCAGATCGACGGTCCACTGACGCAGATCTACACCCACGACCTGGAGACCCGACGCAAGGGCTAGCCGAACGGTGAGTTGACCGACCAACCCGAGACCCACGACGCAGATCGAGCCACCGGCCCCAACGTCGGCCTGCCGGAGGCCCTGCATGGCAATGGCCGCCACGGCACCGAAGGCGGCCGCTTCATCCGAAACGTTCTCAGGGATTGGAATAGCCAAGAGGCCCGGGACGACCTGCACTTCGGCGTGGCCCGCCGACGCCGTCGCAACCCGCATCCCCGGAGTTAGGCCGGGGACGGACGCGCCAACCTCACGGACAATGCCCGCAGCGCTATAGCCCAGCGGCATGTCCTCGTCGAGACGCGTGCGAACTGCTTGGAGCGTATTCCGAACACCCTCAGCACGCGCCTTCTTGAGCACCTGTCGCACGAGGTCAGGCCTCGCTCGCGCCTTGTCGAGAAGGCCCCCGCTGGCGAGTTCCCGCACGGCCTTCTCCGTGCCCGTGGAAAGCAGCGAGCGAGTCGTACTGACGAGGACCTCCGACGGTCCGCAGGTCGGGGCGGGGACTTCAACGACTCGGAGGGCCCCATCACCGATGGACTGGACAACCTGCTTCATGACGTTCTGGCCCTTCTAAGGTTGATTCTGGTTGTGTAATAGACGCCTGCCAAGGCGATGCTTGCTGAGGGATTCAGGGATGACCTACATCTACTTGGCGTCGCCAAAGAACTCTGCCATGGTTACACCATTGGAATCGGTGATGTCTTTTCTCTGCAACACATGGACGATAGTTTTGGCCACTATCGCGAAATCCCCAGAGAAGGAAACGTTGTCAACATACTCGACATCGAGGTTCAGCTTCTCTGGCCATGTCAGTGCGTTGCGGCCTGACACCTGGGCGAGCCCGGTCACCCCGGGGCGCACCTCGTGCCGTCGCCGCTGTTCAGGGGTGTACCTGTCCAGGTATGAAACCAAGAGAGGCCTCGGGCCGACGATGCTCATATCGCCGCGCAACACATTCCAAAGGGTAGGCAATTCATCGAGACTTGTCGAGCGAAGAAGAGCTCCGAACGGTGTGATTCTGTCCGCATCGCTTTCGCTTTCGGGCCGGTCATCGGGACCCACGGGGCGCATTGTCCGAAACTTAACCAGTTGAAAGATTTGCTCATCTTGGCCAGGACGTGGTTGTCGAAAGAATATCGGAGACCCTAGTTGCGAACGCACCGCAAGCGCGATGAGCGCCATAATCGGGGACAGAATGATCAGCGCGAACATAGCCGTTGCCACATCAATGTAACGCTTAGCAGACATATATGCGGCAGGGCGATCGTTCGTCATACGTCGTGACCAGCTAGTGCGTCGTGCAGGCCGCGGCTCACTCGTGCGACATCGTCGTCGGACATCGTTGACCCGCTTGGGAGATTCATCCCGTGGGCAAACAGACGATCTGACGTTCCATTGAGATAAGCGACTGAACCGCGGAAGATTGGTTGTTGGTGCATTGGCTTCCACAGATGCCTGGCTTCAATTCCGCCCTTGTCGAGTTTCGCCATCACGACGTCGATGTCAACACTTGCGTCATTGAAGATGATCGACGTCAGCCAAGCGTTGTCACCAGAGTTATCGGGCCTTGGCGTGGCGGCGTCGGGAAGAAAGCGCACGTCAAGGTCTGACAGATACTCTCGATAGGCTTCGCGAATCTCGCGGCGCCTGGCGATCATTGAATCAAGCCTCGTCAACTGGGCGCGCCCAATGGCCGCAAGAATGTTGGACAGTCGGAAATTGTAGCCAACTTCTTGGTGCTCGTACCAGGGGAAGGGCTCCCTCGCCTGCGTGGACAACTTCCGCGCATGCGCCAGCAGGTCGACGTCATCGCTGAGCAGCATTCCGCCGCCAGACGTGGTCATGATCTTGTTTCCATTGAAGGACAACGCTGACGCCCGCCCAAAGCCACCAGCAGCGCGACCGAGGTAGGTCGCCCCGAGTGCTTCGGCTGCGTCCTCGAGCAAGGGGATGTTCCGTTCAGCCAACCCCGGCTCTAAGACGTCGTAGTCACACGCTCGTCCATAGAGATCGACGGGAATTGCAGCCACAACCTTCTTCCCCTGGTCGAGGAGGTCGTCGGCCGCGGCGAGCATGAGCGCTGGGTCCACATTCGCGTCACCAGGAAGAGAATCGACAAATATCGGCTCGGCGCCCGTGTAGGTTATGGCGTTGGCGGTCGCGGCAAACGTCATTGACGGGCAGAGAACCAGCGTGCCGGGCCCTGCGCCAAGGTGAATCAGGGCGAGGTGAAGAGCAGATGTGCCTGACGACAAGGCGAGGGCCCCAGCAACGCCCACACGTTGCGCTATATCGGCCTCAAAGCCGTCAACCTCCGGGCCGAGCGGTGCGACCCAGCCGGAACGCATCGCCCTTGTGACATAGTCAACCTCAAGCTCCGTGATGTCGCCCTTCGAGAGGAAGATGCGCGGAGCGGGCGTCGCGGCGGTGTCGTCACGCATCGATGACCGACTCCCGTCGCATCCAGCTTGCGGAAGCCGCCGCATCTGCGTGGGTCACCGCGAGGATCTCGGACGCCCCTATCGCAGGGACTGAAACGTGCGTGACGAGAGGGTGTTCCGATTGTTGGATCTCTTCGCCCGGGCAGAAGAGTTCCTCGGACAACTTCTCCCCTGGACGCAGGCCTGTGTAAACGATCTCGATATCCTTCTTGCCGGAAAGCTCGATTAGAGTGCGTGCGACGTCCGCGATGTTGGCGGGCTCCCCCATGTTGAGGACCATAACTTCACCGTCGTGACCAATGGATGCCGCTTGGAGGACGAGTTGACATGCCTCGGGAATCAGCATGAAATAGCGCTCCACGTTGGGGTCTGTCACGGTGACTGGACCACCACGTTCAATCTGTGCGGTGAAAGTGCCGATCACGGAACCCCGTGAACCAAGAACGTTGCCGAAGCGGACGCTAACGTAGGTATGCTCGTTTAATTGTGCAAACCCGGACGTCAGTCGTTCCGTCAGTCGCTTGCTGTAGCCGAGCACACAGATCGGGTTGGCCGCCTTGTCGGTGGACACATTGACGAACGTCTCCACTCCGACGTCGTGCGCCGCCTGGAGCACATTCAATGTGCCAATTACGTTGGTCTTCCAGGCTTCCTCTGGGTATCTCTCCAGGAGTGGCAGGTGTTTGAGTGCTGCCGCATGAAAGACCAAGTGAGGGCGTGTTGACTGCATGATTTCCGCCATGCGGTCGGCATCGCGGATGTCCGCCAAGATTGTGTTTTCGTCGTCCAGCAGCGCGCGTCCGGTGAGGCTCATCTGGGCCCCATGAAGCGCCGACTCGTCCCGATCGAGGAGGAGCAGACGGCCAGGGTGGAAGGCAGCGATCTGGCGGCACAGTTCCGAGCCGATCGAGCCGCCCGCGCCCGTGACGAGAACGGTCTTGCCTTCGATGGTTCGCCGAATGGCCTCGCTGTCCAGCTCAATCGGACGGCGATTGAGGAGGTCCGAGAAGTCAAGGCGCCGAAGGTCCGCGGGGCTGGCCGAGTTAAGCATCTGCGCTGCGGGCGGCAGGATGAGGACCTCGAGGTCCGCGTCCCTGGCGGACTGCCGAACCTTATTCAAGAGGTCGGGCTCAGCATGGGGAACGGCGATCGCCAGTGCGGTTGCCCCCGTGCTCTGTGCGGCGGAAGGAAGGGCGGCGAGGCCACCGAGGACCTTGACACCATCGATCCTGAGTTTGCGCTTCGCCTTGTCGTCGTCGATCAGGCCAACGGGACGCCAGCCCGATTGGTTACCCGGGCGCGTGAGCGCGCGAACGAGCATCCGCCCACCATCACCGGCACCAAAGACGAGAAGCGGCCGCTCACCTGGATTCATGAGCCCTGCCCTGTTGTGCGCCGCCCTGACGACCATCCGGAGGGAGAACATCGCCGTCAACGCCAAGAGGCCCGCGATGACGGGCACAGAGTAGGGAACGACCCGATCTGGGAGGGCGACATTCGCAAAGGTCAAGGTGGCGGTGGCGATGCCGGTTGCACGGGCAACATCCATCACCTCTTCAAAGGAGGCGCTGGTATGCCGGACCTGGTAAGGCCCCAAGAGATAGCCCAGTGTCAAGTGCAAAGCGACGGCAGCCACCGCAAAAACCAGTGCGCCCCACCCAAAGATGCGGCTGACATCGAAGTCGTAGCGCAACAACAGGCCAGAGTACGTCGCTGCGACCCAGGCCAAGGTGTCCGCACCTGCCCACTGCCACGACGCACGCCGACGAGCGGCATTCGAGCTTCCGGGAAACCCCACGGATCGTCCTTCCAAGCTTGGTAGTCATACAGACCCAGCACCTCATGAAAAGGCAGCACCTGGTCCCCCGGCCCCACTGCCGTCCAACCATTCTATCCGCACCGCGGGGGCGGCCAAGTCCACACCCCGGGGGCCGTAGCATTAGTGTTCCTTGACCGTCGGCGATTGGCAACAAGCGAATGACCTCCTCCAGCTCATACCCGGACGGCGTGGCCGTCATCGGACTCGGCTATATCGGGTTGCCCACAGCGGCGGCCCTGTGCAGCCGCGGGATCGTGGTCAAGGGGGTCGATGTCAACGAGGCCACCGTCGCGGCGGTCAGCAAGGGTGAGGTGCCGATCTTTGAACCCGACCTCGACGAGGCGATCGAGCGCGCCGTGGCCGATGGTTTGCTCTCGGCCACGACGGACGTCCCGGAAGCCAGCGCCTACCTCATCGCCGTCCCGACGCCCTTCGTCGGAGACCACCAACCGGACTTGACCTATGTCCGTGCGGCCACGGAGTCCATCGCGCCCAAGCTTCGCGGTGGCGAGCTCGTCATCCTTGAGTCCACCTCACCGCCCGGAACCACGCACCAGATCTCGGAGTGGCTCGCGCAGGCGCGCCCCGACCTGCGCCTGCCGCACAACTCGAGCACGCCCGACGTCTTCGTCGCCCATTGCCCCGAGCGGGTGCTGCCTGGGCGGATCATGGTGGAGATCTATGAGAACGACCGGGTCGTTGGTGGCGTAACCCCTGAATGCGCGGAGCGTGCGGCGAATCTGTACCGGGAGTTCTGCACGGGGGAGATCCTGCTCACGGACGCCACCACCGCCGAGATGGCGAAACTCACGGAGAACAGTTTCCGCGACGTCAACATTGCCTTCGCCAACGAACTGGACAACGTTTGTCGGCGGATGGGACTCGACGTGTGGGAGGTCATTGCCCTGGCGAATCGGCACCCCCGGGTGAACATCCTCAACCCCGGACCAGGCGTCGGCGGCCACTGCATCGCGGTTGACCCGTGGTTCATTGTCGCCGCCGCACCGGAAGAAGCCCGCCTGATCCACACTGCGCGCGAGGTCAACGACGCCAGGCCTTTGGCTGTCGTCGCCGACGCGGTCGCTCGCGCCGCGGAAGCCGGTGGCTCTGTCGTCTGCCTCGGCCTCGCCTTCAAGGCCGATATCGACGACCTGCGTGAATCGCCCGCGGTCAACATCACCGCGGCCATTGCCAGGGAACTAGCCCCGGCGACGGTGTACGCGGTTGAGCCGCACATCAAGAGCCTCCCCAGCTCCCTCGCCGCCCTCGGCAACATCGAACTGGCGGAGACGCGGACTGCCCTCGCGGCCGCGGACGTTGTAGTGCTCCTCGTTGATCACCGTCAGTTCCGCGAAATCTCCACGGAGGATCTCGCCTCGAAGAGCGTGATCGACACCCGCGGTCTATGGCGTCGAGTCGCCCCGCAGGACTAGCCCCGCAGGACTCACCCCGCAGGACTGGCCCCGCGGGGTGAGACCCCCTGGGCTAGATGTACTGACCCGACAGGTTGGTCAAGAAGTTGACCCCTCGGGCCCGGCGTCGGGTCGGCTCAGTTCGAGGACGCCGCGAAGTCGGGTAGCCGCTCGCCGCGGCCGAAGTAGGCATCAATGGCGGCCACGGACCGCTTCCCTGCCAGGCCGTCGCCGTACGGATTGACGGCGTTGGACATCGCGGCATACGCGGCAGGGTCGTCAAAGAGGCGGCGGGTGCGCTCGACGATTCGGGCCCGATCCGTTCCGACCAGTTCCACCGTCCCTGCGTCGATTGCCTCCGGGCGCTCGGTGTTGTCCCGCATGACGAGAACAGGCTTGCCCAGGCTCGGCGCTTCCTCTTGGACGCCGCCCGAGTCGGTCAGGACCACGTCGCACCGACCCAGCGCGTTGCAGAACTCCAGGTAGCTCAGCGGCTCGGTGAGGAGCACGTTGGGCAACCCGCCAAGGATGGGCTCGATCACGTCGCGCACGATGGCGTTGCGGTGCATCGGCAGCAACACGTCGATATCGAGCGCCCGCGCCAAGTCCGCGAGCGCAGACATCGAGTCGATCATCGGCTGCCCCCACGACTCACGCCGGTGCGTGGTCACCAACAGCAGCCGCCGCTCCGACTGCAACATCTTCGGGACGCGCGGATCGCTAAACGCCGCCTCCCTGGTGGACGCAATCTGCAAAGCATCGATCACGGTGTTCCCGGTCACCGCGATATCGGCTTCCCGGATGGACTCGGCGACGAGATTCGCCTTCGCTTGGCTGGTCGGCGCGAGGTGAAGGGAGGTCAGCGGCGCCACGAGGCGACGGTTGGCCTCCTCAGGGAAAGGTGAGCGGATGTTGCCTGTTCGCAGCCCCGCCTCAAGGTGGATGACCGGAATCTGCTGATAGAAGGCTGCCAGTCCCGCGACAAAGGCACTGCTCGTGTCTCCTTGCACGACAACGGCGTCGGGCGTGTGCTCGGACAGAATCGCCGTACACGCGACAAGGGCCCGCTCGGTTATTTGGGCAAGGGTGGCCCCCGGCTGCATGAGATTGAGGTCATAGTCCGGAACGATCTCGAAGACCGCATTGACTTGGTCGAGCATCTCCCGATGCTGGCCCGTCACGGTGACCGGCACCTCATACCCCCGCGCGCGCAGCTCAAGGATGAGTGGGGCCATCTTGATCGCCTCGGGACGGGTGCCATAGATCGGCATTACGCGCGGCATATTTCTCCTAGATCGCGTTCGGCGGCCACATTTCGACGCGTGCGCTCAGTGTCGACCGTTGCAGCAAAGGGTCTTTAATGTTACTGCCTGACCCCGCCGGACCTCTCCACCGCGCGATGGCGGCAGCGCCTCCTAGAGTCAGACAATGCACCCCACGCCGAGGCTGCGAGTGGTCCGCGTGAGCGGGGTCTCAATGGAGCCCACTTTGCGCTCGGGTGACCTCTTGCTCGTCCGGTATGCCGCGGCTCCGCGCTGCGGTGACCTCGCCGTCGTGCGCCTGCCGAACGCCGACGATGGCACCGCGCGGCCGATCGCCGTCAAGCGGGTGACCGGCACCGACCCACAGGACCCGAGCCGCTGGTGGGTCGAACGGGACAACCCACGCGAGGGCGTCGATAGTTGGCGCGTTGGCGGCATACCGGCGGCTGACATCCTTGCGGTCGTCGTCGCCCGGCTGTGGCCGCACCCGACCCGCTTACGTCCGGACCGCCCCGCCTGAGCGCTCCCCCACGCTCGCAGCCACACCCGCCACACGCGAGCGAGCCGGGGTAGGTTGGGGCAACGGCCCCCACCAGGGCGTCCCATTGCTCCGAGAGGACCCGACATGTTCCGCAAACTCTTTTCAATTCCCACGGTGAGTGCCCACTGTGATCTGCCCTGTGGCGTCTATGACCCGGCCCAGGCCCGCATTGAGGCCGAGTCCGTTAAGGCGATCTGTGTCAAGGCTGCGGCAAGCGACGACGCGGACTTCCGCACCCGGGCGGCCCTCATCAAGGAGACGCGCAGCCACCTCGTCAAGGAGCACCTCTGGGTGCTGTGGACCGACTACTTCAAGGCGCCCCACTTCGCGGCGTTCCCCGACCTGCACACCCTGATCAATGACGCCACCAAGCTGGCCGGTGCTGCCGGCACCAAGGGCACCTTCGATGTCGCCAAGGCAGACGAGCTGCTCGCAAAGATCGATGAGATCGCCGCGATCTTTGCCGAGACCAAGAAGGCGTAGCGGGCCCGGGCGCGGCCTGCGATTTGGGTGGCGCTCGCCGCGCGTGCGAGAATCGGCCGCCAGAGCGGGCGCGGCGTCTGACGCCCCCGCCAGATCTTTTCGTTGAAGGAGTCACCATGAGCAAGCGTGCTCGCAAGCGTCGCGACCGCAAGAAGAAGGGCGCCAACCACGGGCGCAAGCCCAACGCCTGATCCGCATCGACGACGGCGCCCCGCACCTCTCCTGGAGGGCGGGGCGCCGTCGTGCGTGGCCCTCGGCGAACGTCAGTCAGTGGCCCTCGGCGAACGTGGCCCCGTCGACATAGGTGATTTCGACCGCCGTGATCCGGGAAACGATCGTCGTGCGCAGGCTCTCCGGCGCCGGCTCACACGCACAGGACCGCTTGACGAGGGCTTTCACCATCGTGTCCACGTCGTACTGGCGCAGGCAGGCGGCGCAGCGCGAGAGATGGGCTGCAATCTTCGCGCTGTCGGCAGTCGACATTTCGCCATCCAGGTATTCGAAGACCCGGTGCAGCGCCTCGGAGCAGTCGCTCTCGTTGAGCTGAGGACTCATGGCGTTTCCCCGGCCCGGAAGCCGCGCGAAACGGCATACGCGGAGAGTTGCTCGCGCAACTGGCGGCGACCGCGGTGCAACCGCGACATCACCGTCCCGATCGGCGTGCCCATGATGTCGGCGATCTCTTTGTAGGCGTAGCCCTCGACGTCGGCGAAGTAGACCGCAAGCCGAAACTCCTCGGGCAGCGACTGTAGCGCCCGCTTGACCTCGGAATCCGGCAGGTGATCGAGTGCCTCAACCTCGGCCGAACGCAACCCCTTGGAGGTGTGCGACTCCGCCCGGGCGAGCTGGTAATCCTCGACCTCGGCCGCATCCGACTGCAGCGGCTCACGCTGCTTCTTGCGGTAGCTGTTGATGTAGGTGTTGGTGAGGATGCGGTACATCCACGCCTTGAGGTTGGTGCCAGGCTTGAACTGGTGGAAGGCGCCAAAGGCCTTCGCGTAGGTCTCTTGAACGAGGTCCTCGGCGTCGGCGGGGTTGCGCGTCGTGCGCAGCGCCGCGGAATACAGCTGGTCGAGCAACGGCAACGCGAGCTCTTCGAACCGGGCCCGGCGGGCGGCAGGGGTCTCCGTCGCCATGTCGATTTCCACCTCAGCGGCGGGATCGATGTCGAGGGCGGCTAACGCGGGGTGGACGGGGTCGGCCTTGGGGATCGGTGTCATTGCACTCCACCCTAATGCCGTCTCCAGGGGGGAGGGTGCTTGCAATACGAGCACGGGGCCAACTCCGGGTATGACGCGAGGAAAGGGACGCGGGTGACAACGAGGAGCGACCGCGCAACTATTCCGCGGCCGTCGCGTCCCGCACCTCCAGCCGTCTCGGCGCCACCCTGCCGCAGTGACGGCCGCTCCTGCGGCCCGGCACGGCCCCACCCGTACGGTCTGCGGCCCGCTCAGAGCACAGCCGAAGCCCGATGTCGTCAGGCGAGCCGCTCGAAACGAGCGGTGAAGTGCCGCAGCGTCGCCGGTTCCTCGACGATCCGGTACCCGCGCAGCGACTCGGCGCGCTCGCGCACATGCCCGAAGGCCTCGACGACGTAATCCATGTGGCTTTGGGTATAGGTGCGCCGCGGAATGGCCAGCCGCACAAGATCCATCGACGCGGGCTGCTCGCTGCCATCGGGCTGGCGACCAAACATCACCGTCCCGATCTCGCACGACCGGATGCCGCCGACCTCATAGAGCGCCACGGCGAGCGCCTGACCCGGGTACTCACGCGGCGGAATGTGCGCAAGCATCGCGCGGGCATCGACATAGACCGCGTGACCACCAGCCGGCTTCAGGCACGGCACCCCCAGCTCGTCGAGGGCCGCCGCAACATAAGCCGTCGAACGGATCCGGTAGTTGAGGTAGTCCTCGGAGATGCACTCGGTCAGTCCCTGGGCGAGGGCCTCAAGGTCGCGCCCGGCGAGGCCGCCGTACGTCGGGAAACCTTCGGTGAGGATGAGCAGGTTGCGGGCGGCCGCCGCCAGGGCATCGTCGTTGAGCGCGAGCCAGCCGCCGATGTTGCCCATCGGGTCCTTCTTCGCGCTCATCGTCATCCCGTCAGCGCAGGCGGCGATGTCGTGGATGATTTCGGTAACCGACCGATCGCCCTGGCCGGGTTCGCGTTGCTTGATGAACCACGCATTCTCGGCGAACCGGCAGGCGTCGAGGAAGAGCGGCTTACCCGCCGCGCGGCATACCGCGTGGACTGCTCGGAGGTTCTCGAGCGAAACCGGTTGTCCCCCACCGGAGTTGTTGGTGATCGTCACCATGACGCAGGGGACGTCGTCGCCCCGCTCGGCGAGAAGGGCCTCGAGTCGACCGACATCCATGTTGCCCTTGAAGGGGTGGATCAGCGCGGGATCGGCGCCCTCGGGGATAACAAGGTCAACGGCCTCCGCGCCGGTGAACTCGATGTTGGCGCGGGTTGTGTCGAAGTGGGTGTTGTTGGGGATGACCTTGCCCGGTCCGGCAAGGACGGTGAACAGGATCTTCTCGGCGGCCCGGCCCTGGTGCGTCGGGATCACGTGGGTGTACGGAAAGAGGTGCTGCACCGCGTCCCGGAAGAGGAAATACGAGGGCGACCCGGCATACGACTCATCGCCGTGTTGGATCGCCGCCCACTGATCGCGGCTCATCGCGCCCGTGCCCGAGTCGGTGAGCAGGTCGATCAGCACGTCTTTGGAGCGGAGCATGAAGAGGTTGTTGTCGGCCTCGGCAAGGCGTTCGCGCCGCTGCGCCACGGTCGTCATCGTCAACGGTTCAACGGAGTGGATACGGAACGGCTCGATGACGGTGTGGAACTGCGGATCTGCCATGCCGGTCATCCTGGCACGCAGCCGCAGCGCGTGGCGGTGCGTGAAAGACTGAGCCGACCGAGACGATGCCGTGAAGGAGCCCGACCGCGATGTGCGCTGCCCCCTCCCCCGAGCTCTCCGCCCTCGCGCAGGCGTATGGCGTAGCGACGGACTTCTGGGACTGGCAGGGCGTTCATACGACAGTCAGCGAGGAGACGATCACCCGGGTCCTTGGCGCCCTCGGTGTGGACGCTTCCAGCGGGGCGGCCATCGAGGCCGCACACACCGAGCTGTGGCTGCGCCGCTGGCGGCTGACGGTGCCGGAGACGGTCGTCGCCCGCGCGGGCTGGACGCCTTGGGTGGCCGTACACGTTCCGGATGGCGCCGCGGTGACGTTGTCGATTGCGTTGGAGGACGGCAGTTTCCGGGCGGCGCGGCAGGTGGACAACTATGTGCCGCCACGCGAGGTCGACGGGGCGATGATCGGGGAGGCCACGTTCGAGTTGCCCGGTGATCTGCCGCTGGGCTGGCACCAACTCGTCGCCACTGTCGTCGACCCTGTCCAGGACGGGGGCGGAGCAAGCGGGAGCGGAACAAGCGGAACCGGCGGGGGCGGAACCGGTGTCCTCATCGTCACCCCGCCGCAACTTGACCTGCCGCAGGCCCTGACCGAGCGCAGGTGGGGCCTGATGACACAGGTTTACCAGCTTCGGTCGGCCCAGTCGTATGGCGTCGGCGACCTGGCCGACCTCACCGAGCTCGCCACCTGGGGAGCCACCGAGTTGGGCGCCTCGTTCGTCCTCGTCAATCCCCTCCATGCGGCCGAGGCGAGTGGGCCCATGGAGCCCTCACCGTATTTGCCGACGACGCGGCGATTCGTCAACCCGCTCTATCTGCGCGTCGAGGACATCCCGGAGGTGGCCTATCTCGGGGCGGCCGAGCGCGCGGCCGTCGCGGCGCTGGCGAGCGTGGGCACGGCCCTCAACCGAACGGAAACAATCGACCGAGACTCCGCCTGGGCGGCAAAGAGCGCGGCGCTGAGGGTGGTATTCGACGCCGGGCTCAAGTCCCGCCGCCAACGGGAGTTCGAGGCCTACTGCGAACGCGAGGGTCAGGGGCTCGTCGATTTCGCTACCTGGTGCGCGATCGGCGTGGTCCACGGGATGCCTTGGCCAACCTGGCCGGAGGAACTGCAGGATCCCGCCTCCGACGCGGTCGCCCAATTCCGGGAGACGCACCCAAACGAGATCGACTTTTATCGCTGGCTTCAATGGCAACTCGAGGAGCAGCTCGCGACCACCCAGCGCCTCGCCAAAGCGGCCGGAATGTCGCTTGGCATCATTCACGATCTCGCCGTCGGTGTTCACCCCGAGGGCGCCGATGCGTGGGGACTCGGGCATGCGCTCGCCGCCGGGATTTCCGTCGGCGCCCCGCCGGACCAGTTCAATCAGATCGGGCAGAACTGGTCGCAGCCGCCTTGGCGACCCGATCGACTCGCCCAACTTGGCTACGCCCCCTATCGGGACATGCTGCGCACCGTGTTGCGTGACGCTGGCGGAATCCGGGTCGACCACGTCATCGGCTTGTTCCGGCTGTGGTGGGTGCCTATCGGGATGAGCCCGAGCGAGGGGACGTACGTCCACTACGACCATGAGGCGCTAATCGGGATCCTCTGCCTTGAGGCTCAACGCGCCGGGGCCGTCGTTGTTGGCGAGGATCTCGGGGTGGTGGAACCGGGGGCTCGCGACTACATGCGCGAGCGCGGCATCCTCGGCACGTCGATTCTCTGGTTCGAGTGGGACCAGGGTCGGCCGTTGGCCCCCGAGAACTACCGTCGACTGTGTCTGGCCTCGGTCACCACCCATGACCTGCCGCCGACGGCCGGCTATCTCGCGCTTGAGCATGTCGCCATTCGGGAGCGGCTCGGGTTGCTGACCCGGTCGGCCGCGGTCGAGGAGGCAACTGAGCGGGCCGCAATCGCCGCTGTCGCCCAGGCCATCGGGGACCGCGGCCTGCCGAGTGACCCGACCCAGATCGATGAGTTCGTCGAGTCCTTGCACCGCTATCTTTCCCAGGCGCCGTCGCTGCTACTGGGGGTCAGCGTGCCGGACCTTGTCGGTGACCGGCGGGCCATCAACCAGCCGGGTACCCATCTCGAGTACCCCAACTGGTGCCTGCCGTTGACGGGTCCCGACGGGTCGCTGGTGACGTTGGAGCAGTTGACGAACTCGGCCCGATCCCGCCGGGTGGCACGCTGGCTGTCCCGCTAGGCCTCGATCCACCGATGAGTTCGGGCGGGTGAGCGCGGCGTAGCAGCGAGATGCCCTGACGTGCTGGGAGAACTCTCCCGGGTGAACGCGGGCGACCTTGGCGTCGGTGGATCGAGGCTAAGAACGGTAGCGGTAACCTGCGTTCCATGGGGGTCTCGCGACGTGATGCTCTGGTGGCTGTGGCCGCAGCCACGGCAGGGATCGGGCTTCAGGAGTTCCGGCACTCGCGTGAGTACCACCCCGGGCCTGGCGACCCTCGGCCGTTCTACGGGGGACCGAACTCCGCGGTCCTGCCCGACCGCAGCTCGCCGCAGCGGGCCGAGCTCATCGTCCACTGGTCCGGGGTGACCACGACGTCATCGGTGGCCCTCACCTTCGATGACGGCCCGGACCCCACCTGGACCCCGGAGGTTCTCAAGGTCCTTCACGACGCGGATGTGCCGGCCACGTTCTTCCTTCAAGGCCGCTACGTCAAGGAGTTCCCCTCGGCCCATGCGAACTCCGCTGGCCGCCACGAGCTGGCCAACCACACCTGGGACCACCCTGACCTGTCCCACGTGGCCTTCGAGGAGTCTCTGGATCAGCTGCGCCGGTGCTCACTCGCGATCAGCGACGCCTATGGCGTCACCCCAACCCTTTTCCGCCCCCCGTACGGACACCTCGGCGGGGCAACGCTCGCGGCCGCCGCGGAGCTGGGCTTGGAGGTCACCCTCTGGAGCGCCCACTTCAAGGAGTCGGCGTTCGCCGAGCACCCGGAGGGCATCATCGCTGACGTCGCCGCGCACTGCACGGCGGGCAGCATCATCCTCGGGCACGACCGCGGCACCCAGCAACGACGCATCGCCCTCGATCGCCTGCCGCAGATCATCGACGCGGTCAAGGCCAGGGGGTTGCGGTTCGTCACCGTGAGCGAGCTCATCGCTCCGACGTCACCGTGAGGTCTTCAAGGCCCTTCGGTTGCGCATCACGCGAACGAACGCGCCCCCGCGAAGGGCGTAGCGCGCCAACCGTTACGTCGGCCAGCCGCCGACGCCGAACCCGACATCTCCAGACTCGACGAGGGTGGGATCAACCGCGGCAGCGGGGACGGCGTGGGGAGTCAGGTTCCCCGTCGCCAGTTCCTCGGCGAAGTGGCACGCGACCTTGTGGGTGCCCGGGATCCCGGGCAGGTCGAGGACCCGCAACTGTGGCCGTTCTGTGTCGCAGCGCTCCGGTTGACGCCAGGGGCAGCGCGTATGGAAGCGGCAGCCGGCCGGTGGCGCGGCGGGCGACGGCAGATCGCCACTGAGCAGAATCTGCTCGCGCCGATCCTCGACAAGGGGGTCTGGCACGGGAACGGCCGACATGAGTGCCCGGGTGTACGGGTGCAGCGGGGCGGCATACAAGTCGTCCGCGTCCGCTTCTTCCACGAGGGCGCCGAGATACATGACCCCCACGCGGTCACTGATGTGCCGCACGACCGCGAGGTCGTGGGCGACGACGAGATAGGTGAGACCGAACTGTTCCTGCAGGTCCTCGAGGAGATTGAGCACCTGGGCTTGGACGGAGACGTCGAGGGCCGAGACCGGTTCGTCGGCGACGATGAGTTTCGGGTTGACGGAGAGGGCCCGGGCGATCCCGATGCGCTGTCGCTGACCGCCGGAGAACTCATGCGGGTATTTGCGCAGTGATGCCGGTGGCAACCCGACGGCCTTGAGTAGTTCTCGCAGCCGGGTAGCGGCCGCCTTGGCGTCTTTGGCCAGGCCGTGCGCCTTCATCCCCTCGACGAGCAGCGACTCGACGGATTGGCGCGGGTCGAGGCTGCTCATGGGGTCCTGGAAGACCATTTGGAGCTCTTGGCGTTTGTGCCGCAACGCCTCGCCGGTGAGCGAGGCGATATCGACCCCGTCGAATTCGACGCGGCCCGCAGTGGGCGGGTCCAGGTTGAGGATGGCCCGGCCGAGCGTCGACTTGCCGCAACCCGACTCCCCGACGAGGCCATAGGTCTCGCCGCGGTGGATCTGCATGTCGATCCCGTCGACCGCATAGACGTAGCCGATCGTCTTGTCGAAGATCGCGCCCTTCTTGATCGGAAAGTGCACCTTGACGCCTTGGACATCGAGGAGGACATCGGCTGCCCGCGCGACTGTTGACTCGTTCATACGGACGCCCCCACCGGGTTGTGGCAGCGCAGCGCGCGAGTTCCGGCCGTCTCGAACGTCGGCGTCTGCGAGACGCACACGTCGGCCGGTTGGGCGCATCGCGGGGCGAACGCGCAGGCCGAGGTCCACGGCATGTTGTCGGCGACCGACCCGGGAATCGGGGTCAGCGGCTCGCCTCGGGGCCCGTCCAGCCGCGGGATCGAGGCGAGTAGCCCGTGCGTGTAAGGGTGGCGTGGCTGCGCGAACAGCTCATGGCGCGCCCCGCGCTCGACGATGCGGCCGCCATACATAACGTTGACCTCGTCGCAGAGTCCGGCGACGACGCCCAAGTCGTGGGTGATCATGATGAGCGCGGTCCCGGTGTCGTGAACGAGCGATTTGAGCAGGGCGAGGATCTGGGCCTGGATGGTGACGTCGAGGGCGGTGGTGGGTTCGTCGGCGATGAGTAGCCGCGGTTCGCAGGCGAGCGCCATCGCGATGAGGGCGCGTTGGCGCATTCCGCCGGAGAGTTGGTGAGGGTAGTCCTTGAGCCGACGGTCGGGGTCGGGGATGCCGACCTTGACGAGCATGTCGCGGGCGATCGGCCGGGCTGCCTTGCGCAACATGCCTTTGTGGCGTTCGAGCACTTCGGTGACCTGGAGACCGATCGGCACGACCGGGTTAAGGGAGGAGAGCGGGTCCTGGAAAATCATCCCGAGGTCGCTCCCACGGCGGTCGCGCATCTGGGTGCCGGAGAGGGTGAGCAGGTTGGTTCCGTCGAAGTTCGCGGTGCCGCTGACCTGGTTGCCGCGCGCCGGGAGCAGGCCCATGATCGCGAGCGAGGTCACCGACTTGCCGCACCCGGACTCCCCCACCAGCCCGACGGTCTGCCCTGGATGGACGTCGAACGAGACGCCGTCGACCGCGCTGAACGGCTCCTCGCCGTGCCGTTGGAAAACGACCCGCAGATCCTCGACGGTGAGCAGTGGCCCTTCCCCGCGGGTATGCCGTGTGGTCGCCATCGCCGTCACCTCCGAGTCTTCGGGTCGAGAGCTTCACGCAGGGACTCGCCCATGAGCGTGAACCCGAAGGCGACGACGATGATGCAGGCCGCCGGCCAGAAGGCCAGGTGCGGGAAGTCGTAGATGTATTGCTGGGCCTGACCGAGCATTTGACCCCACTCCGGCTGACGGTCATCGGGGTTACCCAACCCGAGGAAGGACAAGGCCGCCGCATCGATGACGGCGGTGGCAAGCACAAGCGTCGCCTGGACGATCACCGGCCCGAGGGAGTTGGGCAGCATGTGCCGCAACACGATGGCGCTGGGACGCACGCCGAGGGCGCGAGCCGCGAGCACGTGATCGCTCGACCGCTGGGCAAGCATGGAGCCGCGCAAGAGCCGGGCAAACACCGGCAGGTAGGTCACCGCGATGGCGATGATGACGGTCATCTGGCTCGGCTTCGACGCAAGGGCGGCGATCGAGACGGCCAGCAGCAGGGCTGGCATCGAGAGCATGATGTCGACGGCGCGCATGATCAGGGCGTCGACCCAGCCGCCGAGGGCGCCCGCGAGGGTGCCAAGGACGAGCCCTCCGGCGAAAGAGAAGAGGGTGGCGAAGACACCGACATACAGCGTTTGCTGGCTGCCGACGATCAAGCGGGAGAGCAGGTCTCGGCCACGAGAGTCGGCGCCCAAGGGGTAGCCCGGCTCCGGGCCAGGGATGGGGTTGGACTGGGGGCGGACCTTGTCGAGGAGGTAGCCGACGGTCGGGTCGTGCGGGGCGATCCACGGAGCGACCAGGGCAAGCAGGACGAAGGACGAGGTGATGACAAGGCCGATGAGGAAGACGGGATTGCGGCGCAGCCGGCGCCAGGCGCTGGCGACGAGGGACACCCCGGGCGCGTCGTCGACCCGTCCGGCTTCGCTGACCGTTTCGGCGAGTGCGTCGATCTTGGCCTTGCGGCTCGCGGGACTAAAGCGGCTGGGGCCCTTGGCGGGAGTCTCGCTCATGGCCGCCTCACCGGGTCCGCACGCGTGGGTCGATGACGGCGTAGAGCACGTCGACGACGAGGTTGACGAAGACGAAGATCGCGGCGGAGGCGAGGATCAGGATTTGAAGCACGGGGTAGTCGCGCCGCTCGAAGCTGATCGCCAGGGCCTCGCCGATGCCGCCGAATGCGAACACTCGCTCGGTGAGGACGGCGCCGGCCAGGAGCGCGCCGGCCTGCAATCCGACGGTCGTGATGACGGGGAGCAACGCGTTGCGCAGGACGTGGCGGCCGCGAATCACCCTGTTGGTCAAGCCCTTTGACTCGGCGGTCCGCACGTAGTCCTCATCGAGGACTTCGAGGACCGAGGCCCGGGTGATGCGGAAGATGATGGCAAAGGGGATGGTCGCGAGCGCGAGGCCGGGGAGGATGAGGTGCTTGAAGGCGTCCCAGGCGGCGTCGAGCTCGCCGGTGAGGAGCCCATCGAGGACGAACAATCCGGTAACCCGGGTGGCGTCAATGTCGCCGCTTTGGCGGCCCGAGACGGGCAACCAGCCGAGTTTGACGGCGAAGAAGTACTTGAGCAGAAACGCGAGAAAGAACACCGGCACGGCGACCCCGACGAGGGAACCCATGACCGAGAGGTTGTCGAAGAGGCTCCCTTGGCGTCGGGCCGCGAGGTAGCCGAGGGGAATCGCGAGGGCCACGGCGACCGTCAACGCGAACGCGCTCAGCTCGATCGTCGCGGGGAGCCGTTGCAGGAAGACGGCAAAGGCGTCGCGCCCGGGCAGGACTCCGGTCGAGGCACCGAAATTGCCGGTTGCGGCCCGCTTGACGAAGCGGACGTACTGAACCCACAACGGCTGGTCGAGGCCGAGGGCCGTGGTCAACCGGGCCCGCGACTCGGGGGTGGCGCGTTCGCCAAGCATCGCCGACACCGTGCCGCCGGGCAGCGAACGCAGCCACATGAACAGCATCAGCGAAAGGACGGCCACGACGGCGACCATCTGGCCGAGCCGCCGCACGATGAAGCGGAGCATTCGAGTCTCACCTGCCTCTCGGGACGGTGCTGGCCGCCCCAGCCGGGGGGCCGGGGCGGCCAGCACTCATCGATGGACCGTCAGCGGGGGCAAATCACTTGGCGACAGTCGCCGTATCGAACATCTCCGCGGTGAGCGGACTGGCGACGACACCGGTGACACCCTTGCCGACGACGAGCGCCGGCGGCGAGTGGCTGATCGCGAGACCCGGGAGGTACTCCTCCATGATCTTCTTGTTCAACCCCTCGTATGCGGTGTTGCGCTCGGCTTCGTCCACGATGCCGTCCGCGGCGCGAAGCTCCTCGGTGAGCGTGGTGCCGAAGTCGGTGGCGTAGGTGTGGAAGTCGTTCGTCGGCGCGCTGAAGAACGTGCCGATGAAGTTGTTCGCCGAGTTGTAGTCACCGGTCCAGCCGAGCAGCCAGGCGTCGAACTGACCCTTGTCGACACCATCGAGGTAGCCACCGTTCCACGGCTTGGTGACGACCTCGACCTTGATGCCCACGGCCTCGAGGTCAGTCTTGAACGCCGCGTGGATCTTCATCGGGTCTGGCATGTAGGGCCGTGAGACCTCGGACGGGTAGGCGAACTGCAGCGTCATACCCTCTGCTCCGGCGTCCTTGAGCAACTTCTTCGCGCCCTCGGGGTCGTAGGCGACCGGGGTTAGCGCCGTGTTGTAGCCGGCCACCGTCTTCGGGATGAACTGGGTCGCGACCTCGGCGCCCTCAGGAAGCTGCGTCTTGACCATCTGGTCCCGGTTGAGCGCCATGTAGATCGCCTTGCGGACGCGCAGGTCCTTGAGTTTCGCGTTCTTTTCCGGGTTCAGCCCCAGATAGAGGATGTTGAACGCGGGGCGAACGAGGACCTCGTTGCCGCCGTCGGAGAGCCCGCTCCAGTCCACCGGGTTGGGCAGATCGTACCCGTTGATGCTGCCAGCTTCGAGCTCCTGGCGGCGGGTCGACTCGTCGGGAATGATCTTGAAGACGAGTTTGGCCGTCTTCGCCTTCTCTCCCCAGTAGGTGTCGTTGCGGACCAGCGTGATCGTCTTGTTGGCCTCGTCGTAGCTCTCGAACTTGTAGGGCCCGGTGCCGACGGGAGATTTGCTGTAGGCCGGGTACGTGAAGCCTTCACCTTCGGTGGCGACATTGTTCGCGTCGCCGTCCTTGAGTGCCTTCGGCGACTGCATGGAGAACGAGTCGAGGCTGAGCAGCACCGGGAAGTCGGAGGTTGCCCGGGTCAGGTTGAGGACCGCGGTCGCCTCGTCCTTGACCTCGCAGCTCTTAAAGAGCGAGGGGTCGGCGCCGCCCTTGAAGCCGCCCATGACGTAGGCCCAGTATTCGGCGGGGCCCGACGCTGCGGCCTCGTTCTGGGCGTACATGCGGTCGAAGTTGTAGCAAACGGCCGCGGCGTCGAACTTCTCACCGTCGGTGAAGGTGACTCCTTGGCGCAGTTTGAAGGTCCAGGAGAGGCCGTCCGCGCTGGGTTCCCAGCTCTCCGCCAACTCTGGTTCGGCTTCGGCGCTGCCGGCCTTGATCCCGAGCAGGCCTTGCATCATCTGGCGGGTGACCCGGAAGGTTTCGCCGTCGGAGGCATAGAAGGGGTCGAACACTTCGGGGGCGCCGGCGGCGCCGAACGTGAAGGTTTCTGCGGTGGTGCCGCTCCCCGCCGAGGACCCGCTACTGGTGCTCGACGTTGTGGCGTCACGGTCGGAGGCGCAAGCCGCCAGCGTGAGCGCAAGGGTGGAGGCAAGGACGACCGGCGTCGCTGCCCTACGCGTGAGCTTCACTTCATCAACCTCACTTCATTTGGCTGCTGCCGTGGGCGGGCGACGTTCGCGCGACACACGGACTTCGGACCAATGCTCCCGGTGCAGCGAGGCGCGGGTATGCCGGTTCGGCGCTCCCCGCGCTCGGCACCGAACGCTGCCTGGCACCCTAGCCGGGGCCGGCCGCCGCACGACGCGGCGATTCCGTTCGTTACCGATGTGAGATGTCCGCGTCGCGACGGTGGCTGGTTGCCCCCGGGACCTGGTGGGCCGGTGGATATCTGGTCCGCGACATGGTGGCCGGTGGATATCTTCGGCTCGCCGCGACCTGGTCGAGCGGATGCTCAAGTCCTGGGCCGCCGCGTTGATCTCTCCTCTCCGTTCGTCGATGCAGTATTGGCGGACTTATCTGTAACGGCTTTGAGGTGCGGTTGTAGTGACTGACGTGGGGTTTCCCGAGGGTGACCCACTTGGGTTCCACTGTTATCCGTAATGCACGGATGACGCGGTGCTTGGTGCGGGCGCGGTCATTGATGGGCGTGGGCATGGCGGGGCCGCACCCGTCCACAGCTCGCGCCCGTTCTCGCTGTCTTCCCGTCGTCGGTGATGAACCGCCGCATCGCGACGTACTCCTGCTCGTCGTACACGGACGCGTGGTGCCGGTTGCCCTCTTTGAATCCGCCGAATCGAACCTCGGAACGTGCCTGCTTCGTCGGGGTGGAGTTCATGCAAGGTTGGGGTGGGTATCCCACGGGCGGTCAAGGCTGCGGCACGGTGGGGTGGACATTCCACTGACCCGATGGTTCGGACGTGCCGCCCCTGGATCAGCACCCCAGCGCGATTGCCATCTGGATCGCCGGATCCGGCCTCGCTCACGCCAGCGCAACCTCCCAAGGCTTGATCGCGGGTAACAGATCGACATCTTTGGCACGGCTGACGAGCAGAAACGCCTTGGTTCAATTGACACTCTGGTCGTGAAGACAAACCGGAACCCGATTTTTCTGTTGTCGGGCGTGGTCGTGGCGGCAATTGCTCTCTCGTCGTGCGGCTCGGCAGCCGAGAAGGCGACCACTCAAGGGGATGCCTCCTCCAGGGTCGTGGCCGGGGGTGCGACCCCAACGGCCAGTGCTAGTACCGAGGAGGCTCCGGCGCCTGACGCCGTGACGGTGGAGGATTATGGCTTCACCCAGTTCCCAAAGTCAGAGTTCGGCCCGCCCACCGGCACCTACGGCGTCGTTATCTCCAACTCCGGGGAACAGATCGCGACGAACGTGCAGGTGCAGATCGGCCTCGAAGACGCGAGCGGAGTGGTTGTTGACTCCCGAGACGAGTACATCGCGGTCATCCTGCCGAAGACGTCCGTGGCCCTGTCTGGTGCGAACATCGAGGCGACCGGCGTCAAGAAGATGACCGTTCAGGCCCTGCCAGGCACGTATGAAAGCTTGGAGGAGGAGCCAGCCAACTTCGAGGTCTCCAAAGTCACGACACGTGCGCAGGAATACGGGGGACTCAAGACGACCGCAGTGGTGACCTCGCCGTTCACCAAGGACCTGAAGGAACTGCAGGTAGTCGCGATATACAGGGACGGCAAGGGCAAGGTAGTCGGCGGGGACTTCACCTTCCTCAACTTCATTCCCGCGAAGGGAAGGGCAACCGTCAGCATCGACTCCTTCGCGGGCTTCGAAGAGGCGCCGGCCAAGACCGACGTATACGTCGCGATGAGCACTCTCACCCTTCTTGAGTAGTAGTTGCGTCAGGTCCGGTGCTCGGTCGCTTGCCCAAGGGGCCACCAGTTCCGGTCGTTGTCTCGCCTTGGGATGAGGACACGGTGGTCTGCCGCTTCCTGCAGTGGTGCTGCCGCTTCCTGCGATGGTGCTGTGTCAAGGGCCATTGGTTTCTGCCGGGGGCGGTCGTGGAACCTGCCCGGTGACGGTCACGAGTTCTGCCCGGTGGTGGCCATGGGGGTCTGCCCAGCGCTGGCCAACACCGGCCAGGGCGTCGGTCTCAATCGAACCGACGTGCCAGAGCGCACAAACCGCACCCCCAGGCCCGCCCCCGTTACAGATAGCTCTCCGGGAGTCGACTTCACGTTGTCATTCCCGACAGCACCCGGGAGCACTGGAACGTCAATATCCGCAAGTTCGTCGTCAAGGCCGACCACCTGGACGATCTCATCCGCCTCGACATGCTCACGCCGAAGGCCTGTCGATTCCTCGAGGCCGCCGTCATCGCTGGCCTCAACATCCTCGTCGCGGGCGCCACGCAAGCCGATATTTGACGGGGCCGATCTCTCGCGAGTGAGCTGGTAACCGTCTGACGCGCGGCCCCAAGGCTCCGTCGTCTGGGCAATACCGCCCCACGGGCGGCGGGAATGAGGTGACGGTGCCCAAGGGTCACCGACTCCCGCCGGGCCCGAGGGGGCACCGCTTGGAAGATCGTGGACGCACCAAGAACAAGTCCGGTCAGTGACCGGCAGTGCCGGAGCTCCCATCGCCGGGGGCTCCGGCCTCACATGTTCCGCAGTTCCATTTCCGCAGGTCGGACGCACCGGCTAGTCTCAGATTACTCACCGACAACTGTGTAGTTCCGGGGTGCACAATGCGCAAGGCTCGCAATCGGAGGGGCGCAGCGGCGACTCAGTCGCCGCCCGCTCCAGCGACGCCCGACGGTGTTCCCTTCTGCGCGGGCTGGATCTGGTGGTCGGTCTCCCCGACCGCCGAGTGCAAGCCCCCGAAGAGCGACTTCGACAAGCAGATCCCTGCTGACATCCGCAAGGAATTCCACGACCTCATGCGCAAGTACCGCGACAACGTCGAGCAGCTAACCCACGGGGTGCACTTCAAGAACATCGGAGACGGCATTTGGGAGCTGCGCATCAAGCGGCACGGGAACCCCTACCGGCTCCTCTTCATGCGCTGGGGGAAGTGGGCTGTGGCGCTCGACGTCTTCCACAAGACCACGCAGGCCACGCCCAAGGCGACCGCCATGCAGCGGAAGGCGGCCTGGCTCGACACCAGAGGCGACAAGCCGCCTCTGTGATCGGCATCTCGCCAAAAGTGTTGTTGCCCGGTGCCGCGCGCACTAGTATCGGTTGGAACCGATATATGGTGAATCGCGCCGGGTGCTACGAACTCCTGACACGTCAGGCAGGCCGTAACACCGCACCCCCCACCACGCACAACACATGCCTCACACGAGCCGACAGGATCAGCCCATGAGCGCAAACAGGAGCCCCTCTTCGCCGACCACCGAGGTCTTCGAGGACGAGCTGGACTCCCACATCGCGGAGTCGCTCCAGGATCCCGAGTACCGCGCCGCCAGTGTTGACGTCGATCGACGTCTGAGTCTCATTCAGTGCCTCATCTCGCTTCGGAGGCGGATGGGCCTGACTCAGGCACAGGTCGCTCGGAGGATGGGCGTGGGCCAATCCACGGTCTCCGGCTTCGAAACGGAGGGAAGCGACCCTCGCCTCTCGACCGTTCAGCGCTACGCCCGGGCCGTTGAGGCGGAGTGCAGCGTGGCAATCCAGCCGGTTGTTCGGTGTGACTGGATCGCGGCGTCTCACATCTACATGGAGGCCGCCGAGTCAGCCCACGTGCACGTGAGCTTCTCCGACTCCTCAGCGCAGGACAAGGCCTGGGCGAAGCGCACGGACTTCGCGAAGGCGGCGTAGGCGTGTCACTTGACGCTGCTCGTAGTGAGGCCGCGCGTGTCGCAGCCTGCGTTGATCTCCGAGACATCCGGGTCTGGGGCCTGAAAGCTGACCTGGCAACAGTGCCCGATGAGCGCGAGACGAGGCTCTCGTACTCCTTCAACGCCGACCTGCAAAGCACCATCTCCACCCGCAAGTTCAAGCTACTACCAAGCCGAGGCACAGGGTT
>CAZACX010000033.1:0-30397 GCA_964483685.1 uncultured Intrasporangiaceae bacterium
CATGACCGCCAGCGGGCAACTTTCATGTCCGCTACCGGGCAGCTACATGGCCGCCCCCGGGCAGTTTCCCGTGTCCGCTGTCACTTGCCCCGACCCAAGTGATCGCGCGCGACTACAGTGCGCGCATGACTGGATCAGGCACCCGCGAGGACCCATGGCAGTTGACGACGGCGCCGGGCACATCGGCATACACGATGTGGCGTGACGTTGACGCGGACCCGGCAGCGATCGTTTGTCAGGTCGGCACGACCACCCTGCGCTACCACCTGAGCGCGATCGAGGATCTCCACGCCTGGCTGCTGTCACAGGGCGAGTGGGTGGACCTCGGCGCCGCCGACGAGAAGAAGCCCGCGAAGGACGGGACGGTGGAGGCGTGGGGGCGCAGCGAGACGAACCCCGTCGGCGGGTGGTACGGGCTGCGCAAGGGGTATCGCGGCCGGTTCGGGATGTACCTGCCTCCTCTGCTGGAGGCCCTCGGCCTGGTGGAGCTGGAACACAACCCCCGCAACAATCGCGTCAGAGCCCTCACCCCCTGAGCCCAGCCGCGCCCTTACCCCTTGAGTCCAGCCGCGCCTTTACCCCTTGAGTCCGGCTGCGGTCTCGCACACCGAGCAAGCAGCCATCGTTTGCCGGGAGCTCGGCCACCGATCGGACAAGGATGCGGTGCGACGGTGAGATACCGTCGCCCCACCATCACGAAGGAGGCGCCATGAGTGCAGTCATCGATTTTGTCCAGGTGTCCACCGCCGGGGTGGAAAGCTCACCGGTCGCCGACGCGCTGGCCGGCCTGCGGGCAAACGAAGCCCGGTACTTCAAGAACAAGTACGACCACGTCTTCACCACCACGCCGGCCGCCGAGGCCACCGAAACCGTCGACTGGGTGGCGACGATCCTGGCGACCGAACGCGACATCGTCATCGGATCCCGGCCCCTCGAAGTAGCCGTTTCCGACGTCGACGGCATCCACTGGGTCCACGTCTTCTATGAGTCCGGCCTCGCGATCAACGTTCTGTGGACCGTCGAACCCGGCGGCAAGCGCGCAGTCGGCTTCAAACTCTCCGACGGCATGGAAGTCCCCCAGGAACTGGGCGCTTTCAAATTCGCCCGGCAGAAGTCAAAGCTCGCCGGAACGATCCGGGGCTCCTACTTCGTCATCAGGGGCGACTACTAAGCCCGCTCACCCGGGCTGAGCCGTCCACGCGGGCGGCTCAGCCGGTAACCCCACTCAGCCGGGCTGGACCGTCCACGCGGGCGGCTCAGCCCGTAACCCGCTCAGCCGGGCTGGACCGTCCACGCGGGCGGCTCATCGGTCCCCGCCTTCTCGTCGCGCGCCCCGTCGGCGGCCGTCTCGTGGACGCGACCGGCGGCGTGATGCGACGGCGCGTACACGGCATACACCTTGAGCGGCTCATCGGCGGTGTTGATCACGTCGTGCCACACGCCGGCCGGCACCTGGATGCTCCAGCCGTCGCTGACCTCGTGGGTGATCGGCAGGTCGTCCTTGGCCGGGCCCATGACGCAACGCCCGGAGCCCTGGTCGATGCGCAGGAACTGGTCGGTTTCGGGGTGAACCTCGAGCCCAATGGACTCGCCGACCGGGATCGACATCAGCGTGACCTGCAGATAACGCCCGGTCCACGCGACGGTGCGATAGGCCGCATTCGCGACAGTCGCCTCCTCGAGATCAAAGGCATTTGGCTGCGGGCCGTTATCGACAATTTCCATACCAGCGAGTATGTCAGTGCGGCCGGCACCCTTGCGTAGGGTCAAGTCGTGGAATCCGCCGACTCTGAGTCCCTGACCCTCCCGCCGACGGGGCGGGTCGGTGAATTCCGTTGCGCCGCAGCTGCTCGGGCGCGCGCGGAGTCGCTCGCAGGGACGGCGCCGCAGGTCAACGGATTCCTTCTGCTCGAAGAGCCGGGCCCGTGGGGGATCAAGGCGTGGCGCGACGCCCGCCTCCCCGAGGGATTTGGGCTCGAACTCCAGCAACGCTGCGCGGCCGTCAACCTCAAGGCGCTGCTCATCCGCCGCGGCACCGGCGAGCGCGGAACCGGCGAGCGCGGGATCGTGGGCGAGCGCAGCACCCGCGAGCGCGGAACCGGCGAGCGCGGAACGGGCGAGCGCGGGAGCGTGGGCGAGCGCAGGATCAGCGAGCGCGGGCCGGGCGGCCCGCGGCGGGTTTTCGTGGCGTCCACGTTGTCGCCGAACGGGTTCGTCGAGACGACCACGGTCAGGGACTCGCGGGAGCTGCTCGACCTCGACCTCGCCGCCCTCGCCGCGGGGCGTTCCCCTGGCCTGACACCCACCCACGAACCACTCTTTGCGGTCTGCACCCACGGCAAGCACGATGCGTGCTGCGCCGAACGCGGGCGCCCCGTCCTCGCCGCCATGGAATCCGTTGCCATGGAATCCACGGCTTTGGAATCCGTTGCCCCGCAATCGGTTTGGGGCGTGTCCCATCTCGGCGGGCACCGGTTCGCGGCGATGATGCTCGTCCTCGACCCGGCGGTCGTGGGCTCCGGCGGCGGCGGACTGTACTACGGCGGGCTCGACCCCGAATCCGTGAGAAAGGTCGCGGCGGCCCATCGCGCCGGGCATCTGGACCTCGACCAGCTGCGCGGGCGCACCAGCGTCACGATGCCGATCCAGGCCGCCGAAATCGGGCTCCGCCGACACCTCGGCCACACCACCCACGGCGGCGTTCGTCTCGTGGAGGCAATCGCGCACCGTCACCCCGGGGGTGAGGACGCGGCCACGGTCACCTTTGCGATCGCCGCACCGAGCTCCCCCGCGAGCGCACCGAATGCCCCCGCGGACCGACACCCCGGGGGTGAGGAGGCCGCCACGGTCACCTTCGCGATCGCCGCACCGAGTTCCCCCGAGAGCGCGGGGAATGCCCCCGCGGACGCAACGGACGCCCCCGCGAATGCGGGAATTGCCGCCGCGGACGCCGGGTCGGGCGCGGAGGTGCGGTGGCAGGTCGAGGTGCGGTCGCGGCATACGGGAGCGGAGCGGGTCTCGTGCAGCAGTGAGGACCGCGAACCCCTCACGACGTGGAGGTGCGACGCGATCCGGCCTGCCCCGGCCATTCCTTCGTAGGATCACAGGTGCATGTATCTGCGCGCGCTCTGCCCTGACCGCGCGAGACAGCCGCCGACGGAGTCGCCATGAGCACCACCTCGAAGCCGACCAAACCCGAACTCCACGTGCCCCGTCACCCGGTCCGATTCGTCACTGCCGCAAGTCTTTTCGACGGTCACGATGCGGCGATCAACATCATGCGGCGGCTGCTCCAGGCCCAGGGCGCCGAGGTCATCCACCTCGGCCACGACCGATCCGTCGCCGAGGTCGTCACCGCGGCGCTCCAGGAGGACGTTCAGGGCGTCGCGGTCAGCTCCTATCAGGGCGGGCACGTCGAGTACTTCCGCTACCTCGCCGACGAGTTGGCCCGCCGCGGAGCACGGCACATCAAGCTGTATGGCGGCGGCGGTGGGGTCATCGTCCCCGCCGAGATCGCGGAGCTGGCGACGGTCGGGGTCCACATCTTTTCGCCGCAGGACGGGGCCCGGCTCGGGCTGGCGGGAATGATCAACGCGTTGATCGCCGACTGCGACACCGACCTTGCGGCGAGCGGGGCCGACCTGGCGGCGCTCCAGGCCGGCGATGAGGTCGCCCTCGCGCGGGCGCTGACGGTGTTGGAGGCGACACCCAGCGCCCGATCCGCCGTTGGCCCCGGCCCGAACGCCGACACCGCCTCGACGACCGGTCCCACCCCGGCCGGCCCCACCCCGGCCGGCCCCACCCCGGCCGGTCCCATCGCAGACGGCCACCCGGGAGGCGACCTCCCGGGAAGCGGCCCCAGTGCGAGGGAACGCGCGGCGCAGGCGCTTGCCGCCGAGCTGATGGCGTTAGCGGCCGACAAGAAGGTGCCGGTCCTCGGGATCACCGGCACCGGGGGCTCCGGCAAGTCCTCACTGAGCGACGAACTGATCCGACGGCTGCGACGCGACTGCGGCGACACGGTCAAGGTCGCCGTCTTTGCGATCGACCCGACGCGCCGCCGCGGCGGGGGCGCGCTCCTCGGCGACCGGATCCGGATGAACGCCATCGAACCGGGGGTCGTGTTCTTCCGGTCGCTCGCCACCCGCACGCCGGGAGCGGTCATCCCCGAAAACCTCGACGCCATGGTCGCTGCAGCAAAGTGTGCGGGCTTCGACCTCGTCCTCGTCGAAACCCCCGGCATCGGTCAAGGCGACGCCGCGATCACCGCCCACGCGGACGTCTCCCTCTATGTGATGACCCCCGAATTCGGCGCGGCCAGCCAACTCGAAAAGATCGACATGCTCGACTTCGCCGACGTCGTGGCCATCAACAAATTCGAACGCCGCGGCGCCGACGATGCCCGCCGCGACGTTGCCCGCCAACTGGTCCGCAACCGGGAGGCCTTCGGCACGCCGTGGGAGGACATGCCGGTGTTTGGCACCTCCGCAGCCCGCTTCGACGACGACGGCGTGACCGCGCTGTACCTCCACCTCAAGAGCCTCCTGCGTGGCTTCGGGTTGCCCGCGTTCGAGGGAACCCTGGCCCCCGCGACGACAAAGGTGTCCACCGGGCTCACCTCCACGCTGCCCAAGGGCCGCGAACGGTACCTCGCCGAGATCGCCGCCACCGTGCGGACCTATCACGCCGACACGCGAGCCCAATGCGCGACGGCAGCGCAGGTCCAACAGATTGCGGCCACCAAAGCCCTCCTCGCCGAGCCCGGATCGACGCTCGCACCCGACGCCGACATCGCCGCAACCGACGCCGTCTTGACGGCCCTCCTCGCCGACCGCCAAGCCGCCCTGGACCCGGCCACCCGCGCGACGCTCGCGGCCTGGCCGACGACGGCCGCGGCATACGAGGGGGACGAGCAGGTGTATGTCGTGCGCGACAAGGAGATCCGCACGCCACTGACCCGGGCGACACTCAGCGGCACCCGCGTTCCGCGAGTCGCCCTGCCGCGGCACACGGACGACGGCGCGCTGCTGCGGTTCCTGCGCAGCGAGAATCTGCCGGGCTACTTCCCGTTCACCGCGGGCGTGTTCCCGTTCAAACGCAAGGAGGAGAACCCCGCGCGCATGTTTGCCGGCGAGGGCGATCCGGCGCGCACCAACCGGCGCTTCCACCTGCTCTCCGAAGGGCAACCGGCGACGCGGCTCTCGACCGCCTTCGACTCCGTCACCCTCTATGGCCGCAACCCGGATCCGCGACCCGACGTCTATGGCAAGGTCGGCACGAGCGGCGTGAGCGTCGCCACCCTTGACGACATGCGCGAGCTGTATGTCGGTTTCGACCTTTGCTCCCCGACGACGTCGGTGTCGATGACGATCAACGGGCCGGCGCCGACGATTCTTGCGATGTTCCTCAACACGGTCATCGATCAGCGGCTCGACGCGTTCCGCGACGAGGAGGGTCGCGACCCCGACGAGGAGGAGCGCACCCACCTGCGCGCTCTGGCCCTGGCGACGGTGCGCGGGACCGTGCAGGCGGACATCCTCAAGGAAGACCAGGGGCAAAACACCTGCATCTTCTCGACCGAGTTCGCATTGCGGGCGATGGCGGACATTCAGGAGTTCTTTATCGCCAACCGGGTGCGGAACTTCTATTCCGTCTCGATCAGTGGCTACCACATCGCCGAGGCGGGCGCCAACCCGATTAGCCAGCTCGCCTTCACACTCGCCAACGGCTTCACCTATGTCGAGGCGTACCTCGCACGAGGGATGCAGATTGACGACTTTGCGCACAACCTGTCGTTCTTCTTTTCCAATGGCATGGACGCCGAGTATTCGGTGATCGGGCGGGTCGCGCGGCGGATCTGGGCCGTGGCGATGCGTGACCTCTATGGCGCTGACCCACGAGCCCAGAAACTGAAATATCACGTTCAGACATCCGGCCGCTCCCTCCATGCCCAGGAAATGGACTTCAACGACATCCGCACCACCCTGCAGGCCCTGTGTGCGCTCTATGACAACGCCAATTCGTTGCACACCAACGCCTTTGACGAGGCAATCACCACCCCGACCGGGCACTCGGTGCGTCGGGCGCTGGCGATCCAACTCATCATCGACCAGGAGTGGGGCCTGTCAATCAACGAGAACCCCCTCCAGGGATCGTTCATCATCGAGGAGTTGACCGACCTCGTGGAGGTGGCCGTCCTCGCCGAGTTCGAGCGGATGGCGGACCGCGGTGGTGTCCTCGGAGCGATGGAGACCGGCTATCAGCGCGGCAAAATCCAGGATGAGTCGATGCTCTATGAGCAGCGCAAACACGACGGCACGTTGCCGATCGTCGGCGTCAACACCTTCCTCTCCGACGATCACTCGCACGATGCCCACGAGGTCGAACTCGCCCGCGGCACCGACGCCGAGAAACAGGGCCAACTGCGCCGCCTCGCCACGTTCCACGCCCGCCACGAAGGCGACGCGCCCGCCGCCCTCGAGCACCTCAAGGAGGTGACGACCCGCGGGGGCAACGTGTTCGCCGCCCTCATGGACACGGTTCGGGTCGCCTCACTCGGTCAGATCAGCGCCGCGTTCTTTGAGGTCGGCGGGCAGTACCGGCGCAACGTTTAGGCCACGTCAGTCGGCGCGCGGCGGCTCGGCCGGAATGACCTCGAGGTCATAAGGCGTGCGCTGGTAGACGCAGTAGTTGAGCCAGTTCGCAAAGAGCAAGAACGCGTGCGAACGCCACGCACCGGTCGGCTCCTGGGTCGGATCATCGCCGGGGAAGTAGTGGCGCGGCGGGGCAATCGGCAGTCCCCGATCGACGTCCCGCTGGTACTCCTTGCCGAGGGTGCCACGGTCATACTCCGGATGACCCGTCAAGAAGATGTGGCGCCCATCCCGGCTCGCCGCGAGATAGACCCCCGCCTCGTCGCTCACCGCCAACAACTCAAGCTCTTCGCGGGCCTCAATATCTTCCGCCAACACCGTCGTATGCCGCGAATGCGGCGCCGCGAACACCTCGTCAAACCCGCTCATGATGCGGTTGCGCGGCGCCAGAACGTGGTGTTCGAACACCCCAAACACCTTGTCCCCCAGTGGATGCTTCGGAATACCGTAATGGTGGTACAGGGCCGCCTGCGCACCCCAGCAAATGTGCAGCGTCGAGAACACGTGACCGACTGACCACTCCATGAGGGCGCACAGTTCGGGCCAGTAGTCCACCTCCTCGAACGGCAACGTCTCAATCGGCGCACCGGTGACGATCAGCCCGTCGAACTTCATCTCCTTCACCTGGTCAAAGGTGCGATAGAAGGCGTCCAAATGGTCCGTCGACGTGTTGCGCGCCTCGTGAGATCCCATGTGCAGCAAGGTGATCTGCGTCTGAATCGGCGAATTCCCGAGCAGGCGCAGCAGTTGCGTCTCGGTTTCGACCTTCGTCGGCATCAAGTTGACGATCGCGATCCGCAGCGGCCGAATGTCCTGGTGTCCGGCCCGCCCCTGCGTCATGACAAACACGTTCTCCGACTCGAGAACGGTGCGGGCGGGCAGTGCGGCCGGGATCGTGACGGGCACGGCGGCTCCTTTTGGCGGCGGACGGAAGCCCCTATTGTCGCCCGGTCGTCAGGGCCCGGTCGTCAGGGCCCGGTCGTCAGGGCCCGGTCGTCAGGGCCGGTCGTCAGGGCCCGGTCGTCAGGGCCCGGTCGTCAGGACCCGGTCGTCAGGGCCGCGCGTCGCGAGAGCTCGCGGCATAGGGATCGCCGGTCGGCATCGCCCACGGGTCGGGACGAGGGGTGCGCCCCCGCGACTTGAACACGGCGCCCGCGGCCCCACCGGCGAGCGCCAGGGCACCGAACACCAGGGCACACCGGGCGCGCGAGCGCTTCTTCAGCGGCTGGCCGGCTGCGGCCGACGTCGCAGCCGAGTCTTTGCATGCCTTCTTGCCGGAATTCTTGGACGAGCACGAGCGGCAGAACATGGTTCCTCCTTGGATGGCAACTGCTCCCTATCCTCCCCCGGCGCGGGCCCATGGACGCGACCGCCACCCGAGGTTGTTTTGTCGGCAGCCCCGCGGGCAGCGCCATGCGAGGATTGGCGCCATGAAGGCCACTTTGCATACCAACCACGGCGACATCGCGATCGACCTCTTCGAGTTCCAGGCACCCAAGACGGTCGCCAACTTCACCGGCTTGGCGAGCGGGACCAAGGAGTACAAGGACGACGCCGGGCGCACCAGCCCGACCCCGTTCTATGACGGGCTCACCTTCCACCGGATCATCCCCAACTTCATGATCCAGGGCGGCTGCCCCCTCGGCGCCGGAATGGGCGGCCCCGGCTACTCCTTCGATGACGAGATCCACCCCGAACTCGTCTTCGACCGTCCCTACCTCCTCGCGATGGCCAACTCCGGCAAGCGCATGGGCAAGGGCACCAACGGTTCCCAGTTCTTCATCACCGTCGAGGCCACCCCCTGGCTCCAGGGCAAGCACACGATCTTTGGCGAGGTGACCGATGCGGCCAGCCGCGCCGTTGTCGACGCCATCGTCGCCGTGCCGACAGGGGCCGGTGACAAGCCGCGCGAGCCCGTCGTCATCACCTCCGTCACCGTCAGCTGAGCCAACCCACATGAGCGACCCCGCGGCATACCCGCCTGCGGCGCAGGAGGTCCCGGTCTGCCCGCGCCACCCGAGCACGGTGGCCTATGTGCGCTGCCAACGCTGCGGGCGACCGACCTGCCCCGAGTGCCAGCGGCCGGCCGCCGTGGGGATCCAGTGTGTGGACTGCGTCCGCGCCGGTGCGGCCACCATCGCCCCGACGCGGACGGTCCTTGGTGGCCGGTCGACGGCCGGGCAGGCGAGCGTCACCATCGGGATCATCGCGATCTGCGCGGTGCTGTGGCTCCTTGAGCAGTCGTCGCCGCGGATCTATCAGGAACTCGCCCTCTCCCCGTCGATCGGGCGCCATGAGCCGTGGCGTTTCCTCACCTCGGCGTTCCTGCACGGCCCGCTCATTCACATCGGCTTCAACATGCTCGCGCTGTGGATGCTCGGGGGCTACCTCGAGCAACTCCTCGGGCGGATGCGGTTCGCCGCGCTCTATCTCATCAGCGCGCTCGGCGGCAGCGTCGCCTATCTCCTGCTCAACCCCGTCACCTCCAACACGGGCGTCGTCGGCGCCTCGGGTGCGGTCTTTGGGCTGTTCGGGGCACTGCTGGTGTTCAACAAGTCGCTCGGTCGCTCGACGCAGGGCATCTGGGTCAATCTCGCCATCAACGCCGCCCTCCCGCTGCTCTATCCGAACATCGCCTGGCAGACCCACGTCGGCGGATTCCTCACCGGGGCGCTCCTCGCCTGGGTGATGACCCGCGCCGGTCGGGACACCCGTGCCGTCGTCCTCGGCGCGGCGGGGGTCACCCTCGCGACCGTTGCGCTCGGCGTCGCGCGCTACGCCCTCGGCTGACCTGGGCCTCGTCGTCGCGATCCCCACGGCTGGCCCCGGTTAGGCTTGGGCCTACCAGGTGCTGACCGCCAGCGGCCCAGCCGCGCGGCATACGTCACCTAGCGGCATACGCCACGTAACCGGACCACCTGCCAGACACGAGGAGCAGAGCCCAAGTGCCCGAATCCAAAGGCCGCGACAAGCCCGTCCACACCCCGCCGCCGGCGCGCCGACCCCAGAAGGTCAAGGTCGGCAACCCGATCTGGTTCGTGCCGCTCATGCTCGGGCTCATGGTCGTCGGCCTGCTGTGGGTCGTCGTCTTCTATGTGACGCGCCAGGAATTTCCCGTGCCCGCGCTCGGCCAGTGGAATCTCGGGGTGGGCTTCGCGTTGATGCTCACCGGCTTCATGATGACGACCCGCTGGCGCTGACGGCCCCGGGTTGCGGGGGCGGGATTCGTGGGTGGCTCGGGGGACGACGTGGGTGGGTCGGCGCGCGACAAGGGTTGGGTCGGCGCACGACAAGGGTTGGGTCGGCGCGCGACACGGGGTGGCTCCGGCGCACGACACGGGTGGAATCACACCCGTGTTATTAATCCTCTCCTCGACAGCACCGTCGAAACGGCGGCGCTGCCTGACACGGGTGGAATCACACCCGTGTTATTAATCCCCAAGTGTGGACAAGTCGGTGGATAACGAGCACGCTGGCTCGGAACGCCACGCCTCGGCGCGGGAAGGAGGGTTGGGCCACATGAAGAACTACCTGCCGCAGGGGCATCTACCCAAGCCCCATCTTCCGGCGCCGAGCCGCGCGACCCTGCTGACGACGAAACCGTCGCTGTGGAGCATCATCGTCCCGCTCGTCGCCGTCCTCGCCGGGCTGCTCTTCACCGCAACCAGCCAGGTCGCCCGGGGAACTGATCTGCGGTCGGAGGCAACCGGCATACCGGACTTGATCCGGCAGCGGAACCTCGCCAATCAGCAGCGGACGCTTGAACTAGGTCAGCTGCGCGCCGAGGTCGAGCGCCTCGCCAAGTCCGCGGCGCCGCGCAATGACGAGGTCGACGCGCTCACCCGGGCCAGTGACAGCCTCGCCGGGGCCGTCGGGAGTGCGGAGGTCCGCGGGCCCACGCTGACCGTCGCCCTCGACGATTCGCCGCTGACCGTGGAGGAGCTGCCCGAATGGGCGAACGTTAACGACATCGTCATCCACCAGCAGGACGTCGAGGCGGTGATGAACGCCCTCTGGCGCGGCGGCGCCGAATCAATGACGGTGATGGGCCAGCGTCTCATCTCGACGAGCTCCGTGCGGTGCGTCGGCAACACGCTGCTGCTTCAAGGGCGCGTCTATTCGCCACCGTTTGTCATCAGCGCGATCGGCGATCCGGTCGCCATGCGCGCCGCCCTCGCCAACGACCCCACCGTCCTGCGCTACCAGGAATACGTCCAGGCGCTCAAGCTTGGCTACGCCGTTGACGAGACCGGGATCAAGACCTTCCCTGCGTATGCCGGCGCGCTCGCCTTGACGTCCGCGCGCACGACCCGCTGACGTCGACCGCCCCTTTGGCGGCCTCGCGCCCGCCCACCCGCTGACGTCGACCGTCCGCTTTGGCGGCCTTGCGCACGACCGCCCGCTGACTTTGGGCGCCCGTTCTTGGCGGCCTGGCGCGCTACGCGAGCGCGAACCCGCTCACCCGGCAGCGACCATCCGTGCCACACCCTCGGCATCGCGAACCAAGGGGCTCAGGCCGACCGAGCGTTCCACCGCGTCGTGCTGGCCGCACATGAGCAGCCAATTCGCAAAGATCCGGTGACCCCCCTCGGTGAGCACGCTCTCGGGATGGAACTGCACCCCGTGCAGGGGAAGGTCGCGATGCCGGACCGCCATGATGAGCCCGGATTCGGTGTGACCGTTGGCGACGAGCGTGTCGGGCAACGTCGGGGGGTCGATGGTCAGCGAGTGATAGCGCGTTGCCGTAAACGGCGTCGGCAACCCGGCGACCACGCCAGTCCCGTCGTGATGAACCCGCGAGGTTTTGCCATGGAGGAGTTCGGGCGCCCGGCCGACCGTTGCGCCGGCGACAACCCCGAGTGCTTGGTGGCCAAGGCAGACCCCGAGCATCGGCTGAACCCGCTCCGCACACGCCTCGATCATTGCCATCGAGACACCCGCCTCCTCGGGAGTTCCGGGGCCGGGAGAAATGAGGACGCCGTCGAAACCCGCGCCATCGCCCGGGGTGATCGCGTCGTTGCGGACGACCTCGGTCTCGGCACCGAGTTGCTGCAAGTACCCGACGATCGTGAACACAAAACTGTCGTAGTTGTCGACAACGAGGATCCTGGTCACGCAAGGATGGTACGGCTCACCCTGGCCGCGACGTCCAACCCGACCGGCCGCGACACCCAAGTCATCCGGCCGTGACACCCAAGTCGACCGGGGCGGGGACGGCGTTGGGACGGGCGGGGACGGTCAGTGTCGGCGGCGGGGACGCCGGGATCGGCCGCGGCCCACCAGCAGAATCGGCGCGCAGACGACGAACCCCAGGGCGACGACGCCCACCCCAGAGGCAGGGGCGCCCGGGCCGACGCGGACGCCGGGCGACACGGGGGAAGACGTCGAGCCCATGACCAGCGGCGTCGTCGACACGGTCGTTCCTGGAGGAGATGTCGACGTGTTCGCGGTAGTCGTCGACGAGGTGGACGTCGAGGTACTCGTGGTCGTCGTCGACGACGTCGAGGATTGCGTGGTCGTGACGGTTGTCGTCTCGGTGACGGGCCTCGGCTTCGCGAGCGTGATCGTCACCGCGGTCCCGACATCGATGCGGCCCGGCTCCGGCGACTGCTTGATGACCGTGCCCTCGGGTTCGTCGCTGAGGGCAGTCTCCGTCACCACGGGCAGCTTGAGGGTGCCCAACGTATTGCGGGCCTCGTCCTCCCTCATCGTGCGCAGATCGCCGAGCGACACCTTGCCGGACGCGACCTTGAGCGAGACCGTGTCGCCCTCGGCGGCATCCGCAAACGGGGCGGGCGTCGCGCTGACCACGTGGTTCTCTTGCTGATCGGGTGAGTCCACCGTGTCGACCGAACCCATCGTGAGCCCCGCGTCCTCGATGAGCGCGGTCGCCTCCTCGAGGTCCGTCCCGACAAGATCGGGAACCCGGGTGGAGGCCGGACCGCCCGACACGGTGAGGGTCACGAGCGTTCCCTCCAGGTGCAACGTCAGCGGCCCCGGGTCCTGCTTGAACACCTCATCCGCCGGAACCTCCTTGTTGGGAACGTACTGCTCCGTGACATCAAACCCAGCCTTGGCAATCCGTGCCTTCGCCGTGTCGACGGGGTCGCCGACGACGCTGGGAACCGCAATCTGCTTGGGCCGATTGTCGAGATATGCCTTCCCGACGAACCCAAACAATCCCAACGACGCGAGCAGCGCAAGGACCGTGAGCCAGACGGCACCCCGGGATCGGCGAGGCGGGGCGTATGCCGCGGGGAGACTGCTCGTGTCGCTCGCGGCATACGTCATGGTCGGCGACGTGGACGCATCGTGGACCGAACCGGGGGTTGGGGCGACGATGGCCGTGTCCGCCGCCTGGGCGAGCGCAGCCTGCGCGGCGGGGCTGATCGCGCGACCGTGGCGCGCGGCAAACAGGTCTGCGCGGAACTTCTCGGCGTCTTGGTAGCGGTTGTCCCGGTTCTTGGCGAGCGCATGCAACACGATGGCGTCGAATTCCGTCGGGACCGCCTCGTTGAGGGCGGACGGCAGCGGGGGCGCCTTGGCCACGTGCTGATAGGTGAGCGAAACCGGCTCACCAACAAAGGGGGTGCGGCCGGTGAGCAACTCAAAGAGGAGGCACCCGGCCGAATAGATGTCGGAGCGCGAGTCGACGGTGAGCCCCTCGGCTTGCTCGGGCGAAATGTATTGCGCCGTCCCCATGACCGAGGAGGTTGCCGTCATCGTCGCGGCGGTGTCGGCGATCGCCCGCGCGATCCCGAAATCCATCACCTTGACGGCGCCATCGTCGGCGAGCATGACGTTGGCGGGCTTGATGTCGCGGTGGACGATCCCCATCCGGTGGCTGTAGTCGAGGGCGGACAGCACAGCCTCCGTGATGCGCGCGGCCTCGTCCGGGTCGAGCGCCCCGCGGTCGTTGAGCAACTCGCGCAACGTCACGCCGGGGACGTACTCCATGACGATGTAGGGCACGGGGACGCGGGCGCCACCGGACTCGATCGTGTGGTCCTCGCCGGAGTCATACACGGCCACGACGGCGGGGTGGTTAAGCCCGGCGACCGATTGAGCTTCGCGGCGGAATCGGGACAAGAAGGTCGTGTCGCGGACATGATCGGAGCGCAGGATCTTGATCGCCACCGGCCGACCGAGGCGGGTGTCGTAGCCGTAATGGACCTCGGCCATGCCGCCGCGGCCGAGGAGTTCCCCAACCTCGTAGCGGCCACCGAGTAGGTGCGGAACGGATGCGGTCACGTCAATCTCCCCGAACTGAAACTCATGAGTTGAGCACCGCTTCCATCACGGCTTTGGCAATGGGGCCGGCGACCGCGCCACCGGCGGCGTCCGTGCCCGCGGCGCCGCCCTCTTCGACGACAACGGCGACGGCGACTTTCGGGTCGTCCGCGGGCGCGAAGGCGGTGAACCAGGCGTGCGGAGCAGCGCCGACGGCGTGCTGCGCGGTGCCGGTCTTGCCGGCGACCTCGATCCCCGAGATTTGTGCGGCCTGGCCGGTGCCCGAGGCGACGACCGCCTTCATCATCGTCGTCAACTGGCGCGCGCTGCCCTGGGATATGGCCTCCGAGAGGGTGTCCGGGGAGGCCTCGTCGATGACCGTGAGGTCCCCGCCGCGCACGGACGCGACGAGGTAGGGGCGCATCACCCGGCCGTCATTGGCGATCGACGCCGCGACCATCGCCATCTGGAGGGGCGTCACCCGCACCTCGAATTGGCCGATCGCCGCCTGTGCGGTTTGGGCCGCGTCCATGACGTCCGGGATGGTGCTCGGGCTGACCGGCATGGGGATGGTGAGTCCGACGCCGAACCCGAATTTAGCCGCCTGTGCCCGCAGCGCATCGTCGCCCAGCTCCATGCCGAGCGAGGCGAACGCGGTGTTGCACGAGATCTCGAGCGCGTGCAGGAGCGTTGTCTTGTCGTCGGGCCCGCACGCCCGCAGGTCATGGTTGGGCAAGGTGGTGGTGGTCTGCGGGAGTTCGAGTTCGGCGGGCCCGGGGACGAGGCTGTCCTGGGTGTACTTCCCCGATTCGAGGGCCGCGGCGGCCGTGACGAGCTTGAACGTCGAGCCCGGCGGATAGAGATTGCCACCGATGGCCCGGTTGATGAGCGGATCCCCCTCGTCGTCGAGGAGCTTGCGCCAGGCGGCCACGGTCGCGTCGGTGTCGTGCCCGGACAGGAGCGTCGGGTCGTATGCCGGGTGGCTGACGAGCGCAAGAATCGCCCCGGTGCTTGGATCGAGGGCGACGACCGCACCGCGTTGGTTACCGAGGGCTTCCTCCGCGGCGGCTTGGGCCTTGGGGTTGATCGTCAATTCGAGGCTTGCTCCGACGGCGGACTTGCCCGTGAGCAGGTTCGAGATCCGGCGATAGAACAGCCGATCGCTTGTGCCCGACAGCAACGGATTCTCGCTGCCCTCGATGCCACCGCCGGCCCCATAGACGAAGGAGTAATAGCCGGTCACGTGGGCGTATCTCGTCGGGTGGGCGTAGACCCGGGCCCACTTGAGTTCGTCCTTGCTCGGCACCGACCGGGCGACCGCTTGACCGTCGATGAGGATGGAGCCGCGTTCCCGGTTGTAGGACGAGAGCAAGGTGCGCCGGTTGCCGGCCATGCCATTGATCGACTTTGCCGCGACGCCCTGGATGTAGGTCGTCGAGATCAAGAGGGCAACGAAGAGCATGGCGATGATCACCGAAAGCCGCCGAATGGGTGCGTTCATGACGTGGTCACCACGACGTTCATGAGGCGGCCACCACGGGCTGAGGACCGGTGTCAACCGCGTCTTCGATGGGGCGGCGGGCCTGATCGCTGACCCGAAGCAGGAGCGCCACCAAGGTCCAGTTGGCCAACAGGCTCGAGCCTCCATAGGAGAGGAAGGGCATCGTCAAACCGGTCAGCGGGATCACCCGGGTGACCCCCCCGACGACAACGAAGCACTGCAACGCGACCCCAAAGGAGAGCCCGGCGGCGATGAGTTTCCCGAACCCGTCCCGCACCCCGATCGCCGTGCGCAGGCCCCGCTCAACGAGCAGCCCATAGAGGACCAGGATCGCGAACAGGCCCATGAGGCCAAGCTCTTCGCCGAAGCTGCTGAAGATGAAGTCGGATTCGGCGAAGTAGGTGATGTCCGGGCGCCCCCGACCGAGGCCGGTGCCGAGCAGCCCGCCGCTGGCCATTCCCATCAGACCCTTGGCCAGTTGGTCGGAGGCGGCAACGGCCTCGGGCGAAAAGGTGTCGAGCCAGAGCAGCACCCGCGTCTGGACGTGCCCGAAACTCAGGTAGGCCAGGTAGGCGCCGCCGGCGGCGAGGATGAGCCCGAGGGCGATCCACGAGGTGCGCTCGGTGGCGACATAGAGCATCGCGACGAACAGCCCGAAGAAGAGTAAGGAGGAGCCGAGGTCCTTCTGGAAGATGAGGATGACGAGGCTGATCAGCCACATGACGACGAGCGGTCCAAGGTCGCGCGCCCGCGGCAACGTCAGCCCCAGGACACGGCGACCGGCGAGCGAGAGCACGTCCCGCGTCTCGACAAGGTAGCCCGCGAAGAAGATCGCCAGGAGGATCTTTGCCACCTCGCCGGGCTGGAAGGAGAACGGTCCCAACCCGATCCAGATCCGGGCCCCGTTGACTTCGCGGCCGATCCCGGGCACCTGGGGCAGCAGGAGCAGGATGACGCCGAGGGCCCCACCGGTGAAGGTGTACCGGCGCAACACCCGGTGGTCGGTGAGCCAAACCAACACGCCGATGGCGATGGCGACACTCAGGGCGCTCCAGGTGAGTTGGCGCATGGCCATGCCGGTGGTGAGCTCACGGCCCGCAGCGATGTCGAGGCGGTGGATCATCACGAGGCCTAGCCCGTTAAGCAGCACCGCGATCGGCAGCAGCAGCGGATCGGCATACGCCGCCCGCCAACGAAGCACGAGGTGAAAGGCGAGCGCAATGCCGAGCAGGCCACCGGCCTGGGTGAGCAGGTTGGTGGGCCGACTGCCGTGGGTGGCGAGCTCGACGCTCGCGTAGGCGAGGGTGACGATCGCGACGGCGAACACCAACAGGAGCGCCTCGACGTTGCGCCCCCGCCGCGGTCGCAGCGAGGTGATGACGCTCATGGGAGAGTCCCCCCGGAGCTGCTCGAGCTGCTCGAGGTCGTCCCGGCGGCGGGAACGTCGGCGCCACAGGTCTGTCCGCGTGCCTTCTTGGCCGTGCATTCGGCCGCCCGCTTCCGAAGATCAACGACGGTGGCCTGCGCGGCGGCGACGCTCTCCACCGAGACGCCAGCGGTCACCTCTTGGCGGTAATAGTCGGGCAAGTCGACGACGGGTATGTCGGTGACCTGCACGGCTTCGGAGAGGGTCACCGGGCCCAGGTCGTACCCGACCCCCTGGAAGATGGTCACCTTGCCGTCTTGGTCACCGAGGTAGTACTGCCGCTGGGACCAGACGTAGGCGGCATACGAGCCACCAACGAGAACGATCGCTGCCACGAGCACCACCCCGAGCACCCGCAACAGCCGACCCGTGCGAGAGGGAGCGGATTCCTCGGCAAGAGCTAACCGTTCGACGGTTTCGCTCTCCTCGTCAAGGTCGACCGACGTGCGCAAGGCGGCCGCCTTGGTCGCAGGAGAGCTGAGCTGCTCACGCGTTCCGGCCGGGCTCACGGCGGCGGCGCCAACGATCTGGGGTTGCACCGGGGGCGGCGGGCCGGTTCGCACATCGACCACATCGGCAACGAGGACGGTGACGTTGTCGGGTGCCCCGGCGCGCAACGCCAACTCGACGAGCCGATCGGCAGCCGCGTCGGGTCCCTTGGCCTCCCGCAGAATCTCCGCGATCGTGTCGGCGGCGACAAATCCGGACAGCCCGTCGGAACAGAGCAGAACCCGGTCCCCAAAGTGAATTTCGCGAGCGCCGAGGTCGGGCTTGTCGCGCGGACCGCCGGTGAGCACCCGGGTCACGAGGGACCGTTGCGGGTGGGAGGTGGCCTCCTCCGGGGTGATCGTCCCCTGGTCGATCAACGTCTGGACGAACGAGTGGTCGCGGGTGATCTGGGCGAACTGGCCCTCCCGCAGCACGTACGCTCGCGAATCCCCGATGTGGGCGATCGCCACCTTGTTGCGGGCCCGGAGCAGGGCGGTGACGGTCGTGCCCATCCCGGCCAGGGCGGGGCGTTCCGCGACGAGGCGACCGAGTTCGTCGTTCGCGTCCTCGAGGGCCCTGGCGAGTTCGTCACCAGTCTCGTTGCCGCCATGCGACTCGTCATCGAGCTCGACGAGGTACCCGATGACCGTCGAGCTCGCGATGTCCCCGCCGGCGTGACCGCCCATCCCGTCGGCAACGACAAGCAGGTGCGGACCGGCATACGCAGAGTCTTGGTTCTCCGAACGGACCAGTCCGACATCGGACCTGGCGGCGTAATGGAAGGCGAGCGGCACGGGCTATCGCTGGAGTTCGAGGGTAGTGCGGCCGACACGCACAGGCGTGCCGAACTCGATGACGGTGGGTTCCCCGATCCGTTGGTCCTCGACGAAGGTGCCGTTCGTCGAGCCGAGATCCTCGATCGCCCAGCCGGTCTCCGTGCGGAAGATTCGGGCATGACGCCCGGAGGCAAAGTCGTCATCGACGACGAGCAGACACTCGGGGCTACGGCCGATGAGAAAGTCGCCATCACCGAGCGGCAGGCGGGTCCCGGCCAACTGCCCCGAGGTGACGACAAGGCTGTCGCCGACTGGGGTGCGGCGGTCACGTCGGCGCGGCCGGGTGTCGGATTGGGGTCCGGCGACGGCGCCCCCCGCGGCGGGCGTGCGCGTCGTCACCCGGTTGACGACGCGGGTGCCGTAAAGGTCGCCGCGCAACACCGCGACGAGACTGACGACAAAGAGCCACAGGACGAGGAGAAGTCCCAGTTTGAGGATCGTCAGGGTGAGTTCACTCATCGCGCGCTGCTCACCGGGGCCCGGCGTGGAAGACCATGGTGGTCTGCCCAATGACGATCTCGTCACCGTCGTGCAGCCGCTGCGAGGTGATGCGCGCGCCGTTGACATGCGTGCCGTTGGTGGACCCGAGATCCCTGACGTTGGCGACGAGGTGCGGACCGTCACTCGTCACCCGAATCTCGCAGTGGCGTCGGGAGGCGTTCGCGTCCTCGAGGACGACTCCGGCGATCGTGTCGCGCCCGACGACGGTCATCGGCCCGAGCAGCGGATAGCGCTCCCCGTCGATCTCGAGGTACGGCCGGGCTGAGGGTCGGACCTGCCGCATGGGTGATTCCTGCCGAGGCGACTCGTGCCGCCAGTCGTGCCGTGGCTCCTGCCGTGGTGGCTCGCGGCGGGGTGGCTCCTGCCGGGGCTCCTGCCGTGGCTCCTGCCGTCGCTCCTCCCGTGGCGGGGAGGGCGGTCGGACCGGTCTGGACACCGCCTGCGCGGGCAGCTCGCCCGACTCCTCGGCCGCCCCGGGCCAACCGGGTGGGACGGGTGCCACGGGACGATCGCCTGATCGGCGGACCCCAGGGGGGCGATAGCTTTCCCCGTATGACGGCCCGAAAGTCGGATCGTCCCGCCCGTCATGGTCGGCGACCCAGTCCTCCCGGGCGACCACTCCCGCCCCGGGGAGTCGGGTCGCGCCCACCCAATCATCGCGGTGACCTCCCGAGGGTGCGCTGGCCGGCACGGCGACCTCGCCATGATCGCCGACCTCGCCGCGACGCTTATCGCCGGCGCGCTCGAGCGGTGCGGCCGAATGCCCGTCCCAGACCTCGCCGACGGCAGCCGCCGACCTGAGTGCTGCGGCGGGTTTGGCTTCGCCTGGCCTGACGGCTGCGGGCGACTTGACGACCTCGCCCGGCCTAACAGCCGACGCCGGTGGCACGTCCTGCGCTGGACTTCGGTCGGCCTTGTCGGTCCCGATGCCACCGGGGTGGATCCGGAAGATGCCCGTTTCGAGCTGCGGGCCCAGCGCGAACTGCAGGGAGACTGCGCCCTTAAGGGTGTAGCGCTGCGAGTCGGCATGCTCCTCGGCGGCCGCGCGGAGCTCGGCCTCGACGTCCGCGGCATACGCCGTGAGTCGTTCGTAGTCGGTCTGGGAGAGCTCGACGGTGTAGCGGTTCGGAACGAAGGTGCGGCCCTTGGTCATCGCCGTCGCGCGGTCGTCCATCGCGCGACGCACCGCGCTCGCGATCTCGACGGGCTGGACCTCGGCGCGGAACGCCTTGGCGAAGGTCCCCACGATGGCGCGTTCCAGCTTGCGCTCAAAGCGCTGCAGCCGTCCCGTCCCGCTCACCGTTGGCCTCCTTGTGGCTCAGACGACGATGGTAACGGTCGCTGAGGGGAACGCCTCGATGCTGGGACCCGGGCACGCTGCACGATGGCCCCGTCCCCTCGTTGTCGATGGCCCTGTCCCCTCTTTGGAGGACAGTCCCGATCAGACCGGGCGCCCCGACGTTCCCGCAGGGCCCACGCGCACCCCACGCGCACCCCAGGCGCGGCATCGAGTCGCTAGTGTCCGTACGTCGGGCGTGGGCCCGTGCGCTTGGGGAGGAACGAAATGCGCGATGTCAGCATGTCCAGCACCGCCGGAGCAGCGATCACCGGGGACGACCCGGGACTCACCCGCGCCGCCCGCCGCCGACTCCTCGCGGCCATTGTCACCGTCCTCGCGCTCCTGTTCGGACCCGGCCTCGGCAGCAGTGCCCAGGCCGCCGCGACGACCCTCGTTGGGGCCATCTCCCCCAAGACCGGCCCGCTCACCGGCGGCACCCTCGTCACCGTCACCGGAACGGGCTTCCTCGGCGTCAGCAAGGTGCTGTTCGGCGCGACGGCGGGCACCACGCTCAAGGTCATGTCGAGCACGAAGCTGACGGTGATCGCCCCCCGCCACGCCGCCGGAACCGTCGATGTGCGTGTCGTGGCCCGCGCGGGGACCAGTCGCGTCGTCGCGGCCGACAAGTTCGGGTACACCGTGCCACCAAACATCTCCGGGATTCTGCCTAGCACCGGCCCCGCCACAGGGGGCACCGTCGTGACGATCACCGGGTCCCGGCTGACCGGCGCCAGCCTGGTGCTGTTCGGCAGCAAACCCGGCACCAAACTCACGGTCCTTTCCGCGACTCAGGTGCGGGTCACCACCCCGGCGAGCACGGTCAGCGGCCCCCTGCCGGTGCGGGTGGTCACCCCGAGCGGGAGCTCCCCCGTCGCCGACGGCAAAGTCTTCACGTATGGCGCCCTCGACGTTCCGCTGATCACCACCCTCACGCCGAGCACGGGTCCGACGGAGGGGGGAATCCCCCTCACCGTGACGGGCCTGCGACTCGGCGACGCCACCGGGGTCTCCTTCGGCGCCGTCCCCGGCACCGATGTGACGGTCATGTCGGACACCTCGCTGACCGTCACGACGCCCCCCTCGAGCGTTGTCGGCGCCGTCCCGCTGACCGTCACGACGCTGCGGGGCACCAGCCTCTCCACGCCATATACCTACGTCCCGCCGGCGACGGCGCCCGATATCACCGGGCTGATGCCCCCATCCGGCGCAACGAGCTGGGGAACCGTCCTCACGATCACTGGGGTCAACCTCGGTGGCGCGACCGAGGTGCGGATCGGCAAGACACTCGCGACCTCGATCGTCCCCGTCTCGGACACGGAGGTCATCGCCGTGGTTCCGGCCGGCGCGGTGGGAGCAGTCCCGGTCACCGTGACGACGCCGCTCGGCACGACGATGGTGGGACCGGCCAGCACCTACACCTATGTCGGGGTCTGCGCCCCAAACCGGCAATCCGCCGCGATCACGGCCGCGTCGACGGCCACCGGGGGCCCTGCCGGGACTGCCGCCGCCACTATCGCCGGGACTCCGGCCGGGACCCCCGCTGCCCAGGCGATCGGATCCAGTGTTGCCCCCGTGGCCGCCGCCGAGGGCGATCCCGTGGTCAAGGGGCCCCTGCGCGGAACCGTGTCCCGCGCCAACCTCGCGCTCGACCTCGGTGGCACGCGGACCGAAGAAGTGACCGGGTTCGCGCTCGACGTCGACTGGTGCGACCTTGAACCCGAACAGAATGTCTTCAACTTCGAGGGCGTCGCGCAGGCCCTCGACTGGGCCGCCGCCAACGGCAAGCAGGTGCGACTCCGCGTACGTCCCGGCGTCGCCGCGCCCATGTGGGCCAAGCAACTCGGTGGCCAACCGCTCATCCCGTTCCGCGACCACGACCGACGCGTTGACACGACTCTCGGCCACTACTGGGAACCCGCCTATGTCTCGGCCTGGCGTGACCTCATGACCGCCCTCGCCGCCCGCTTCGATAGCCATCCCGCGCTCGCCGAGGTCAATATCTCCGGGACGGGCCTCATCTCGGCGGAACTGATGCTGCTGGTCCCGAACGACAAGACCGCCAGCGGCATCACGAACGGGCAGCACCTGCGCAATGCCGGTCTCACCGAGCCGCTCCGCCGGGCGGCGTTGATCGAGGAGATTGCGTTCATGCAGGCGACCTGGCTTTCGACGGGGACGACCCTGTGGTGCCACACCTACCAATCGGTCGACGGCAGCGCCTCACTCGCGACGACGTACGAGATCGCCGACGCCGCCATCGCCGCTTCGCCCAACACCCAGGTCGGCCACACCGGTGCCGATCAAGCGATCGTCGAGGGAAAGCAGGCGATGACCGGCCTTTATAACCGGTATGCCGCCACGGGTCGCCTCACCCTGCAAACGCGCGCATTGGTTGGCGGCGGCTCCGGGCTTCCCCTGGGGGATCTCTCGAAGGTCCTCGACTGGAGCGCGGCCAACGGGGTCCTCGCCGTGGAACTACCCACCGGGTGGCAGGACGTCGTCACCACCGAGGTGCTCGCGCGCACGAACGCCGCAATGGTGGCCACCACGGGATGAGTGCCCCCGGGTGAGCACACTCGCAGTGACGAGCCTCAAGGGTGCGGGCGTCCCGGTGCGGGCGGTCCGGGTGCGGGCCCTGCGGCGGATCCACCCCAGCCGGCAAGGGCAGGCATAGGGTCACAGGCGTGAACATCGTTTTCGTCGAGCCGTCCTTCCCGGCGAACCAGCGCCGTTTTGTGCTTGCGCTGGCCGGTGTTGGGGCCACCGTCATTGGGATCGGTGAGTCCGAGGAGTGGACCCTCGACGCGGAATTGCGTGACGCGATGGGCGGCTACTACCGGGTCAACAACGTCACCGATGCCCGCGAGCTCACCGACGCGGTGCGTCACATCCAGTCGGTCATCGTCGTCGACCGCCTCGAAGCGACGATCGAGTCCCACACCATGGCGGCCGCCCAGGTCCGGGAGGCCTGCGGCATCCCCGGCACCTCCGTTCATACGACCTGGTTGTGCCGCGACAAACCCTCGATGAAGGAGGCGTTGCGCGCGGTGGGCGTGCCGACGGCCGCCTCGATCGCCGCGGACCACACCTCGCAGGTCTGGGACTTTGCCGCCGTTGTGGGGTACCCGCTTGTCCTCAAACCGCGCGCGGGGGCCGGAGCCCAGGGGACCGTGCGGGTCACGAACGACACCGAGCTCACCGCGGCGATGGCGATCTTTGACGCGGACGGCACCACCTCGATCGCGGTGGAGGAGTTCGTCGAGGGCCACGAGGGCTTCTACGACACCATCACCATCGACAACGAGATCGCCCACGACTGGACGACGCACTACTACCCGACCGTCCTCGAGGCGATGCGAACTCGCTGGATTTCGCCGCAGTTCGTCACGACCAACCGGGTCGAGGATGACCCGTTCTATGACGAGGTGCGTGAGCTGGGGCACCGCGTGATCGATGCCTTTGACATCGGGACCTCGGCGACGCACATGGAGTGGTTCTTTGGCCCCAAGGGGCTGCGGTTCTCCGAGATCGGTTGCCGCCCACCGGGAGTCGGTTGTTGGGACCTGTATTCAGCGGCTAACGACGTCGACGTCTATCGGGAGTGGGCGCACGTGCTCATCCATGGACGGGCCGAACGTGCGTTGAGTCGGGCGTACTCCGCGGGGATCGTCGCGATGCGCCCCGACCACGACGGGGTCATCTGCGGATACGGCGGCATTGACGACTTCCGCAGCCGTTTTGGCGAATGGATTCTCGACGAACATTTCCCGCCGGTCGGTCATCTGACGCAGGCGGTCGAGGCCGGCTACATGGCGAATGCCTATGTGCGACTGCGCCATCCGGACTACGACCAGGTGCGCGCAATGCTCGATGACGCCGGTCGCACGATCCACGTCTACGCGGGCTGAACTCGTCGTTCTTGATGCGTACCTTGTTGCTGGGTCCCCAGCGTTTCCACCTCAACGCGACGGCAGCCCTGCGTTCGCTCGCGACCGACGGGCCGGTCGTGACGATCAACTCCGGGTGGGAGGAGCGGGAAGACGCCACCGAGGAACTCGATGTGGCGCTCGACCACCGCGCCCACCATCTGCGCCTGTTCCACCGGCTCACCGATGTCCTCGCCAAGGATGACCGGTTCGCGGCGGCGGCAATGCGGTTCCGGGATCGCCACGATGAGCTTCAGGCCGTCTACCGCCTTCGGATCACCAACACCCTCGCCGGGCTGTATGCCGTGCAGCGTCGCCTCCCACCTCGCACCCGGGATCTCGGCTTGCCCGCTATTTCGTTGCGCTCAGCCGGCGACCAGGGCCCGGGTGGCGGGCTCCTCGACGAGTCGCCGCTCAAAGCAGCCATCGAGGACACGATCGGCGGGGCGCGGCACATCGACACCTGGTACCTCGACCGCCTGGCGGCGATGGGGGTCGAACTTGCCGAGGTCGGCGGCATCGCTTCGAGCGACGTCATCAATTGGCACCGCTCGCAGGTCGCCGATGCGCTCGCCGAGGCAGCCGTCGTCGTCCTGACCGGCGGTGACGTGGCCTCGCTCCAGCAGACGCTGCGTCTCTTTGACGTTCAGATCAGCCCGCAGACGCCGGTGATCGCCTGGTCGGCGGGGGCGATGGCGCTGGGCTCGCCGGTGGTGTTGTTCCACGATTTTGGGCCGGATGGGGCGACCGAGCCGGAGGTTTTCGACCGGGGACTTGGCCGGTTGCCCCACCTCGTCGCGCTCCCCCACGCGCGCACCCGGTTGCGCCTCGACGATCACGTCCGCTGCTCGGTGCTCGCCCACCGATTTGCCGACGCACGGTGCCTCACCCTCGACGACGGCGCCTGGATCGAATTCGACGAACATGGCCAACTCCGCACGGAGGCAGGGGTTCTCGGACTCGACGGCACCATCGCGGTGCAGGCACCGCATACCGGCGGGGTGGGCGGATGAACAAGCTCGCGATCAACCGCCTTCGTGAGCGGGCGGCCCTGGACGCGGAGAGCGTCGACCGTTTCGTCGAACGCCACGGCTCGCCGATCATCGAGCAGGAGCGCGCGACGTTCCTCTTTCGCGGCGAGGCCGATGACGTGTGGGTGCGGCACCGCGTTGTCGGGCTTCCGGAGCCGCTGCCGATGCGCCGGGTCCCCGGCACCGACCTCTGGGCGGCGACGACCGTCCTGCCCGCCGGGTCGCGGGTCGAATACCAACTTGAGGTGCGCCGCGGCGAACATTACGAGCGGTTCAACGATCCCCTCAACCCACGCCAGGCGCAGTCGCCGTTCGGACCGAGCTCAGTGTGCGCGGCGTTCGGCTATGACGTCCCGGGGTGGGCGCAATTCGACCCCGATTCGCGTCCCGGTGAACTCACCGAGCAGGTGATCCGGTCCAAGGCGTTGCGTCGCGACCAGGACTACCGGCTCTATCTGCCTGCGCGGTACAACCGGGCGCGCCGCTATCCCTTGCTCATCGTTCACGACGGCCCCGACTATCTCAACTACGCGTCGATGAAGACGGTCCTCGACAATCTCATCCACCGGCTCGACGTCGAACCGCTCGTCGTCGCCTTCATCCCACCGCGAGATCGCCTGCGCGAGTACGCGAATCATGCGCCGCACGCCCGATTTGTCGCCCGCGAATTGATGCCCGAACTTGAGGGCGCGCTCCCGTTGCGCGAAGGTTCGGCGGCGCGAGCGCTCATGGGGTCGAGCTTTGGCGGGGTGGCCTCGTTCTCGACGTCGGTGCGCTATCCCGGCCTCTTTGGCTCGTTACTGCTCCAGTCGGCGTCCCTGCTGTTCACCGACATCGGCGCCGAGCATGGCGGCGGGCCCGCGTTCGACCCCGTGGTGCGGTTCGTCAACGCCTACCGCGCCCGGCCGAGCCAACCGGTCGATCGGATCCACCTCTCCTGCGGCATCTATGAACCGCTGATCACGCCGAACCGTTCGATGGTCTCGGTGTTCCGGGAGGCGGGTATGGCGGTGCGTTATGTCGAGAAGCGGGACGGTCACAACTGGGAGAACTGGCGAGATCGCCTCCAGGACGGGCTCTCGTGGCTGTTCCCCGGCCGCCAGAAGTTCGTCTACGAATAGCCGCTGCGTGGCGCCGGGCGGATCGTGCTTCAGCGAGGCCGCTGGCGCCGGCTCGGCTGCTCGTCAATGATGAACCCCAAGGCGACCCCACCCCGCAACCGAGAGGCGGCACCCCCGTTGAAGGCGACCGAGCGCTGGTACTCACACCGGATGGGGCGCGAACTCAGCCTCGTGCGTTGGGGCTCGTATGGCGTCCCCGTCCTGCTGTTCCCGACGGCCGGCGGTGACGCGGCGGAAATCGACCGGATGGGACTGCTCGGCGCGATCTGGCCGCTCGTCGACGCCGGGCGGATCAAGGTCTACTCGTGCGACAGCGCCGCCGGAATGGCGATGGTCGCCCACGAGGGGTCGCCCGAGCACCGGCAGTGGCTGTTCAACCAGTACCAGCAGGCGATCGCCGCCGAAGTCGTCCCCGCCATCCAGCGAGACTCTCCCGGGGCGGCGCCGATCATCGCCGCGGGCGCCTCGATTGGGGCCTTCAATGCGCTCGCGGTGACGTGCCGTTTCCCCGAACTGTTCGGCGCGGCGGTCTACATGAGCGGCACCTTTTCGATCGAACGCTTCATCGGGGCACCGTTCACGGACGACCTCTACTACGCGTCACCGCTGTCCTTCTTGGCCGGTCTTGGCGGCGCGCATCTCGACACCCTGCGCCAGCGGTTCATCATTCTCGCCCATGGCGAGGGCCCCTGGGAGGATCCGGTCAGCGCCCGCGCGGCCGCCGACATCCTCGGCGCCAAGGGCGTCCCGAACCGGGTCGACAACTGGGGCCCGAGCTTCGACCACGACTGGCCCACCTGGCATCAGATGCTCCCGCTCTATCTCGACGACCTCGTCCCGTGACCCTCGCGGAGCGCCTCGCCCCGTCACCCTCACCGAGCGACCTCGTCCCGTGACCCTCGCCGAGCGACTCGCCGCAGCCGTCGCCGACGGTATGCCGCGAGCCCGCGACGACCTTGCGCGACTGGTCGCCTGCCGGTCGGTCTTCAACCCGGCAATCGAGTCAGCTACCGAGTGTGTTGCGGCCGCCCAGCTCGCGGCCGAGCTCTTCGGCGACGCCGGTGTGCCGGTCACGGTGGCCGAGACTCCCGACGGTTCGTTGGCCGTGGTCGGGCGGCGCACCGGGCCCGCCACGGCCCCCACGGTGCTGCTTTACACCCACCACGATGTCGTCCCTGCCGGGGCGCTCGACGCCTGGCACTCGCCGCCGTTTGATCTGACCGACCGCGACGGACGCTGGTTCGGGCGCGGCGCCGCAGACTGCAAGGGCAACCTCGTGGCGACGGTGCTCGCGCTGCGGGCGATCACGGCGGTCCTGGGCTCGTGGCCCGTCACCGTCGCCGTCGTGTGTGAGGGCTCGGAGGAACAGACGTCGGGCGGTATGGAAGCCCTGGCCCGCGCCCAGCCCGAACTCGTCGCCGCCGACGCGATCGTGCTCGTCGACACCGGCAACATCGCCGCCGGCCAGCCGACCCTGACCACCTCGCTGCGCGGAACCGGGTCAGTCCTGATCACCGTGACGACAATGGCCCAGCCGGCCCATTCCGGTTCGTTCGGCGGGGCGGCCCCCGATGCGCTGCAGGCCCTGCTCACCACGTTGGCTTCGCTGCGATCTGCCTCCGGCGAAACGACCATTGACGGTCTCGATGGCCACGGGATCTGGGATGGTGCGCCGTTCGAGGTGGCCCGCTTCGTCGCCGACGCAGGGCTCATCCCCGGAGTTTCGCCACTTCTCGGCGACGGGGGCCGCTCTGGTGCCTGCGCCGCTGGTGCCGACTCCGGTGGTTCCGAGTCCGACGCTGTGCGCCAGGAAGGTGCCTCCGGGATCGCGGCCTGTGCTGACGCCGCTGGTTCCAGCCCTGAAGGTGCCTCCGGGAGCGCGATCGCTGACCTCGTTTGGGCGCGTCCCGCGGCCACGGTTCTCGCAATCGACTGCCCACCCATCGCCCAGGTGAGCGCCGCCATCCAGGGAACCGCCCGCGCCGTGGTCAACCTCCGCGTTCCGCCCCGCCTCGACGCCGGAGCCGCCCAGCAACTCCTTGTCGACCACCTGCGGCGGCACACGCCATACGGGCTCGTTGAAATCACGCCACTGTCACTGGGACAAGGTTTTCGCGCGCGTTCTGACGGGCCGGCCTACCAGGCCATGGGCCGCGCGATGGCGCAGGCCTTTGGTCGTGACGTCGTGACCACCGGCCAGGGTGGGTCGATTCCGCTCGCGGTGGCGCTGGCCGACCTGCAGCCGGACGCGGAGATCTTGCTCCTGGGCGTCGAAGAACCGCAGTCGCACATCCACGGCCCCAATGAGAGCGTCGCGCCGAAGGAGATCGAGCGCACCGCATTGTCCTTGGCGCTGTTCCTGTGTGAATTCGCCGCAACTACGACCTCGTGACGTTGCCCGGGAAAGCCCGGACTCGTGACGTTGCCCGTCGCCTATGGTGGCGAGCATGACGAACGTGGCGATTCCGACGGTGACGCTCAACGACGGCCACGCGATGCCCGCGATCGGATTTGGCACCTATCCGTTGCGCGGCGAGGACGGAATCGCCGCTATCGTCTCGGCGCTGCACAACGGTTACCGGCTCCTCGACACGGCGGTCAACTACGAGAATGAGACTGAGGTCGGCGAGGCCATCCGACGGTCGGGCATCTCTCGCGCTGACATCACGGTGCAGTCCAAGATTCCCGGCCGAGACCATGCGTATGACCGTGCGGTCGCCTCGGTGATGGCGTCGCTTGGCGCGCTGGGCCTCGATTACCTCGACGTGGGGGTGATTCACTGGCCCAATCCCTCGGTTGGCCTGTTTCTCGAGGCGTGGCGGGCCCTCGTGGACCTTCAGGGTCGGGGACTCGTCCGCTCCATCGGGGTCTCGAATTTCACTGCGGCGCACCTCGATTCGATCATCGAGGCCACGGGAATCACGCCGGCCGTCAACCAGATCGAGCTCCATCCCTACTTTCCTCAGGTCGAGGCGCGGGCCGATCACGCGCGCCGCGGCATACGCACTCAGTCGTGGAGCCCGCTTGGCAAGCGCAACGCGCCGTTCGGGGAGGCCGCGGTCGCGGACGCGGCTCGGGCGCACAACGTCTCGCCGGGACAGGTCATCTTGCGCTGGCAGGTCCAGCTCGGGGCCATCCCGCTGCCGAAGTCGGCGACCCCCTCGCGCCAGCTCGCCAACGCGGACATTTTCGGCTTCGCGCTCACGGAGGCGGAGCTGGCGGCCATCACCGCGCTGGGGCGCCCGGACGGGCGACTGTTTGGCGGCGACCCCGAGACCCACGAGGAGATGTAGCCCGGGCGTGGTCGCGAGCCCCAACGCCGACCGCGACGCGCCCAGGTGCCCACCTCGACCAGGCAGGCCCTAAGGTCGGCCACATGAGTGAGTCTGCACGCGTCAACCGGTCAGGGCGTCTGGCAGCCGTCACGGGCGGCGACTGGAGCGCGGGCTCGCCGCGCCGGTTCGCCGCCTGGTTCGGTGGGTATGCCGCGTGCTCGGCCGTTCATCTCGCGACGCACCTGCGTGCTGGTTCGGGCGAGCCGCCGTTCCTGCAGAATGTCAGCCAGTGGCTGCTGATGCCGCTGCTCGGCGGGGCCCTTTGGTCAGCCCGCCCCGCCCCGAGGGATCGGATCGTCACGCTCGGGCTGATCGCGCTCGGGTTCTCTTTCCTTGGCGACGCGCTGCCGGATGCCGTCAGCGGCGACAACTCGTTCCTCGTGCTTGTCGGCTCGTTCCTGCTGGCCCAGGTCGCCTACATCGTTGCCTTCTGGCCACGCCGCGAGCGGAGCCTTGCCGGGCAGCGGTCGCGGTGGGTGCTCGCGTACGTCGCGGGATACGTGGCCCTGGTCGCCTATTGCGCGCCGAAGGCGGGGGCCCTCGTGGTCCCGGTCGTGGTGTACGGCGCATGTCTGACCGCGATGGCCATCTTGGCCACCGGGCTTGGGACGGTGGGGACGGTCGGTGGGCTGCTGTTCTTTGGCAGTGACGCGATGATCGCCCTTGACGCCTTCCGGCCGGATTCGGTGATCCCCCACTCGGGCCTTGCGTTCATGGCGACGTACATCGCGGCGCAGGCACTTCTGATGTTGGCGATCATGCACGATTCGGCCAGCCCGGACACACCGGCCAGCCCGGACGCACAGAGTTAGCCGACACCGCTGGGGCGCACGCCAGTCAAGTCATGGGGTGCAACGGGTTGAGGGGCTGGCGAGGGCAGGGCCAACGGGATCAGCCTGCGGGTTGGCACACCCGGCCAACGTCCACCAGCAGTGCGTGAGCCGATCTTCGATCAGCCCGCGGGTTGATACAACCGGTTGTTTGCGGTCTTGACCGTCAACACGACCGG
>CAZACX010000034.1:0-23172 GCA_964483685.1 uncultured Intrasporangiaceae bacterium
CTTCCCAAGTGCCGTGCTGCGCGAGTTCGTCGGCGTGCTGGCCCGCACGCCATGGTTACACGCGGTGGCCACGCTGGTCGCGGTGCTGCTGGCCGGCGGCGTCGCCTGGTTGGTCAGTGGTGGCCCTTGAGCCCGTGGGGGTTCCACGCCTTCGAACTGTTTGAAGCCGACCGCGCGCTTGCTCCCCGGCTCCACGCCGTAGAGCACATTGGCCGCCAGCCCCGATTCGTAGAACACGTGCGCCCAATGGACGCCGTGGACGCCGTCGGTGACGTCGACATCGCACGCCCACACCGCATCAGTGATGCAGCCCTGACTGCATCACTGATGCTAGCCTGACGCGGTGCGCACCACCGTGAACCTGACCCCCGATATCGAAGCGGAGGTCGCCCGCCTGCGCCGCGAGGAGGGCCTGGGCGCGAGCGAGGCTGTTGTCCTGCTCGCCCGACGAGGTCTGCGCGGCGCTGGCAACGGCCGACCGCGATTCACCCAACGCACTGCCCCTTTGGGTGCCCGGGTCGACATCGCCAATATTGGCGAGGTCCTCGACCTGCTTGACGACGCATGATTATCGACGCCAACCTCCTGCTGTATGCCGTCGACGAATCGGCCAGCCAGCATGAACGCGCTCGGCTCTTCCTCGAGGAGCACCTCAACGGTGACGTTCGCATCGGGATCCCCTGGCAGTCGCTGGCGGCCTTTCTGCGGATCTCCACCCACCCGCGAATCATGAGCCACCCGCTCAGGCCCGCAGCGGCATCGGGTCAGGTCGAGGACTGGCTGGCCGCGCCCGCAACGTGGATGCCTGAGGTCACCCCGGCGACCTGGTCGATCTTGCGGCGCCTGATCGAGACGCACGACATCACCGGGAACCTGGTCCCCGACGCGCAGCTCGCCGCGCTCGCCGTGCAACATGGCGTGCCCGTGGCCAGCGCCGACTCCGACTTCGCCCGATTCCGCGATGTCGTGTGGATCAACCCGGTGGCCTGACCGACCCAACGACTCGCCAATGGATGCCCTTGCCCATGATGCCGACCGTGTTGACGGTGTTGACCAGGGCGTCGACATCGGCTGCAAGGAGGTTGCCTCGCGCCTCTGTGATCGTCGAATCGATTCACATGAACGAGTAGTACCAGTCAGGTCTGACTCTGCCTTCGAGTGAGGGGCGACGTAGTGCTCGACTAGGTCAGCCTTGGGGACCGGGGGATGGGATGCCTTGACGAGGCGCTCAGGGGCAGGCGGCCAGGGTCCACGGACAGACCTTCCAGTCATACGGGAGTGTAGCTAGCACGTCTCGAAGGAAGGTCTTGTTGGGCTCCCAGTTCGGAGAGAGCACACGTGCGACGCTCAGGATCGACACGGTCTCCACCCCCGCCTGCTTGAGGGTCACGGCGAGCGATTGGGCGCTCGCGCCCGATACCCAAGCGTCGTCGATCACAACAACGTGGGCCGGCAGTTTCGCAGTGTGCTCAATCGCCCAGGAACTGGGGTTCAGTTGGCGCGCTGGCTTGCGCCCGACGCTGTTCACGTGGATCTCCGCGCCAGGCGAATTGCTGAGCCCCCGCACGAGGTCAACGAAGGTGGCCCGGCCCTGGGTCGAGGGGACGATTGCCCACCCAAGATCGTCGTTGCCCGCAAGCCTGTTCGCACATATGAGGTGGCCTCGCAGCCCCACGGCGAGCAGAGCCCGGACGATGGGTTCGAAGGTCGACTGGGCGCGAGGCTCCTTGTACCCGCGCATCATTCGGTAGGTCTGCGATCGGGGCTCGTCGGCATAGACGAGGAACCCGACCTGGTCGGCGACCGCCAGACCACTCCGCCGGTGCGACTGACACTGCACGCATAACTTGTAGTTGGGGTCGATCGGGAGGGCGCAGACCTCGCAGGCCGACCAACTGCCGCTCGCGACCGAGTGGAGGTAACTACCTGCAGCTTGCGTGAGATGCGCCCCGACGTTTGAGACGCGATCTGAGAACTGGCGGGTCACGCGGAGATCAGTTCGTTGAGCGCGTCCCTCAGCCGCGCTGGCGCTTCACGGACCTTGGTGACTGCTTCAGCGAGCTCGTTGACCGAACTCACGACGTAGACGTTCGGTCGCTGAACCAATGCCTGACCCCACGTTGTTGACTCAGCGACCCGATCCGTGAGAATCACTGGTCGACCGTGTTCGCCCGCCACTCGAGCCTGGATCCGTGTGCCGGAGTGCTCGCCAGCCTCGATCACGATGGTCGCCAGCCCATACCCGGACATCGACGCATTGCGCATCGGGAAGGACAGCTTTGTCGGCGCAGATTCAGGGTAGAACTGTGAGAGCACCAGCCCGCGGCGTGCGATCTCTCGCTGGAGCTCCCGGTTGGATGCTGGGTATGACTGCGCAATGCCCGTGCCGAGGAATGCCACAGTGCGCCCGCCTACGTCAAGGGCCGCCCGGTGCGCGGCCGTGTCGATCCCGGCGGCAAGTCCTGCGATCACGGTGAGATCTTGGGAGACAAGGTAGCGCGCCGCCTCAGCTGCGAGTCGCAGCCCCCAGGCGGACGCTGCTCGCGACCCTACGACCGACAAGCCCTGGTCGCGCCCCCGGAGGGCGCCGTCGTAGAAGAGGAAGGGCGGAACCTCACGGATCCCCAGTAACTCCGACGGGTACTCGGGATCGAGAACTGTCACCCACTGATAACCAGCGTCGACCCAGGCACGCACATCCGAGGCTGCCTGCTTGAGCTCCGATGCAAGGTCGGGAGAGGCGAACAGTTCGCCGTCCGCGGGCGCGGACAGAACCGCCATCGCACTTCCGGCTTCAGCTACCTCGCCGGCTAGGACGTTCCAGCCCGCGCCTCCGGCTCTCCGCCGAAGCAAGGTGAGGAGGGCCGCCAACTCCTGATCGCGCACCTCCATGGGCACACCTTAGCCCGCGACCTCTGACAGAGGGGTCCGCGCCATCAGGGGCTGCCCGTCTCGTTGCCTGTGCCGCCCAACTCCGGCTCGGGCTCGGGCTCAGGTCCGCCGGCGTCGGCGCGGGTTTGAGCGAACCGAGGGGCCATCGCCTCCATCTGCTCCAGCACGAGTTTGATCGCCGCAGGCTGCTCGTCCGGTGGATAGCCGTGCTTGATCAGCAGCCGCTTGATCGACGTCCGCAGTTTGGCCCGCACGTCCTCGCGCACCGTCCAGTCCGTCCGGATGTCGCGCCGCATGATGGCCACCAACTCGCGAGCGATATCGGCGAGCACGCCCTCGCCCATCACGTTGACCGCCGACTCGTTCGTGGTCACCGCGTCGAAGTAGGCCAGTTCGTCCTGGTCCAGCGGCGGAGTGAACGACGCACCGCGCCCGGCCTCGGCAACCACGTCTTGGGCCAGGGCGATAAGTTCGGCGATCACCTCAGCGGAGGTGAGTTGCTGATTGGTGTATTTGCGCATCAGGTCGGCGATCCGACCCGAGAACGCCTGCTGCCGAAGGGTGTTCGCGCCTGTGGCCTTCACCGACTCCCGGGCGATGAGGTCGCGCAGCGCCTCGATCGCCAGGTGTGGGTTCGCCGCTTCTTGGGTTTGGCGCAAGAAGTCGGGGCTGAGGTCCATCAGGCTCGGCTTCGGCATACCAGCCGCCGCATAGATGTCGAGCACCTCACCGGTTTGCGTGCTGTCGGCGATGAGGGCGCCGAGCAGTCGCTGGATGTCCTCGGGGATGGGTTCGCCCCGCGACTCCCGCTCGGCCGCGTCGAGCTTCGCCATCCAGACCCGCACCTCTTCGTAGAACCGGGCCACGGGCCGCTGCTCGTGCAGCTGGGTCGAGGATCCGCACAGGGCCCAGGCGCGTGAGAGTTGGCTCGACAGGCGACGGTATGCCGCGGTCAGAGTCTCGCGTTCGTCGCCGTCGGTCCGAGGCTCGTTCCCCGGGGTCCGCGGGTCGCGGAGGTGGTTGACCGTGTGCTTCACGACGAACGCGTATGCCGTTCTGTCGCCGCGCGCTGACCGGTCGGCGTAGTCCGCGCGCCAGTCGTATCCGGTGACGAGGTCGTCGAGCAGGGCGATGAGTCCTTGGGTGAGTTGGACGGCCTCGGCGACGTTGCGGCCCAGGGGTTTGCCGCTTTGGTCGTCGGGCGAGTATTCGGCAAGGGCCTTCTGCAGGTTTTCCGCCAGGGGGGCATAGGCAACGAGCAGACCGTCCTGTTTGCCGCGGAAGGTGCGGTTGACGCGGGCGAGGGTTTGCATGAGCAGCGCGCCCTTGAGGGGCCGGTCGAGGTACAGCGTGTGCAAGGGCGGCGCGTCAAAGCCGGTGAGCATCATGTCTTTGACGATCACGATCTCAAGCTCGTCGTCAGGCTTAGTGAGCCGGGCCTTGATGGCCTTGTTCTGGCCGTCGCGGCGGACGTGGTTCGACACGGGTGGGGTGTCGGTGGGGTCGCCGCTGTAGACGACTTTGATCCGCCCTTTGTCGAGCTCGTCGGCGTGCCAGTCGGGGCGTAGGGCCACGATCAACAACAGGGATGAGGTCGGCACCCGGCGGGCGAACCGGAACTGGTGGCCCCGCACCTGCGCCGTGTCATCCGTGACCATCGCCGCCAGCGCGCCCCCGCGCGTGGCCGAACCCTCGTCGGGAGCCATCGCCGCGACGACGTCAGTCACGATGCCCTCCAGCGTGGCCTCGTCCAGAGAGCGGTCGCTGACATCGGCGACGACGGTCCAGCGGTCGCGCACCGGCACCGCAGGATGAGCCGGGCCGAGCGCCCACAACGCCAGCATCCGACGGGACGAGCGCGGCACCAACCCCCTGGGCAGTCGAATCGCGGCCCGTAGCCTGTCACCGCGGATGATTGCATCGCGGGCCAGGTCGATCGCCGAGTTTGCTGGGCGATCGGTAAGGGCGCTCGCCGGACCGATCACCACTACGCGGGACGCATCGGAAAGCTGCACGACGAGATCACCAACTACGTCGAGCACCTCGAGGTCGGTGAGCCCAGGTGACCCGGCAGGCGGCACCTGGAGCACGTGGACCGCCACCTCGCCCGAGCCACCCACGATGACGAAGTCGTCGGCCTCGTCGACCGGTGACGTCGAGGCGGTGCAGGTCGTGGACCCGCAGACGTCGGCGCGCCAGCCGACTCGTCGGCGAGTCCAGCTCATTTGTCGCGACGCTGGGGGCCAGCCCCCCGGCATACACCTGGGTTGTGGTCACAAGAAGGTCACCGCTGCCATCGGTGATGTCGACAAAGACCGGCAACTCCTCGCTGGCCTGGGCAGCCAAGGCCGCCGCCACCTGCGCAACCAGGGACCGGGCCGCCGGTGCTAACGCGGTCGCGGCCAACCCCGGGTAGACCGACGGGGCCTGCGTATCGAGGAGCCGCTCGAAGGCCGAGGATGGTGAGTACGACGCGCTCGCCAACTCGTCGGCGTGCACGGCCAACGCCGCGAGATTGTCGCCGAGCGCACCGATTTCGCGCCTCAGGAAGGTGTCTCCCGGGTCGGCCTCGGTGGCTAGGCGGCGCAGCTCGGCCAGCGAGAGGTCGCCCAGCGACGCGGCCGTCATCGACGCCAGGCACAACAACGCGGTCAGGCCCTGCACGGTGACGAACTCGTCGAGGTTCGCCAGCTGAGTCAACTTGGCGTGTGCCACGAGGTCCTCGGTCACCTCACGGTTGTTGCCGCGCCCAGTGCTCGCGAGATAGGCGGCTACCTCGTGGGCATCGAACCTCTCCTCGCCGGAGACCAGCCCGACCGGATGCGGGAAGGCCTGCCCCGGCAGCGGCCGCCGACGCCACATCGAGACCACCGGGCGGCGGACGTTCGCCAGGCGCGCAATGTCACTCAGGGAGACCTGAAGGACTGGGTTCGTCATGCGGGGTCACCTCCTGGACACGGTTCGGCGGGTTGTTGTGAGACCAAACGTAGCCCGCTCGTGCCGACTTTGGAGCGCAGGAGGCGGCCGCCAGGACCGCGAGCCTCACCCCCCTCAAGGGCGGCACCTTCGAGACGGAGGTGGGCGCCGTCATGGAGGGGATCGCCACTGGCCTCGGGGACGAGTACGCCGCGACTGGCGGTGCCACGGGCACGATCCAGCGCTGCTACAAGGGTGACGGGGTTCTCACCGTCGGCGGCGGACAGACCCGCGTCGTGGTCGAGATGCACGACTCCACGGACCGCCGCATCTGGAACGACTACTTGGAGATCTCCGAGCGCAACCGAAAGGCGGCGGCCTCGATCGGCATCGTCCGCAGCGCCGCTCAGAACAAGGGCCAGGCCATCCGTGTCTTGGGTCCGCGGCGGGTCATCGTGGCGTTTGACCCGACGTGCGACAACACCGACCTGCTCCGGACCGTGGTCCAGTTGGTGCGCACCGCGGCCATCGCCGCCTCGTCGCGGCGTGACGTCGAAGGGCTCGAGACTGCTGAGGAGAGCATCCAGGCGGCCATTAACCTCCTCGAGGGGATCAACCGAATCCGCAAGGCGTCCGGCTCGGTCCGCAGGAGTGCCGACGTCATCGACAAGGCGTGCAACACCGTCCAGACCGGCATCGCCCGGCACCTGGGGGTGGCCCTTGATGCGCTGTCCGGAGTGGCATTCGAGGCCATCGAATCCGACACCGCAGCTACGACTCGCGACGGCGAGGGCGCCCCTGAAGCTGCCTGACACGTACGAGGGTCCGAGCGCACGGCGCCCGGGCCCTCGTGGACGCATTGTCAGCCGTAGCCGCCGGAGCTTCCGCAGCAATCGCGGGTGTAGCCGTAATGGGTCGGGCGCGTCTTCGTCCCGCAGGTCAGGCTCACCGCCACACACTCGCCCCGAACCGCAGATCGCCGAGTGCCAGCGGCAGCCGCGCGTTCATCACTGAGCGCGACAGGTTGACACGGGGTCACTCCTCTTGACACGGGGTCACACCTCGTCGGAGTCGCGCCCCTTCGCCCTTTTGCGAAAGTGGTCGGCTCGCTCTGCGACCCCATCGGAGACCCCTCGCGAGGCAGACGTCGCCCGAGAGAACGTCGCCGTCCCGAAGTGCCGGGTGGTCCGTAGACTCTCCGCCCCCGAGTCGAGTGCCCGCCCCCTCACATCTCCAACTGCTTCTGCCCAGCGCCTCGCGGCCAGGGACTGCCGACCGGCCTCGATGCCAAGGAGCCCGTGGAATGCGACAACTCGCGCAGCAACCTCGTTGCACGACCTCACGACCGCCGGCGACGCCGAAGGGTGCAGTAGCACTTGCAAGTTGGCCCTTCCAGCCGCCAGATCCATCCGTTTCATCAGCCTCGTGGTGCTCCTCGAGATAACGTCCCGGCGATTCTGCCTGGCCGTCTTCAGCGCGAGCCGATGGCGATCCAACTCTGTGGGAGCCGCCTCCATGACCCGGCCGAGTTCCAGAACGGCGATCGCATCCTGCAACTGGAAACAGCGAGCAAGGACTGCCAGCCACTCCTTCACTGCGAACTCTGCGTCCTTGGCCACCTTGGCAAGGTCCCCGACCTTGGTCTTGTTCTCCATCTTCTCCGCCAGCGCATCAAGCTGCCGCAGGGCATACGCCTGTGTCCGCGCGATCGACATCGAGGTCGCCTGCACCTTCGACCATGTCACCTCAGAGACGCCGCCAACGGACGCCCGAATGGTCATGGCCTCCTCGATGACAAAGTCCACACCAATCATCTCGGCCACCACCGAGTCCTTCTGAGCACGCAGGAGGTCGTCGACCTTCTCGTCGATCACGGCGAGGTAGGTCGTAATCTCGTCCATCGCCTGCTGCATCGCCAACTGAGCCATCATCGCACCAGCCGCGGACAGCGAAGCCGGGTTGGTCAACGACGCCCCGGGCCCCTTTGCGAACTCGAGGAATCCCTTGACCTGCCCATTGCGCCCCGTGATGACACCCGTGCTGAGCCCGGATGTACCGCTCACTCTCAGCTGGTTCTTGCTGGCGAGATGGGCGGACTCCTTGGTCAACTTCACCCACAGACCTGAATTGGCGGCGATCTGGGATCCCGCTTGAGCGACGGCCCCTCCTGCGCGAAGGGCGTTGGCTAGCTTCGGGAGCCCGAGGTCCCTCGAGGGCAACCCCTCCGCCACGAGGAACCGCTCAACTGCGGTCGCTTCGCCGATGACAGCAAGCCCGTCGCCATCGCTGATCAGCAGCAGCTCGTCGTCCATAATTGCTCCAATACTCCCCTGCGCGGATCTGAACGTTCTGACGCCGCCTTCGCGGCGGACCCGTGCGAAAGGCCAGCGGATTGCACCGTCACTGAGCAGTTTGTAAGCGCTTCGCCAGCATAGCCCTGAGGTCGTGATCGTCCGATCATTGTGCGATCATGACAAGGCGACGTGTCCGGAAGGAGACGGCGCCCACGCGAACGAGGGGAAGCCGGTCCGACTCCGGCGCTGACCCGCAACCGTAGGCCACCGCGAGGTGGCAAGCCGGAATGCCTCGTTCGGGTGTTGCTCACCTGACCACCGCCGAGGGATTGCGGTACGGGAGCCCGGACTCCCCGGCCTCGCGTGCCGTGCGAGGAGTTCGGAATCAATGCGTAGCTGGCTGGCTTTGGCCACGATCGCGGGGACGCTGACCGTCGGCGTAGCCACGGCGCCCGCCACCGCCACCGCCACCGCGCCCGCCACCACGGCGACCGGCTCCGCACCGAGCGCCGCTGCCCTCGCCGGTGGCTTCCTCGAACGCCAACTCCGCGCGGGCGGACACGTCCTGCCCTACCCCGGCAGCGACCAGGCCGACCTTGGGCTCACCATCGACGCGGCCCTCGCGATGACCGCGACCGGAGTCGGCGCCAGCGAGAGTGCCGCCGCCGTCGCCGTCGTCGAGACACACCTCGATGACTTCGTCGGCCCCACCTGGGGAGCCACGGAGCTGTATGCCGGCCCCCTCGCGAAGAGCGCCCTGCTCGCCACGACCATGGGGCGCGACCCGCACCGATTTGGCGGTCACGACCTCATCGCCGAGCTCGCGTCCCTGCAGCAGCCAAACGGCCAGTACGCCGACCGAACTGCCTACGGCGACACCGCGAATTCCTTCACCCAGGCCCTCGCACTCCTCGCCCTCACGCGCGCCTCGGCGCCCGTTCCCGAGCCTGGGATCGCGTTCTTGACGTTGCAGCAGTGCGCCGATGGCGGGTTCCGGATGTTTGTCGACGCGGGGGCCTGCGTTGCCGATCCGGACGCGACCGCGCTGGCAGTCACGGCGCTGGCCGCCCTCAACAACGCCGGACGCTTCGACCCAGTCAGCGAGCGGGCCCTGGATTTCCTCGAGGGACGGATCGAGTCTGACGGTGGAGTTCCCGGGGGCGCCGGAGCCTCGAGCGCCAATTCCAACACCACCGGCCTGGCGGCCATGGCCTTCGCCGTCTCCGGCCGCACCCGCGCTCACGACCTGACCGCCGGCTTCCTTCGTTCGCTCCAATTTGGCTGCCGCGTCCCCGCCCCGTTGCGTGGGGGGCTCGCCTACGACACCGCGGGGTATGCCGCGCAGCTCGCCGCGGGAACCCGCGCCGAAGCGTCCGACCAGGAACGGCGGGCGAGCGCCCAAGGGACCCTTGGGCTCGCCGGGGTTGGCCTTGGCGAACGGCTGGTGTCGGAGGCGATCCCCGGTGGGCCCGCGCTCGACTGCCCGGGCGGGTCAACGACGTCCACGACCTCACCATCAACCAGCACGACGCCGACGACCTCCACGACCTCCTCCCCCGCCACGAAGTCCCCTCCTGCCACGACCTCCGCGACGGCGTCCGTGACGTCAACGCCCCCGGCGACGCCGTCCGCGGGGTCGACCACACCCGTCGGCACACCCCCTGCCGCGGCAACGACCAGCGCCTCGAGGACATCGTCCACGTCGGCTCTCAGCTCGTCGGCGGACGCCTCCACCACGCTGGCCTCGACGCCGTCGACGGCCCCCCGGGACCCCTCGACCTCGCCCACTGCGACGAGCACGTCGACGGCCGGTGCGCCGGCCGCCGCCCAATCCCCCCAATCCGGCTCCACCGGGGCGGCCGGGTCCCTCCCTCGCCAGGCCGATCCCGAAGCGGTCGCACGCCGTGCCCCGCTGACGCCGACGGAGCAGGCGGGGGTCGCTCTCGGCGTTGCGGCCACCTTGCTTGCTGGAGGTGCGCTCGCTGCCGCCGGGCGACGCCGTCTCGGTCGGCACCGATGACCAACCGCCCGCGTCAACTCCCCCACCGTGAACGGACCGACTTCATGACCGCCGCCCGCGTCAACTCCCCCACCGTGAACGGACCGACTTCATGACCGCCTCCCGCGTCAACTTCCCGACCGTGAAGGGACCGTCGTCATGACCGCCGCCCGCGTCAGCTTCCCCACCGTGAAGGGATCGCCTTCATGACCGCCGCCCGCGTCGTCGGTGCCCTCGCCACCGCCCCGATCCTCGTCGCCGGCCTCTTCGCGTCTGGTGTCACCCCCGCGAACTCCACCCCGCTGGGGTCGAGCGCCCAGTCCTCGAACGCCCAACCGTCGAACGCCCAACCGTCGAACGCCCAGCCGGCAAGCGCCCAGGCCGCGGCCGCTTGCCCGAGCAGTTCAGGAGTGACCGTCGTCGTCGACTTCGGCGGGTGGCGCAAGATCGGTTGTGCCGCCGGTGACCCCAAGACTGGTCTGGCGGCGCTCACCGCCGCCGGATTCACCAAGGTCATGGTGGCGCGCTTCCCTGCGATGGTCTGTCGGATCAATGGCGTCCCCAAAGCAAGCATCGACCCGTGTGTCGTCACCTCACCCCCGACGCGCTACTGGTCGTACTGGCATGCTGCCCGCGGCGGGACCTGGACGTATTCGTCCGCGGGCGCCGCGACCTTCAACCCCAAGCCAGGCACCGTCGAAGGGTGGGCGTATGGCGCGGGCACGCCGCCGAAGGTGCCACCGCCCGCCCGGATTACCGCTGAGCCCAGCCCGAGTGGCGAGCCCGCCGAGTGACGATTCCGAACTGCCGCAAGATTTGGCGCCGCCTCGCCATCGCGGGCGTGGTCGTTGCCGCCGCCCCTCCGGTGGCCGCGGCGGCGCCCGCTTCGGCAAGTACCTGCGCAACGAGCAATGGTGTGAGCGTCGTCGTCGACTTCGGGTCAACCGTTCAAACAGGTTGCGCCGCAGGAGATCCCGTCTCGGCCTGGGCCGCCCTCCAAGCGGCCGGGTTCACGGTCGAGGGCACCCAACGCTTCGCCACCAGCTTCGTATGCCGCGTCAATGGCTTCCCAGCCCCCGCCGACGAACCCTGCCTCCAGACACCGTCCGCGACCGCGTACTGGGCAATCTGGACCGCGAGCGCCAGCGGCGCGTGGACGTATGCCTCCGCCGGTGCCGCCGGGATCAATCCGGCGCCCGGCACGGCGGTCGGCCTGGCGTTCGGCGCAGGCGCCACACCCGGCCTGGCACCGCCCGCGCCGGGGACGGCGCCGACCAGTTCGACGACCCGGCCGACCACGCCAGCGACGTCAGCGACATCCCCCGCCACCTCGACGCCCCCCTCGACGGGTGGCAACTCCCCAACGGACGGCGGCTCCCGTCCCGACCCACAAACCCCGGCGACAACCGCGGGAAGTGGGACGGAACCGTCCGACGCGACGAACTCCCCCGATCCCGAGACCGGGTCGGGGACCGGGTCAGGGACCGGGTCGGGCACCGAGTCCGGCACCGGGTCGGACACCGGCGTCGACTCCACGGAGCAGACCAGCACCCAGTCCGGGTCCGGGTCCGCAACGTCGGCGGCGAGCGCGAACACAGCTGCCGCCACCGGTGGCGGGCTCCCCGAAGGTTCGCTCACCGCGGTGGCCCTCGGCACCGGACTCGCGCTGGGACTGGGCGCAGCGGCATACGCGATCTCGCGCCGCCGGCGGCATGAGCAGTGAGGCCCGAGCACGGGCAACTGCGTCGGCACCTGCATCCCGGCGCCTGGTGGATGTGGGCAATCGGGGTGGCCCTTGCCGCCAGCCGGACGACGAATCCGCTGCTCCTCGGGCTTGCGCTCGCGGTCGTCTCCCTCGTCGTCGCCGCGCGCCGGGATGCGACGCCGTGGGGTCGAGCCTTCCGGTTCTATCTCCTGCTCGGCGGGTTCATCGTCCTCGTCCGGGTCGTGCTGCACGTCATTGTCGGCATCAAGTTCGGCGAAATCGTGGCCCTGCCATTGCCGCAACTTCGGCTGCCGGACTGGGCGGCCGGGCTCCAAATCGGCGGCACCGTCTTCCTCGAAGGGCTGCTCGGCGCGGCTCTTGAGGGCGCCCGATTGGCGATGATCATCGTCGCGATCGGCGCCGCGAACGCCCTCGCGAGCCCAAAGCGGTTACTCAAGGTCCTGCCCGCCGCGCTCCACGAGATCGGTTCCGCCCTCGTCGTCGCGGTCGCGGTCGCCCCACAACTGGCCGCGAGCGCGCAACGGGTGCTGCGGGCCCGACGGCTGCGTGGGGACGTGTCCCGCGGGCTACGCGGCGCCGGTCAACTCGCGCTACCGGTGCTGCAAGACACCCTGGATCGTTCGTTGCTGCTCGCGGCCGCGATGGACAGCCGAGGGTATGGGCGCCGGGCCCCGGCGAGTGCGCGGGCGCGGCTGATGCCCGCCCTCACCCTGACCGGGCTGCTCGCCGTGTGCATTGGGACGTATGGGGTGCTCGACACCGGTGCTCCCGCCGTGCTTGGTGTTCCCGTGTTGGTCCTCGGGCTGCTCGCCGGGGCGGCCGGACTGTGGGTGCGCAGCCGAAATTCCGGGCCCAGCCGCTATCGCCCCGACCCGTGGCGTTGGCCCGAATGGCTCACGCTGGCAACAGGATTCGCGGCAGCGACGACGATGCTGGTGACCGCCCGCGAGACCCCGGGTGCCCTTGGTATGCCGCTTGTTCCCGCCCTGGCGTGGCCGATCCTGCCGCTGCTACCGGTCCTCGGATTCCTCGTCGCCGCCCTCCCCGCCATCCTCACGCCGCCGCCGCCCCTGGCGCCCTTGGCGAGGGGCCGAGCATGACCATAGAACCGCTCATCCGCCTGGACGCCGTCACCGTCACCTACCCCGGCGCGAGCGCCCCAACCCTGGCCGATGTCAGCCTCGAGATCGACGAGGGCGAACTCGTGCTCGTCGTCGGCTCCACCGGTTCCGGGAAATCGACCCTGCTCGGCGCGATGACTGGCTCCGTCCCACATTTCACCGGTGGCCACCTCGCCGGAACTGTGCGCATCGCCGGGCGGGACACCCGGCGGCACCGACCCAGGGACCTCGCCGATGTCGTCGGAGTCGTCGGCCAAGATCCGCTCGCTGGATTCGTCACCGACACCGTCGAGGAAGAACTCGCCTACGGCATGGAGCAACTTGGCCTCCCGCAACAGACGATGCGCAAACGCGTCGAGGAAACCCTCGATCTCCTCGTGATCGCCCACCTGCGCACCGCTGCCCTGACCGATCTGTCCGGCGGCGAACAGCAACGGGTCGCCATCGGCTCGGTACTGACCACCCACCCGCGCATCCTCGTCCTCGACGAGCCCACCTCGGCGCTCGACCCGACCGGCGCCGAGGAGGTCCTCGCAACGATCACCCGCCTCGTTCACGACCTCGCGGTCACCGTCGTCATCGCCGAGCATCGCCTCGAGCGCGTCCTGCAGTATGCCGATCGGGTGCTCCACGTGGCCGACGGCGCCGTCCGCTCGGGATCGCCCGCCCAGGTGATGGCCTGGTCGACTGTCGCACCGCCGGTTGTCGAGCTCGGTCGCTGGGCTGGGTGGTCGCCCCTGCCAATGTCGGTGCGCGATGCCCGCCGAGCCGCGGGACCACTTCGTCGAGTCCTCGCGGGTCACCAGCTCGTGGGTCCGACGCGCACGGACGGGGCCGGTTCTGATCCCGGTACACAATCCCCGGGGCCACATGCGTCCCGGCAGGCACATGGATCAGCGATCGGATTGCGCGGCAGCGGGATTCGCGTCGTTCATGGGCCCGTCGTCGCCGTTGCCGACGTCGATGTGGCCCTCCGATCCGGTGCGGTCACCGCACTGATGGGGCGCAACGGGGCCGGCAAATCTTCGCTGTTGTGGTCACTTCAGGGCAGCGGTGAACGGTCCAAGGGATCGGCCCACCTCTGCGATGGCGTCGACCCGGCGGACCTGTCCCCGAACGACCGTCGACGGCGGGTCGCGCTTGTGCCCCAGAGCGCCACGGACTTGCTCTACCTCGAGTCGGTGGGCGCCGAGTGCGCCCAGGCCGATACCGAGAGCGCCCGTCCCGATGGCACCTGCCGGGCGCTGCTCGAACGGCTCGCGGCTGGCCTTGACCCGCAACGCCATCCTCGGGACCTCTCCGAAGGCCAACGACTCGCCCTCGTGCTCGCGATCCAACTCACGGCCGACCCCGAGGTCGTCTTGCTCGACGAGCCGACCCGTGGACTGGACTATGCGGCGAAACGGTCTCTGCGCGACCTGCTTCGTGAGCTGGCCCAAACCGGGCGAACGGTCGTCGTGTCGACCCACGACGTCGAGTTCGTCGCCGAATGCGCCGATCAGGTCCTCGTCATGGCGGCGGGAGAGATCGTCGCCGACGGACCGACAGCCGAGATCGTCGTCGCCTCCCCCGCGTTCGCACCGCAGGTGGCGAAGGTTCTTGCGCCCGGGCCCTGGCTCACCGTCGACGGCGTCCGGCTGGCCACGGCAGGCATCCCGGGCGCATCGCCCAGTGCACGGGTGCCACCGGAGTCTGGCGAGGCCGGTGACGCTCGATGACATCGTTTCCCGCCCCGATTCGGAACGACCCGGGCCAGAGCGACCCGGGCCAGAGCGACCCGGGCCGGAACGAGCCAGGCCAGAACTACGCGGGCCAGAGCACGCCGACATCCCCCGGGTCCCGCAGCCGACCGAGACTCCGCGCCATTGCGCTGCGGCCCCGGTCAAGCGCGGCGATCGCCCTCGTCTCCGTTGTCGGCCTCCTCGCGTTCGGCTGGCCGCTGTTCATCACGGCAACGTCGCCGATCGCTCACGGGAGTGATGCCCCGCTGGTGTTTGCGTTGCTCTTGCCGCTCCTGCTCGCGATCGTCCTCGCCGAAATCGCCGAGGGCGGGCTCGACGTCAAGGCCGTCGCCATGCTCGGTGTGCTCTCCGCGGTCGGCGCGGTCCTTCGCCCCCTGGGCGCAGGCACCGGTGGGATCGAGTTGGTCTTCTTCCTCCTCGTGCTCGCTGGCCGAGTCTTTGGGGCCGGGTTCGGGTTCGTCCTCGGAACGACGACGCTCTTTGCGTCGGCCCTGCTCACCGGGGGCGTCGGCCCCTGGCTGCCGTTCCAGATGCTCGGCGCCGCGTGGATCGGGTTGGGCGCCGGTTGGCTCCCCCGTGCGACCGGGCGGGCCGAGATCTGGCTGCTCGCGGCATACGGAGCAGTGGCTGGTTTGCTCTATGGGTGGCTGCTCAACTTTGCGTTTTGGCCGTTCGCGATTGGCGCCGGGACTGGGGTGTCGTTTGACCCCGCCGACCCGGTCCTCGCCAACCTGCACCGCTTTGCCGTGTTTTCCGTGACGACCTCGCTTGGGTGGGACCTTGGGCGGGCCGTGACCAATGTCGTCCTCATTTTGTTCACCGGGCGGGCCGTCCTTGGCGCCCTTCGACGGGCGGCACGCAAAGCGGCCTTCGACGCGCCCGCAACGTTCGCTCCCCCCGGCGCAGGATCCTGCTCAACGTAGACGTACGGGGCGCGACGCCGAGGCGTCAATCTTTTGTTCGCGCCGACGCGGGGTGTAGAAACAGCACCATGAACTGGCCCGATGTCGAAAGCAAAGAGGGCTGGCTCACCAGCGACGACCTGGATGCTGTCCGTGGCCGAATGCCGATCCTCTATGTCGAGGCCATTCCCGTGCGGGTGGACGAGCGCGGCGACGTGACCGCGGTCGGGTTGCTGCTGCGCGCAACGGAACAGGGCCGGGTCCAACGCGAACTGGTCTCGGGTCGCGTCCTCTATCACGAGCGCATCCGGAACGCGTTGCTGCGTCACCTTGAGAAGGACCTGGGCCCGATGGCGCTCCCGCGCATCCCGACGAGCCCGCTGCCGTTCACGGTGGCTGAGTACTTCCCGACACCGGGGGTAACTGCCTTCCACGATGCCCGCCAACATGCCGTCGCGCTCGCGTTCATCGTGCCCGTCGCCGGGGACTGCGCACCCCAACAGGACGCCCTCGACCTCGCGTGGCTGTCGCTGGGTGAGGCGGCCGACCCGCTGATCCTTGCCGAGATGGACGGGGGCCACGGCGTGTTGCTCCGCCAGGCCCTCGCCCACCTCGGTCACATCGTCTAGCGACCCGGTCTGGAGTTGAACTTGTCCTTGAGCCGCGTCATGTCGTGCAGATCCTTGGCGTGGGCTTCCTCGGGCGTCGGGGCGTGGCCGCCGAGCCGAACGGGCTGATAGCGCAAGTCCGCGCCGGTCATCGCTGGGTAGGCCGCCTGCTGCCGGTCAAGCTGCTCTTGCATCGTGTTCCGCAGCTGGGTGGTGATTGCGTCGACGTCGCAGTCCGGCGGGACGTCGATCGGGGCGCCAACCTCGACGTAGATCGGGATGTTGCTGCGCCCCAGGTGTTTTGGTGCCTCCTTGGTCCACACCCGCTGCGCTCCCCACACCGTCGTCGGCAGCAGCGGGACCCCGGCGTCGCGGGCCAACCGGGCTGCGCCGGCCTTGAATTCTTTGAGTTCGAACGAGCGGGACATCGTTGCCTCCGGGAAGACGCCGATGATCTCGCCTGACCTCAGCGCGTCGAGGGCCGCACGGTAGGCGTCGACACCCTTGGCGCGGTCGACGGGGATGTGCTTCATCCCGCGCATCAGGGGCCCGGCAACGGGGTGGCTCCAGATCGACTTCTTGGCCATGAACCGCACGAGGCGACCGTGCTTGCGAGCCGCCAACCCGGCATACGTAAAGTCGAAATAGCCGGTGTGGTTGATCGCCATCACGCCACCACCGACGCGCGGCACGTTCTCCTCGCCCGCGAGCGTGAACGTCAGGCCTTGGGCAAAGAACACGGTCCGGGCGAGCCCGATGATGGGGCGATAGACGAGGTCCATGGGCACAGGCTACGGGTGGGCAGGTCCGCGGAACGTCCCAGGATTCGGTGTTGTCCTGAGCCCGGGATACGTTGGGATGATGAACGCCCCCCTCGCCGCTGCCGCGTGGCTCGGCCAGTTGGGGGACCCGCAGATCATCGCCGCCGTGGGCGCCCCCACGTTTTCGCGCGGCCAGGGGTACGCCCGGGCCGGAATGGTCCGCGCCCTGACGCTCGCGGATCGCGGGCGGATGCTCCTTGCTGAAGTCGAGGGCAGCGGGCCGCGCGCCTACCAAACGTTGATCACGCTGACGTCGGCTCCGGGGCGGGAACCCATCAGCTGGGTCAGCCGCTGTAGCTGTCCGATGCAAGCCGCTTGCAAGCACACCGTCGCCGTCCTCCTCCACGCCCGGGGGCGCTATCGCGAGCAAACCCACACCGCGCGCGCCCCCGACTGGGAGGAGCTGCTGCGCCCCCTCGTCGAAGAGAGCGGGCCAGCACTCGACAACGGTCCCCCGCTCGGGTTGATCGTCGACCAGTTGCCGGCGGCGCCCAGCTATCAGGCCCTCATGGGCCCGCCGCGAATCTCGTTGCGCCCCACGAGGAAAACCAAGACTGGCGGCTGGGCCCGCAACTTCACGTGGAGCGAACTGACCAGCCCACACACCCGCACCCCGATGTCGCGCACCCATGTCGCGGCGTTGCGCGAGATCCATGACTTGCACCGGCTAACCGGTGGCCGCGACGGGTACTACTACACGAGCGCCGAGATCTATCTCGGGTCGCTGGGCCGACGGGTTTGGCCGCTCTTGCATCGGGCGGTCGAGTCTGGGGTCGCCCTCATCGCCGGACCCAACACTGAGGGTGACGTCACGCTCTCGATGGAGCCGGTCGATGTTGTCCTCGACATCGTTCGTGAGGGCGCGGACATCGTGGTCACGACGAGTCTCGACGGGAGTGGAGGGCTCGGGCCCATCCACAACTTGGCCCTGCTTGGCGACCCCGCGCATGGGCTAGCCATCCAGGCCAGCGGCGGGCTAACCCTCGTCAGTTTCGAGCACGACCTCGACGCGCCGCTCGCCGCCCTCCTCGACAAGCAGCGGGTGCTCCGGATCCCGCAGGGCGACACCGAACGTTTCGTCCACCTCTACCTGCCCCGGCTGCGCAACCGCGCGACCATCCGCTCCCGCGACGACAGCGTCATCGTCCCCGAGCAGCCCCGCCCAGTGCTTCGAGTGCGGGTCACCCAGTCCTCTCCGCGCACCCTTGAGGTCGTCTTCGACATGGCGTATGCCGCCTCGAGCGGCGCGCTGCTCACCGCCGCCTCCGAGGGGATGCTGCCCCGGGACCGGAGCGCCGAGCAGTCCCTCCTGGAGCGGTTGACCGTCCTCGACGAAATCCCGGCGGCCCGCGTGCGGCGGGGCACGGCATACGCCGGCTTCTGGGAATTGGCGGCGCGATCGGTGCTCTCCGGAATGGAGGCGGTGCGTTTCACCGACTCGGTCTTGCCGACCCTCGAAGGCGACCCGGATATCCACGTCGAGACCGTCGGGGAACTGACCAGTTATGAGCGGGCCGCCGAAGCGCCGATTGTCGATGTCGGGCTGAGCGACTCGAGCGACGGGCGCACGGACTGGTTCGACCTCGCGGTGACGGTGAGCGTCGGCGGCGAGCAGGTGCCCTTCGAGGGACTGTTCCGGGCGCTCGCCGCGGGTGACGAGGCCCTGCTGCTGGATTCGGGGACGTGGTTCCTGCTCGATGACCCGGCGCTCGACGCGTTGCGCACCCTCATCAGCGAGGCCCGCGAACTCGTCGAACCGAACGCCCCGATGAGGCTGACGCGCTACCACATCGGCCTCTGGGACGACCTTGCCGAACTTGGCCTGACGACCGTTTCGAGCGAGCAGTGGTCGCGTAGCGTCGAGCGCCTGCGCGGATTCACGAACCAGCCGCCGCCGCCCGTTCCCGAGGGGTTGCGGGCGACGCTGCGGCCTTATCAGGTCGAGGGCTTCCACTGGTTGACGTCCCTGTGGGAGGCCGACCTTGGCGGGATCCTCGCCGACGACATGGGGCTCGGCAAGACGGTGCAAACCCTCGCGTTGCTCGAGCGCGCCCGGGCAGCCGGCGACCTCACCGATCCCGTCCTTGTCATCGCGCCGACCTCGATGCTCGGCGTCTGGGCGAGTGAGGCGGCCCGGTTCGCGCCCGACCTGCGGGTGGTCGTGCTCGGCGAGACGACCAAGCGACGCAGCGACACTGTGGGTGCGGCGGTCAGCGGCGCCGACCTCGTTGTCACCTCGTATGCCGTCGTGCGCATCGACGAGGAGGGATTCACCGAGTTGCCATGGCGAGGGCTCGTCCTCGACGAGGCGCAGTTCGTCAAGAACCACCAGGCGAAGACCCACCACGTGTTGCGTCGCATCCGGGCGCCATTCCGGCTTGCGATGACCGGCACACCCCTGGAGAACTCGCTCATGGACTTGTGGTCGCTGCTCGCCCTCACGGCGCCCGGGCTCTATCCGCGGGCCGACCGCTTCACCCAGACCTATCGCCGCCCGATCGAGGCGGGTGCGGCCCCCGAACTGCTCGACCGGCTCCGCAACCGGATCCGCCCGCTGATGTTGCGCCGCACCAAGGAGGCGGTCGCCGGTGACCTGCCCCCCAAGCAGGAGCAGGTCCTCACGGTTGAGCTGAGCCCCGTGCACCGCCGGCTTTATGACCAAAACCTCCAGCGTGAACGCCAACGCGTGCTCGGGCTCCTGGACGACCCGGTAGCCAACCGGGTCGCGATCCTCGCCTCGCTGACCCGGCTGCGCCAACTCGCCCTCGATCCTGCACTCGTGGACGGGACCGCCCGCGCAACCCGCGGCGCGAGCAAGAGCCGCGGCCCCATGCCAGCAAAGGTTGAAGCCCTCATCGAGCAACTCGTTGAGCTGCAAGCCGAGGGTCACCGGGCACTCGTCTTCAGCCAGTTCACGACGTTCCTCCAGATCGTGCGAGGACACCTGGCGGACGCCGGGATCACCACCGAATACCTCGACGGGTCCACCCGCAATCGCGCCGAGGTGATCGGCCGATTCAAGGAGGGCGACGCGACGGCGTTCCTGATCTCCCTCAAGGCCGGTGGCGTCGGGTTGACCTTGACGGAAGCGGACTACGTCTTTGTCCTCGACCCATGGTGGAACCCCGCCGCCGAGTCCCAGGCCATCGACCGAGCCCACCGGATCGGCCAAGACAAGATGGTCATGGTCTATCGGCTGATCTCCGCGGGGACGATCGAGGAGAAGGTCGTCGCCCTCCAGCAACGCAAACGGGACCTGTTCGAGCGGGTCGTCGACGAGGGTGGCGGCATGTCCGGGGCGATCACCGCGGCGGACATCCGGGCCCTCCTTGCCGCCGACTGACAACTCCAGCCCGCGAAACCGGGTCGAAGCGCACCCCCACCAAATGGGAGAATCCGCAACCATGACCACCCCCACTGCCCCCCGCGCCGCCTCGATCCCCGAGCGCCCCTCGCTCGAAGGTCTCGAGGAGAAGTGGGGAGCGGTATGGCGTGACCAGGCGACCTACTCCTTCGACCGGGACGCGGCCCTGGCCGGTGCCCGCGGTGAAGTGTTCTCGATCGACACGCCGCCGCCGACCGCGAGCGGCAGCCTTCACATGGGGCACGTCTTCAGCTACACCCACACCGATTGCATGGCGCGGTACAAGCGGATGCGCGGCTTCAACGTCTTTTACCCGATCGGGTGGGACGACAACGGCCTGCCCACCGAGAAGCGGGTGCAGAACTACTACGGGGTCCGCGGGGACGCCACCCTCCGTTACGTCGAGGGGTTCACACCGCCGCACCGGGGCACGACGACGAGTTCAAAGTCGCGCGACGAGCAGCCGATCAGTCGCCAGAACTTCATCGAGCTCTGTGACGAGTTGACCGTCGCCGACGAGGAAGCGTTCGAGTCACTGTTCCGGCGGCTCGGGTTCTCCCTTGACTGGTCGATCAGTTACCGCACCATCGATGACCACTCCCGGGCAACGAGCCAGCAGGCGTTCTTGCGCAACGTGCAACGCGGTGAGGCCTACCAGTCGCAGGCCCCGGGCCTGTGGGATGTCACCTTCCAGACCGCGGTCGCCCAGGCCGAGTTGGAGGCTCGCGATTACCCCGGGCACTACCACCGGGTTGCCTTCCACGCCGCCGACGGCCCGGTCTATATCGAGACGACCCGCCCCGAGCTCATCCCCTCGGTGGTGGCCCTCATCGCCCACCCCGACGATGAGCGGTATGCCGCCCGCTTCGGCACGACGGTCAGGTCGCCCCTGTTTGGGGTCGAGATTCCCGTCCTTGCGCATCCCGCCGCGGAGATGGACAAGGGCGCGGGCATCGCGATGTGTTGCACGTTCGGTGACCTGACGGACGTCTTGTGGTGGCGGGAGTTGCAGTTGCCGACCCGCTCGATCATCACCCGCACCGGTCGACTCCAGGGCGATACCCCCGACTGGCTCCTCGAGGGCCCCGGGGAGGCCTTGTATGCGGAAAAGTTCTCTGGGGCAACGCCTTTCGCGGCGCGCACCGCCGTCGTTGAGGCGCTGCGCGCCGCCGGTGACCTCGACGGTGAGCCGACGCCCACCCAGCGCAAGGCAAACTTCTATGAGCGGGGCGAGAAGCCGCTCGAGATCGTCACCTCCCGCCAGTGGTACATCCGTAATGGCGGCCGCGACGCCGACCTCAACGCGGCGCTGGTCGCCCGGGGCGAGCAGATCGACTTCCACCCGGCGTTCATGCGGGCCCGCTACGCCAACTGGGTCGGTGGCCTCAACGGTGACTGGCTCATTTCCCGGCAGCGGTTCTTTGGGGTCCCGATCCCGGTCTGGTACCCCATCGACAACGACGGCGAACCCGACTACGCGCACCCGATCCTCCCGGCGGAGTCGGACCTGCCGGTCGACCCGGCGGCGAACCCGCCCGCCGGTTTCACCGAGGACCAGCGCGGCGAGCCGGGCGGCTTCGTCGGGGACCCGGACGTGCTCGACACCTGGGCGACCTCTTCGCTGACCCCCCAAATCGCCGGTGGGTGGCGCAACGCCGACGGTTCGGGCACCGACCCGCTGTTTGCCAAGGTGTTCCCGATGGATGTGCGCCCCCAGGCCCACGACATCATCCGCACCTGGCTGTTCGCGACGACGGTGCGCAGCCACTACGAGTTCGGGACCGCACCCTGGACCAACGCAGCGATCAGCGGCTGGATCCTCGACCCTGACCGCAAGAAGATGAGCAAGTCCAAGGGCACGGCGATCACCCCCGAGGATGTCGTCAAGGAGCACAGCGCGGATGCGGTGCGCTACTGGGCGGCGAGCGGACGGCTCGGGACGGACGCGGCATACGACATCGGTCAGATGAAGGTTGGGCGCCGTCTCGCGATCAAGGTCCTCAACGCGAGCAAGTTCGCGCTCTCGTTTGGTGAGGTCGAGGGCGACCTGCTCAGCGCGGTCACCGAGCCTCTCGACCGGGCGATGCTCGCCGGACTGCGCACGGTGATCGAGCGGGCGACCGCAGGCTTCGAGGCCTGGGATTACACCCGCAGCCTTGAGGCCGTCGAGGGGTTCTTTTGGACCTTCTGCGACGACTACCTGGAACTCGTCAAGGATCGGGCGTATGGCGGCCAGGGGGGCGCCCCCGCGGCGAGCGCCCGCGCCGCCCTGCGCCTGGCGCTCGACGTCCAGTTGCGGCTGCTCGCACCCTTTCTGCCGTATGCCGCCGAGGAAGTCTGGTCGTGGTGGCACGACGGTTCCATCCACCTGTCCGGGTGGCCGAGCGTCGCGGAGGTTCCTGCGGACGGCGACCCTGGTGTGCTCACCGCCGTCGGCGGGGCCCTCGCGGCGGTCCGCAAGGCCAAGTCCGAGGCGAAGGTCGGGATGCGCGTCGAGGTGTCCGCGATGACGATCAGCGCGCCGGACGGCGTTGTCGCCCAGGCCAAGTCGGCCGAGGGCGACTTGCGGGCCGCGGGCCGGGTGACTGGCGGGATCAGCTATGCCCAGGGCGAGGAGCTGAGCATCACCAACGTCCGACTGGACCTCCCGCCGGCCTGACCGAACCTCCCGCCGGCCTGACCGAACCCAAGCATCCCCGGCGCGGCGCGCGAGGGCCCGCCGGGGGCCCTGGTCCGGCACGGCGACACGGGTGCGCCGGGGGCCCTGGTCCGGCGCGGCGACACGGG
>CAZACX010000034.1:23272-29865 GCA_964483685.1 uncultured Intrasporangiaceae bacterium
TCCGGCACGGCGACACGGGTGCGCCGGGGGCCCTGGTCCGGCGCGGCGACACGGGTGCGCCGGGGGCCCTGGTCCGGCGCGGCGACACGGGCGCGCCTTTCGGAATGGGACCGGATCGGCATATGGTGGCCGCCCCCGCTCGAAAGGCGCTTCCCCATGCGCAACATGTCCCCCTCGCGCCCCAGCAGTGCGCGAATCCTCGGATCGGCGCTCGCCGTCACCGTCGGCCTCAGCGTCGCTGCGACCACCGCTCACGCGTCCGCCCCACCATCCTCGAACGCGCTGCCCTCTGCACGGGCACTGCCGTCTGCACGCGCTGTGCCGTCGTCAAGCGCCCAGGCAAAGCTGGCGAGCACCGGCTGCTCGGGCACGGCATACGTGTATGGCATCCGAGCGGACGGGGCGTTGACCTTTGCCGCGATCAACGCGGCGACTAACGTGCGCGGGCGCAAGTTCATCGGACCGAAGCTGCCGTTCACGCCTCGCGCGATGGCGACTCTCAACCAGACCGCGATCCTCGTGACCAGCACCACCGGAGCCCTGTACCGGATCGACATCACGAACTACACCTCCGCGCTGACGGCGACGACGACCACCTTGGCGAGCAGCGGTTGGGGGAAGGCCCACCTCGTCGCCGACGGGGCCGGGCACCTCTTTGCGACCGTCGGCAGCAATTCGCTCCTCACCCGCTACGACATCGCCGGGACCAAACCGACCCTTGCGGCGATCACGAATCCGACGCGCATCGGCACCGGGTTCGCCCTCACCTCGATGACCGCGACCGGGAACGGCCAACTCCTGGGCGTGACGAGCACCGGAAAGCTCATGGGCTACAAGGCGACGGGCGCGAACAGCTTCACGTCGGCGACCCTCTCGACCGGCTATACCGGGGTGGATCGTCTCACCGGCGTTGGCGGCGGGCTGTTCTTCACGCGGACAGCGGCCACCGGGGCCCTCACAACGCGTCGTGACGCGAACGTCGCCGACCTTTCCGGTGCGGACATTTCGACGATCGGCGCTGTCGCGACGTCCGGGTGGACCCAGAAGCTGCTCAGCGCCGCACCCAAGACGGTCAGCTGCGGGCTGAGTTATGACGACCTCGTGACGATGTTCGGGTCCGGTTGGGTCGGTGACCGGGCGACCGTCGAGCAGGGCCTGCCCTCGCTGCAGGCCGAGATGGCCAAGGGGAAGATCGACAACCCCGCCCGGAAGGCCGCCTTCCTCGCGACCCTCGTTAGCGAGTCCGCGGTGAAATTCAACGCCGATCAGGGCGGCACGTTCACCTACCGGGGGCGCGGCTACATCCAACTCACCAACGACTTCAACTACCGGGACGCCGGCACCTACTTCGGCATCAACTTGCTCACCAGCCCCGACCTCGCCAAGTCGTTGAGTTGGAGCGCCCCGATCTCCCGGTGGTACTGGACGGTGGCCCGCACGACGACGAACACCTACGCCGACAACCACGACATGCACGGCGTCAACCGCAACATCGGATTCGCCTGGAGTCTCGAGGAGGCGACGCGCCGGTGCGACCGGTTCAAGTCTGCGTTCAAGTTCTTCACCGGCACCCTGCCGACCAACACGACGTGCTACCCCGCGACGATGCCCCCGGTGGGCTCGACGACCTGGTACGTGGAGTGACGACTGGTCAGGCCTCGGCGACCCCAAAGCCCGACGGTCGCAACTCGTAGACACGTTCTCGGAGTTGGCCGGTGGGGTGGACGACGAACCACGGCTCATCCCAGCCCGAGAGGGCCAGCCGCCTCCCGGCGAACGCCTCCCTCGTCAGCTCACGCACCCGGCCCGTGGCGGGGTCGTACACCTCCAAGTTGCCATCCCCTTCGTCGGGAAGGACAAGCACGACGTGGCGCGGCAACTGTGCCTGCCCGACATAGAGCAGTGCGGGTTCGCCGTCGGCGACCACGTCAAGCAGGGTGTCGAAGTGGTGCTCGAGAGCCGCCCGCCCGGCTCCCCGCACGATGGCTACCTCATAGACCGTGCCATGCCGGGACGCGCCAAACTCCAGTTCCTTCTTGGCGCCCCACGGTGGGGTCCCGAGCGCGCGCGGCCACGGCATGTTGAGTCGCTGCCCAGCGCCATACAGCCCGTTGGTGCGCCGATGGACGATCAGTTCGTATGCCGCGAAGCGGTCGCCTACGTTCGACCCCGGCATTTCGCCCGCCGGATGTCCAACCCCGGTGATGATCCAGCGAGCGAAGAGCGGGTCGACGAGCATCCGGGCCACCGTCAAAGAGGCGGAACCGCACGTCGTCGGACTCTGCTGAGCGGGCGCGACATCGCCATTGCGCAGCCGGAAGGCCGGGGTCACGTGCCCATCTAAACCTGAATTCGGGGCCGATGCCAGCAGCAATTCGGGGCGATGGCGGCGGCTCGGACCAGGAGAGTCGGTGGCGCGCATCGCGGCCGAGACTGGTCCGCAAGGCGAACATTTGCGCAAGCCTTTACGCAAGGATCGGGCCCGGTTTAGACACGGCTTCACCGATGGGCCACGATGGACCTATGGCCGCATCGCCCGAGCACACCCTGACCGCCACCGCCGCACCGATCGCCGGGGAAGTTGTCCACGCGGAGCACGTCGCAATCGACTTGCGACTCGCCCTGCTGGGCATGACGCCACCGGCCGACGAAGACGCGAGCTTGAGCCTGCTGGTCCAGCCGCTGCTCGCGCGGCAGCGCGAAGTCAGCCGCCGACTCTCGGACCGGTTGTGCGCCGTCGACCTGCGCATCCAGGCGTTCCTGGACACCTACCTCGAGGGCACCGACACCCCGGTGGGTCTCCCCCGCCGCACCCTCGTCCTCGACCAGCCGGGTCTCGCCCGGGTGTTGTCGTTGCCCAAACATGGCGACACGTTCTCCTCCGACCTGCTCTCGAGCTACCGGCTGCGCAACGGCGTGCTCCACAACCCGGCCAACGACCGGCGCACCACGGCGGGCGTCTTCCACATCGCCGAGGGCGGGCTGCCCATCCCCGATGACAAGATCGCAGTGCCGCGCGCAGTCTTTGGCCGACTCCTCGACAAGGCGTTGCAGCCCCCAACCTCCGCGCTGCAACTTCCCTACCTCTCCGACGAAGCCGAACCGGCGGGTTGCTTCGTCTCGTTGCTGCTGCGTCCCCTCGTCGTTCCGTCGGTGCCGGGCTACCTCCGCGAGAAGCGGATGGAGATTCGGTTCATCGTCCCGGGTGGCCTCGTGTCCAACCTCGACTTCGTCGAGTCGATCTTTGGCAATGCGGGTGACCCTTACCTCGCCGACAACGATGCCGGGCTCGACCCGGAAGGCTGGACCGGGCATACCGGATTGGTCATCCTCGCCCCGCACCTGACCGCGCTGACCAAGAAGGAACTTGGCCTGCCGCACGTCGACGAGGCGAGTGCCCGCCAGCGCCGGGACGGGATGTGCTGGGCGAGCGAAGACGAGCGGTACAACGGCGGTCAAGCGTTCAAGGTCTGCGCGCGCGACGCGAACGGCGTCATCGTCACCGTGATCGCCGACAACTACTACGGCTACTGCAAGAAGGAAGTCAAGACGCAGATCTCCTACTCTGCCAACCTTTTTGGGACGGCAGAGGAGGAGCACTCCGGTGGGGCGATGACCTTTGCCTCGCACAACCAGGGCCAGGAATTCACCAACACCTCGACCCGCTCGGGATACACCTTCGCGGAGGCGATCGCGCTGGGGGCGGGGCGGCTCGTCCTCCAGCCGGAGGGCCACGCGATCGATGTGAGCAACCCGCACAACGTCATCGTTCCGGTGCCGACAGCGTTCTCGCTGCGGAGCAAGACGGTTTCCTGGGACGGCGCCGACGGCACTCGCGTGTCGATTCCCATGCGTGCGGGGCACTACTACCTCGCCCCGGACGGTTACCGCGTCCACATGGCGCGGATCGTCGCCGACGGCAATCAATGGAGCCTTATCGGCACGTATGCCGACCCGGTCACCTGCCATAAGCCGAGCACGGTTTCGGGTGGCGGAAAATCGGAGATTTCCAAGGCCATCACCGACGCCGTCATCCACGGCAACGCCTACACGGCCGACTTCGATGCAGACATGGAGTCCGTTGCGGCGATCCTCGCCCGGGATTACTCCCAGCGGCACACCGACCCCACCTGGAACCGCGATCAACGCCCCCTGCTCAGCGACACCCGCAGCGTCGGGAGCGTCATCAAGCTGCTGACCCCCTCGCCCGTCTATGCACCCGAGTACAACGAGTGGCTGGAGAGCATCCCGCCGCACGTCAAGGAACTCGTGTTCGTCGTCAAGCGGTTCTATCGGCCCGAGTGGGGCCAGAACTGGCGCGACCACTTCACCGTCGGCATCATCAATGGTCGCAAGGGCAACGCCCTGCGCCTCGACGGGGACAAGATCAACGTCGACACCCTGCGTGTCGGCTTCGCGCCCGACGGTTCCTGGCGGATCTTTGGCCTGCGGCACGACTTCGCTCCCGCGGCGAAGGTGCAAACCGAGGACGACATCACGGCGAGCATCGTCACGCCCCCGGGCGTCGCGGATGGCAGCGCCCTGTCACGCAAGGTCGTCGGCAACTGCGAGGTGCGGCTCTTCCAGCGCCCCGACGACGCGATCCACCGTGGCTACGACTCGCAGGCCGAGAAGGACATCGCGACCCCCGGAACGTTCTTGTCCAACTTCGAGCCGCTCGACCGGGCCGCAGCCCAAGACCTCGTCGACGACGAGATCGGGCTCGACGCCTTCACTGCGCCGATGCGCGACCTCATTGTTGACGCCGCGGGCAGCACCGACGGCCCCGACTACCTCGTGTCCTCGGCGCACCCGCGGATGGTCGACGGGAAGCCGTCCAAGAACCCTCGGTACCTGCAGCTGCGCCCCGACATCTCGGACCCGCTCAGCTTTGCGACGGCAGATCTTGCCATGCACCTGTCCCGCCGCACCCCGCTGACCGAGTCTCTCGCGGTGTCCGTCGACGTCGTCGCGGCCGGTCGTCGCAATAACCCCCCGGAGGCAGGGGTGCCGCCACTGTGCTCCTACAACCCGCTGCACTTCATGGAGTTGCCCGAACTTTTCATGGAGTTCATCAGCTCGATGACTGGCAAGTCGCCCTCAACGACGGGTGCCGGCTCCGAGGGTGCTCTCACCAAGGGCCCCTTCAACGCAATGCCGGCCATCCTCGACCTCAATGCCGCGTTCCTCTCCTACGCGTTGACCGGCTACGACGGCTGGCTCTCCTCCGCGGGGTATGTCGGACCCTCGGTACGCGTCGAGCACGACATCTCGCTGCTTGTCCCGGAGGTGTTTGCCCGGATGACGTCGCAGGAACGGTCGGCAAGCGCGCTGATTGAGAACGGTTGCCTCGAGCGGGTCACCGACATCGAGCACGACGGGCGTCGCGTCGAGTCCGCGCGGCTTGGCTACCGGATGACGGCCAAGTTCGCCTCGACCTACTTCGGCCGGATCTTCTTGCACCCGCACGTCGTCTTCACCCCGGAGATGTTGCGCCCCGAGTTGCAGGACGCCGACGTGTTCGCTGAATCGGTGGACATTATCGTCGAGACGCACCGCCGGGTCGCCCAGGCCTACATCGACGACGGGACCATCGCGTGGGCCTGCCCGCCCCTGCGTGGCCTCCTCGAGATCATGGCGCGCGGGACGACGACCGACGGGCTAACCCTCGACTCGCCGAAGTTCCGCAGCCAATTCTCCCGCGAAGCGGTCCTCGGAAGCGATTGGTATGCCGAGCGGCTCACCGCCAAGCAGTCCGAAGACGTCCGCCGTTGGCGTTCCGGTGTCGCCGGCCTCGAGCATTTCGTGGTCAAGCCCAACAACGCCGAGGCCGTCGAACGGTTGGGTTTGGATGCCCGACTCGATCACGCCCGGAAGGTGCTTGGTCGGGTCGAGTCGCCGCAATACCGGTCCGACCTCATCGGCACTCTTGGTCGCTCCCCCGCGCTCTAAACTGCCCTCCCGCTGACGTGGGCGTGGCATGCTGCCCGGATGACGCAAACCCCAGCTTCGCCACCCGAACTCAAGACGCTGCTCCACGGTTACCTCAAGGCTGCCCGCTCGACCTTGCTCTGGAAGCTCGACGGTCTGTCGGAGTTTGACGTGCGCCGTCCCCTGACGCCGACCGGGACCAACCTCCTGGGCGTGGTCAAGCATGTGGCGAGCGTTGAGCTCGGCTACTTGGGCGAGGTGTTCGGGCGACCCAGCTCCATACAGCTGCCGTGGTTCGCGCAGGATGCCCCGGACAACGCCGACATGTGGGCACCCGCGGACCAATCACGGGCCGACATCATCGGGCTCTATCACGCGTCCTGGACGCATGGTGACGCCGTGATCGAGGAGTTGCCACTCGACGCCCGCGGGGAAGTTCCGTGGTGGGCGGCGGGCACCCGGACGGTCAGCCTCGAACAGATCCTCGTTCACCTCATCGCCGAGACCAACCGGCATTGCGGGCACGCGGACATCGTGCGGGAACTGATCGACGGAGCCGTCGGCTACCGCGAGGGCAACACCAACCTCCCAACGACGAGCGAGGACTATTGGCCCTCGTATGCCGCGCAGCTCCAGGCCGTCGCCGAACAGTTCCGCTAACC
>CAZACX010000035.1:0-28631 GCA_964483685.1 uncultured Intrasporangiaceae bacterium
GATACACAGTCGTGATGGCAAACTGCCACCTCGCCAGATCCAAGGCATCCATCCGAGTAGCTCCGTCTCAGGGGGTGGGTCGAGGCAGGACGGAAAAACTCTATGACCAAGGTGGCCGGTTGCGCATGGAAGGCTTGCCTGGGTGATGGCCCTCACTGCTCGGGGGTATGTCGCCCCCCAAGTTCGGGGTCGGTTCGGCGCTCCGGTGGTCGCGTCAGAGCGGCGCCGAAACCACGACGGGGGTGCCGTTGAGGACCGCGGTTCCGCAGGCGGCATCGATCAGCGTTGGGTCGGTCAGGTCGTTCATCGAGACGCCTGGCAGCGCGGTCGCCCCGCCGAGGCGAACCCCCGGGCGAGCGTGCCCATAACCGTGGGGGAGGCTCACCACTCCCGGCATGACGTCGGAGGTGGCCCGGACCTCGACGTCGACGGAGCCGACCGCGGAGGTGACGCGCACCGTCATACCGTCGGCGAGGTCACGGGCGGCAAGGTCGTCGGGGTGCATGAGCAGGTGATGGCGCGCCTTGCCCTTGGTCAGGCGCGCCGCGTTGTGCAGCCAGGAGTTGTTGTCGCGCTGGTGGCGGCGCCCGATGAGCACAAGGTCGGCGGCGTTGGCGGTGGCGTCGTCGGTGGCGGTGGCGTCGTCGGTGGCGTCGTCGGTGGCAGCGGTGGCAGCGGTGGCGGTGGCGTTAGCGCCGCCGAAGCGGCTGCGCAGTCGGTCGAGGTCGGCCAAGGCGATCGGCGCCGCCAGGTCAATCCGTTTGGTCGGCGTGTGCAGCCGGTCGGGCAACTGTGAGCGCAGCGGGCCAAGGTCAACGCCTCCGGGGGTTGCCGCCAGCTTCGCGACGCTTAAACCGTTGCGGGCAGCGCGCAACAACAGGTCGACTTGGGCTTTAGGGCTCGTGCGGAAGCGGGCGTGTGCCGACGCCACCCGGGGCAGATCCTTGACGACGTTAACCACGCGCGTGAACGCCGCACCGGGTTCGGACGCGCGCAGCGTGAGAATGCGCAACGCGAGGTCACGGGCGATCTCCCAGTCATGGCGGGCGTCGGCGGGTCGTTCGAACAGGGCCGACGACCACCTCGCGGTGTTGCGGACAGCGAACATGTGGAAGACGAGGTCGTAGTGGTCGCGCTCGAGGGGCCCCGTCGGCGGCAAGATGACGTCCGCGTGTCGGGTCGTCTCGTTGATATAGAAGTCAAGGGAGGCCATGAATTCGAGCTCGCCGAGCGCGTCGGCGAGGCGGTGGCCAGCCGGGGTAGACGAGACCGGGTTGCCGGCCATGGTCAGGAGCGCCCGAATCTGCCCGGCGCCCGGCGTCGTGATCTCCTCGGTCAACGCGGCCACCGGCAACTCGCCGCCGAACTCCGGCAGGCCGCGTACGCGTGAGGTCCACGCGCCGAGATGCCCAGCGCTCAGCAACCCCTTGCCGATCATGTCGATGGCCGGGGAGGTGAACATCGTCCCGCCCGGCCGGTCGAGCGACCCGGTGAGGATGTTGACGACCTGAGCGGCCCACTGGCTGAGGACGCCGAATTCCTGCGTCGAGGCCCCCATCCGCACATGCACCGCCGCCGCCCCAGCCGCGGCGAGGTCGCGGGCCAAGGCGCGGACCGAGCCCGGCGGCATACCGCTGGCGTGCTCTGCGAGGTCTGGGGTGAAGCCGATAATCGCTGACTTCACGCTCGCAAGCCCGTCGATGTAGGACGCCGGCCGAGCCAAGTCTTCGTCAAGGAGCACGTTGGCGAGGGCGAGGAGGATGAGCGCGTCGGTGCCGGGGCGGACGAAGAAGTGCTGGTCTGCGACCTTCGCCGTCTCGGTGCGTCGCGGGTCCAAGACGACGAGGCGGCCGCTGCGGGCGCGCAACTCGCGCAGGCGACCCGGGAAATCGGGCACGGTCATGATCGACCCGTTAGAGGCCATCGGGTTGGTGCCGACGAGGACGAGGAGGTCGGTGCGGTCGATGTCGGGGATCGGGATGAGGAACTGGTGGCCGTACAGGGCCCACGCGACCACTTGATGCGGCAGCTGATCTGCCGAGGTGGCGCTGTAGGTGTTGTGGGTCTTGAGGAGGCGCACGAGATTGGTGGTGTGCGTGAGGGCGCCGAGGCTGTGGACGTTGGGATTGCCAAGGTAGATGCCGAGCGCGTCCCGCCCGTGTCGGACCTGCACGTCGACGAGCGCCTGCGCGACGAGGTCGAACGCCTCGTCCCATTCGATTTCCTCCCAGCGGGCGTCGTCCCCGACGGGACCGACCCGGCGCACCGGTTTGCGGAGCCGATCCGGATCGGTGTGCAGGTCTTGCAGCGCAACGGCTTTCGGGCAGATATGACCGCGCGACAGCGGGTCCGCAGCGTGGCCGCGAATCGAGATCACCCGCGGGCCGTCGATGACCACCTCGAGCCCACAGCTGGCTTCGCAGAGAACGCAGGTGAGGTGGCGGGTTTCGGTCACCTCGCCATTGTGCTGCGCAATGGGCTCCGGGACTCCGCAAGGGCGCGCGGGGTGCAGGGGCGCGGGTGCGCGGGGCGAGCGGCGCGCTCAGTCCTCGTACCCGTTGGGGTTCGCCGACTGCCAGCGCCAGGTGTCGAGGCACATGTCGTCGATCGTTCGGGTCGCCACCCAGCCCAGTTGCTCGCGCGCGAGGGTCGGGTCGGCCCACATGGCGGGGAGGTCGCCCGCGCGTCGAGGGGCGAAGACGTGGGGGAGCTCGCGACCGACGGCCCGCTCGAAGGCGCGCAACATCTGCAGCACGCTGGTGCCGGTTCCGGTGCCAAGGTTCCAGACGTTCACGGGTTGCTCGGTGTCGTCGAGCTTGTTGAGGGCCGCGATATGGCCCGCCGCCAGGTCCTCAACGTGGATGTAGTCGCGTTCGCAGGTTCCGTCTGGGGTGTCGTAGTCGTTGCCGAAGATGGACAACTGCGCCAATCGCCCGATGGCAACCTGAGCGATGAAGGGGACGAGGTTGTTGGGGATGCCCTGCGGGTCCTCGCCAATTGTCCCCGACGGGTGGGCCCCGACGGGGTTGAAGTAGCGCAGCAGGGCGATCCGCAGGTTGGGGTCGGCGGCGCCGATGTCGGTGAGGATCTGCTCGATCATCACCTTCGTCCGCCCATACGGGTTCGTTGACGTCAGCGGCGCGTAGTCCTCGCGATAAGGCAGCGGCGCACGCTCGCCATACACCGTGGCACTTGAGGAGAACACGAGTTTGGTCACCCCGTGGCGGCGCATCGCGCGCACGAGCGAGAGGGTCGTCTCGAGGTTGTTCTCGTAGTACTCGTACGGCTTCACCACGCTCTCACCGACCGCCTTGAACCCGGCAAAGTGGATGACGGCGTCAATCTTCGTGTCCGCGAACACCGCCTCGGTCTTGTCTCGATCCGTGAGCGAGAAGGCGTGCACGGGGAAGGTGGCCCCGCTGAGCGCCTCCATTCGTCCGACGGCGGCGGGCTTGGCGTTGGCGAAGCTGTCGACGACGACCACCTCGTGGCCAGCGGCAAGCAGTTGGACGACGGTGTGGGAGCCGATATAGCCGGCACCACCGGAGACAAGGACGCGCATGCGTTAACCGTATGCCGCCCCGCGCGGTTCGCTTAGCGGAACGCGGCCACTCCGGTGAGGGCCTGGCCGAGGACGAGGGTGTGCATCTCGACCGTTCCTTCGTAGGTGAGCACCGACTCGAGGTTGTTCATGTGCCGGATCACCGGGTACTCAAGGCTGATCCCGTTGGCGCCGAGGATGGTTCGGGCGGTGCGGCAGATCTCAATGGCCTCGCGGACATTGTTGAGTTTGCCGATCGAGACCTGCTCCGAGGTGAGCGTCCCCGCGTCCTTGCGCCGGCCCAGGTGGAGGGCGAGGAGTTGGCCCTTGCCGAGTTCAAGGGCCATGTCGGCCAACTTCTGCTGGGTGAGCTGGAAGGCGGCGAGCGGCTTCCCGAATTGCGTGCGCTCCCCGGCATACGTCCGGGCCGCCTCGAAGCAAGACCTGGCGGCACCCATCGCGCCCCAGAAGATGCCGTATCGCGCTTCGCCAAGGCAAGAGAGCGGGCCGCGCAGGCCGTGCACGTCGGGGAGCACCGCGGAGCCGGGCAGGCGCACCTCATCGAGGACGAGTTCGCTGGTCACCGAGGCGCGCAGGCTCATCTTGTGGCGGATTTCGGGTGCGGAGAACCCTGGCGTCGAGGTCGGCACGACAAATCCGCGGATGCCGCCGTGCTCCTTCCCCGCGTTGGCCCAAACGACGGCAACGTCGGCGATGGAGCCGTTGGTGATCCACATCTTGCGGCCGGTCAAAATCCAGTCCGAACCGTCCCGACGCGCTCGGGTTGTCATCGCACCCGGGTCGGAACCGTGATCGGGTTCGGTCAAACCGAAGCAACCGATCGCCGTACCGGCCGCCATCCGGGGCAGCCACTCCTGCTTCTGCTCCGTCGAGCCGTAACGCCAAATCGGGAACATCGCCAAGGAGCCTTGCACTGAGACAAGGGACCGGATGCCGCTGTCGGCCGCCTCCAACTCTTGGCAGGCGAGGCCGTAGTCGACCGCGGAGAGGCCGGCGCAGCCGTATCCCTCTAGGTGCATACCAAGCAGGCCCTGCTCGCCCATGGCCTTGGTGAGGCCGCGCAGATCGGGCACGCGGCCGTCCTCGAACCACCGGCCCACGTCGGGCGTGATCCGCTCGTCACAGAAGTGGCGGACCGCCGCCCGAATGTCGAGTTCCTCCTCGGTGAGGAGGTCGTCGATCCCGAAAGGGTCGGTGGGGGAAAACGGGGCTGGTTTCGTCGTCGTGACCACCCGCTGAATTTAGCGCGCCGGGCCCCCACCCGTCAGGGGGCCCGGCGGCTCACCTCACGCGCCCGGCGGCTTCAGCCAAGCGGACCTAACCCACCCCAGCCTCGTCGTGCTCGGACCGCATACGGCGCAGGAAGGTCCGCGTCCGTTCGTGCTGCGGATCGTTGATGACCTGCTTGGGGTCGCCCTGCTCGACAACGACGCCGCCATCCATGAAGACGACCCGGTCGGCCACGTCACGCGCGAAGCCCATCTCGTGGGTAACGACAATCATCGTCATCCCTTCATCGGCGAGTTCCCGCATGGCCGCCAGCACTTCGCCGACCAATTCTGGGTCGAGCGCCGAGGTCGGCTCGTCGAACAGCATCAGCTTGGGTCGCATCGCCAAGGCTCGCGCGATGGCGACCCGCTGCTGCTGCCCGCCGGAGAGTTGGGACGGGTATGCCCCCGGCTTGTCGGCGAGCCCGACGCGCTCCAGAAGCGCATGGGCCCGATCCGTGGCCTCGGCCTTGCCCTCGCCCTTGACGCGGAGCGGCGCCTCGATGATGTTCTGCAACACCGTGAGATGGGGGAAGAGGTTGAAGCGCTGGAAGACCATCCCGATGTCGCGGCGCTGACGGGCGATCTCCTTGTCGTGGAGGCGGTGCAGGGTGCTGCCGCGTTCGGCGTAACCCATCAACTCGCCTTCGACAAAGATGCGACCGCCATCGATTGTCTCGAGCTGGTTGATACACCGAAGGAACGTCGTCTTCCCGGAGCCGGACGGCCCGAGGAAGCAGACCACCTCACCCCGCTGAACGTCCATGTCGATGCCTTTGAGCACCTGGTTGTCGCCGAATGACTTTGTGACATTGACGGCGTGAACGAGGGGGGATTCTGTGGGTGAACTGGTCATGGGTTGCCCGCTCCTGCGTTGCCGACGCCGACCATCTTGGCCTTGAGTTCCTGGTTCTTAGGCGCCTTCGTCGTGCCGAAGCCGCGGCCGAAGTGGCGCTCCAAGTAGTACTGGCCGACCATGAGCACGCTGCAGACGATGAGGTACCACATCGTGCACGCCATGAAGCCGGACATGATCTTGAAGTCGCGCTGCCCAAAGTTGTAGGCCTGGAAGTAGAGCTCGATGTTGACGGGGATCGCCACGAGCAAGGAGGTGTCCTTGACCATGGCGATGGTTTCGTTTCCGGTCGGGGGCACGATGACGCGCATCGCCTGAGGGAGGACCACCCGGCGCATCGTCTTGCCTGGCGACATCCCCAACGCCTGGGCCGCCTCTTGCTGTCCCTTGTCGACGGACAGGATGCCGGCCCGGGCGATTTCGGCCATGTAGGCCGCCTCCGAGAGGCCGAGCCCGAGGGCGCCGATCCAGATGGTGCTCGAGATGTCGTTGTAGTTGAAGCTGAAGAAGGTCAGGTCATTCGACATGCCGAGTGCGTTGGAGATTTGTTGACCGAACGGCAACCCAATGTCCAGCGTCTTGTAGAGGAAGCCGATCCCGATGCCCATGATCGCGAGGAGGACATAGCGGGGCATGGCCCGGAAGAACCACACGTAGGCGAATCCGACGGCCCGCAGCACTGGATTGTCGGACAGGCGCATGACGGCGAGGAGGATGCCGAGCGACACCCCGACCAGCATCGCGATGATCGTGCCGAGGATCGTGCCCTTCCACAGGCCCTGGAGGACCGGCTTCTGTTGCATGATCTCCCAGGCGAAACCGAAGCCCCACCGTTCGTTGGTGACGAACGAGCTCACCATCATCGCCGCGATGAGGGCAATGGCGGCAACCGCCACCCACCGTCCTGGATGCGGCACCGGCCGGGCGTCAATGGCGCCCGGCCGGTCCACGGTTGTCGTCGTCATCAGCCCAGCGACGGGTTGACGGCGAAGTCGGAGATGGAGCCGCCGCCGGTCTTCCACTTCTCCAAGATCGCCTGGTAGCTGCCGTCGGCCTGCAACTGCTTGAGCGCCTCAACGATGGCCCCGCCGAATTCGGTCTGCTCCTTCGGCAACACATAGCCGTAGGGGGCCGAGTCGTACTGGTCACCGAGGAGCTCGAGCTCTCCACCCGTCCCGTCAACCGCGGCGATTGCCGGGGGCAGGTCGACGAGCATTGCCTGGGCTTTGCCGGACTGGACCATCGCGGTGACCTTGCCCTGGTCCTTGTCGGAGAGCACCTCGATCGCCGGCTTTCCGGCGTCCTCGCACGCCTTCACCCGGGCGGGGAGGTCGACGTCGGCCTGGACGGTGCCCGTCTGGACGGCAATCTTCTTCCCACACGCATCGGCGGGGTCGATGCCGTCCGGGTTGCCGGCCTGCGTCACCCACTGGGTGCCAGCCGTGAAGTAGGAAACCATCGTCACCTGGTTCAGTCGCTCCGCATTGACGCTGAACGAGGACACCCCGATGTCGTATTTGCCGCCTTGGACGCCGAGGATGATCGCGTCGAACGCCGATGGCTGCCATTCCGTCTTGATCCCGAACTTCGCCATGACGGCGTTGAACAGATCGACGTCCATGCCGATGACGGTCTTGCCGTCCCCGTCGAGGTACTCATTCGGCTGGTAGGTCGCGTCGGTGCCGATCACGATCTTGCCGGCGGTCTTGATCTTCTCCGGCAACTTGGCCACCAAGGCGGCATCGACGGTGGCGGCGGATGAGGTGGCTGCGGAGGAGGTCGTCGAGCTCGTGTTCGTCAGCGAGTCGGATCCACAGGCAGTAAGGGCCAACGATGCGGAGAAGACCCCGGCAAGGGCGATGGCAGTTCGACGTCGGTACACGATGGTTTCCTCCAGTTATGGGACAACAACGTCACCCCGATATCCCGGGGTCTGGCGGGAGCGTAACGCGCCCCCGCGTACGCGTCGAGGAGGGGTAGCTAACAAATCCGCACCGGTCTGACGCGGCCTTGTCGGGATCGTTGTCCGCGGTGCGGTCGATCGGCCGGTCCCTACTGTCAGGATGGGGTCATGCAGAACATTCTGATCAAAGTCGGTGTCAACGCCGTCGCCTTGTGGGTGGCCGCGCTCGTCGTCGAGGGTGTCCGCCTTGGCGAGGAAGCAACCAAGCTGTCCACCCGATTGCTCACGATCGTCGCCGTCGCCGCCTTGTTTGGCGTCATCAACGCGCTCGTCAAACCGATCGCAAAGGTCCTGGCCTTTCCGGCGATTGTGTTGACCCTCGGGTTGTTCACCTTCGTCGTCAACGCCTTTATGTTGCAGATTGTCGAGTGGCTCGCCACGCCTCTCGGTCTCGACTTCAGCATCGACCACTTCTTCTGGCAGTCCGTGATGGCCGCCGTCGTCATCACCCTCGTCTCGATGGTCCTCAACTTCCTCCTTCCGGACGGCGAGTGAGGTTTCGCCCGGTCCTGGCCCGGCTGCCCGCCTACGTCCCCGGCCGGGCGGCCACCTCGGACTCGGGTGCGCCCGCCTACAAGATTTCTTCCAACGAGAACCCTTACCCACCGCTGCCGAGCGTCCTCGAGGTCCTCAACAGCGCCGCGCAGCGAGTTAACCGCTACCCCGACCTCGCCGTCACCGCGCTCCGCGACGCCCTCGGTGCCCGCCTCGGTGTGCCGGCTGAGTGGATCGCCTGCGGCACGGGGAGCGTTGGCGTGCTTGGCCAAATCATCACCGCCATGTGTGACGCCGGGGACGAGGTCGTTTATGCCTGGCGCTCGTTCGAGGCCTATCCGATCGTCACGGCCCTCGCCGGGGCGTGCGCCGTCGAGGTGCCGCTGACCGCCGATCACCGCCACGACTTGCCGGCGATGGCCGCGGCGATCACCGACCGCACCAAGGTCGTCCTCGTCTGCACCCCCAACAACCCCACGGGCACGGTATGCGGCGACGCCGAGTTGCGTGCCTTCCTGGCGGCCGTGCCCCCGGACGTCCTCGTCGTCATCGACGAGGCCTATGTCGAGTTCGTTGCCGACCCGCGGGCTCCCCAGGCCCTTGCGTTGCAACGGGAGTTTCGGAATGTCGTGGTGTTGCGCACCTTCTCTAAGGCCTACGGTCTCGCGGGCCTTCGGGTCGGGTATGCCGTCGCGGACGAGCCCGTCGCCGCCGCCTTGCGGGCCACGGCGACGCCGTTCGGGGTTAATACCCTCGCGCAAGACGCGGCGGTCGCCTCGCTCGCTGCGCAGGGCGAGCTGATGGAACGGGTCCGGGCACTTATCGGCGAGCGTGCCCGTGTTACTGCGGCGCTTGCCGGGCAAGGGTGGCAACTGCCGCCCAGCGAAGCGAACTTTGTGTGGTTCCCGTTGGCTGCGGCGACGGGGGACTTCGCGCGGGCGTGCGAGGCAGCGGGCCTGACCGTGCGTCCATACGGCGGTGATGGTGTGCGCGCAACGATCGGCGAGAGCGCGGCCAGCGACCGCCTGATCGAGGTCGCCGCCGCCTTCCGCGCCCGCTAGGGGCGGCCGCGAACCGAGGACGTGACGCGAGGCCAGATCGGTGGGGGCCGCGCTACGGTGGGCGCACTGCATACGCACGCGGACACGAGGACGTGACCGCGAACGCCGGCCGTGACCGAACGCCGACGGCGGCGACCCCGCCCGTGGCACCGGTGGCGGCCTAAGCGCTCGCCGGGCGATCCCCGGGGGCGAAGACGGGAGTGCTGATGACGTTGTCGGCGATGGCACCCAGCCGCGAGGCGCGCGATGGGGGACCGGACATGGTCCAACTCGTTACGCCCGAGGGGCAGCGGGTTCCCAACGACCAGTTCGACCCGATCATCGACGCGCTCAGCCTCGAGGAGATCACCGGGTTTTATCGCGACATGGTGCTCGTGCGCCGCGTCGACAACGAGGCGACGGCCCTGCAGCGGCAGGGTGAACTCGGCTTGTGGGCCCAGTGCCTCGGTCAGGAAGCCGCGCAGGTCGGCTCTGGGCGGGCCCTGCGCGCGCAGGATTTCGCGTTCCCGACGTATCGCGAGCATGGCGTGGCCTGGTGTCGCGGGGTCGATCCGCTCAACCTGCTCGGCATGTTCCGGGGCGTCCACAACGGCGGCTGGGACCCGGCCGAGAAGAATTTCCACCTCTACACGATCATCATCGGCGCCCAAACGTTGCACGCAACCGGCTACGCCATGGGAATCCAGCGGGACGGCGCCGTCGGCACCGGTGACCCCGACCGCGACGCCGCGGTCATCGCCTATTTCGGGGACGGCGCCACCGCCCAGGGCGACGTTGGGGAGGCGTTCGTCTTCGCCGGCGTCACCAATGCCCCGGTGATCTTCTTCTGCCAGAACAACCAATGGGCCATCTCCGAACCCAACGAACGCCAAATGCGGGCGCCGATCTATCAGCGCCCACGCGGCTACGGCTTCCCGGGGACCCGCGTCGACGGCAACGACGTGCTGGCGACGTATGCCGTGACCAAGACCGCGCTCGACGAGGCCCGCGCCGGTGCGGGACCCGCCCTCATCGAGGCGTTCACCTACCGGATGGGGGCCCACACCACGTCCGACGACCCGAGCAAGTACCGCATTTCCGCCGAGGTCGAGCTGTGGAAACTGCGGGACCCGATCGCCCGCTTGCGGGCCCTGTTGCACCGCAACTATGGGGTTGGGGCCGACTACTTTGCCGACTGTGAGGCCCAGGCCGCCGACCTCGGCGCAGACCTGCGGTCCCGTTGCCTCGCACTTCCCGACCCCGCTCCGGTCGACATGTTTGACCACGTGTATGCCGACCCGCACCCGGTGATGGACGCCGAACGAGCCCAGCTTGCCGACTACCTCGCCAGCTTCGAAGGGGCTTCGTGATGGCGACGATGACGATGGCGAAGGCCCTCAACGCCGGGCTGCGTGCGGCGATGGACAACGACCCAAAGGTGCTCCTCATGGGCGAGGACATCGGCCGACTCGGCGGGGTCTTCCGGATCACCGAAGGGCTGCAGAAGGACTTCGGTGAGGACCGGGTCTTCGATACCCCGCTTGCCGAGGCGGGGATCGTCGCCACGGCGATCGGCATGACCCTGCGCGGGTATCGGCCGGTTGTCGAGATCCAGTTCGACGGCTTTGTCTACCCCGCGTTCGACCACATTGTCAGCCAGGTCGCCAAACTCCACGCCCGCTCCCTCGGCAAGGTGACCCTGCCGATGGTCATCCGCATCCCGGTGGGCGGCGGCATCGGCGCGGTGGAGCACCACAGCGAATCCAACGAGGCCTATTTCGCCCACACCGCCGGGCTGCGGGTGGTGGCCTGTTCGAATCCGCATGACGCGTTCTGGATGATCCAGCAGGCAATTGCTGCCCCGGACCCGGTCATCTTCTATGAACCCAAGCGGCGCTATTGGGACAAGGGCGAGGTCGGCGATGCGCCCGCGATGGGCCTGCACGACGCAAGTGTTTTGCGCCCCGGCGACGATGTGACGATCCTCGCCTACGGGCCAATGGTCCGCTCCTGTTTGCAGGCTGCACAGGCGGCGCAGGAGGAGGGCCTCTCCCTCGAAGTGATCGACCTGCGCTCGCTGACCCCGTTGGACACCGACGCAATTTTCACCTCGGTGCGCAAGACCGGGCGCTGCGTCGTCGTGCACGAAGCCTCGACGTTCCTCGGGATGGGCGCCGAGCTCGCCGCCCAGATCCAACAGGAGTGCTTCTACTCGTTGGAGGCCCCGGTCCTGCGGGTCGGGGGCTACAACGTCCCTTACCCGCCGAGCCGGATCGAAGAAGAGTTTCTCCCCGACCTCGACCGAGTCCTCGACGCCGTTGACCGCGTCCTCGCTCACTGATCAAAGGAAGCGAACCCAACCATGACCGTGCGCGAGTTCAGGTTGCCCGACCCTGGTGAGGGGCTCACCGAAGCCGAAATCGTCACCTGGCGGGTCGCGGTGGGTGACCTTGTCGACGTCAACGACATCGTTGTCGAGGTCGAGACCGCCAAATCCCTCGTCGAACTGCCCATTCCGTATGCCGGTCGGGTCGCCGCCTTGCTCGTCGCCGAGGGAGACACCGTCGACGTGGGAACGGTGATCATCACGGTGGCGGACGGGGCCGCGGAGTCCGTTGGCGCGGCCCAGGCCGCGTCGAGCCCCGCCCCGAATCCTTCGGCCGCGCCGGACGCACCTGCGGAGGTAGCGGCTGCGACCCCGTCCGTTGCGACCCAGGCGGTTGCGGCCCCGGCGGCCGCGGCCCCATCCGTTGCGGCCCCGGCGGCCGCGGCCCCATCCGTTGCGACCCAGGCGGTCGCGGCCGAGGTGAAGCGGACGCCGGTGCTCGTCGGGTATGGCGTCAAGCACACGGAAGCCGTTCGCCGACCCCGGCGCAAGGAAGCCCTCAAGGCAACGATCGCCCACTATCCCGATGAGGAGGAGCACGTCGACCCGCAGGGGCTGGCGGCCCGTTCCGGCGAACTCGTCGCCGCCCACTCAACCCATGTGCTGCGCGATCGTCGCCCACTCACCGAGTTGGCCGAGGCGGCGCTCGAGGCCCGCCCTGGTGTTCACGTTCTCGCCAAGCCACCCCTGCGCAAGCTCGCGAAGGATCTCGGCGTCGACCTAGCGCGGATCGTCGGATCGGGGCCAGCGGGAGCCATCACCCGGGCCGACGTCGAGTCGGCGGCCCACCCCAACGAACCGGGTGCCGCGACGATTGCCGCACCAGGAACCGGCTCAGGGGGCCCCGTTGCCGGCTCCACCGCAGCCGCCGACCCGGCCCGCGAAGAGCGGGTGACCATAAAAGGCGTCCGGAAGATCACCGCGGCGGCGATGGTCGCCTCGGCGTTCACCGCCCCACACGTCACCGAGTGGGTGACCCTGGACGTCACCGCGACGATGGAACTTCTCGAGCGGCTCAGGGCGGACCGCGAGTTCGCCGGGGTCAAGGTGACGCCGCTCCTTGTGCTCGCCAAGGCGATGTGCGTTGCGGTGCGCCGCAATCCGGGCGTGAACGCCACCTGGGATGAGGCCGCGCAGGAGATCGTGCTCAAGAGGTACGTCAATCTCGGGATCGCCGCCGCGACCCCTCGGGGCCTGCTCGTGCCAAACGTTAAGGACGCGGACCGCCTGACGATGCGCGAGCTTGCCGAGGCGATCGGTGCCCTCACCGAGACGGCCCGCGAGGGCAAGACGTCACCCGCAGACATGACGGGCGGGACGGTGACAGTGACCAACATTGGCGTGTTCGGAATCGATTCGGGGACCCCGATCATCAACCCCGGTGAGTCGGCGATCGTCGCGCTCGGGGCGATTGCCCGGCGGCCGTGGGTAGTGGACGGCGGCGGCCCTCACGAGCGGATCGAACCGCGGTGGGTCACCACCTTGGCGATGTCATTTGACCACCGGTTGGTTGACGGCGAACTCGGCTCACGATTCCTCGCCGACCTTGCCGCCCTCCTCGCGGACCCAGCCAGGGGACTCGTCTGGGGCTAACGAACGCCGCCGCTGAGGATGCCGTCGGCTAACGAACGCCGTTGGCTAACGAACGCCGTTGGCTAACGAACGCCGTCGCCGAGGATGCCTAGAAAATGGTCGTCATCGACTTGGCCGACGACATGACGAGGCCCGCGACGCCCATCCCGCCGTTTGCGCCGCCCAAATACCGCCGAATTGCCCCCGAGGCATCGACTGCCACGAGGTCGTCGAAGCCGTTGCCGTCGAGGTCACCCGGGCTCGCGAAGAGGCGATACGTCCCCCACCCGGTCCTGCCCGCAGCGAGCGCGGCAAATCCACTCGCCGTGCCGTTGAACGGGCGCACGCTCCCCGTGGACGTCAGCGCCCACACCTCACCCCACCCATCGCCATCGCTATCGGCGACCGCGGCCAGCCGCTGGTATCTGGCCAAGGCGGTGCCCAGGGATCGGACCTGGACCGGGCGCCCGCTCGACGTCAACGCGAATTGGATTACCTCGCCGGCGGGGGTCTTGGCGAGAACGTCGAGCGAGGACGAGTCGGCGTCGAAGCGCCCAGCGCTCGTCAACGCGACGTACCCACCGAATCCGCTTGCCGTGACAACGCCCGAGGAGAATGTGCCCCGACCCCGGCCACGGAACGCGACGAACGCGCCGTCGCTGCGGCGCACCGCGACGAGGTCGCCGAGCCCGTCGAGATTGAAGTCCCCTGGGGACCCGATCCACGAGTAGCCACCCCATGCACCGCCGAGGTCCGTCAGCGAGGTGAAGGCACCGGCGCCGTTCCCGGCATACCGCGACAGCGTGCCGTTGGTGGTGACGCCGAGGAGGTCGGCCGCGCGATCCCCGGACCACTCGCCGCGGGGGAGGGCCTGGGCCGGGGCGAGCTGGGCGCGGCTGTCCCAGACGAGCCGCGAGACCCCTTCGATGGTCGACTGCTGGGTCGCTTGGGTGCCGCCGGTGTTGTGGCTGAGGACGGCGATGGAGTAGGGCGTCGGCGACGCGGTGCTGTTGCCGATGCTGTTGACGTGCCAGCCGGTTGTCCGCGGCAGCCAGCCGTTCTTGAGCCGGACGGTCCCCCCCGGCGGCCCGGCGCTGACACCCCAGTCCTGATCGCTGCTGACGTGGCTCATCAAGTCGTCGGCATAGGCCCGGTTAGTGTCCGTGATGTAGGCGCTCGGGGCGGCGAAATGGCCGAGGACGGCGACCCAGTCGGCGGCGGAGGTCTGGGTCAATCCCCAGTGGCCGCCGGGATCGATCACGACATCGGTCGCGCCCATTGACGTCATGACGGAGCCAACCTTCGGGCCGCCGCCGACGTCATCCCACAGGGCCGTCGCCGCGGTGTTGTCGCTCATCCGGATCATCGGTTCGAGTTGGGAGCGTTCCCAACTTGTGAGTTGCCGCTTCAAGCGTCGGGCCCGGTCCATGACGGCCGCCATGATGCCGACCTTGACAATGCTTGCCGTGTAGTTGCGGGTTGCGCCCTTGGTGTAGCCAAAGACCGTTGGTAGCCCGCGGACCTGGACCGCAACGGTGACGTCGCCGGGTCGCGAGTCGAGATATTTCGTCAGCGCGGCCGCGAACGGGAACCCGCTTGTCGAGGCCACCTGCGTTTGAGCCGGCTCCGCGGTGATGGTGACGGTCCAGTGCAGCAGCCCAACGGCCCGCCCGGTCGAAGCCCGCCCACCGTCGGGGAGGGCAATGAGGGGGCGCAGATCAACGGTCGCCGGGTGCTCACTCACGCAGTTGGCCCCTGGTGGCGGCGCGATGTCGAGGGTGCGCCCCATTGCCGTGCGGCCGGTGAAGCCGGGCGGTCCAACGAGGGCGAGCGGCCCGGCGTCGAGGATTCGCGGGCCATCCAGGGCGACGCGAACCCGCCCGATGTCCGCACAGATCAGGTCGACCGTGCCCGATTCAGGCGGCGCGGCAGACGAACTTGCGCTCTGGCCGGACAGCAGCGCCGCAACGATTGCGGCAGCGAGCGCGACCCTCGACCGTCGGGACGCGGTCATGGCGTAAACGACAGCGCATCCATGGCGCGACGAGCAATCGCGGGGTCGCCATGCACGGTGTAGTGGATCGAGTCGGTGTCCCCGCGTCCCGCCGCCCGGCGCGTCATCGCCTCGGTGGTCAAGGTGATCGTCGTCGTGTGTTCACCGGCGTGGACCGTGTGCCCATGCCCAGAGAACAGCGGCACCGCACTGGGGGAGCCGTGTTCGTCGTGAACGATGCGGGCGCCGACCCGGCCCGCGACCGGACCGGTGGAATCAAAGATCACGGCGTGTTCGTCGGGGATGTCGGCGTGCACGAGGAGGTCCGGAACCTTGCCCCAGAGTTCGCTCATAAACACCGCTGCCGCACCCGAATCCAGGTGGCCGGGCCGGTTCAGCGCCGCCCGGATGTCTTGCTCGTGGCACCACACATCCATGATCCGGTTCGTGAGGACCTCGCGCAGTGTGCGGTCCCCGAGCGGGCTGAGCTGCGGGGAGTCGAGGCTGAGGCCGGGGCGGTCATACTGCGTGATCCGCATGGCAAAGACCTGGGCGAGTTCGGCGACGACCACCTCACCGACGCGGGCGCGCCGCACCTCGACGGCCTTTTCCAGGAACGCACCCATCTCGTGGCGCACGTGTCCGTACCGGGGAACCTGCACCTGCGGAACCTCGCCGGTGCCGACCCACAGCTCCGTGCCGACAATGTGGCTGATCTGGTCCTTGACGGTCCACCCCGGGCACGCGGTCGGCCTCTCGAAGTCGGCTTGATGGCAACTGTGGCCGAGATCGATCACCGCTTGGACGGTATGCCGCCACGCGTCGATGAGGCCGCGCACGTCGGTGGGTGGTGCGGGGTGTAGGGCCATACCCGAACCCTACTGACGAGCGCCGCGTCCTTATGGTTGAGCCATGGCATCTGGTGTTGCGGCCGCGACGAAGCGAGCGGATCAACTGGATCGGCGCGTCATCGCCGTGCTCACCCTGCCCGCCCTCGTCGCCGCGGCAGTGGCGGCCGGACTGGGTGGCGCGGTCGCGGCATACGCGATTGGCGATCCGGGGGCCGTGGTCCGCTGGAGTGTTCCGCTCGTGCGCGCCGTCCGTGACGTTGCCGCCGCGACGACGATCGGAGTGCTGCTCGTCGCCGCGTTCCTCATGCCGGAGACGATGCGCACCCGGCGGCGGGTGACCGCCGCCCGATTGGCGAGTTCGAGCGCCCTGGTGTGGCTGGTCACCCTTCTCATTCAGGTCATCACCGACTTTGCTGACGCCTCGGGGCTCGCACCCACGCAGGGTCAGTACTGGAACCAGCTCTCCGGCCTCGTTTGGGAAATCGCGGCGACCCGGATGGTCGTCATCAGCGCGATCATCGTCGGGGCCGTCGCCCTGGGAAGTGCTCGGGCCGAGGGAAAACCCGCCCTCGCATGGTGTTGGTTCGGCGCGTTGTTCGCCCTCATGCCGATCGCGCTGTCGGGCCACTCGGCGGTGAGCCGCGATCACATGAGCTCCATCAACGCGTTCGCCGTCCACATCGTCGCCGCGACGATCTGGGTGGGCGGTCTGCTCGCCCTCGTGATCATGCGGTCAATGATCGGCCCCCACCTCGGGGTCACAGTCGCACGCTATTCGACCGTCGCAACCTGGTCGTATGCCGCGCTCGCCCTCAGCGGGGTGCTCGCCGCGTGGTTCAACCTCGCCGTGCTCGGGGACTTCGCCTCCGCGTACGGGGCCATGCTGCTCGTCAAGGCCGGGGCGTTGCTCGCGCTGGGCGTGGCCGGATGGCGCCAGCGACAACACACGGTGGCCGCTCTCGACTCGGACCCGTCGAGTCGGTCCGCCTTTGCCCGGCTCGCCGTGGCGGAGCTCGCCCTTATGGGTGTCGCGCTCGGGACAGCTGTCGCGCTCGCCCGGACCCCGGCACCGGCCGCCGAGCGGATCTCACCGAACCCCACCTCGGTTTATGCGCTCACCGGGTATCCCGACCCGGGGCCGCCGCCGTCGAACGTCTGGGTGAGCACCTGGCATACGGACTGGTTGTGGTTGGTCCTTGCCCTGCTCGCGTGCGGGGTGTACCTGCGCTGGGTGGTGCGACTGCGTCGGCGCGGTGACCACTGGCCGCTGTGGCAGTTGCTGTGCTGGGTGTTGGGGTGGGCGCTGTTCGTCTACACGACGAGTGGGGCGCCCGGCGTCTATGGCCGAATCATGTTCTCCTGGCACATGACCATGCACATGTCCGTGGCCATGATCGTCCCGCTGCTGCTCGTGCCCGCGGCGCCCATCACCTTGGCCCTGCGCGCGCTGCCCGCCCGACGGGACAAGACGATGGGGCCACGCGAGTTCGTCCTTGGGCTCGTCCACTCCCGCTATCTGCAGATCGTCGCGAATCCGGTCGTCGCCGCGGTGATCTTCTTCTTTAGCCTCGCGACGTTCTATTTCACGCCGCTCTTCAGCCTCGCGCTCTCAACGCATACGGGTCACGTCCTGATGGTCGCGCACTTCCTGCTGTCGGGTTATCTCTTTGCCTGGGTGCTCGTCGGCACCGACCCCGGCCCCAAGCGCTGGCCGCCACTCATGTTGCTCATGGTGCTCTTTGCGACGATTTCTTTCCACGCTTTCCTCGGTGTCGTCATCACCGGCAGCAACAACTTGATGGCCGCCGACTTCTTCACCCGCCTCGGCGTCGGCTGGCTGCCGGATCCGCTTGACGATCAGCATCGCGGCGGCGCGATCGCGTGGGGCATCGGGGAGGCGCCGACGCTCGTGCTCGCCATGATGGTGGCGTTGCAGTGGGTGCGCGCCGACGACCGTGAGACTCACCGCCTCGACCGCCAGGCCGACCGGGACCATGACGCCGAGTTGGTCGCCTACAACGCCCAACTTGCTCGGCTCGCGGAGCAAGACGCCCGGATGGAGCGCCGCCGGTGAAGGTCGCGGTCCTCCAGGTCGGGTACGGCGACGGCGAACCGTTCGGGGAGCGGGTTGAGCGCGTCGCCGCGTTGGTGGCTGCCCAGCGCGGGTGTGACCTCGTGATCTTGCCCGAGCTTTGGGCGATGACGGGATTCGGATATCAGCAGTGGGAAGCGCTCGCGGAGCCGCTCCCGGAATCGTCCCGCGCGGTCGGGGCCGAGAGCCTTCTGGGGGCCCGGCCAGCGGGTGGTGCCGGGGCCGAGAACCTTCCGGGGGCCCGGCCAGCGGGTGGTGCCGGGGCCGAGAGCCTTCCGGGGGCCGGGCCGGTGCTGTCGGCGATGGCGGCGGCCGCGGCGAGCGCGCAGGTGCTGCTGCATGCCGGATCGATCGTCGAGCGGCTTGCCACCGCGGGTGTCGACGGCAACATGTTGTCGAATACGTCGATTGTGCTGTCGCCGTCCGGCGAATTGCTCACGATCTATCGCAAGATCCACCGGTTCGGCTTCGGGGCTGGCGAGCCCAAACTTATGGAGGCCGGGGTGGTCGATGCCTTCGTCGGGTTGCCCGGTGGGCGCCGGGCGTCCCTGTCGACCTGCTACGACCTGCGCTTTCCCGAGCTCTATCGGCGCCAGGTCGAGGCGGGGGCGCAGGCGTTCCTCGTGCCTGCGGCGTGGCCCGCCGCACGGGTTGGGCACTGGTCACTCCTCGGGCGCGCCCGGGCCGTCGAGAATCAGTGCGTCCTCATCGCCTGCAACACCGCGGGGATGCACGCGGGCGTGCAAATGGGCGGGCGCAGCCAGGTGGTCTCGGCGCGCGGCGAGGTGCTCGCGGAAGCGGGAGTCGAGGAAGAGGTCCTGCGGGTGGAGATCGACCTTGAGGAGACGACCCGCTATCGGGCGGAGTTCCCCGTCCTCGCCGACCGCCGCCTCTGACGCGGACCCGACCCGCCGGATCTGACGCGGCCCCGACCCGCCGGATCTGACGCGCCGCTGCGGCCCCGACCGTCGCCTCTGACGCGGACCCGGGCCCCGCTGCGGGTCACCCCGCTGCGGGCCACCCCGAAGGGGGCCCGCAGGCGGGAGTTAGAAGGCCGACTCGGGGACGTCCATCAGCCAGTTGTCGGTGGCTTCGGCGATGGCGCGCTCGGCGGCAATCTTGGGCAGGACGTTGCGAGCAAAGAAGCGAGCCGCCGCGACCTTGCCGGTGTAGAAGTCGACATCCTTCTCGGCGGCCCCCGCATCGAGCGCGTCCTGAGCGACCGCGGCCTGACGCAGCAACAGCCAGCCGACGATGAGATCGCCAGCGGCCAAGAGAAGCCGGGAGGTGTTCTGGCCGACCTTGTAGAGATTGGTCAGGTCGCCGCCCATGCGCGGGTCGGACTGCATGAGGGAGCCGACCATCGCGTTGATGATGCCCTGGACGTCGTCGACGCCCTTGCCGAGCAATTCACGGTCCTTGTCGAGCACACCCTTTTGGGCGCCGAGGTCCTTGGCGAACTCCTGGATCTGCATCGAAATCCAGGACAGCGACTGCGCCTTGTCCCGGATGATCTTGCGGAAGAAGAAGTCGAGGCCCTGGATCGCGGTCGTGCCCTCATAGAGGGTGTCGATCTTCGCGTCGCGAACGTACTGCTCGATCGGGTAGTCCTGGAGGAAGCCGGAGCCACCGAAGGTCTGCAGCGACTCGGTGCCGAGGAGGACCCAGGCGCGTTCCGAGCCGAGGCCCTTGACGATCGGCAACAGCAGGTCGTTGACCCGCTGGGCCAGACCGGCCGGGCTGTCCTTGTCGAGTTGCTCGGACCCGGTTTCCAACTGGGCCTGGTCGACGATGTCCTGCTGGCTCGCGGTGTAGAGAACGAGCGCACGCAGCCCCTCGGCATACGCCTTTTGCAGCATCAGCGAGCGGCGAACGTCGGGGTGATGGGTGATCGTCACCCGGGGGGCAGCCTTGTCGGTCATCTGGGTGAGGTCGGCGCCCTGGACGCGCTCCTTGGCGTAGTCGCGGGCATTGAGGTAGCCCGCAGACAGGGTGGCGATCGCCTTGGTGCCGACGAGCATGCGCGCGTTCTCGATGACCCGGAACATCTGGGCGATACCGTCGTGGACGTCGCCAAAGAGGGTGCCGACGGCGGGCCTTTCGCCACCGAAGGTCAGCTCGCACGTCGTGGAGACCTTGAGGCCCATCTTCTTCTCGACGTTGGTTACGTAGACGCCGTTGCGTTCGCCGAGTTCACCGGTCTCGAGGTCGACGGCGAACTTCGAGAGGATAAACAGGGAGAGTCCCTTGGTGCCCTCGCTCGCGCCCTCGGGGCGGGCGAGGACGAAGTGGACGACGTTGTCGACCATGTCGGACTCGGCGCTCGTGATGAAGCGCTTGACCCCGGTGATGGTCCAGGTGCCGTCTTCGTTCTGGACGGCCTTGGTGCGGCCCGCGCCGACGTCGGAGCCCGCGTCGGGCTCGGTCAGCACCATCGTGCAGTGCCAGCCCTTTTCGATGATCCAGTGGGCGAGCTTCTGCTGCTCCGGCGTGCCGAGGAGGTAGAGCAACTTGGCGAAGCCGTAGGACGCCGCGAACATCGCGATCGCCGGGTTCGCGCCCAGCACCATTTCGTTGATCGACCAGCGCAGCGACGGGGGCGCCACGGTGCCACCGAGTTCGCCGGGGACGTCGACGGCCCAGAACCCGCTGTCCTGGAAGGCCTTGAAGGACTTCTTGAACGACTCGGGCATCGTCACATTTTGGGTCTGCGGGTCATAGACCGGAGGGTTGCGGTCGGAGTCGACGAACGACTCACCCAGCTCGTTTTCGGCCAGGCGGGCAACCTCCTTAAGCATCTCGCGCGCGGTGTCCGCGTCGAGGTCGGCATACGGCCCGTGGCCGAGCACGTCCTGGCGACCGAGCATCTCGAACAGGTTGAACTCGACGTCGCGCAAGTTGGCCTTGTAGTGGCCCATCGGTGGATCCTTCCGAACTGGTTACTAAGCGCTTGCTTAGGCAAGCATCCGCTGATTTTCACGGTACGCCTGCCCGCGCGCAAGTGTTTGGGCATGAAACGTGAGGGGGATTACTTCCGCCCCCTTCGGAAGTGGGCGTCGCCTCGGGTGGCGAGGTGGTCAAGCGCCGGCGACGGTCAGGACGTCGACTCAGCGTGCGGAGTGGGCGCTGCGGCTTCGTGATAGGGCACGAGTTGGGAGCGGACGCGGACCAAGCCGGGCCCGTATGTCGCGTCGAGACGCCGCTGCAGGCTGCCGTCGTCGAAGAGGACGCTCATCGACACCTGCCCGCTGATTCCGTCCGGGCTGCCTTCGAGAACGGGGCCCTCGGAGGTCTGGATCGCCGCCATGATGTCGAGGAGTTCCTTCTCGGTGTGCGTGGCTTTGCTCACGCACAAGGCGCCGCCCCAGGTCGCGCGCGCAGCCTGTTCCGCGGCGGCGAGGTTGCCGGTCACACGGAGGTTGAGGATCAGCTGGGTCGGGTCGTTCATCAGCGCGGAACCGGAGGACGTGTCGGTCTCGGACGAGGCGGGGTTGAGGGATTGGTCAACCCAGGAGGCCGCATAATCCGCTCGCGCCTGGGCGGCGGTCAGGGTCGCCCCCAGCGCCGCATCGGTCGTGCGGGCCAGGTCCAGTGGGCGCCACCCGCCGTCCGGTTCGGGGCAAGGAGTGCGGAAGTCGTACGACGGCGCCTCGGGACGCGGCCCCTGGTAGGCCTCGGGGGCGAGCGGCGGCCGGGTGAGGTTGAAGGTGTCCCCGTCAAAGGTGCCGATCACGGCATACGTGCCCCACCGGACCCCGTTCGCCTCCTGCGAGCCCGACGCCTGGGCCCAATCCCACCTGGCGATGGCAGGGCCGCTGCACTGCGGTGGCAACGAATCCTCGATCGCTCCCAGGCACAGCTGTGCCCCGGCGGCCCCCTGCTCGAGGACCGTCCCCACGCCGACGAGTTCCGTGCCCGGTGCGATGAGTTCCGCGCCCGGGGCGATGAGCGCGGTCGACGTCGTTGACGACGTCCCATCGTCGCCGGTGCCCGGGCTGATTTGGGTCCCGCACCCGGATGCGGCGGCGAGGGCGGCCCCCGTGATCAGCAGCGTCGGTATGGTGCGTGGTCCGCGTTGGTTCATTGGCCCGCCTTTGCGTCCGTGGGGTGCCTCGTTTCGTGAGGTGCGCACCCGGTGTTGCGGGTTTGACGCCTAGTTCACGGACTGCGTTCCCCACGCTGGCCCTTCGTGTTTGCCCCGGTGCTGGGCACTGGCGAGCAGCGCCGCGTCGGGTTCGGATGCCGTCTCGGCTGGGGCCTCTGGTCCCCCTCGATGCCGGGTTGCCGGCCGTGCCCGGCGCGCCGGGTCCTGCGATGCCCTGGTCGAACGGGAGGAAGACGGTCTCCTGCCAGGCGAGCTTCGTCGTCATCGCCACCCGGTGGGGTCGACGGCGAAGTGCACCAGCGCCGTGGGCTCCAGTCGGTGCCACCCGTCGCCGAGCAGGTGGGCCTCGATGTTCGCCTCGAATGCTGCTTCCTGGGTGATGTCACGGGGCCCTCTGGTCTGATCCGGCGGTGTACGACATCGGGGCCTCCATGGTTTCGAGAATGCGTGGGGCGTACCAATATTCACGGCTGCCGCGTCCGCGCGACCCCATGCTGACCAGCCAGCCACGGTCCACGGCAGCGTGGATCAGGGTGCGTGCCCCTTGGTTGCTCAGATCGAGTTGACGTTGAACCGCAGCCACCGTGAGGAAGGGGTTCTGCACGATCATCGTTACGAGGCGCGGCAAGCTCGACCTGGCCTTGAACGCCTCGGAGAGGTACTCCTCGCGGATCCTGATGAGCTGCCCGGCGCGCTTGACGGCATCCCCGGCCTGCTCCGTGACGGCGTGCAGGAAGAAGAGCAGCCAGCCGTCGATGTCGCCGGCTTCACGGACCTGTTGGAGTCTCATGTAGTACTCGGCTCGGTGCGACTCAAAGTAGGTCGAGAGGTAGAGCAGCGGCTGCGAGAGCCGACCGCGATGCACCAGCAGCAGGCTGATGAGGAGTCGCCCGATGCGGCCGTTCCCGTCAAGGAAGGGGTGGATGGTCTCGAACTGGTAGTGCATCAAGGCAGCCTGGATGAGCACCGGGTAGCTGTCGCCGTCCTCGTTGACGAAACGCTCCCAGTCGGCGAAGAGGTCGGGCACATGCTGTGGAAGTGGCGGGACAAAGGTCGCGGTGGAGGGAGTGGCTCCGGCCCCGCCGATCCACACCGGGCTCGTGCGAAACTCCCCGGGCCGGCGATCCTCCCCACGCACATCGGAGAGGAGGCAGCGGTGGACGTCGAGGACCAGGCGCCCCGCCAAGGGCAGCGTGCGGATCAGATCCTGGGCGCGGCCGGTCGCCTCAAGGTAGCGCCGGACTTCGAGGACATCGGTTGAGGGGCGATGGTCATCGAGCTCCGCCTGAAAGACCTCAGATAACGAGGCCTGGGTGCCTTCGATCTGGCTGCTGGCCAAGGCCTCGCGCCGCAGGTAGGGGCCGATCAGCAGGCCGGGGTCCGTGACGAGCATCCCGAGGCCGTTCAGATGGCCGAGGGCAGCGTCTGCATCCGACAGCGCCGCGATGATTGGCCTGCTGAGGGCTAGATCTCTGGGGATGGGGTGGGGCAGGTAGTAGGTGAAGGCATGCGGATTACCCGACTCACGAGTTGCCCGACCGAAGGCAGTATCGGTGAAGTCCGAGGCTTCCATCGCCCCAACATACAACCAAAACCCCCATTTGGTTGGAGGTGGAGCGCCATCCTCCAAGTTGGGTTGGACCCAGGGTGCAACCAAAATGCCTGATTAGTTGGAGGTTGCGCGCTTTCTCCAAGTCCAGTTGGAGCCTGGGATGCCCAAGCGCTGACACATGTCCGCGGGTTTGCAGACCAGGGGCGAGGTGCTCGACCGCCCCAGGTGCCACATGCACCTGCCTTCGGCCCGCATCGGAAGGACGGAAGGCTGGGAACCCGACCCATTCCGCCGCTTGTGTAGACCCTCAGGGCGCGGCCGCCGCCGTCGAGGTGCATGTTATGCGCGGTGGCGGGAGGCCCAGGCCAGCACTCGGTGGCGGGCTTCTCTAGTGCCCACACTGAGCAGATTCTTGAGGTCGTAGCCCTCCTTCAGCATCCCGCGCGCGATGAGGTCGCCGACCCAGTAGCCCGATCGCGGGGGTATGCCCGAAACGACGCGGTTACGCAGGAGCGGCGCCACCGCGTCAGCGTGGTCCGGAGCATCGGGGTGCTCCAGTATTAGGGCCGCGATTGCGGATGCGCTGGCATTGCAGTTGGCAAGCCAATCGGCATGGGCCTCGTCCATCCACAGGTAAGCGCTGTCGGTGTGGCCCGGTCGTAGCGCGCGGGTGGTAGCCGTCGCGGCGCCTTCGACCAGCACCGCCAGCGAGGCCGGGTAGGTTCTCTTGCCGGTGGCAGGCGACAGTTGCGACTGGGCCACGTGGCTCAGTTCGTGGACCACAAGAAGATCGTCGTAGGGAGGTGAACCGAGGTACTCGAGTGCCAGAAAGAGCGTGCGTCGGCCCTGGTGCTCCGCGACCCAGCCGTTGGAACTGTGCCCGCCCACCAATAGCACGGCGTGCAGTTCACCGGCGAGGAGTCCACGCTTACGAAAATCCCGCTCTGCCTTGGAGATGAGGTGGCGGGCGCGGTCCTCAGCCGTCTGGATTTGACGCCTCATGGTTGGCGCTTGCAAGGCCGCCTGTGATCGGCGCGCAGGATCCCCCCAGGCGCTGTAGTACAGATCAAAGATCGACGGGGTGCTTGCCTCGTACGACGTGATCCACGCAGCCACCCGTGCGGCGTCGTCCGGGATCTTGGCAAGCTCCTGCCACGCCCCGACTGTAGACACGATCCCCACCGAGTCACTGTCGCATGATTCAGGTGATGTCGCCCCCACGGCGGGCCGTTTGCGCACACAATGCGCAAATGCCCCGGCCCTTCGCGCATCCTCGCAGGTCAACAGGGAGCCGATGACGGGAATCGAACCCGCGTGTCCAGCTTGGGAAGCTGGCGCTCTACCATTGAGCTACATCGGCGCGCAGCCGTGGCTGGCTTTGACGAACCGCCCGAAGGCGGCGGCGAAATTCTAACCCACCGCCCGTGCCCCACCCACTCGGCATCCCGGAAGTGCGGTCCAAGCCAACCCAACCGAAAGCCCGTGAACGGGCAACGGTGAGGCCGCGGCATACGGCTAAGTTGGGCGGGTGCTGCTCTCCGACCGTGACATCCAAAGGCAAGTGGACGACGGGCGCGTCGTCCTCGATCCGTGGGACCCGGCGATGATCCAGCCGTCGAGTGTCGACGTGCGCCTCGACAAGTATTTTCGGCTGTTCGACAACCACAAGTACCCGGTGATCGACCCGTCTAAGGACCAACCCGAGCTGACGCGACTTGTCGAGGTTGACCCGACGGAAGGGTTCGTCCTCCACCCGGGGGAGTTCGTCCTCGGCTCGACCCTGGAGTCGCTGACCCTGCCGGACGACGTTGCCGCCCGGGTCGAGGGGAAGTCCTCGCTCGGCCGCCTCGGTCTCCTCACGCATGCCACGGCCGGGTTCGTTGATCCCGGATTCAGCGGGCACGTCACTCTGGAACTGAGCAACGTCGCGACCTTGCCGATCATCTTGTGGCCCGGGATGAAGATCGGCCAGCTCTGCTTCATCCTGCTCAGTTCTCCCGCGCAAAACCCCTACGGCAGCGCGATCTACGGGTCGCACTATCAGGGGCAGCGTGGCCCGACGGCGAGCCGTAGTTTCGCCAACTTCCACCAGAGCGAAATCTAGGCCCCGTCACTCGACGGCTGGGGTCGCGTGCGCTGACGCCTGCCCGGCCGGGACCGCCAGCCAGCTGACGAGGTCAGGCACCGGGGTGGAAGACGTCCTCGATCGTGCTTTTGAAGTGCCCCGCGATCTTGAAGGCGAGCGGCAGGGACGGGTCGAACCGGCCGCCTTCGATGGAGATGACGGTCTGACGGGAGACACTGAGGCACTCGGCCAGGGCAGCCTGCGTGAGGTGGTGGGTGGCCCGAAGTTCGGCCAGGCGGTTGTCCACGGTCAGCGACCCCGAGCCCGCAGCCAGCCGTACGACACGGCGAACGTGCCGAAACCGAGGACCAGGGCGTGCGTGAGGCCGACCGGGGACATCCAGCTGAGGTGGAGCACGTCACCCACGGTGTCAAGGAAGATCAGCCCACCGATCATCGTGAAGAACGCGGTCGCTCCGGCCTCTTGGGTCCAGGCATGTTCGACGCTCAGCTCGCCCTTCGCAAGGTCCCGTTCGGTGGCGGCCCGGTCGAACAAGAACAGCTGGAGCGCGGCGGCGAAGATCAGCCAGGTGATGACCCCGGTGACGCCCACCACCAACGCGAGCTCGTGCTGGGGGTTTCGACTGGCCACCAGAGCGCCGAAGAGCAGCGCGAGCACGAGGCCGACGAGCATGGCCCGCCACCAGCCGTGCACGGTCGATCGAATCGTTGCCCCCATGAGAACCTCCGGTTGTGAAGTGTGCTTTACGTAAAGTTCACTTTACTGAGAGATCTCGAAATGTCAAGCCTCCTTGACGCCCGATCGGCGGGGGATGCGACAGCCCCGCCGCAGGTCACGGCGGGGCTGTCACAGACACATCACGCCGAGCTAGGAGCCGATCTTGCGGAACGCCTGGATGACACTCGGCCGCGGCCCACCCCAGGCCCCGTTGCGCAGGGAACCCTGGGGTTTGTAGTCGGGGAAGAACGAGGTCGGCGCCTCCCAGGTGCCGTCCTCGCCGGGGTGCTGGACGCAGACATAGACCATGGAGTCTTGGTTGTCGATCACGGGTCCGCAGGTTTCGGCCTCCACCGGGACAGCCAGGAATTGCTCAACCTTGCCCCGGTCGGCCCCCTCCAACGTCACCCGGTGCAGGGCATCATTGAGGCCGATGGTGCCGGGTTGACCGTCTGTGGACACCCACAGCGTGCCCGTGCCGTCGAAGGCGACGCTATCCGGGCACGAGATCGGGGACACCGGACCCTCGTATCCGCCGAAGTAGGTCTTGATTGACGGATCCGCCGGGTCCCCACAGACCAGGAGCAGGTTCCACCGGAAGGCGGTCGCCCCGGCATCGTCACCAACCTCGGTGAGTTCCAGCACGTGCCCGGTCCGATTGGTGATCCGCGGGTTGGCCTCATCAACCTCAGTGCGCTTGGTGTTGTTGGTCAGCGCCGCGTAGACCTTGCCGGTCACCGGGTTGGGCTGGACGTCCTCGGGGCGGTCCATCTTGGTCGGGCCCTTGAGGTCAGCGGCCTGGCGCGTGTTGATCAGGACCTCCGCGACCCCCATCCCGGGGACCATGGAGCGGCCATTCACCACCAGCGGCAGCCACCGGCCCCAGCCATCGAAGTGGTCGTCAAGGGGGAGCTCGCCATCGCCGGTGAACTGGGCCGGCGGTGAATCGCCCACGAACTTCGCGACATACAAATCGCCGTCGGACAACAACGTGAGGTTATGCCGCTTCGCCGCGGCGCTCCCGCCGGGGCGGAACTTCTTGTGGGAGACGAACTTGTAGATGTACTCGAACCGCTCGTCGTCACCGCTATAGGCAGCGGCGCGCCCGTCTTTCGTCAGCCGCACGGCCGCAGCTTCGTGCTTGAACCGACCCAACGCCGTGTGTTTGACCGGGGTGGAGGTCGGGTCGTCCGGGTCGATTTCCACGACCCAGCCGAACCGGTTGACCTCGTTCTCATATCCCGTGCCCGCGCGAGCATCAAACCGTTCGTCCACGGTGTACCACTGCCGGTCGCTCGTCGTGCCGATGCCGTATCGCACGTTCGCCGGGGTTTGGTCAGCGATGAAGTACTGGTTGAAGTTCTCCTCGCCCGACAAGATCGTCCCCCACGGCGTGGTGCTTCCGGCGCAGTTGTTCAGGGTGCCGAGCACCCGCCGGCCCAGCGGGTCGGCCGCCGTGCGCGGCAAGCGGTGGCCCGCGGCGGGACCATCGAGCACAAACGGTGTGCTCGCGGTGATGCGACGGTTCCGGCGCCCGCCACGGTCGTAGGTCCACGGGCGACCCTTTGCGGTTCGGGTGAGTTCGACGACGGAGAAGCCGTGCGCCATCATCGCGATCCGCCGCTGCTCGGCCAGCTCGGCCGCATCGGTGGTCGGGGCGAACATGATGTTCTCGTTGGTGTACTCGTGGTTGGCGCACAGAAGGCCCCGCCGACCTCCGCTGCCGGGGGTGTGGATGATGGCGAGGTAGTCGTTGTTGTAGCCGAACTGACTGGCCTGGGAGGTAACGCTCTGGTTGTTCGGGTCGAAGGTCGGGGAGTCCGCGAAGAGCGGGTCACCCCACCGGATGATCGGCGACCAGGTCCACCCGGCCGGGACCGTGACGGCGTCCACGGTTGCCGCGACCGGGGCGATCGGCCGGAACGCCAGCCCCCGGCTGCCCGCGCCCTGCTCAAGGGCGGCCTGAGCCGACGTGGGTGCGGCCGCAGCCGATTGTGCAAGCATCAGACCTAGCGCGCCGGCGCCGGCTGCCCCCAACGGGGACTGTCCGACGAAGGGTGTTTCTGGTCCGACACGCCGATGAGAGTTGGCGA
>CAZACX010000036.1:0-6724 GCA_964483685.1 uncultured Intrasporangiaceae bacterium
GACGAAGTCCTCAAGAAAGCCAATCGTAAAACCACTTCAAACACGGTCCACTAGGGAGCACCACAGCGTGGCTCGGTTGTCGCCTGCGATGCCAGGTTCCACCGTCCCTCAGGTCGCAAGAGCTGCCAAGAAGGTCTTCAATCCGAGCGGCCCCGAAGTTTGCGATCACACTCTTGGCGAGTTGGGCCCTTGGGGTTCGAATTCGGGTTCGGCCTGAGGCTGTGGCTTGACCTTCGGGTCCTGCGTAGCGACGTATTTGAGGTGAGGAGACAGGAGAAACACCAGTGCGGCACTGACTCCGAACCCAATTAGCAGGCCAAGCCAGTTGTCGGCCACGTCTTGGCTATCGCATACCCTAAGCGTGAACGGGAGGTAGTGCTGAAGGATTTCGATAAGAGGCGAGAGCGTTAAGGCCGCGGCCAGGACCTGCCACCTTTTGACCTGCAGCGCCACACCCACGCCTAAGGGTGCGAATAGCCACACATTCAAGGCCCTGGAGTCAGGGTGCCACCAACTTAGCGTCGGTCTGAAACTCGATATGGAACACGGATGCGTGCTCTCCCCGTACAAATAGCCCGTGAAAGGTGGAGACAACGTCGCCACCATGATGACGATCAGAGAAGCCGCGATCAGGCCTGAGCCGACCGCTGGCGTGAGCCGTGTCGATCGTCGGGCAACGTGACCCACCAACAAACCAGTGATCACGGCAACGGGAATACTGCCCAGGAGCCAGGGCACGGCGCGAAATGTGACTACTAACTGAGTCCACATGTCGCCCATTCTTCGTTACCGATCTCAGCAGGAGACTCTGGTGGTGAAGTAGACCGAGTTGGATGTTTGAAGCACTCCACCTCGGGTGCACGGCGCATTGGAATTGGCCTTGGCGATGCCCGGGTAGGCGTACCGCCACGTGAAGGGGTACTCGTGCCCTGCAGATGCGGTGAAAGAGCCAGCGTCATACCGGCGACCGTAAGAAGCACTACCGTTGGAGGGCGACCACTCCCAGAAGTTGCGCAGCCTGACGTTGGAGCCACCTGTCTTGTGATAGTCGGTGTTCACCTGGCTAACATTTCCATTGCTATACCTGCAGAACACGGTCTCGATCCACCCGTTGCTCAACGTGGTGCTGACATACCCGTAGTAGGACCCGTAGTCACATGATCTGCTCACGCTCATCGGTGCGACCGAGGTTGAAACACTAGGTGTCGCCGCAGTCGCCGACGGGGCGAATGCAGTGGCTGAAGCTATCGCGGAAACCCCGAAGGCGAGTGCAATTGCGAGTTTCATGATGGTGAATCCTTCCCCTTGGTTGCCCATCTGGACTGCGATCATCCCCGCAGCTCGCCGATGAATATACCACAGGCTGGGGACCCGCCTCTTAACAATTGAGAGTGGCGTTGCGGGTCCATATCCGCCGGTCTCGGGCAGGGATGTTGAGATGGCGTATGACCCTCATGGTCATGCGGACCGGTCGGTGAGTGGCGCGGCCGGCGGGGTTGGGCGGCTGAGCCGGTCAGCAGGACTGGGGGCGGTCGTGTCGGGGTTCGGTGGCCCGGCAGGACGACTTCATGAAACGCATTCGATCCAACGGCGGGGCCCGGACTGCGCTCGCGCCGGAGGGCTACCTGATCCCCGGCGGAGACTACGACCAGCACCGGCGCATCGCACGTGAACTTGGGGCCACCGTGCCGGAGCCCGGCGAAGTCGTCAGTCTGCGCGTGGTCCCAGCCACTTCCGGCGACTCGGCCTCGACGCTGTTGGAGGGTCAGGAGTGGCGCTTGGCACAGCCAGGTGAGGCGGCTACCCAAAGAGCGCCCGCTCTGCCCAAGATCCGGCTAGCTGACAATCCGTAGTCGGGGGCTTGTTCGCTGCGCGGCCGCTGCCTCGAGTGCTTCCCTAATCGCGGCACCAACGGCCTCGGCCACGGGCGGCGGAAATGCGTTGCCGACCTGGCGGTAGGCCGAAGTCTTGCGTCCCGAGAACTGCCACTGGTCTGGGAACCCCTGAACTGCCGCGGCCATCCGGACTGTCAGGCGCGGCACGAAGTCCGCCGGTGCATCCGCAGCGGGCGGGGCGTCCGCGAGACTTCTGCCGTCGACGCCGAGTCGCAGCCAGGCGGCACGTGCTCGAGTCGGGCCGAGATCGGGACCGCCGTGTTTGCGGGAGCCGCCGACAAGGGTCGGGCCGATGCTGTTGGCCTGTAGCGCCCAGGACTCGGCGCCCGACCAGCCACCCTCCGCCATGAGCGCACCGATCCTCTCGCCCACGGTCGGGGGGGTGCGCTCGACACGTGGCCACGCGAAGTGCACGAACGCGTCCGGTTTCAGCGCGACAAGCACGAACCGTGGCCGCAGCTGCGGGACACCGTGCTCGCTGGAATTAAGAACCTGCCAAGCCGAGTCATACCCAACTCAAAGAGGCGGGCACGGAGGGCCTCCCGGTAGTCAGCGAACTTGGCCGTCGCCAGCCCTTTGACATTCTCCAACAGCACCGCTTCGGGCCGAGCCTCCTCGACGAGGCGCAGTGCCTCCGGAAAGAGATCGCGCTCATCGTCGGCGCCGAGCTGCTTCCCCGCTATGGAGAACGGCGGGCAGGGGACGCCACCAGCGAGCAGGGTCACGCCCTCGTAGTCCGTGCCGTCGATGGCCCGCGCATCGCTTTGCACCACGGTCCAGTTTGGCCGGTTTAGGCGCAACGTCTCGCAGGCGTCCGGGTCGATTTCGACGGCCGCAAGATGCTCGAAACCCGCTTGCTCAAGGCCGTAGGACTGACCGCCTGCGCCCGCGCAGATCTCCAGGCAGGTGAGCCGGGTCATGTGGGTCCTCCAACGGGTTAGGAACTATGTTCGATTCTAGGCGGTCATCCAAGAGGGGTCAACCCCACCACAAGCAGGGTGTGGGCCCCTTACCGACTGGGCGATCCGCGAGTCGCCCAGACTGGTGGCCGCGGCGACGACCTGGTCCATTTCGTCGCAGGGGCGGAACGTGTTCGAGGAGTATGGCACCGCATACGACGCCGCGCATTGCCCGCCATTGATGTGAGCGAAGGCCTCGCAAAGTAGGGTTTCGGCTCATGACGGCGATCGATGCGGACCTTCGGCGCGGGCCCTTCCGGGAGGGTGAGCGCGTTCAGCTCACGGACCCCAAGGGTCGGATGCACACCATCACCTTGGAACCAGGCCGACAGTTCCACACCCATCGTGGCCACATGACTCACGACGACCTCATCGGCGCCCCCGATGGGTCGACGATCACCAACACTGCCGGGGTCGAGTACCTCGCGATCCGCCCCCTGCTGGCCGACTATGTGATGTCGATGCCGCGCGGGGCTGCGGTCGTCTATCCGAAGGACGCCGGCCAAATCGTCACCATGGGCGACATCTTCCCGGGCGCGATCGTCGTCGAAGCGGGCGTCGGGTCGGGTGCGCTGTCGATGTCCCTGCTCCGGGCCGTGGGGGAGAGCGGCCACGTTCACTCCTTCGAACGCCGGGACGACTTTGCCCAGATCGCCAAGGCCAACGCGCGAGCCTTCTTTGGCTGCGACCACCCGTCTTGGACGGTGAGAGTCGGTGACCTTGTCGAATCCCTGCCTGCGACCATTTCCCCGGCGACGGTGGACCGGGTTGTCCTCGACATGCTGGCACCGTGGGAATGCCTCGACGTCGTCGGTGATGCGCTCCTGCCTGGGGGCCTGCTCATCTGCTACGTCGCCACGGCAACGCAACTGTCCCGGGTCGCCGAAGCGATGCGCGACCACGGCGGCTACACCGAGCCGCAAGCCTGGGAGTCCCTCGTGCGGGGCTGGCACCTGGAAGGCCTCGCGGTGCGCCCCGAACACCGGATGCATGGGCATACCGGTTTCCTCATCACCACTCGCCGTCTGGCACCGGGCGTCACCCCGCCGTTGCGCAAACGCCGTCCCGCGAAGGGATCCATGCCGGGTTCCGAAGGCTACGAAGAGCAGCACTGGACTCCCGAGGACCTCGGCGAGCGGGTGCCATCCGACAAGCGCGTCGGCAAGCTTGCCCGTTCCGTGACCGCGAGGTCCACGCCGTTGCCATGAGCCCGGGTTAAGGTCTGCGCAAAGGCGGGATCGCCGCGATCGCACCACCGGGGAGGCCAACCGTGTCCGAGGACACCACCGCAGGAACGGAGCGTCGCCTCGAGTCTCAACTCGCCACGATGTCCGCGCAGAACGACCGCCTCGTGCGGACTCTCAAGGATGCGCGCGCGCAGATCGTCAGCCTCAAGAGCGAGGTCGACCGGCTGGCCCAGCCGCCGGCGGCATACGGACTGGTTTTGGAGGTCTTTGACGGGGGCTTGGCCGACATTTTGACTGGCGGCCGCAAAATGCACGTCGCGGTGAGCCCGACTGTCGACCCGGCTGAGCTCGCGCCGGGTCGCGAAGTTCGTCTCAACGAGGCTCTCAATATCGTCGCGACCTGCGGGTTCGAGCCGGTGGGGGAGGTCGTTCTCGTCAAGGAACTCCTCGACGACGGTCGCGTCCTCGTCGTTGCCCGTGCGGACGAGGAGCGCGTATGCCGCCTCGCGCAGCCGCTGCTTGAGGCCCCGATCAGGGTGGGCGACGCCTTGCTGCTGGAGAGCCGTTCGGGCTTCGTCTTTGAGCGCATCCCCAAAGCGGAAGTGGCCGATCTCGTGCTCGAGGAGGTCCCCGACATCTCGTATGAGGACATTGGCGGCCTCTCCGGGCAGATCGAGGCCATTCGCGACTCGGTCGAATTGCCGTACCTCCATCCGGAACTGTTCCTGGAGCACAAACTCAAGCCACCCAAGGGCGTCCTGCTGTATGGGCCGCCTGGCTGCGGGAAGACGATGATCGCCAAGGCCGTCGCCGCTTCCCTGGCTCGGAAGGTTGCTGAGAAGGAGGGCAAGCCGCTGGCGAAGTCCTACTTCCTCAACATTAAGGGCCCGGAGCTCCTCAATAAGTATGTCGGTGAAACTGAGCGACACATTCGTCTCATCTTCCACCGCGCCCGCGAGAAGTCCAACGACGGCACCCCCGTTGTCGTGTTCTTTGACGAGATGGATTCGCTGTTCCGCACCCGCGGGTCGGGGATCTCCTCCGATGTCGAGACGACGATCGTGCCGCAACTGCTCGCCGAGATCGATGGGGTCGAGGGACTCGAGAACGTCATTGTCATCGGAGCCACCAACCGGGAGGACATGATTGACCCGGCGATCCTGCGCCCCGGACGCCTCGATGTGAAGATCAAGATCGAGCGGCCGGATGCTGAGGCGACGCGGGACATCTTCCGCAAGTACCTCACCGCGGACTTGCCACTGCACGTTGATGATGTCGCCGAGAATGACGGGTCGGCGGTGGCCACGGTGGAGGCGATGATCGAGGCCGCGGTAGCCCGGATGTATTCGGAGCAGGAGGATAATCGGTTCCTCGAAGTCACCTATGCGGGCGGGGACAAGGAAATTCTCTATTTTAAGGATTTCAACTCGGGGGCGATGATCCAAAATGTCGTCGATCGGGCCAAGAAGATGGCCATCAAGGATTTCTTGACGACCGGTCAGCGCGGCATCCGGGTCGAGCACCTGTTGGCCAGTTGCCTTGATGAGTTCAAGGAAAACGAGGACCTTCCGAACACGACGAACCCAGATGATTGGGCGCGGATCTCGGGCAAGAAGGGCGAGCGCATCATCTATGTGCGCACGCTCGTGTCGACAAAGTCCGGCTCCGAGCCCGGCCGCACGATCGACACGGTCTCGAACACGGGTCAGTACCTGTAGCGATCAGCGGGGGTCCGGGTCGGCCGGGGGCGACGCACCAGCGCGTTCGTCACGGTCGGCCCAGTCCAGCAACGGTTGCAGGTCGAAGGGCGTCGAATCGATGTCGGCAAACAGATCGCCGAGTTGGGCGAAGCGCGCGGGCATCGTGGCGATCGTCAGGTCTTGCGGCTCGACGTCGGGGACGTCCGCCCAGGTCAGCGGCGCGGAGACGGTCCCCCGGGTGTTGCCGCGCACGCTGTAGGCGGCCGCGATGGTGTGATCGCGGGCGTTCTGGTTGTAGTCGATGAACACCGCTGCGGGGTCGCGGTCGCGGCGCCACCACGTCGTAGTCACCTCCGCGGGAAGTCGACGCTCGACCTCTCGAGCAAAGGCAAGCGCCGCCCGGCGGACCTGCCCAAACCCGTGGCTGGGCATGATCCGGACGTAGACGTGCAAACCCTTGCCGCCGGACGTCTTGGGGTAGCCGACGGCGCCAAGCTCATGAAGGACTTCCTGGGTCACCGCGGCCGTTTGCCGGACGCGCGCAAACGAGGCTTCCGGCATGGGGTCGAGGTCGATGCGCCATTCGTCGGGAAGTTCCGGGTCCGCCCGCCGACTGTTCCAGGGATGGAACTCGACGGTCGACATTTGGACCGCCCAGATGACGTCGGCGAGGTGGGTCACGCAGAGTTCGTCGGCGTGCAGCCCATAGCGCGGGAAGTGGAGCCGCACGGTTTCCACCCAGGGTGGGGCACCTCGGGGGAGCCGCTTCTGGTGAACCTTCGGACCCTCGACGCCGTCGGGGAAGCGGTGCAACATACACGGCCGCTCCCGCAGCGCGTTGACGATGCCGGGACCGACGGATTGGTAGTAGCGGGCGAGGTCGAGTTTCGTCTCGCCCCGTTCGGAGAAGTAGACGCGATCCGGGGAGGAGAGCCGAACGTTGCGGCCCTCGACCTCCAATTCGATCGGGCTGCCGAGGTCGG
>CAZACX010000036.1:6824-25797 GCA_964483685.1 uncultured Intrasporangiaceae bacterium
GCCGCACCCGGTAGCGTGCTCGCCCATGACGGGCTTGCCGGACTCGCACCCGCGCCCAGGCGCTCTCGTGAGCCCTCGCGCGTCCGTGAACTGGCGCGCCTTCGTGAACTGGGCACCCTCGTGAACTGGGCGCCCTCGTGAGGCGACGCACCCTCGTGAGCCGACGCGAAGCGGTCGGAGGGGTCGTTGGTGTGGGGCTCGCCGTGGGCGCGGGCGGGCAGTGGTACCGATCGCGCCACGTGTCGGCCCCGCTCAACTCGAGTGTCGTTGCGATCGACGCCAACGGTGAGCGCTTCGCCGTGCTGCCGACCGACCCTCCCGTCACGTTGCTCCCCGGCTCTCGGGTGGCGGCCACCTCGGCGCCTTCGTCGCTGCGGCTCGCCGAGGAGCAACGCACCTGGGTGGCGAGCGGCCGCATTCCCGGGCCCGCGGCATACCGGGAAATGGCCTCGACCGCCCTCCTTGACATTCACACCCTGCTGCTCGCGAATGGCGCGGCCGTCGCCGCCTGGGCGCCGCACTGGCGGTATGTCTGGCCGCGGGACGCCGCAATGGTCGCCGTCGCCCTTGCCCGCACGGGACACCGGCAGGACGCGCTGAGTGTCCTTCAGTTCTTGCAGCGGAGCCTGGGAGCTGACGGGATCTTTCAGGCGCGCTACCGTCCGGACGGTTCGGGCCCGCCCGACGACCGTGGCGAGCAGAGCGACGGAATCGGCTGGGCGCTGTGGGCGAGCGCCACCCTCGTCGACGACCTCCCGCCCCAGGAGCGCGCGGACGTGGTGGCCGATCTCGGGCCGCTGATTCGCTCCTGCACGGGCGCCGCGCTCCGCCTGACCGAGGCGCCCGACGCCATGCCGCCGGCGTCGCCGGACTACTGGGAGGTGCGCGATGAGAGGTTGAGCCTTGGCACCGCGGCCCCGATGGCCTTCGCGCTTGAGGCGGCGAGTGCGCTGGCAACCACGGCGCAGGATCCGGAGCTCGCGGGCACGACCGCGGATCGGGCCGCCAGGCTGCGCTCGTCGATCAGGGAGCAGTTCGGGCGCGACGCCTATCCGCGGTACCTCGGGGATGACCAGCCGGACGCCGCCGTGGCGTTCCTGCTGCCGCCCTTCACCAAGACCGCTGCCCCGGATGTGCTGGCCGCCTGGGCTCGGGCCGGGGATGCCATGAAGCGGCCGGCCGGGGGCTTGGCGCCGGGCGCCGGCTGGAAGGAGGACGGCATCAGCTGGACCCCACAAACGGCGCTGTTTGCGCTCACTGCAGCGGCCACCTCCGACCCGGCCGCGAGGGGCTCGGCCGCGACGGCTGGCCCGGCCACGAGGGGCTCGGCCGCGACGGCCACCTCCGGCCCGGCCGCAAGCGGCGGCGTGGCGTCGGCGCGCGCCCGCCTCGACTGGATCAGTGACCACCGCACACCGTATGGGGCCATCCCCGAGAAGGTCCTTCACAACGGCGAACCCGCTGGCCCCGCGCCACTCGCCTGGAGCGCCGCCCTGGTGCTCCTGACGCTGGACGCCCTCGAGACCTAACGAGCCCCCCGTACGCTTCGGCGCCACACCCAGGGGCCAGCTTTCGGTGCGCCTCGGGTCCTGCCGTTGACGGGTGCGGGTCAGGTGTCGAACAGGACGGGCTGCGGGGGTGCGTGCGTCGGGTCGACGCCATCAAAGAGTGAGGACACTGACTCGCCCAAGTGAATGCGCCCGATCGCCTCGGCAAACAGCCCAGAAACCGTGCGGATCTGAAGTCCCGGGAAGGCGCCGGACGACGGCACCGTGTCGGTCGCGACCACTTCGGTGATCATCGGATGGCTGGAGAGTCGAGCAACCGCTGACCCGGTGAATAGCCCATGCGTGCAGGCGACCGCAGCCTCGGTACACCCGAAATCCTTGAGTCGGTCGAGCAACTCGATGATCGAACCGCCCGTGGCGATCTCGTCGTCGAGGACAATCGCCCGCTTGCCCTGAACGTCCCCCACGATGGCGTCGATGACAACCACATCATCCGCCTTCCGTTGCTTAGACCCGGCTGCGACGGGCAGCCCGAGCAACCGGGCAAACACGGTCGCCGTCTTCGCGTTCCCGAGGTCGGGTGAGACGACGACACTGTTCGTCAAATCGTGGCCCCGGAAGTGGTCGGCGATGATCCCAATTGCCGTGAGGTGGTCGACGGGAACGGAGAAGAACCCGTGGACCTGCGGGGCGTGCAGCGTCATTGTCAACACGCGGTCGGCGCCCGCCGCCACGATCATGTCGGCAACAAGTCGAGCGCCGAGCGAGATCCGGGACGCGTCCTTCTTGTCGGAGCGCGCGTAGGCAAAGTGCGGCATCACCGCCGTGATCTGCGCCGCCGACGCTCCCTTGGCTGCGTCGATCATCAGGAGCAGCTCCATGAGCGACTCCTGGGTGGGCGGCACGATCGGCTGGATGATGTAAACGTCCCGTTGCCGACAATTCGCACCAAGTTGCGCCTGTAAGCAGTCGTTGCTGAAGCGCACCGTCTTGCTCGGCGAGAGCCCCACCCCCAGGGCTGCACAAATGCGTTTGGCGAGGTCGCGATGTGCCCCACCGGAAAAGACGACGATGTCGCGCATTCACAGCTCCCTCGCGGCTCGCCTCACTCTGCTGAAGGTGAGCCTAGCGAATCCTGGGCGTCCGTGAACCCAGGGTCCACGTGCTCGCTCCCCGAACCCGCTCTGGGGGCCGACGTGGGCGCGTTGAGGTAGCCGCGGAGAAACTCGATCATCTCGCTCCGGGAGGCGGCGCCGCTGCGATAGACGCCCGGGAACGAGGTGAAACCATGCGGTGCGCCGAGGTAGTTCGTCAGTCGCACGGTGACGCCCGCGCTCTCCAGCGCAGCGGCATACCGAATGCCGTCGTCGCGCAGGGGGTCGAGGTCCGCGGTCTGGATGAGGGCGGGCGGCAGGCTATCGAGGCGCCCAAAGAGCGGCGAGACGAGCGGGTCGCGATCAGTCAGTGCGCCCGGCGCGCTGCCGAGGTAGTGGGCCCGGAAGGCGAGCATGTTAGCCTTGGTGAGGATCGGGGCGTTCGCATGTTCATCAATTGAGGGCGAAGACATCGTCATGTCGGTCGCGGGATAGATGAGCGCCTGGGCGCGGATTTCGTCACGGTCCTGGTCGCGGAACGCCATCGTCACGACGGCGGCGAGATTGCCGCCCGCCGAGTCTCCGGCGACGGCCAGCCGCCGCGGATCGCCACCAAAGTCCCCAGCCCGCCGCGTGAGCCAGTCGGTGACGTCAATGCAGTCGTATGCCGCGGTCGGGGCCGCGTGCTCGGGCGCCATGCGGTAGTCGACGCTGACAACGAGGGCACCGAGTCCCGCCGCCAGCGAGGTGCAAATGGGGTCGTAGTTGACAACGTTCCCCTGGACCCAGCCGCCCCCGTGGAAGAAGACGACAACAGGCATCGGTGCGTCGCCGTGACCGGGCCGGTAAACCCGCAGCGGCAGTGACGCGCCGTCACGGGTGGGGGCCACGGCCGAGGTGATGACGACGCTCGGATCGATGCGCCCGATGACCAGCTGGGCCACCCGGTTGCGGGGGAAACGGGCCGCGCGCGCCTTCGCGATCCCCGCGGCGTCGAGCTTGTCGATCGGGGCCCGGCCCACGGTGCTAAGGGCCTTGATGAAGGTGGTGAGCAGCAAACTGGGGCGCGGCGAGGGACGTTGCATGCTCCGGATCATGTCAGGCATCCCGGTGCCCGGGGGCCGCTGACGTTGCTCCTCCAACTCCGGTCCTCGTGTCAGGCGGCCCGCCGCGCGGGGCCCACCCGGGTCATGGCCCCGCTGATTGGTGCGCGCAATAGGCTCGCAGGCATGGGCGTGCGCCGGGTCATGGGAATCGAAACGGAGTACGGGATCTCGATGCCCGGGTTCCCGTACGCAAATCCGATGATCCTCTCGGGCCAGGTCGTCCAGGCGTATGCCGGTGCGCAGGGCGTCCGCGCAGCCCGCGCGAGCTGGGACTACGCCGATGAGGCGCCGCTGCGCGATGCCCGCGGCTATGAGATGGGGCGTTCCGTCGCGCACGCCTCCCAACTCACCGACGAGGAGGATCCGGCGCTCGCCAACGTCGTGCTGACCAACGGCGCCAGGCTGTATGTCGACCACGCCCATCCCGAGTACAGCTCCCCCGAGGTGACCACCCCGCGCGCGGCGATCGTCTGGGATCGGGCCGGGGAGTGGGTCATGCGGGACGCCGTGAGCCGGTTGGCGGCGTCCCCACCGGGGATCAACCTCTACAAGAACAACACGGATGGGAAGGGCGCCTCCTACGGGACTCACGAGAACTACCTGATGCGCCGCAGCACCCCCTTCTCGCAGATCGTCCGCCACCTCGTCCCGTTCTTTGTCGCCCGTCAGGTGATGTGCGGCAGTGGCCGGGTTGGGCTCGGGGTGGAGTCCCAACGGCCCGGCTTCCAGATCGCCCAACGCAGCGACTTCTTTGAGGTCGAGGTGGGACTCGAGACGACGCTGCGGCGGCCAATCATCAACACTCGCGACGAGCCGCACGCGGTCGCGGATAAGTACCGGCGCCTCCACGTCATCATCGGGGACGCGAACCATTGCGACGTCGCGAACCTGTTGAAACTCGGGACGACCTCCCTCGTCCTCGACCTCATTGAGGCGGGCGCGATCCCCGACGACCTGCGCGTGCGGTGGCCGGTGGCTACCTTGCAGGCGATCTCCCACGACCCGACCTGCCAGGCGGTCATCGAGTTGTGGGACGGCCGGCGCCTCACCGCGGTGCAACTCTTGTGGCGCTATTTCGAGCTCGTTGCCACCCACTTGGAACGGACCGGGGACGCGGGGGAGCGGCATACGGCCGAGGTCATGCACTGGTGGGAGCACGTGCTCACGAGCCTGCAGCGGGACCCGATGAGTGCGGCCCGGGAAGTCGACTGGGTGGCGAAGCTTGCTGTCCTGGAGGCGTATCGGGACCGTGACCGCCTGGAGTGGAGCGATCCGCGACTCAAGGCAATCGACATCCAGTGGTCCGATGTGCGCACCGACAAGGGCCTGTTCAACAAGCTGCGGGCGGCGGGCCGTTTCACCGAGCTCGTCGCGCAGGACGACGTCGTCGATGCCGTGCATAACCCGCCGGTCGACACGCGCGCCTACTTCCGAGGACGGTGCTTGCAGCGCTTCGGTGAGCACGTTGTTGCCGCCTCGTGGGACTCGCTCATCTTTGACGTGCCGGGGGAGCGGTCGCTGCGTCGCGTTCCGATGATGGAGCCTTTGCGCGGGACAAAGGAAGCGGTGGGGGACCTCATCGACGCGAGCCTCGACGTCGCCGACCTCGTGCGCCGGCTCGGAACGCGCACGTCCTGAGGGCTGTCGGGGGTGTGACATAGGCTCGCTCGAAGCGACAATCTAGAGGAGGGTGCGTGCCATGGCAGGTCAAGAGCAGGTTCGAGCGCAGCGCCGCGATGACGGGCCGGAGGATACCCCGGGAGCCGACGTCAGCCAGGTGACGGCGAGCAAGGCGGCCCTCGACAGTGATGTCGACAGCGTCCTCGATGAGATCGACGGGGTGTTGGAGTCCAACGCCGAGGAGTTCGTGCGCAGCTTTGTCCAAAAGGGCGGCCAATGATCACGAATCCTGGGGTCGGCCAACTCCCGGGCGCCTACCGGTCCGCCGGGTCGTCCTCGTTCACCGAGTTTCTCGGCAACCACGCGCCCGAGTTACTGCCCTCTCGGCGCGCCGTCCCCCACGGCGTCATCGACGCGCCCCACGGCACGACGATCGTGACGGTGACCTATCCGGGCGGGCTCGTCATGGCGGGCGACCGGCGCGCGACGATGGGCAATCTCATCGCGAACCGCGACATGGAGAAGGTCTTCGCCGCCGACGAGTTCTCGCTGGTCGGGATCGCCGGAACGGCCGGGCTTGCCATCGAGCTGGTCAAGCTCTTCCAGGTCGAGTTGGAGCATTACGAAAAGATCGAGGGCGCGTTGATGTCCCTCGAGGGCAAGGCCAACCGGCTCGCGACGATGATCCGGGGCAATCTCGCGATGGCGATGCAGGGGCTCACTGTCGTGCCGATGTTTGGTGGATTCGACCCGGAGGTGGGGGCCGGGCGGATCTTCTCCTACGACGTCACCGGCGGCTGCTACGAGGAGCACGACCACCACAGCATCGGCTCAGGGTCGCTCTTTGCCCGGGGCGCGATGAAGAAGACTTGGCGCCCCGACCTGAGCGAGGACGCGGCCGTGGCAGTCGTCATCGAGGCCCTCTACGACGCGGCCGACGACGACTCCGCGACCGGCGGGCCCGACGTGCAACGCCGGATCTGGCCCACTGTGGCCGTCGTCGACATCGAGGGCGTCCGGTTCGTTGCCGATGACGCCGTCGCCGCCACCGTCGAGACCGTCCTGGGCACGCGCCGCGGCAACCCAGGAGGTGCCCGATGAGCCAGGCCCCGTTCTACGTTTCGCCCGAGCAATTGATGAAGGACCGGGCCGATTTTGCTCGCAAGGGCATCGCCCGGGGCCGGTCCGTCGTCGTCCTCGGGTATGACAAGGGCATCGCCTTCGTCGCCGAGAATCCCTCCCGTGCCCTGCACAAGATCTCCGAGATTTACGACCGCATCGGGTTCGCCGCGGTCGGCAAGTACAACGAGTTCGAGAATCTTCGCGTCGCCGGCGTTCGGTATGCCGACCTTCGCGGCTACTCCTACGACCGCTCCGACGTGAGCGCCCGAGGGCTCGCGAACGCCTACGCCCAAACGCTCGGCGCCGTGTTCACCCAGGAGTCGAAGCCCTACGAGGTCGAGATCGTCGTCGCCGAGGTCGGCACGAGCGCCGCGAGCGACCAGATTTACCGCCTCACGTATGACGGTTCCGTCGCCGACGAGCGTGGCTTCGTGGCCATGGGCGGGGTGTCCGAGCCGATCGACACGGGACTGCGGGAGAGCTGGCGGGAGGGGATGCCCCTTGGTGACGCCCTCGCGCTCGCCGTCGCGTTGCTCGCCAAGGACCCGGCCGGGGGAGCCGCCCGTGCCCTGGGTCCCGGCCAACTTGAGGTCGCCGTCCTCGACCGCACCCGTCCCCGGCGCACCTTCCGGCGACTGACCGGGACGCTGCTGGAGGCGCTGCTCAACGTCAACGACCCGACGACGGATGCGCCACCTGAGGAACCGCACGCCCACGCCGGCGGCCCAGCGGCAGCTGCCGAGGCCCTTGGCGAGCACGCGCGGCATACGTCGACCAACCCGCAAACCCAGCGGCACGCAGACACCGGGACTGCGACCTCGGACGAGAGCGCCGGGACTGCGACCTCGGACGGGGACTCCGGGACCGCGACCACGGACGAGAGCGGCTAAGGAAGCCAATGAGGCGGCGCATCTTTGGGATTGAGACCGAGTTTGGTATTACCTGCACCGTCGACGGGAAGCGCACCCTGACCCCTGACGAGGTCGCGCGCTACCTTTTCCGCAAGGTCGTCTCGTGGGGGCGTTCCTCCAACGTGTTCCTCGGCAACGGGGCCCGCCTGTACCTCGACGTCGGTTCCCACCCCGAGTACGCGACCGCGGAGTGCGACGACGTCGAGCAGTTGGTCGTCCACGACAAGGCGGGCGAGCGCATCCTCGACGGCCTCGTGACCGACGCCCAGCATCGACTCGCCGAGGATGGTGTCGCCGGGGAGATCTACGTCTTCAAGAACAACACCGACTCTGCCGGGAACTCCTACGGGTGCCACGAGAATTACCTCATCGGGCGCGGCGGTGACTTCGCCAACTTCTCCGAGGTGCTCATCCCGTTCCTCGTCTCTCGCCAGCTCATCTGCGGGGCGGGCAAAGTCGTGATGACGAGTAGGGGCGCGACGTACTGCCTGAGTCAACGCGCCGACCACATCTGGGAGGGCGTGTCCTCGGCAACGACCCGCTCGCGGCCGATCATCAACACCCGCGATGAGCCCCACGCCGACGCCGAGCAGTACCGCCGCCTCCACGTCATCGTCGGCGACTCCAACATGAGTGAGACGACGAACCTGCTCAAGATCGGCTCGTGTCACCTCATCCTCCAGGTGATCGAGGAGGGCGTCGTGATGCGCGACCTGGCCCTCGACAACTCCATCCGGGCGATCCGCGACATCAGCCACGACCCCACCGGGCGCCGCACTGTCAAACTCGCCAACGGCCGGGAGCTGTCGGCCCTCGATCTCCAGCGCGAGTTCCTCACCTCCGCGACGACCTTTGCGCAGACCCGTGGCCTCGACGACGCCCTGACCACCCGCATTCTCGACCTGTGGACCCGCACGCTGGAGGCGGTGGAGAGCGACAACTTCGCACGCATCGACCGCGAAATCGACTGGGTCATCAAGAAGAAGATGCTCGATGCATATGCCGCCCGCCATGACCTTGCTCTCGGCAGCGCCCGGATCCTCCAACTCGACCTCGCGTATCACGACATCTCGCCCCGGCGCGGCGTCTTCGCATTGCTGCAACGGCGCGGACTCGTCGAGCGCGTCACCGACGACGCGGCCATCGACGCAGCCATGGACACGGCTCCACAAACGACCCGGGCGAAGCTGCGCGGTGACTTCATTCACGCGGCGAAGGACGCACGTCAGGACTACACCGTCGACTGGGTGCATCTGAAGCTCAATGATCATGCCCAGCGGGCGGTGCTCTGTAAGGACCCGTTCCTCAACGTCGACGCCCGGGTCGAGCGGCTTATCGAGGTTTTGCGGACCAGCGCACCCGCCCTGCCCTGACTTCACCAGCACTGTTTCCCCGGACCCGGCACGTCTGTCGTCGACGGTCCGTGGTCGCCTAAGCGTGCGGGCACGGTGGCGGGCACTCAGGTGGCGTCCAGGGGAACGGGTTATCGTTTCCGGCAGAGTCCCCAGTCTCCAAGCTACGAGGTTCCCCTGTGTCTGTGCGTCACCGCATCGCTGTGCCCGTTCTTGCCGCCGCTCTTGGCCTCACCCTCACGGGATGTGGCACCAGCGAGTCGGGATCGTCCAGCGCGAGTTCCAGCTCCGGTTCCAGTTCCGTCGCCGACGCGAGCGCCCTCGACAAGGCGAAGGTCAGCGGTGGCGAAGCGGAAGTCGCTCCCGCGGTCACCTTGGGAACCAAGCCCCTGAGCGTCGGCGAGACGACGACGAAGGTGCTCAAAGAGGGCACCGGAACCGCGAGCACCACGAAAGATGTCGTGCTCGTCAAGTACGTTTTGCTCAACGGCACCGACGGGGCGCTGATCAACGACAACTACGCGGCGGATCCAGTCGGATTCTTGATGAGCGATGGTGAGCTCATCGCGGGTTTGCGCACCGCGCTGACGGGGGTCAAGCCCGGCTCCCGCCTCCTCGTCGCGATGCCGCCGAAGGACGCCTTCGGTGCACAAGGCAACGCGGACATTAAGGTCGCCCCGACCGACACCGTCGTCTTCCTCTTTGATGTCATCAAGATGATGCGCCCCCTCCCCGTCGCCGACGGCGCGGCCGTCAAGGCCAAGGACGGGTTGCCGACGGTCAAGTTCAACGACGGCAAGCCGGCGACCTTCACGATGCCAAAGGACGATGCGCCGACGAAGCTCGTCGTGCAACCGCTCATCGAGGGCACCGGCGCCAAGGTGGCCGAAGGGCAGTCGGTGATCGTCAGCTACACCGGCGCCCTGTGGCGCAATGGTGAGGTCTTCGACTCGAGCTTCAACCGGAGTGGCACATTCACCTTCAAGGTGGGTGCGAAGGAAGTCATCAGTGGCTGGGATAAGGGCGTCGCGGGTGCGACGATCGGATCACGGCTGCTGCTCATCGTCCCGCCGAGCGAGGGCTATGGCGAGGAAGGGTCCGGCGACATCAAGGGCACCGACACCATCGTCTTTGTCGTCGACGTCCTTGGCGCCTACTAACCGCCATTCGATCCTGCGCCGACCACAGCTAGCCAACGACTTGGAGCACTCTCATGTCCTATGACCCCACGACCCAACGCCCCGAAATCGACTTTCCCGACGGTCCCGTGCCCGCGGATCTGGTCATCGAGGACATCAAGCTCGGCGAGGGCGTCGAAGCAACTTCCGGGTCCTCTATCCGTGCCCACTATGTCGGTGTGGCCCACTCGACCGGCGAAGAGTTTGACGCCTCCTGGAATCGCGGGGAGCCCCTCGACTTCACCCTTGGCGTCGGCATGGTCATCCCCGGATGGGACCAGGGCATCGCCGGTATGCGGGTCGGCGGACGCCGCAAGCTCACCATCCCACCGCACCTGGGCTATGGCGATCGTGGCGCGGGCGCCGCGATCAAGCCCGGCGAAACGCTCATCTTCGTCGTTGACCTCGTCGACGCCCGCTAGAACCCGCCCCAGGCCACTGCGCGGCAACGCGCGCGGTATGCCGCCCCGCTGCGGCCTGCGCGAGGAAATAGGCTCGATCCTCGGCAAATCCTCGACCCATGGTGGACAGTGAGACTTCCGCTGTGTCGAGGGCCTCGACAAGTCCGTCGATCGGTTCGCGCGCGAGGGTGATCCGGCCGCGCGCGTTGGCCGCAATGCCCTCCGCTGCGGCGGCGACCTCGCCGCCGAAGGCGCCCGGCAGATCGGGGACGACGAGGGTGGCGGACCCGAGCACAATCCGACCGAACGCCGTCACACTGTGGTGACTGATCCCGACGTGGCGGCCGCGGGGATCGGCATCCGAAACCCGCAAGGCACCGAAGCCGCGCCCACCGAGCACCTCGACCGCGTTGAGGGCCTCCCCAGCCGCGACGCCGCTATAGCCGAACGGCGTCCCCGTGCCGACGTTCCCCGGTCCTTGGATGACAACAACGAGATCGGCGTCGAGGACGTGGCGGGCCGCCAAGAGCCCGGAGTGCAGCGACACAGCTTCATGATCGCCGCCAAATGCCTGCCCCACCGTGATGGTTGCGGTGAGCCAGCCGAGAGCGTCGAGTTCGGCGACGGATCGGGAGAAGGCCGCGGGCAGGGCGCCACCGTCGGTCATGACATAGACGACCCGCAGCCCTGGCGCGAAGCTTCGAATGCCGACGAGGATCGGCGCTAACGCAGAATGCAGGTCAGCGACGAGAACCGGCAAGCCGCCGAGGTCACCGGCGGCGGCCGCCGCGGAGTTCATCCGCGCATGGTGGGGGCTCTCCTGCTCATCGACGGCAAGGAGCATTTGCTGCAAAGGGGTGTAACGCGCCTTGACGATGTGGCCTGGCCGAGTCGGTGGGTCCGAGGGCAGACGATTGGGGGCAGCAACGATGAATGCGGCGCCGCCGGTGCCAAGGCCTCTTAGCAGCGCCGAGGCGTTGAGCAAGACCTCGTCCCCCGGTTCCAGTTCGCCGACAAGGGAGCAATAGCCGAGCGCAAGAACCGAGGCCGGGATGCCGGGCTGGGCCTGGGCAGGAGCCGACTCCGCCAGGGCAACCGCATACTCGATCGTGTCTCCCCACGCGCGGGTGCGGCGCAGCACCACCCCTCGTCGCCACTGCATCACGACGCAAACCCTATGCGGGTTCGCCGCCAGGGTGCCGCCGCTGGGCGCAGTCGTCCGGTAGCGTCGGACCCGATGGCCGCACCGAACTCTCCAGCCGCGAAGACCGAGCGGCTGATGAACCTTGTCATGACGCTGCTCTATACCCGGCGGGCAATGCCGAAGGCCCGCATTCGCGAGGTTGTCGAGGCCTACCGGTTGGCGCCCAGCGACGAGGCGTTCGACCGAATGTTTGAGCGTGACAAGGAGGAGCTACGTGAGCTCGGTGTTCCCCTCGTCACCGAGGATCTCACCGCCGCCTGGGAGGACGAACCCGGCTACCGCATCCACCAGCGCGACTACGCCCTCCCACAGATCGACTTCGCGCCCGACGAACTCGCCGTCCTCGGTCTCGCCGCCCGCGCCTGGTCGCACGCCACCTTGGCCGGACCCGCCGCCGCGGCGGTCCGCAAGTTGCACGCCAGTGGGGTGGAGTCCGATGGGGAGGCATTCATCGGGATTGAGCCGCGCCTCGCGACCAGTGAACCCGCATTTGGGCCCCTCCTCGATGCGATCACCACCCGCAACCCGGTCGCGTTCGACTACCGACGCCCCGCGGCCGACGCGCCGGTGGCCACCCGACACGTGCACCCGTGGGGCCTGACCAATTGGCGCGGCCGGTGGTACCTGACCGGCCACGACACCGACCGGCTGGCACCCCGGGTGTTCCGCCTCTCCCGGATCAGCGGCGCAGTACGCACCGAGGGAACCGCCGGAAGCTACGACATCCCCGCGAACCACGACGGGCCCGCAATGATCCGCACAAGCGCCCGCGAACCGGTGAGCGCCTTCGCCCTCCTCCTCGTCCGCGAGGGCGCCGGCCACGAGCTGCGCGCACAGTGCACCCCCGCGGTCGGCAGCGCGCCCACCGGCTGGTCTCGCCTGCAGCTGCCGTATGCCGACCCGGCGGTCGCGGCGAACGCGCTCGCCGCCTACGGTGCCTCGGTTCGCGTGCTCGACCCGCCGGAGCTCGTCGAGGCCATTCGCGAGGGGCTTGCCGCCGTCCTTGCCGCCCACCCGAATGGGGAGGATCAGTGAGCCCGTATGTGCCCGAGACGGCAACGAGCCGGGTCCCACGGCTGCTGACGATGGTGCCCTGGCTGGTCAACCGGCAGGGGATCGACCTCGCCTCCGCGGCGGAGGAGTTGGGGATCTCCGTGCCGCAATTGCGTTCGGATCTCGAGCTGCTCTTTATGTGCGGGTACGGCTCCATGACCGACGAGATGATCGACGTTGAGTTCGAGGACGGCCGGATCTTCATCAGCAACGCCGAGACAATCGCGCGCCCCTTGCGGTTGGGCCGGGCCGAGGCGCTGACGCTGGTCGTCGGCCTACGGGCCCTCGGCGGTTCGGGCGGCGTCGCCGACACCGACGTCATCGAGCGCACCCTTGCCAAGATCGAGGCCGCGGCTGGCTCGGCGATCGACGGACCCACCCCGGTCTCCGCCGTCATCGATGACGCGTCGGCGGACACCGTTCGTCGCCTTGTCACCGAGGCGCTCAAGACTCGTCGACGCCTCCACCTCGTCTATGTCGTGCCCAGTCGTGATGAGCGCACCGAGCGGGACGTCGACCCGATGCGGGTCCTCAGCCTCGAAGGGCGCTGGTACCTCGAAGGGTGGTGTCACCGCGCTGAGGCCACCCGCCTGTTCCGTCTCGACCGGATTGAGCGCGCACAGGTCCTCGAGGTCGATGGCGTGCCACCGCCGGAGGCCTCGGCCCGGGACCTCGCCGGCGGCACCTTCGTCCCGAGTGAGCAAGATGCCCTGGTGACCCTGCGACTGACCCCGGCGTGGCAGTGGGTGGCCGAGTACTACCCGATCGTGAGCCGCAGCGACGAGCCCGGCATCGTCACGATCACCTTGCGGGCGAGCGAGTTGGCCTGGGTCGTCCGGTTGGTCGTGCGGTCGGGAGGCGGCGTCGTGCTCGTGGACCCCCCGGCGGGAGTCGCCGCCGTGCGGGCGGCCGCTCGCGCCGCGCTCGCGGCATACGACACCGAGTTAGTCGGCGACGCAGAAGGGGTCGGCGACGCCGAGCTGGGCGGCGACGCCGAACTGGGCAGCGACGGCGAGCGGGTCGCGGACGTCCGGTCCGACGCGGTGACCCCGTGACCTGGTGGGCCTGGATTGCCGTCTTCCTCCTCATCCTCGCGATCGGGGGCGGGTTCATCGCCCTCGAAACGCGAAAGGCGTGGCGCTCCTTTAAGGCGCTCAACGCGGACGTGCGGGAGCTCAACCTCCTCGTCTCGGCGCTCGAATCCCACCGGGAGCGGCTGACCGAGGCACGCGCCGAGCCACGATTGGCCGTCTTTGAGCGTCCGGCAGCCATGCGACGGGAACGAAGGTTGGCGCGCCAGACGTTGGCCGAGCAGCGACGCGCACGTCGCGAAGCGACCCTCCCGGGCTGGGCTCGACGTTAGACTGCGTTCACACCCTGTCCGGCCCAAAAGAAGGCAGCACCTCATGCCCAACCTCGGAGCCCCCGAGCTCATCATCATTGCGCTCGTCATCATCTTGTTGTTTGGCTGGAAGCGACTTCCGGACGCGGCCCGCTCGCTCGGCCGCTCGGCCCGCGTCTTCAAGGCCGAGGTGAACGAGATGAAGGCCGAGGATGCGGCCCGCAAGTCCACCGAACCCGACGCCCCGAAGGCTGATGATCCGTCCGGTCCCGCAGCCTGACCCTGGCAGGATTCGCGCCCATGGCCGTGTTGGCCAAACGCAAAAGCAACCCCGAGGGACGAATGTCCCTTGTCGATCACCTGCTTGAATTCCGCAATCGGGTCGTCAAGTCGGCGATTGCGCTCTTCCTTGGCGCGATCATCGGGTGGGTTCTCTTTGATTTCGTCTATGAGCACCTCACGGCACCGCTCGTCGCGGTCGCCAAGTCCCGGGGCCAAGAGGGCCAGCTCGTCACGCTGAACTATGGGGGATTGACTGCGCCCTTTAGTCAACGCATCAACCTCTCGATCTGGGTTGGCGTCATCGTGGCGAGTCCCGTGTGGCTCTACCAGGCATGGGCGTACATCGTGCCCGCCCTGACGCCGAAGGAACGGAAGCTGTCGTACGCCTTCATCGGCTCGACGATCCCGCTGTTCGCGGCGGGATGCGCCTTCGGCTTCTGGACGTTGCCGAAGGCCGTAAAGATCCTCTTGGGCTTCACGCCCAACGGCGCGGCGAACCTCCCTGACGCCGCTCTGTACTTCCAGACGGTGACCCGATTCATCCTCGTGTTCGGACTCACCTGGATCCTTCCTGTCGTCCTCGTAGGGCTCATCGCCGTCCGCATCGTGCCGGGTCGCAGCCTGATGCGGCAATGGCGGCCAGCAATTATCGGGGTCTTTGTCGTTTCGGCGGTCGTCACCCCGACCCCGGACCCGCTGACGATGTTCCTCATGGCCGCGCCGCTGATGGTCCTCTATTTCCTTGCGGCGCTCATCGGTATCCGCATCGACAAGCGCCGCGACGCCTCGGCGCCTTCCTGGACGTCAGTCTCGGACGACCAGGCCTCAGCCCTGTAATCTCCCCTCCTATGGGGAACCAAGGCCGCCGCGTCGGAGTCGTCATTAACCCGACGGCCGGGAAGGGTCAGGCGGCGGTTACCGTTCCCGGGCTCATGGACGACCTGCGGGCGCGTGGGCATGACCTGGTCGACCTGTCCGGCGACTCCGCCGGCATCGCACTGAGTCGTGCGCGGGCCGCGGTTACGGCTGGCACGATCGATGTTCTCGCGGTCGCGGGTGGTGACGGCATGGTCCACCTCGGGGTCAATGCCTGCGCGGGCACAGACGTCCCGTTGGCAATCATTCCGCTCGGCACGGGCAACGACCTGGCCAACGCCCTCGGCCTGGCCGTCGGTGACCTCAACGCCGCGACGACGATGATCGACGCCGGTCGTGTGCGCCGAATCGATGCCGTCCGTCGCCCCGAGGACGTCTCGCGGCCCTGGTTCGGCGGGGTCCTTTGCGGCGGTTTCGACTCGATCGTCAATGCGCGCGCCAACTTGTGGCGTTGGCCGCGCGGCCAGATGCGGTACAACCTCGCGGTGCTGCGGGAATTGCCCACTTTTAGGTCAATCCCCTATGTACTCGAAATCGACGGCAACCGCATCACCACGTCCGCAATGCTCGTTATCGTCGCCAATGGTCCGTCATACGGCGGCGGGATGAAGGTGGCGCCCGATGCCAAACTCGACGACGGACTTCTCGACGTGATCATCTTGCACGAGATCAAGCGCTCCGAATTGCTCAAGGTTTTCCCGAGCGTCTTTAGTGGCGCACATGTGGACCATCCCGCGGTCGAAATGCACCGCGCCCGACACGTTCATCTCGCCGCCAAGGGGATCACGGCGTTCGCCGACGGTGAGCCGTTCGCGCCGCTCCCGCTGACCTGCGAGGTTGTCCCGGGCGCGCTGCAGGTGATCGTCCCCTGACCACGCCACAGGAAGGCACACAGCTCGCCGCTTTCGCCGCGACCCTAAGCTTCCCACTCGACGATTTCCAGCTCCGCGCCTGCGAGTCCGTGGAGTCTGGCCGCGGCGTCCTCGTCGCCGCCCCGACTGGCGCCGGCAAGACGGTGGTCGGCGAGTTCGCCGTGTCACTCGCGCTCACTCGCTGCCAGAAGGCGTTCTACACCACCCCAATCAAAGCTCTCTCGAACCAAAAGTTCGCCGACCTCGTCGCGGTACACGGCGCCGCCAACGTCGGCCTCCTCACCGGCGACAGCTCAATCAATGGGGAGGCTCCCGTCGTCGTCATGACGACCGAGGTGCTGCGCAACATGATGTATGCCGGGTCCGCCACGTTGGAGACCCTTGCCTTTGTTGTCATGGACGAGGTGCATTACCTCGCCGACCGTTTCCGCGGGGCGGTGTGGGAGGAGGTCATCATTCACCTCCCAATGTCGGTACAGGTCATCTCGTTGTCGGCAACGGTGAGCAATGCCGAGGAGTTCGGCGACTGGCTTGCCCAGGTGCGCGGCAACCACGACGTCATCGTTTCCGAACATCGACCGGTGCCCCTGTGGCAGCACATGCACGTGGGCTCGCGGATGTATGACCTCTTTGCCGATTCGACAGCTGGCCCGCGACGCGACGGCGCGATCCCGCGCCTCAACCCCCATCTCACTGAGGCGATCCGGGCCGCAGAGCAGCGCCGCTCACCCGGCGAAATGGCGGCGCGGGGGCGGCGCGACGCAGCGTCGCGGGGTCGGCGCGATCCCGCGTCTGGGCGTTCGGGCGCCCCGGCCCGCGGCGGCGACCGCTCGGCGGCATACCCAGTGGGGACAGCAGGTGGGCACGCGACCCGCAGTGAGATCATTCGCGAACTCGACCGGGCAAGTTTGCTGCCGGCGATCACCTTCATCTTCAGCCGGGCGGGGTGTCAGGGCGCCGTGGAGCAACTGCTGCGCAGCGACCTACGGCTCATCACTGCGGCGCAGGGGGAGCGCAACCGCAAGCTCGTGCAAGAGCGCGCGGCAGGGTTGGCTGACGACGACCTCGCGATTCTCGGGTACTGGGACTTCGCCGAGGGGATATCGCGCGGGTTCGCCGCGCACCATGCCGGCATGTTGCCGACGTTCCGCGAGATCGTCGAGGAACTGTTTGTGGCCGGGCACATTCGGGCGGTGTTCGCCACCGAAACCCTCGCGCTCGGCATCAACATGCCCGCCCGAACCGTCGTGCTCGAGAAGCTGGTCAAGTTCAACGGCGAGTCCCACGTCGACCTTTCCCCGGCCGAATACACCCAACTCACCGGGCGCGCCGGGCGCCGGGGGATCGACATCGAGGGGCACGCGCTCGTGCTTTGGCGCCGCGGACTCGACCCGGTGCAGGTCGCGGGGCTCGCGTCGACGCGTACGTATCCACTGCGTTCGAGCTTCCGGCCCAGCTACAACATGGCGGTCAATCTCGTTGCCCAAGTGGGGCGTTCGCCTGCTGCGGCGGTGTTGCAGACCTCATTCGCCCAGTTCCAAGCCGACCGCTCGGTGGTGGAGCTCGTCGCCGCAGGCAAGGCCAACGCACACGCCCTCGACGGGTATGCCGAGGCGATGCGTTGCCACCTGGGTGACTTCCGTGCCTATGCGGCACTGCGCCACCGGATCGGTCAACTGGAGAAGGAGGGGGCGAAGGCACGCTCGGCGTCGCGCAAGGCCGAGGCCGCGGTCAGCCTCGAAGCCCTCAAGGTCGGCGATATCATCGCCATCCCCACCGGGCGCCGCGCTGGGCTCGCCGTCGTTGTGGAGCCGGCCCGCACGTTCCGTGGTCAGACGGCCTTGCCGGCGGTCGTCACGGAAGCTCGAGCGTTCGTCCAGTTGACGTTGGGCGAGGTGTCTCGACCCGTCACGGCCCTTGCCGGTATGTCGGTCCCCAAACACTTCAACGCCAAGTCACCCAAGGCGCGTCGAGACCTCGCGACGGCCCTGCGGATTGCGGCGCCGCGTCGGTCCGCGCCGACCTCGCGGGAGGCGCGAGCAGAGGATTCGGAGTTCGACACCGGGATTGTCGGCACCGGCTCGGGGGGTGGACCGGGCGCGTCGGGCGGTGACGCGTCTGGCGGTGACGCGCTGGTGAGCGAGCTGCGGCGGCAACTGCGGGCACACCCGTGTCACGCCTGCCCGGAGCGTGAGGATCACGCCCGCTGGGCCGACCGGTGGTGGCGGCTGACCCGGCAGACATCCGGTCTGCGCAATCAAGTCGAGACGCGCACCAATACGGTGGCGAGGCACTTTGAGCGGATCTGTGACCTGCTGACGACGATGGGCTACCTCACCGCGGACGGCCAAGGGCTGACCTCCGAGGGATCTCGGCTGCGGGGAATCTATAGCGATCGGGACCTGCTCATCGCCGAGTGTTTGCGCCACGGGATCTGGTCGAGCCTCGATACGGCCGAACTCGCCGCCGTCGTTTCCCTGCTCGTCCACGAACCTCGCCACGAGGACCCCGAGGTCGCTCCGCGTCAGTCGACGGTCGCGGTTGCCGAGGCCGCGACGGCGATGGCGGCTCTGTGGAGCGCGTTGGCGGATCGTGAGCGGGACGTCGGGTTGCCGGCCACCTCCCCGCCGGACGCCGGACTCGCTCAGGCGGTCCACCGGTGGGCGTCCGGCCAACGCCTAGAGGTCGTCCTCCGGGGTCAGGATCTGGCGGCTGGCGACTTTGTCCGCCGATGCAAGCAGGTCATCGACCTCCTCGGTCAGATCGCCGAGGCGGCGCCCCAGCCGAATCTCCGCGCGACTGCCCGGGCCGCAAAGGACGCGGTCCTGCGTGGGGTCGTGGCCGCGGACCGCCTCGACTAACCGCCCCCGTCCCCGCGAAGGAGGAGTGGCCGCGCCTCACTGGAGGGCGAGTGACGGTTCCGATACCTAAAGTCGCGCCCTCAGGAGTGGCCGCGCCTCACTGGAGGGCGAGCGACGGTGCCGATATCTAAAGTCACGCCTCAGGAGTAGCCGCGCCTCACGGGAGGCCGAGTGCGTTGATCACCCGGTTC
>CAZACX010000036.1:25897-27352 GCA_964483685.1 uncultured Intrasporangiaceae bacterium
CGCCTCAGGAGTAGCCGCGCCTCACGGGAGGCCGAGTGCGTTGATCACCCGGTTCAGCGGACTCGTCAACCCATACGTCGTCGCGAGGCGACTGAGCAGCACTGGATCGGCAACCGTGGTCGGCAGCACCATGGACACGTCCGGGACGGGCGCATCCGGGGCGACCGCGACGACCCGCGGCCCGACGTCGAGATAGGCGGCGCCGGCCTCCAGGTTGCGTCGTTGGGCGCCCTTGATCGCGGGGTCGCCACCGTCGACGGCCACCCGCAGCGCGACCAGCGAACCGTATGCGGTGATGAGCTTTGCCGCCGTCTTCTCCCCGATCCCGGCCACCCCAGGGAGTCCGTCGCTTGCATCGCCGCGCAGGACCGCCATGTCCGCGTACTGCGGGCCGCTAGTGACGGCATACTTCTCCCGCAGGAACGCCTGGTCGATGATGTCGGGGGAGCGGACGCCACCGCGGGCGGTGTAGAGCACCCGGACCCCCGCGGCGTCATCGACGAGCTGGAAGAGGTCCCTGTCGCCGGTGACGACGTCGATCGGGAGGCGGCCGCGGTGGCGGGCCACGAGGGTGCCGATCGCGTCATCGGCCTCGAATCCGTCGGCCCCGAGGCGCGCGATGCCCAGTGCCGCAAGAGCATCGACGATGACGGGCACCTGGGGGCTGAGGTCCTCGGGGACCTCCTCCTCGACGATCTCGCCGTCGGCCACCCGGTGCGTCTTGTAGCTCGGGATCGCCTCGACTCGAAACGCTGGCCGCCAGTCGTTGTCCCAACACGCCGCCAACTCCGTCGGTTGGTGGTCCTTAACGAGTGTCGCGATGAAATCGAGGAAACCGCGGACCGCGTTGTTCGGCGGCGCGCTCGGATCGTCCCTGCCATCAGGCACGCCAAAGAACGCCCGGTAGTACAGGCTCGCGGAGTCCAACAGCATCAGGCGCGGCTCGTTCATACGCCCCATCCAACCAAGTGAGCCGCGACTCTCTAGTGTTGAGTCCGTGGAGGATCTTGATCGTGAACTCGTGACCCTGCTGCGCCGGGACGGCCGGATGAGTTTCACCGACCTCGGCAAGGCGGTGGGGCTCTCAACGTCCGCCGTCCATCAGCGCGTGCGGCGGCTTGAGGAGCGCGGGGTGATCAAGGGGTATGCCGCGAGCGTCGCGCACGAGGCCCTGGGGAATCCGTTGACGGCGTTCATTTCGGTCACCCCCTTCGACCGGGCGCAACCGGATGACGTGCCGGATCGCCTGCGCGAGGTTCCCGAGGTGGAGGCGTGCTATTCGGTTGCGGGGGAGGCCAATTACCTCCTCAAGGTGCGGGTCGCGTCCCCACTTGACCTTGAGGAGTTGCTCGGCCGAATTCGGACCGCGGCCAATGTTTCCACCCGCACGACCGTGGTTCTGTCGACGCCCTGGGAGTGACAGCGCGGGGTGAGGGTCGGGAGTGACAGCGCGGG
>CAZACX010000037.1:0-5739 GCA_964483685.1 uncultured Intrasporangiaceae bacterium
CGCTTCGGCTCAGTAGCGCGAGCCGTCCCGTCGCCGGGCTCACCCCGGCCGGGACGGACGCGGCGGTTGCCGTCCACGTCACGCCAGCGGGCCTTCTTGCCCTCGCCGACGTCGCCCTTGCCGAACTTCTTGTTGGTCTTCACCTTCTTGACCGCGGCCTTCTTTGCGGTGCTCCACCGAGGTTTCTTGGACGGGGAGTCATCCTTGCCGGGGGTCACAGGAGAACCGTGGCGAAGGTGCCGATGCGAGTCATACCGATCCGTTCATACATAGCCAAGGCGGCCGTGTTGTAGTCATTGACATAGAGCGTCGCCGTGGGGGCGATGTCGGCAAGGACGTGTTCCAACACTGCGGCCATGGCCGGGGCGCCGACACCCTGTCCACGCAAACGCGGCGTGAGCCACACCCCTTGGAGCTGGGCGCAACCGAGACCGACCGAGCCGACGTCGGCCTTGAAGATCACTTCGCCGTCCTCGACGATGACATAAGTATGACCGCGTTCGATCAGTCTTGAGAGCACAGCACGATAAGTCCGGGCCGATCCGCGGTAGGGCGGGTAGCCGATCTCCGCAGTAAACATGTGTTCCGAGGCGGGCATAACGAGGTCGATCTCATATCCTCGCGCAGGTCGGAGCCGTCGATCCACGGGCACCCCGAGGGCCGAAGGCGGCGTACTCGCCGCCAAATGGGGCTGGGTTGAGCGCACGGAACGGGCCGGTCCCCAGCTGGATTCGAGGCGACGCCACAGCGCGAGCGTCTCGTCCGCGGGGCCGAGTAGCGACGCGGCGCGGCGTTGGTACCGGCGAATCCGGTCGGCGAGAACGGCGCGGGACCGGTCCGTGGTTTCGACGGCAACGACGTTTCCGGCCACCCAACACAGAGCCTCGAGCCGACCGTCGGGGGCGTAGCCGACGATGGACCCCGTGCTCCCGTCCAGGCCCCCCTCGAGGATTCGGGCGGCGACGAAGACGTTGTCCTCGGGATGGCGGCCGCACAGCTCAAGCGCGGCATCACGGTCCCCGGGCGTCAGCACCCGCGTTGGTGTCCGGATCCGCAGCACTCCCCCAGCCTGCCGCGTTCCCGCTGCAGTGTCACGCGCAACCCGCCCGATTGACGCGTCACACCGATCACGTTCCGGTGGTTAGCCGACCGTGACGGACGGGGCTCCGGCCGAGGCCTCATCGTCGGGCTCGCCCATTTCGGCAGCGAGTCGCATGGCCTCCTCGATGAGGGTTTCGACGATTTCGGATTCCGGGACGGTCTTGATGACCTCACCCTTGACGAAGATCTGCCCTTTCCCGTTGCCGCTAGCGACGCCGAGATCCGCCTCCCGGGCCTCTCCGGGACCGTTGACGACGCAACCCATCACCGCGACGCGTAGCGGGACGGTCATGCCTTCGAGTCCGGCAGTCACTTGCTCGGCGAGGGTGTAGACGTCGACCTGGGCGCGCCCGCACGATGGGCAGGAGACAATCTCCAGTTTGCGCGGCTTGAGGTTGAGCGATTGCAGGATTTGGTTGCCGACCTTGACTTCCTCGACGGGCGGAGCCGACAGCGATACCCGGATGGTGTCGCCGATCCCCTGCGAAAGCAGCGCGCCGAAGGCGGTAGCGGACTTGATCGTCCCCTGAAACGCCGGTCCCGCCTCGGTCACGCCGAGGTGAAGCGGCCAGTCGCCGCGCTCGGACAGCAGCGTGTATGCGCGCACCATGACGACCGGGTCGTTGTGCTTCACCGAGATCTTGAAGTCGTGGAAGTCGTGCTCCTCAAAGAGGCTCGCCTCCCAGATGGCCGACTCGACAAGGGCCTCCGCCGTAGGTTTGCCGTACTTCTCGAGGATCCGCCGGTCCAGCGAACCGGCATTGACGCCTATGCGGATCGACACCCCGGCCGCCTTGGCACGGCGGGCGATCTCGCCGACCTGGTCGTCAAACTGGCGGATGTTGCCCGGGTTGACCCGTACCGCTGCGCACCCCGCGTCAATCGCGGCGAAGACGTATTTGGGTTGGAAGTGGATGTCGGCGATGACGGGAAGCTGCGACTTGCGGGCAATCTCCGCCAACGCCTCCGCGTCGTCTTGGGTCGGGCAGGCGACCCGGACGATGTCGCACCCAGCGGCGGTCAGTTCGGCAATCTGCTGAAGGGTCGCGTTGATGTCCGTGGTCGGGGTGGTACACATCGACTGCACCGAGATCGGGGCATCCCCGCCGACCTCGACCTTGCCGACCTTGATCTTCCGGGTCCTCTTGCGTGGCGCGAGGACAGGGGGCGGCAGCGCGGGCAGGCCGAGCGAGACAGTCACCGGGAGATTATCTCCCAGGTTGCGCCGGAAGTGCCCGGCGACGGGCCCGCGAGGAAGGCGCGCCTCAGCCCCGCAGCCGAATCGGGTTGACGATGTCGGCGTACATCAACAGGCCGGACATGACGATGAGGAGCGAGGCAACGGCATACGCGATGGGCAGGGCCTTGGTGACATCGACGGGGCCGGGGTCGGGGCGTCCGGCGAGCGCGAATGCGCGTCGTTTGATCCCCTCCCAGAGCGCGCCGGCGACGTGTCCACCGTCGAGGGGCAACAGCGGGATGAGGTTGAAAACAAAGAGGGCGAGGTTGAGTGAACCGAGCAAGCCGACGAGGATGAGGGCCTTGTCGCTCGCGCTGCCGAGTTCCTTGTCCGCGGCGACCTCGCCGGCCACCCGGCCGACGCCGACAACCGAGACGGGCCCATTGGGGTCGCGCGCCGAGTCACCGAAGGCCGCCTTGGCGACACCGACCATCTTTTGCGGGATGTTCAGGATGACCCCGGCCGTGGCAGCGACTTGCTCGCCGATGAGGCCGGGCACCGCACCGATCGGCTGCTTGACAATCGCCGGAGTTCCGGCGGCGCCGAGGAAGCCGGCCCGCTCGGTGAGGACGCTCCCGTCGGAGGTCGTCTTTGGCATGCCGAAGTCGTCGTAAACCGGCAAGTCGAGGACCAGCGGCTTCGCGGTGAGGTTGAGGGTCTCGCCGCCGCGCTCGACGACGAGGGTCAGCGGCTTGTCGAGGTTTCCGCGGATGACGCTTCTCGCCTCGTCCCAGGTCCGCAACGTCACGCCACCGATCGAGCGCACCCGGTCGCCCGGCTTGAGCCCGGCCGCATTTGCCGGAGCGACGGGCATCGACCCGGTACACGTCGTTGCGGTGGTTTGTCCGGCAGAAGTGACATCGACGCATTGGGAGATTGACGACAGCACCGGGGTCGTCTCGACGATGCCGTGCATCGTGTAGAGGCCAGTGAATACGAGGCCGGCGAGGAGCAGGTTCATCATGGGGCCACCGAGCATGACGGTGACCTTCTTGGTCGTCGAGAGCTTGTAGAAGACGCGGGACTCATCTCCCGGTTTGAGCTCGGCCATGCTCTGGCTGCGGGCCTCGTCCATGAGCTGGGCGAATCGGCCGGTGCTTGAAACCCGAGTCGTGCCCGGCGCATCGTCCTTGCGGGGCGGGAACATGCCGATCATCTGGACGAACCCACCGAGCGGGATCGCCTTGATGCCGTATTCCGTTTCGCCTCGGGTGCGCGACCACAGGGTCGGTCCGAAGCCGATCATGTACTTGGGAACGCGCACCCCGAACGCCTTCGCCGGCAGGAAGTGCCCCAACTCGTGGAAGGCAATCGAGAAGGCGACGCCCACCACGACGATGAGCACCCCAAGCAGGTAGAGCATTCGTTTCCTCTATCTCGTCGGTTCCAGGTTGAGGACTCGCCGGGCTTCGGCACGCGCCCACGTGTCTGCGCGCAGCACCCCGTCAACGCTCGACGCGTCAAAATCACTCCCGTTGTGGACACCAACGACCCGCTCGATCGTGTCCACAATCTCGATGAAACGGATGGCCCCGTCATGGAAGGCATCGACGGCGACCTCGTTGGCGGCGTTATACACCGCCGGGAAGCTGCCCCCGCTCGCCCCCACTTCCCGGGCCAGGCGGACCGCGGGGAACACCGACTCGTCGAGTGGGAAGAACTCCCAGGTCGCCGCCGTGCTCCAGTCGCAGGCCGGCGCCGCCCCCGGGACCCGCTCCGGCCAGGCCATCCCGAGCGCGATCGGCAACCGCATGTCCGGCGGCGACACCTGGGCGAGCGTCGAGCCATCGACGAATTCGACCATCGAGTGGACCACCGATTGGGGATGCACGACGACGGCGATCCGTGGGAAGGGGATCTCGAAGAGCAGATGTGCCTCGATCACCTCAAGGCCCTTGTTGACGAGCGTCGCGGAGTTCGTTGTGACGACGCGCCCCATCGCCCACGTCGGATGCTGGAGAGCCTGCGCCGGGGTGACCTCGGCGAGCTTCGAACGGGTGAACCCCCGAAACGGGCCACCACTGGCAGTGACGACGAGTCGCGCGACTTCCGCGCGGCTGCCACCCAGGAGCGCCTGCGCGAGCGCGGAATGTTCGGAGTCCACCGGGACGATCTGACCCGGTCGGGCGACCCGCTTGACGAGGTCGCCGCCGACGATGAGCGACTCCTTGTTCGCCAGCGCCAGCGTCGTCCCGGCCGTCAGCGCCGCCAGCGTCGGGCGCAGCCCGATCGAGCCGGTGATGCCGTTGAGCACGACATCGGCCGGTCTCGCCGCGAGTTGCGCGTTGGCGTCCGGTCCGGTCAACACCTCCGGCGCGTATGTGGCGACGCCCGCCGCGCGCGCCGCGTGCGCGATCGCCTCCCGCACCTGTTCCGGCGTGCCAGTGGCCGCGGCGAGGACGGGTGCGCGGGTCGCGACTGCTTGGTCGGCGAGCAACCCAAGGTTGGCGCCGCCGCCGAGCCCAGCGACGGTGAAGCGGTCACGGTTGCGGGCGATGACATCGAGCCCCTGGGTCCCGATGGACCCGGTAGAGCCGAGAAGGATCACCCGTCGCGCAGTCACCGCCTCATTGTCCCCGATAGGTCTGCGCGTGGCCCACCACCAGCGCGGACCGCGGCGTCTTTTGGGCCACCGTCGAGCGGTGTGTCGATTGGGCCAACGTCACAAGGCTGCTCCGAGCGGCCGCTCGTCCCGCCCGGAATGGACGACGACGTCGAGGCTCGGGGCGCCCTCGGCGACCTCTTTGAGGATCTCGACGACCGCGGCATACGTCCTCGGGTCGGCCGAGCGCAGGGAGTCACCGCCCGCCCAGATCAACGTCCAGACGCGCGTGCGGCGCGCGGCATGGGCCCTCAACGAGTCGGCGAGGGCATCGAGGTTGCGCCCAAAGTAGACCGGGAAGTCGAGGACCTCGGCGAATAAGGTCATGGTTTGGTGCTTGTCGCTGCCGGCGGGGACGACAACAACCTCTCGGCCCGCGTCCCGTTCGCGTCGAATGAGCTGCGGCAGCGACTCACTCGCGCGGCGGCTCATTCGCCCTCCTCGATCTGCCGGAAGCTGTCGTAATGATCGTCGGTGTAATAGCGGTCCCCGTCGGTGCCGCTGATAATCCGGCGCGCACCTCGGTCTCGGCTCCCGGGCGTGACCACGGTGTATTCGCGATAGTAGCCACGTGCTTGGCGCGGCAGAATCCGCTCGCGGTTGGCGAATATCCCATCGTCTTCATCGAACGGATAGGGCCCGCCGTCCCGGATCAGCTCCAGGGTGCGGAGGGCCTGCGGCGGCAGGGCCGACTCGGCCACCGAGTCCAGGCCGGAGAGCGGGGTCGCCGCACTCCCTCGGGAACTCGTGCTGCTGGGCGACCTGGAGCTGCTGCTGGGCGACCTGGAGCTGCTGC
>CAZACX010000037.1:5839-14529 GCA_964483685.1 uncultured Intrasporangiaceae bacterium
GAACTCGTGCTGCTGGGCGACCTGGAGCTGCTGCTGGGCGACCTGGAGCTGCTGCCCGGCGTCGTGCTGCTCCCGGCACCGATCGTGCCGGTGGAGCTCGTCGTCGGTTGGCCGCCCACGGTCGGCGAGACGGGGGTCTTTGACCCAGTGGCCACCGCCCACCACAGCAGCGCGACACACACGCCGATGCCCAGCAAGATGAGTGGTCGTCGTTCGGCGCGCATCGCGGAGCCTTCGGCTAGCGGGGTCGGGGCGTCACGGCGTCATGTTGATGGCGACATACTTCGTCTCGAGGTACTCCTCGATGCCCTCGAATCCGCCTTCACGCCCGTAGCCAGAATGCTTGACTCCACCGAAGGGGGCCGCCGCATTGGAGACCATGCCTTGGTTGACACCAACCATCCCGAAGTCGAGCGCCTCGGCCACCCGGATGACCCGGGCGTTGTCCCGGGTGAAGAGATAGCCCACCAGGCCGTATTCGGTGTTGTTGGCCTTGGCAATCGCGTCGGCCTCATCGGTGAAGGTGCACACCGGCGCGACCGGTCCGAAGATTTCCTCGGTCAGGCAGCGGGCGTCGGCGGGCACTCCCGTCAGGACGGTCGGCGCATAGAAGAAGCCAGCGCCAGCCACCGGCGCCCCGCCGGTGAGGGCGGTTGCCCCCTTGGCGAGTGCGTCTTGGACAAGCTCATCGACGCCTTCGCGGGCCTTCGCCGTGATCAATGGGCCGACGTCGACGCCCTCCTCCGTGCCGTTGCCGAGGGTGAGCGCCGCCATCTTGGCGGCGAACTTCGCCGAGAACTCCTCGGCGATCGACTCCTGGACAAAGAACCTGTTGGCCGAGGTGCAGGCCTCCCCGATGTTGCGCATCTTGGCCATCATCGCGCCCGCGACCGCCGCGTCGATGTCGGCGTCCTCGAAGACGAGGAAGGGTGCGTTGCCGCCAAGCTCCATCGACAACCGCAGCAGTTGAGTGGCCGACTGCTCGACGAGCCGTCGTCCGACCGCCGTGGAGCCGGTGAAGGTGAGCTTGCGCAGCCTGGGGTCGCGGATGAGGGGCTCGCACAGCGCCCCGGAGTGCGCCGTTGTCACGACGTTGATGACCCCGGCGGGAACGCCGGCCTCCTCAAAGAGGGCCGCGAGCGCGAGCATCGACAACGGTGTTTCGTGCGCGGGCTTGACGACCATCGTGCAGCCCGCGGCGAGGGCGGGGCCGATCTTGCGGGTCCCCATGGCCAGGGGGAAGTTCCACGGGGTAATCATCAACGTCGGGCCCACGGGGTGCTTCATCGTCACGACCCGACTGAGGCCATTGGGGGCCATCGAGTACTGGCCGTGGATGCGAACGGCCTCCTCGGCATACCAGCGCAGGTAGTCGGCGGCGTAGACGACTTCGCCGCGGGCTTCGGGGAGGGTCTTGCCCATCTCGAGCGTCATGAGCAGCGCGAAATCCTCGACCCGGGCCATGAGCAGGTCGTAGGCCCGGCGCAGCATGTCGGCGCGCTCGCGGGGCGCCACCGCGGCCCAACCGGGTTGTGCGGCAACGGCGGCATCGAGGGCGGACCGGCCATCGGCGACGCTCGCGTCGGCAACGGCGACGAGCACTTCCCCGGTCGCGGGGTCATGCACGTCGAAGGTCGCGCCCCCCTCGGCCGGACGCCACGCCCCGCCAATCAGCAACGATGTCGGAACGGAATCCAAGAGTGCGCGGTGCGCCGATGCAGCCATACCGCGGATGTTATCGGGGGCCATGGTGCTCAGCGCTCCACCAGGCCCCACGGCGAGCCGAACCCGGCCGGTTTGGGCGCGGCGAGGAGTTCGAGGAAGGGCACGGCGTCAAACGCCTCGGGTCCGAGGATTCCGGCGCCCGCCCAGTCGCCGCGAGCCAGCAACTCCAGCGCGACGATCGGATTGATCGCGGTTTGCCACACGACGCACTGGGCCCCGTAATCCCGCATCGTGTCCGCGTTGTCAACGACGTGATACAGGTATGACGAGCGGGGCTCACCGTCCTTGCCGGTCCCCCGCACCCACACCCCCGCGCAGGTTTTGCCCTCCATCCTCGGCCCAATCGTCAAGGGATCGGGCAGGCAGGCCGCCACGACGTCCCGGGGCGAGACGAGGACGCCCTTGACGTCGACCTGTTCGGTCCGGTCCAACCCGAGGGTATGGAGCGTGCGCAAGATCGTGATCAGCTCCTCGCCGAGCCCGTACTTGAAGGTGACGCGGTCGGCATCCAACCACCTCGGCATGAGGAGGACTTCCTCATGCTCAACGTGGACGCACTCCACCGGGCCGATGCCTTCGGGAAAGTCGAAGATCTCCGGTTCGCTGAATGGCGGCACGGTGAACCAGCCCTGACCCGCTTCCGACGCGCGCGCCCGTTCCCAGATCACCGGCGGGTTAAGGCATTCCTCGATGATCGTCCACATCGAGAAGCTCGGGGCAAAGATCTCCAGGCCCTCCTCATTGCGGATACGGAGGTTCGCCCCGTCCCGGGTGCCGAGCTCGTCGATGTGCGCGAACAGGTGCTCGGCGGCATACCGGGCAAAGATGTCGGAGAGGCCGGGCTCGACACCGATCCCCACCAAGGCCAGGCGGCCCGCCGCCTCCCAGTCCGCCTCCTTGGCGAACTGGGCGTCGCCGAGTTTGATACCGACCTCGGCGTGGGGACGTTGTGGATGGGGCGCCGATAACGCCATCGCCATGTCGAGGTAGTCGCACCCCGCGGCGAGGGCGCCGTCAAATATCGGCATGACGAAGCGCGGATCCACGGCATTGAAGACATGCGTGGCGCTCACTGCGCTCGCCAAGGCAGCGACGGCGCCCGCATCGGCGGCGTCGACCTGCGCCGCGGTGAACCGTGTTTCACCGCGGCGCCGGGCGGTGGCGGCGGCCGCGGTCGCCTCGGCCCGGGCCAGGTCGTAGTCGGCGACGACATACGCCTCGAAGAAGTCCCGTTCCACGGCGATCTTGGCTGCTGCGTCACCGACCCCGCCGGCGCCGATCATGAGAATCCGCATGCGCGTCACTATCCCTTTCGCCCCGGATCCACCTCGGGGTGCCCGACGATCTCGCCAGTGCTCGGGTCGATGGCCTTGGCGCCGGGCGGCAGGTTCGACAGGTCGGGGGCGATGACCGTGGCCTCGCGGGAGTCGGGCAGCGTGATCGGCTCGGCGCCCAGCGGCGACTCACCGGCGAGGATCAAGTCAACGTGGCTGCGCTGCGGCAGGGTCTCCCCACGGAAGAAGGCGGGAGCCGCGGCCCGTTGGAGAGCCATGAATACCAATCCGCTCAGCAGCGAGACGATCCCGACCACTGCCACGGCGCCGATTCCGCCGATGGTCACGTTGGCGCCGTCACCATCGACGAGGTAGGCCGGATCGAGGTAGGTCCTGAGGGCGTAGGCAAACATGACGAAGAGGAAGACGCCCCCGGAGAGTGGCAGGAGCCCACGCATGACCAGGTGCCGCGCACTCGTGCGCAGGCTGTGCCGATAGAACCATGCGCACGCGATGCCCGTGAGCCCGTAGTAGAAGGCGATCTGGAGGCCAATGGCACCAATGAGCGCGGAAAGAATGCTTGGGCTAACCCACGTCATCAGGAGGAAGAAGGCGGCCGAGACGATGCCCATCCCGATGGTCGACCACGTGGGCGTCAGGAACTGCGGGTGGATGCGGGCAAAACGTTCCGGAAGCGCCTTGTATGCCGCCATCGAGAGCGCGGTACGCGCGGTGGGCAGGATTGTCGTTTGAGTGGAGGCCGACGCCGACGTGAGGATGGAGATGGCCAGCAGGGCCAAACCGATATGCCCCAATGTGCTGTCGCCGTACAGGGTTGGCCCGATAGCACCAAAGACGTCGGCGGCGTTGTCTTCGTTGCCCAGACCGATGCCCTCGGTCCCGGTCCCCGCGAAGGCGACGGTCGCGACACTGACGAGCACATAGGTGAGCAGCAGGAGCAACGTCGAAATGACGGCGGCCCGCCCCGGGGTCCGACCCGGGTCGTCCGTCTCCTCATTCGTCGCGACGGCGGTGTCCCATCCCCAGTAGATGAAGACTGCCAGCAGCACCGTCGAGGCGATGACGGACATCGACATCCCGCTTGGCCACAACCAGGAGAGGGCCGGGCGTACCGACCCTTCCGGTGCGTCCCCGGCGTACACCTTGTAGAACGCGACCCCGACGAAGATGACCAGGGTGACGATCTCGATACCGAGGAGCCCGTACTGCAACCGCGCGGACACTTCGATCCCTCGGTAGCAGATGTAGGTCATCACCACGATCCAGATCAACCCGGCAACCGTTGACCAGAACGTGCTTTGGTCCAGCGTGTTGTCGAGCCCGAGCTCTCTGGCCAAGGTGAACGAATAGGCTCCAGCGATCTGGGCGAGGTTAGCCATGACGATGATGTCGGCGACGATGATGCCCCACCCGCCCATCCACCCGACGACGGGGCCGAACGCACGGGTTGCCCAGGTGAAGGTGGTCCCACAGTCGGGCTCGGCTTCGTTGAGTTCCTTGTAGGCGACCGCAATGAAGTACATCGGAATGAACGCGAGCAACATGATCGCGGGCGCCTTCATGCCGGCGCCCCCCGCGACGACAAATCCTAGGGTGGCTGCCAGCGAGTAGGCCGGGGCGGTCGAGGCCATCCCCACCACCACGCTCCCGACAAGCCCGAGCGCACCGGGCTTCAATCCTTTGCCCGCGACGGCCGCGGACCCGTCTCGCGCAATTACCTGATTATCCATTTAATCTCTCCTACCGAGTGAGACGTGTCGTGAAGATTGGTGTCATGCTTGAGGATTCGATTGCTTGTGGACCTTGCCAAACTCTGTTGCTGGTCTTGCCGGGCGAATTCTCCTCAGCCCTCGATATTTGCCATGACGTGTTTGATCCGGGTGTAATCCTCGAACCCGTACATTGACAGGTCCTTGCCGTAGCCGGACCTCTTGAAGCCACCGTGCGGCATTTCAGCGACGACCGGGATGTGGGTGTTTATCCACACGCACCCAAAGTCGAGGCCCTTTGACATCCGCATCGCCCGCCCGAAGTCGCGGGTCCACACCGACGAGGCAAGGCCATAGTCGACGCCGTTTGCCCAGCGCAGCGCCTCGGCCTCGTCGCTGAACTTCTGCACGGTGATGACCGGACCGAAGATCTCGTTCTGGATCGCCTCGTCGTCTTGACGTAGCCCCGCAACGACGGTCGGTTCGAGGAAGTAGCCGGCCCCGAGGTCCGTCTTGCGGTTCCCGCCCGCGGACACCGTCGCGTGTGCAGGCAGCCGCTCGATGAAGCCGCTCACTCGCGCCAGCTGACCCGCATTGTTGACTGGGCCGAACAATGCGTCGGGATCGTCCGGCATCCCCACCTTGGCGCTCGTCGCGGCATACTGCGCGAGCGCCGCGACGAAGTCGTCATAGATGCCTGGGCCCGCGAGCACCCTCGTTGCGGCCGTGCAGTCTTGGCCCGCGTTGAAGTAGCCGGCAATCGCGATGCCCTCGACGGCGGCCTCGATGTCCGCGTCGTCAAAGACGACCACCGGCGCCTTGCCCCCGAGCTCAAGATGCACCCGCTTGAGTTGCTGAGCCGCGCTTTCGGCGACCGCCATCCCCGCCCGCACCGAGCCGGTGATCGCCACGAGGGCGGGTGTCGGGTGCTCGACGACCAGCCGACCGGTGTCCCGGTCACCGGTGACGACGTTGAACGTGCCGGGCGGGAGGAACTCGCTGGCAATCTCCGCGAGGAGCAGCGTCGTCTCGGGGGTGGTGTCGGAGGGCTTGAGGACGATGGTGTTGCCCGCGGCCAGGGCCGGGGCGATCTTCCATACGGCCATCATCATCGGGTAATTCCAGGGGGTCACCTGCCCGACAACACCGATCGGTTCGCGGCGGATCCAACTCGTGTGCCCGGGCATGTACTCCCCCGCGGAACGCCCCTCCAGCACCCGAGCTGCCCCGGCGAAGAAGCGAATCTGATCGACCATCGGCGGCACCTCCTCGCTGGCGGTCAGCGCGTGCGGTTTGCCCGTGTTCTCGGCCTCAAGTCGGACGAAGTCGTCGGCTCGGACCTCGATGGCGTCGGCGATTTTGAGCAACGCCTCCTGCCGTTGGCGGGGCGTGGTTTGGCCCCATTCGGCAAACGCGGTCGCTGCGCTCGCATACGCCGCATCAACATCCGCGGCGACCGAGATGGGCACCCGCGCGACGAGTTGCGCGGTCGCCGGGTTGACGATGTCGCTGGTCACGTCGGTCGCGGCGGCGACGTGCTCACCGCCAATGAAGTTCTGCAAGACACGGACCTGGGTGCTCAATTCGGGGCCTTCCAAGCGGCGTGGCGGGCGAGTGGCGAGATATTGCAGCGCACTCTAGTCACAGGACGGCGGAAAATGACCCCCAGACCGCGACCCAATAGTGAAATGCCCTGTTGAACGGCCCCCGAGGGACGGATTCAGTCGCCAAAGGCCTTGCGAGAGGCCGATTCCTCGGCAATGATGGCCCGCATGCGCCGCGCCGAGGGGTCTGTTCGCTCCGCGGGGTCTGCTCGCTCCGCGGGGTCTGCTCGCTCCGCGGGCGAGCCCCGCCTCGACGAGGTCTCCAAATCGATCATCGAGCATCTGCAGGTCGATGGTCGCCAGTCCTACGCCACCATCGCCAAACGGGTCGGTCTCTCCGAAGCAGCCGTGCGCCAGCGTGTCGCCCGCCTGCTCGACTCCGGCGTCATGCAAATCGTCGCCGTGACGGACCCGCTCCAGGTGGGGTTTCGCCGCAACGCGATGATCGGCATCCGAATCAGCGGCGATCTGGTCGCCCCCGCCGACGCATTGGCCGCCATGCCCGAGGTTGCCTACGTCGTCACCACCGCGGGGAGCTTTGACCTCCTCGTCGAGGTTGTCTGTGAGGACGACGACGAACTCCTCGAACTGATCAACTCGCGCGTGCGGTGCCTCCCGGGCGTCGCCTCAACCGAGACTTTTGTCTATCTCAAACTCAACAAGCAGCACTACAACTGGGGAACACGATGACTACCTACCCGTCCGAAGTTTGGGAACCCTCCTCCGACCGTCATACCCCCACGGGAGCGCTCTATTCGGAGGCCGCGCGCGACCACCTTTGGATGCACTTCACTCGGCACTCGACCTTTGAGGACCATGCGGACGGCGGCCTGGGGCACAGCGTGCCCATCATTACCAAGGGCGACGGCTGGCGCATCTGGGACGACCGCGGCAACGAATACATCGACGGCCTCGCGGGGCTGTTCGTCGTTAACGCCGGGCATGGACGCCTCGAGATCGCCGAGGCAATGGCCAAGCAGGCGGCGGAGCTCGCCTACTTCCCGCTGTGGTCCTACGCCCACCCCCGCGCCATCGAACTCGCCGAGCGGCTCGCTCAGCACGCACCCGGCGACCTCAACCGGGTCTTCTTCACCACAGGGGGCGGCGAGGCGGTCGAGTCAGCCTGGAAGCTCGCCAAGCAGTTCTTCAAGCTGACCGGCAAGCCGACCAAGCACAAGGTCATCTCGCGGTCGATCGCCTATCACGGCACCCCCCAAGGCGCCTTGTCCATCACCGGGATCCCGGGTGCGAAGACGATGTTCGAGCCGCTCGTTCCGGGGGCCCACAAGGTGCCCAACACCAATCTGTATCGGGCACCGGAGTACCTGCGTCACGACGAGGTTGCATTCGGCCGGTGGGCCGCCGACCGGATCGCTGAAGCCATCGAGTTCGAGGGACCCGAGAGTGTCGCCGCGGTCTTCTTGGAGCCGGTGCAGAACTCCGGCGGGTGCTTCCCACCCCCGGCCGGGTACTTTGCCCGTGTTCGCGAGATCTGCGACGAGTACGACGTCCTGCTCGTCTCGGATGAGACGATCTGCGCCTTCGGCCGGATCGGATCGATGTTCGCGTGCGACGACTTCGGCTACCAGCCGGACATCATCACGGCCGCCAAGGGCATCACTTCGGGATACGCCCCCCTTGGCGTGATGATCGCCGATGACCGACTCTTTGAACCCTTCAAGAAGGACACCACGTACTTCCCCCACGGCTACACCTGGGGAGGGCACCCCGTGTCCTGTGCTGCGGCGATGGCCAACCTCGACATCTTCGAGCGCGAGGGCATCTTGGAGAACGTGAAGACCAACGCACCGGCCTTCCGGGCAACCCTGGAAAAGCTCCTCGACTTGCCGCTCGTCGGCGACGTGCGCGGCGCCGGGTATTTCTACGGGATCGAGTTGGTAAAGAACAAGGAGACCCGGGAGACCTTCAACGATTCCGAGGCAGAGCGACTGCTTCGCGGCTATCTCTCCAAGGCCCTCTTCGACGCCGGGCTCTACTGCCGCGCCGACGACCGAGGCGACCCCGTCGTGCAACTCGCCCCGCCACTGACGATGGGACCGACCGAGTTCGCGGAGATCGAGCGGCGGTTACGCGCCGTCCTCACCGAGGCGTCCAACCACCTCTAAGCACGCGCATGACCCGACCACTGTGGGCGCAGGGGTATGCCGCGGCCTCGCCTTCGCGTGCGCCCTCACCTTCGCGTGCGGCCTCCCCTTTGGAGGCTGCCCCTTTGGGGGCTGCCCCTTTGGGGGCTGCCCCCTTGGCGGCGGCCCCCTTGGCTGCGGCCCCACCTTCGCCGGTCGCTGCGGCCGTGCCGTCAACGTGCGATGTCGCCATCGTCGGCGCCGGCTTCACCG
>CAZACX010000037.1:14629-25403 GCA_964483685.1 uncultured Intrasporangiaceae bacterium
GCTGCGGCCGTGCCGTCAACGTGCGATGTCGCCATCGTCGGCGCCGGCTTCACCGGGCTGTGGACCGCCTACTACCTGCTGCGGGCTGACCCCAGCCTCCATGTCGTCGTCCTCGAGGCCGAACACGTCGGATTCGGCGCAAGCGGACGTAACGGCGGCTGGGTTTCGGCGCTGTTTCCGCTCGGCGCAGATCAGCTTGCGGCCCGCCACGGCGAGGCGGCCACCCGAAACCTGCTCGCCGCCCTGCGCGACACCGTCGTCGAGGTCGGTACGGTCGCCGCAGCGGAAGCCATCTCCGAGGCGGGTTTCGTGCGTGGCGGCATGATCGCGTTGGCCAGGTCGCCGGCCCAACTCGCCCGGGCCCGCGCAAGCGCCGAGAACGGCCGCCGGTGGGGCGACGGCACCCAGGTGTGGTCCTCCGGCGAAGCCACCGAACGACTCGCAGCGACCCGCGTGCTCGGCGCGACGTTCAACCCGCACTGTGCCCGGGTTCAGCCACGGGCCCTCCTCGAGGGTCTCGCCGAGACGATCAGGGCGGCAGGGGGCCGGATCCATGAAGGGACTAGGGTCGTGCGCGCTTCCCCCGGGCGGGTCGACCTCGAGGGCGGGCAGGTGCTCCGGGCCGCAAAGATCGTTCGGGCCACCGAGGCCTACACCGCCGCCCTGGCGGGGCTCAAGCGCCGCATCACCCCGGTCTATTCGCTTGTTGTCGCCACCGAACCACTTCCCGATTCAGTCTGGCAGACCGTTGGTTTGGCGCAGCGCGAAGTCTTCGCCGACCATCGACACGTCGTCATCTATGGCCAGCGCTCTGTCGACAACCGGCTCGTCTTTGGCGGCCGCGGGGCGCCCTATCACTTTGGCTCGGCCATCGCGGACGCCTTCGATGAGGACGAGAAGGTCTTCGCCCTGCTCCGCACGACCCTGCGGGACCTGCTTCCCCAAATCGGCGACGCGACGTTCACCCACGCCTGGGGAGGACCGCTGGGCATCCCGCGCGATTGGCATCCCAGCATCGGGTACGACGCGGACGCCGGGATTGGCTGGGCCGGTGGCTATGTCGGCGACGGGGTCGCTGCCGCGAACCTCGCGGGCCGGACGCTTGCGGACCTGCTGCGGGGGCGGCATACGGCGTTGACCGCGCTGCCTTGGGTGGGCCACCGCTCCCCCGCTTGGGAGCCGGAACCATTGCGCTGGTTAGGCGTCAACGCGGGCCTGATGGTCGCCGCGCTCGCCGATGTGGAGGAGCGCCGCACGGGTCGCCCCGCCCGACTCGGCGCAGTCCTGACCACCTTGACCGGACATTGACCGTGGAACACGCCATCGAAGTCCAGAGCATTGCCGATCTCAACGCGGCCCTCGCGGCCGGAGTGCCTCCCTCCCGGTTGCGGCTCCAGGATCTCGACCTGCGTGAGCATGGCCAGCTCCTCGCCCGTGCGGACCTGCGCGGGATGGTCGTGCTCGGCGGGCACTTGAACCCGACGCTCGAGGCGCACCTGCGAACAGCCGGCGCGTTGGTCTTCCCGGCCGATGCTGCGGCTGCCCCCATCAACCCCTACCGGGCGACGCTCTATCGCGCCGAGGAGCTGTATTTCGGCCTCGCTAAGGGGTACGCCCAGACCGTTGACGCGCGGGCGTATCAGTGGGCGCAGCGCGGCCATGTTCACCGCGACATCCTGGCCACGTTGCTGCGGGCCATCCACGACGACTCAATCTCGGATGCCCTCGACGAGTTCGTCGGCGCCCGTCCCGTCGTCGGCGTCATGGGTGGGCATGACCTGGCCCGCGACACCAGCGGGTATGCCGCCGCCGCGCGTCTTGGCTGCGACCTCGCCGGCCGCGGCCTCCTCGTCGCCACCGGAGGCGGACCCGGAGCTATGGAAGCGGCCAACCTTGGGGCCGCCTGCCCCGACCTCGAGGTTCTCGAGGCAGTTCTCCCGCAGCTCGCCGCCGTGCCGCACTACGCCGGCGACCTCGAGGCGTGGGCTCGCTCCGCGTTTGTCGCGCTCGCGCAGATCCGGGAACGAGCGAGCACCGCGCCCACCGCGGGCGGCAGCCTCGGCATACCCACGTGGTTCTATGGGCATGAGCCGCCCAATGTCTTTGGCGAGGGAATCGCGAAATACTTCTCCAATGCCCTGCGCGAGGAGGGATTTCTTGCCCGGGCCAACGCGGGCCTCATCGTGTTGCCTGGGGCCGCCGGAACTGTCCAAGAGGTGTTCCAGGCGGCTACCCGGGCGTACTACTCCCCCGGGCCGGTCGCTCCCCTCGTGCTCGTCGGACACGCGCATTGGACCCAAACAGTGCCCGCGTGGCCGACGTTGCAGGCGCTCGGACGCGGCCGCCCGATGGCTGCGACCATCCACCTCGTCGACACGACCGACGAGGCCCGCGACGTGGTGAGCGCCGCGAGCCCCGGAGGCACTTAGAACTTGCGCGGAACGAACGTCTGATCCTGCATCGGCGGGCGCACGTACGGCATTTCCTTCATCACCGGCAGATGCACGACCTCGGGAGCCACGTCTTCGTAGTCGAAGTGGCTCAGCAGGTCGTTGATGCAGTTAAGGCGTGCCGCCTTCTTGTCGTCCGAGGGGACGACAAGCCACGGGGCCTGCTTGATGTCGGTGTACTGGAAGGTGGTGTCCTTCGCCATCGAGTACTTGATGTAGAACTCGTGTTCGGCGAGGTCCATGTCCGACAGCTTCCACCGCTTGAGGGGTTCGGCGTTGCGCGCCTCGAAGCGTCGGCGTTGCTCCTCGTAGGAAACGGAGAACCAGTACTTGAGGACAACGACCCCCGACCGGACCAACATCCGTTCGAACTCGGGGCAGGACCGGAGAAACTCCTCGTGTTCCTCGGCGGTGCAAAAGTCCATAACCCACTCGACATTGCTGCGGTTGTACCACGAGCGGTCGAAGAGCACCATCTCCCCGGCGGCCGGGAGGTGCTCGACATACCGCTGGAAGTACCACTGCGACTTCTGCCGCTCGGTGGGGGTCGGGAGGGCGACCACCCGCACGGTGCGGGGGCTGGTGCGCTCAGTGATCCGCTTGATGACGCCACCCTTGCCTGCCGAACCCCGCCCTTCGAAGATCACGAGAACCTTCAAGCCCTGACGCTGGATCCAGTACTGCAACAGCACGAGCTGCTCTTGCAGACGCTCCATCTCCGATTCGTAGACGATGGACTTGAGTCGACCGGCCTTCGTGTAGTCGTCGGGGTTGCCGGTGGCACCCGTGAAACCTAGGTCGTCGGCCCCATCGGGGGGGAGAATGTCGTTCTTCTTCACTGTGCCGCCTTCAGGTCTACGGGGTTAGTTGTCGGTGTAGAGCACGATCCCGAGACACATCTCGTCGGTCGTCCCTTCACCCCACAAAACGTACCGCTCCGGCTTGTTGGCGAATGCCGGCAGGACATCCCGCAGCGCCTGGTCATGCGTGCAGGTCACCGTCAAGGTGTCCTTGGTGGTCAACTTCACTGGCTCCGGGACGGGAATCGAGCCTTGGTTGTCGAAGTCCCACGTGGGGATGTCGAGGATCGTCTGTTCGCGATCGGTCCCCTTGTTAGCCACGACGTTGATGGAGCGACCGAGCAGGTGCATGTGCCCAGCGGCCGCGCGAATGACCATGGGCTCCTGCACGGGCCGGGTGCAGCTTTGGGCCGGCCCTGCCTTCAGCGGCCCACAAAGGAGGTGCAAGAGGTCACCGGTGGCCCCGGCCGCCCCGAAGCGAGCCTTGGTTTCCGCGAGCGACATGTCCCGGTAGCACAAACCGCCGCGCTTGCCCTCCCGGCACTCCAACTCAACGGGGGCGGGCATGAGCATCGTCTTGAGCGCCTTGTACGTCCCGTCATCATTGGCCAGGCGCAGCTTCACGGCACTCTGGTCGGCACCAGTTCCGGCCGCGAGGTTGTAGTGAATCTGCATGACAATTTGGGTGCCCTTGCCAACGGGCACACCGACGCCCTTGCCCATCACCCGTTCGGTGCCGCCGGGGGCCCAGGCGCCCAGCCAAGGAGCGTCGGTGAGGGTCGCCCCGATCTGGGCTCCTTCGACACCGGAGGAGCCAAAGCAGGTCCAGCCGTCACCCGGCTGTGCGGCGTCCAAGTCCTTCGCGATGGCGACCTTGGCTGCGTCGACGCGGTAGAGGATGACGTGGTGAACGAGGGCCGGGTTGGCCGGCAGGAAGTCGGTACCGGTGATCAGGGTGTCTTTTGCAAGCTTCGGGTCCATGAGGAAGCAGCGGTACTCATCGGTGCCCGCCTCGGGGATGGGGGGCGTGTAGGGCTTGTCCATCCTGATCTCGAGGTAGCGCTCACCCTTGCGCAACGCGGGCGCGGGCGCCGCCTTCGACGGCGTGCTGCTGGAACTCGCGACCGCAGCGCCGGTGTGATGGCTGTCGGCCGCTCGGGGCAAGCTCGAGGGGTCTCCCCCACAACCGGTGAGTAAGAGACCGAGGGCGGCAAGGCTGCCGAGGAGGGCGGGACGTAGGCGCATGGGCGCCAATATTAGGGGGTCGTTGCCGCTGCAAGTTGCCCACAGGCGCCATCAATATCTGAGCCGCGGGTATCACGCACGGTGGTGGCGATCCCGTGGGCCCGCAACCGCTCGACAAACTGCTGCTCGACGCCCTTGCGGGCCGCGGTCCACTTCGACCCAGGCGTCGGGTTGAGCGGAATCGGATTGACGTGAACCCAGCCTCGCCCACGGGCGTTGAGCTTGTCGCCCAACAGATCTGCCCGCCAGGCCTGATCGTTGATGTCCCGGATCAAGGCGTATTCGATGCTGACCCGACGGCCGGTTGCTTGGAAGTATCGGTAGGCCGCATCGATCGCTTCGTCGACCTTCCACCGGGTGTTGATCGGGACGAGCTCGTCCCGCAGCTCGTCGTCGGGGGCATGCAGAGACAACGCGAGCGTGACCGGGATTCCTTCCGCGGCCAACTGGTCGATTCCAGGGACGAGACCCACGGTCGACATGGTGATGCCGCGAGCGCTCAACCCGAACCCCGTTGGGACCGGGTCGGTGAGCCGACGGATCGCGCCGATGGCCGCCTTGTAGTTCGCCAAGGCCTCGCCCATGCCCATGAAGACGACGTTAGAAACGCGCAGTGGGGACTCCTCGGTCCCACCCGAGACCTCCCCATGGCGCAGCATCGCCGCGGACAGCCGCACCTGCTCGACGATTTCGGCCGTGGACAGGTTGCGGGTCAGGCCCGCCTGGCCCGTCGCACAGAACGGGCAGTTCATCCCGCAGCCCGCCTGGCTCGAGATGCAGATGGTCACCCGCTTGGGATAGCGCATCAAGACCGACTCGACGAGGACGCCATCATGCAACCGCCACACCGACTTCACCGTTGAGCCGTGATCGGCCAACAACGTTCGGGCGGGGGTCAGCAGCGGCGGCAGGAGCGCGCTCACCAGGTCGGCGCGACCTGCAGCCGGGAGGTCAGTCATCTGCGCCGGATCGGTCGTCAGGTGCTCGAAGTAGTGCCGCCCCACTTGCCCGGCGCGAAACGTGGGGACGCCCAAGGACGCGGCCGCCTCGCGACGCTGCGCCACCGTGAGGTCGGCGAGATGCTGCGGCGGCTTTCCGCGCCTCGGGGCGGTGAACGTCAACTGGCCGGGCACCACGGCGCCGGCTGGACGGTCGGTCATGGCACGAGGAAAAGGAGGGACGCCCAAACGATCGGCGCGGTGATGAGCAGGGAGTCAAGCCGATCCATCAGGCCACCGTGACCAGGTAAGAGATCTCCCATGTCTTTGATGCCGAGATCCCGCTTGATACTCGACTCCATGAGGTCGCCGACGGTCGCGCAGGCGGCCACGACACACCCGAGGAGAGCGCCGCCGATCCACGAACCGCCGAGCATGAACGCCACGGAGGCGCCCCCGACCACGGCGCAGAACAGGACAGATCCGGCAAATCCCTCCCACGACTTCTTGGGGCTCACCCGGGGCGCCATGGGGTGCTTGCCAAAGAACACCCCGGCGATGTAACCGCCCATGTCCGAGCAGACCGTCACCAAAATGAAGACGACGATGCGCCACTGCCCGTCGTCTTCGGCGAGCATCAACCCGGCAAAGCCGCCGAGGAAGCACGGGTAGAACGCGATGAGCACCCCGGCGGCGATATCGCGGGCAGCCCCGGCCACTCCGTCCGCGACACGCCAGAGCAGGATCGCGATGACGGTCAGACCAAAGGCCATGACGAGCGGCTCGGGGCCTCGGGAGTAGGCGCCGAAGCTCATGGAAATGGCGCCGAGCCCGATCGGGACAATCGGGACGTTGAACTGGCGATGAGCCAGGGCGGCCCGCATCTCCCACACCGCGACGAGCATGGCGGCGATGACGACGGCTTCGAAGAGAACCTTGCGGGTGAACAGCGTCGTCAGCACCAACGCGGCCAGGGCAACCCCCACACCGGTGGCGTGCACCAAGTTCCGGCCAGCTCGACCGGATGCGCCCCCGTCGCGGGCGCGGGCCCGCTCAACGTCGGCCCGCGTCTCCGGTGACTCGGCCATTTCCGCGGCGGGCGCGACGACGTCCGCCCCGGGAATTGGCGGGGGCGAGGGAACCGCAAGGCGGGGACCCGTGGGCACGTCCATGGCAGCGATCTCGAGTCGGTCAGACTTCGAGGAGCTCGGCTTCCTTGTGTTTGAGCAGATCATCGACACCCTCGACGTTCTTCTTCGTCATCGCCTCGAGGTCTTTCTCTCCGCGCGTGCCCTCGTCCTCGCCGACGTCGCCATCCTTGACGAGCCGCTCGATGGCATCCTTCGCGTGCCGGCGGATGTTGCGGATCGACACGCGCGCGTCTTCGGCCTGGTGACGCGCCATCTTGATGTACTCCCGGCGCCGTTCCTCCGTGAGGACGGGCAGGATGCACCGGATGATCTTGCCGTCATTGCTGGGGTTGACACCAAGGTCGGCGTCACGAATGGCCCGCTCGATCCCCTGCATCGACCCCTTGTCGAAGGGAGCGATGACGATGGTTCGGGCCTCCGGAGTCTGAAACGAGGCAAGTTGCTGCAGGGGCGTCGGGGAACCGTAGTAGTCGACGAGGATCTTGGCGAACATCCCGGGGTGCGCGCGCCCGGTGCGGATACCGGCGAAGTCCTCCTTGGCGACCTCGACGGCCTTTTCCATCTTTTCCTCGGCTTCGAGCAAGGTCTCGTCGATCATGGGGGCTCCTGTCGTATGCGCGTGCCACCCGCCGCACGGGGTGAACACAGTCTGTCATTCCCGCCGTGATTCGGGCGGGGAGCGAACGTCAATCGGCGGTGACGAGGGTGCCGATCCGTTCCCCACGAACGGCGCGGGTGATGTTGCCCGCGCCCTCCATACCGAAGACGATCATCGGGAGTCCGTTCTCCATGCAGAGGCTAAAGCAGGTCGCATCGACGACCTTGAGCCCTTGCCGCAACGCCTCCTGGTAGGTGACCTTGTCGAGCTTCTTCGCCGCTGAGTTCGTGCGCGGATCGGCGTCGTAGACGCCATCCACTCCGGACTTGCTCATCAACACGGCGTCACACTTGATCTCGAGTGCCCGCTGCGCGCTGACGGTGTCCGTCGAAAAGAACGGCATCCCCGCTCCGGCCCCGAAGATGACAACGCGCCCCTTTTCGAGGTGCCGGATGGCGCGACGCGGGATGTAAGGCTCGGCGACTTGCCCCATCGTGATCGCCGTCTGGACCCGCGTATCGATGCCCTCCTTCTCCAAGAAATCTTGGAGGGCGAGGCAATTCATGACGGTTCCGAGCATCCCCATGTAGTCCGCACGGGTGCGATCCATGCCCTGCTGCTGGAGCTCCGCGCCGCGAAAGAAGTTGCCGCCTCCGATGACGACGGCGACCTGAATCCCCTCCCGAACGGCCTCGGCGATCTGGGTGGCGATCCCCGCGACGATCTCGGGCGCGAGGCCGACTCGTCCACCGCCGAAGACCTCTCCCGACAACTTGAGCAGGACCCGGCGAAAGCCGCCATGGATGGTGTCAGTGGTGGCGTCGGGCGTGGTCACGGTTCTCCTGAACGGCAGGGCGTTGGCCGGAACAAGAGTCCCGGCCCGAAGGTCATCGAGATCTTCCCACAAACCCGTCCCGGGCCATGGGGCCAAGGATGGTTTTTGGGCCCCGTCGGAACCGGCCCACACACCACGAGAGACTGAGGTGTGGACGACGAGCTGATCGAGCGGGTGCTGCGCGTCGTCGAACAGATCCCCCCCGGCCAGATCGCCTCGTATGGCGAGGTGGGCGGCATCGTCGGGATCGGCCCGCGGCAGGTCGGCTGGGTCATGAGCAATTACGGGTCGACGGTGCCCTGGTGGCGCGTGACCAATGCCGCGGGAATGCCTCCCGCACATCTCGCCGCCGAGGTTCACGCCCGGTGGGCTGCGGAGGGGAGTTGCCCGGGAGCGCGGGACGCGAAGCCTGCCCGGACCGACCTACACGCCCTGGCTGATGCCTACGATCATGCCGTTGCCGACCTCAACGACCGTATGCCGCGGGCCCAAGCGGGCCCGCGGCATACGGAGGGGTTGTCTAACGAAAGGGAGTCGAACGAGGAAACCGAACGGACGGGTCAGGCTCCGACGCGGTAGCGGACAAAGCCCTTTGCCGACGCGCCCGACTCCTCGAGCACCTTGGCCACGGACTTCTTGGCATCCTTGGCGAAGGCCTGCTCCAGCAGGACGTTCTCCTTGAAATACCCATTGACGCGGCCCTCGACGATCCTGGACAGCGCACCTTCCGGCTTGCCCTCCTCGCGGGCGGTGGCCTCGGCCACGCGACGCTCATTCTCGACCGTCTCGGCCGGGATCTCGTCGCGGTTCAAGACCGTCGGGCTGAACGCCGCGACGTGCATCGCGATGTCCCTTGCCGTCGCCTCGTCGCCGCCCTCAACGGCGACCAACACGCCGATCTGCGGGGGCAGGTCGGGGCTCGTCTTGTGGAGGTAGGACACGACGATCGGGGCCTCAAGCCGGGCAACCCGCTTGACCTCGATCTTCTCGCCGATCGTCGCGTTGGCGCCGTCGAGAAGCGTCTGCACGGTCTGACCGTCCGGCATCGTGCTGTCGAGCAGAGCCTGCGCGTCGGCAGCACCGGTGGCGACAGCCTGGTCGAGGACCGAACCGGCGAGGGCGATGAACTTCGGGCCCTTGGCCACGAAGTCCGTCTCGCAAAGGACCTCGACAAGGGTGCCGACGCCGCCGGATGCGGTCGCGGCCACGAGACCGTTCGACGTCGTGCGGCTTTCGCGCTTGGTGACGCCCTTGAGTCCCTTGACGCGCAGGACTTCGGTGGCCTTGTCGCGATCGCCGTCGGCCTCATCGAGGGCCCTCTTGACGTCCATCATGCCGGCGCCCGTGGCTTCGCGTAGCGCCTTGATGTCAGCGGCGGTGTAGTTCGCCATGTGTTGTTGCGTGCCTTCCTTCGGAGAGTCAAGAACAACGCGGCCGATCAGGCCTGCGTTGCCTCAGTGGTTTCGGTGGTCTCGGCAACAGCCTCAACCGGGGCAGCCTCTTCGACGACGGGCGCCTCAACAGCGGCGACCTCCTCGACGGGGGCCTCAACAACGGCGACCTCTTCGACGGGGGCCTCAACAACGGCGACCTCTTCGACGGGCGCTTCGCTCGCGGGCGCGTCGACGACCGCGGCCTCAACCGGAGCCTCGGCGTCGACAGCCAGCGCCTCGACAACGGGCTCCTTGGCGCCGAGCAACTCGCGCTCCCATTCGGCGAGCGGCTCCGCGGGCGCACCGCCAGCGGACTCCTGCGTCGAACCGGACCGGACGCTGGCCCGCTGGATGAGGCCGTCGGCCACGGCGTCGGCGATCACGCGAGTGAGCAGGCTCACCGAACGGATCGCGTCGTCATTGCCCGGGATCTTGTAGTCGACCTCATCGGGGTCACAGTTGGTGTCGAGGATCGCGATGACCGGCAACCCGAGCTTGCGGGCCTCGTCGACCGCGAGGTGCTCCTTCTTGGTGTCGACGATCCAGACAGCCGAGGGGACCTTCGCCATGTCGCGAATACCGCCGAGAGTCTTTTCGAGCTTGATCTTCTCGCGGCTAAGGATGAGCAGTTCCTTCTTTGTGTAGCTCGATCCGGCCACATCGGCGAAGTCGATCTCTTCAAGTTCCTTCATCCGCGAGAGGCGCTTGGAGATCGTCTGGAAGTTCGTGAGCATGCCACCGAGCCAACGGTGGTTGACATACGGCATACCGACCCGCATCGCCTGCTCGGCAATGGGCTCCTGGGCCTGCTTCTTCGTGCCGACGAAGAGGATGGTGCCGCCGTGGGCGACGGTCTCCTTGACGAACTCGTACGCGTCGTTGATGTAGCTCACCGACTGACGCAAGTCGATGATGTAGATCCCGTTGCGCTCGGTCATGATGAAGCGCTTCATCTTCGGGTTCCAGCGACGGGTCTGGTGCCCGAAGTGCACTCCGCTCTCCAGGAGCTGGCGCATGGTGACGACGGCCATTGCCGTGTCCTCCTTGATGTGAGGTTGTCAGTTACGTCGGTATGCCGGTCGCTCGCGTCGCGAGTGGCGCTTTCCCGGTGCGGACCGGTGGGCACGGCATACCTGCCTGGCGTTCGAACTCACCCCGCCGACGGCTGGCACCGAAGTGCCTGAGTCGGACTGCCGTGGTGCGCCCCGGCTGATGCCGGACAGAACGCGCGAAATATGGCCCTGAGGCCATCTGTCATCCTACGACCTGAGCAGGCACGACCCATAATCGGGCCGGGCTGGCGGGACGGCTCCCGCACCGGGAC
>CAZACX010000038.1:0-11688 GCA_964483685.1 uncultured Intrasporangiaceae bacterium
CGCGACGCTGACGGGCGCGACGCTGACGGGCGCGACGCTGACGGGCGCGACGCTGGCAGGCGCGACATACGATGCTCGCCATGACTGCGCCCCTGCCGCTCCTGGTCCTCGGAGCCGGCCGCGACCTGCATTCCGAGCGCGGGGTCGAGTGCCCCGGCGACCTCCCGGCTGCGTGCGACCCCGACCTCGTCGAACGCGCCCGGGTCGCGAAGGCGGCGCTCGGTGATCAGGTGTTTGTCCTTGGCCACCACTATCAGCGCGACGAAGTGATCGCGTTCGCCGACACGACCGGCGACTCCTTTCGACTCGCCAAGGAGGCCGCCGCGCGCCCAGAGGCACCCTTCATCCTCTTTTGCGGGGTCCACTTCATGGCCGAGTCGGCCGACATCCTGACGAACGACGCCCAAACGGTGATCCTCCCGGATCTTGCCGCGGGGTGCTCCATGGCCGACATGGCGGCGATCAGCCAGGTCGAGGACTGCTGGGCCGACCTTGTGGACAGCGGCGTGGCCGAGCAGACCGTGCCGGTGACGTACATGAATTCTGCCGCGGCGATCAAGGGGTTCACCGGCCGTCACGGCGGCACGATTTGCACCTCCTCGAACGCCAAAGCGGCCATGACCTGGGCGCTCGAACAAGGGGGCCGCGGACCCGCGCTCGGGGGCACCGGCAAGGTCCTCTTCTTGCCCGACCAACACCTCGGCCGCAACACCTTCGTCCGCGACCTCGGCGGCTCGCTCGAAGACTGCGTGGTGTGGGATCCGCACCGGCCGTTGGGGGGCCTGACCGTGCCGCAACTGCAGGCGGCTCGGGTCATCTTGTGGCGCGGACACTGCTCGGTGCATGGCCGCTTCAGCGTCGAGGCGGTCGACGCGGCCCGCCGGGAGATTCCCGACGTCAAGGTCATCGTCCACCCGGAGTGTCGACACGAGGTCGTCGCCATGGCCGATGAGGTCGGGTCGACCGAGAAGATCATCAAAACCATTTCCGCGGCCCCGGCGGGGACGTCGTGGGCCGTCGGCACCGAGCTCAATCTCGTTCGCCGTCTCGCCGCCCAGTTCCCCGAGCAGCGGATCGCCTTCTTGGAAAAGAACGTCTGTTACTGCTCGACGATGAACCGCATTGACCTCCCCCACGTCGTCTGGGCGCTCGAATCGCTGGTTGACGGCCGGGTTGTCAACCCGATCCGCGTCGACCCCCAGGTGGCGGCCCATGCCCGGGCCGCGCTCGACCAGATGCTGGCGTTGCCGGGCGAGACCCACAAGGACTGAGCGAGACATCGGAGCCCGCCGCGCCGACAACACGTGTGGCGTAACGCTTGGCGGTTGGGCCGGCAGGAGGCACCATGTCCCCCATGATCACGCCCGAGCGAAGCGGTGGAAGCGGCCAACCGGGGCGCAAGCCGGCGGCGCGCGCGGCATACGGCCTGAGCGCCCTGATCGCCTGGATTGGGGTCCTCCTCACCGTGATCCTCTCGGGCTTGGGCGCCTATGGGGAGACCACCGTGGTCCCGGGCGTCTATGGCGACCACCCCGCTGGCGTGGCCGGAGTGATTTCGCGGCTGGCCGACACGGCGAGCTACTTCACGATCTGGTCGAACGTTGTCGTCGCCGCATCGCTGACGCTCCTCGTCATGGCCCCGACGCGCGACACCTTCTGGCGGAAGGTTCTGCGCCTTGACAGCCTGCTAATGATCACGGTCACAGCCATTGTGTATGCGGTCCTCCTCGCGCCTACCGATGTCGTCACCGGATGGTCGCGGCTGACGAACCCGTTGCTGCATGTGATCACGCCCGCACTCACCGTGGTGGTGTGGCTCGCGTTCGGTCCGCGCGGGTGGATCAACCTGAGAGTGGTCCTGGCATCGCTCGGGATACCGCTCGCTTGGATGGCGTGGATGCTGGTGCGCGGCAAGGTGGTCGGCGCCTACCCCTATGAGTTCCTCAACATCAACGAGTACGGTGGCGCGGCCGTCGCTGGGACGCTCGGGCAGATTCTCGCGTTCGGTTTGCTCGTCGCCTGCATCTTCTGGGGCCTCGAGCGTTTGCTCAGCCGCCGGGGATAGGAAGCCTCCCCGAGAATTCGCCAAGACGACGGCTTCGCGGCATAGTGGTTGCGCAGACTGGCCGGGCCGTTGGGCGCGACCTCCACCGCATCGATGCGGGCACCATCGCCCCTCGTGTCGGGGTGGTCGCCCGATTCGATCCCACCTCAAGGAGTCCCACCGTGACCGAGCCCGTGCGCCCCGTGTCGGGTCAGGCAACCGCTGCCGCCGACGTCGACTCGAGCGGGGAAGCCCCTCGCGGCCCGGTGTGGGAACCGAAGCACCCCCTCGCGAAGGGGCCGGTCGCCCGTCCCCCGCACTCAGTTGACGGCTTCGTGCGTGAGTTCCTGCGCGAGCTCAACTTCGGGCAGGGCGTGGCGCTGACGAGGTCGACGACGAACGACCAGTACCTCGCGCTCGCGCGCACCGTGCGCCACTACTTGATGGCGGACTGGCTCGAGACCGCTCGACGACGACGCGAAACCCGGCCGAAGATCGTCGGCTACCTCTCGGCGGAGTACCTCCTCGGTCGGCAACTCGGCAACGCGCTGCTCGCGACCGACCTCAACGAAATCGTGGAAGAGGGCCTCGCCCAATGCGGGATCAGCCTCGCAACCCTCCGATCGCAGGAGGTTGAGCCCGGCCTCGGCAACGGTGGCCTTGGCCGTCTCGCCGCCTGCTTCGTCGATTCGCTCGCGACGATGGATGTCTCGTGCATTGGGTACGGCATCCGGTACGAATACGGCATCTTCCGGCAGACCTTCGTCGACCAGCGCCAGGTCGAGGTGCCCGACTCCTGGCTCACCCTCGGTGGGCCCTGGGAGTTCCCGCACCCGGAACGCGCCGTCACGGTGCCCTTCGGCGGCACCACCTCGAAGTCCGTCGATGAATCCGGTCACGAGATCACCACCTGGACCCCGGCGTGGGAGGTCCTCGGTGTGCCCTACCACTACATGGTTCCGGGCTACAAGAACGGCGTCGTCAACACGTTGCGGCTGTGGAGTGCCCGCGCCACCAATGCGTTCGACCTGGCGATCTTCAACTCCGGGGACTACGCCGAGGCGGTGCGCTCACAGACCTTCGCCGAGAACATCACCAAGGTCCTTTACCCCGAGGACTCGACTCCCCAGGGCCGGGAACTGCGGTTGCAGCAGCAGTACTTCTTCGTCGCTTGCTCACTGCGCGACTTCATCGAGCAGACGCAGCCCGACGACTTCGACCTGCACAAGTTGCCCGAGCAGATCATCTTCCAGCTCAACGACACGCACCCCGTCATCGCGATCCCCGAATTGCAGCGCCTGCTCGTCGACGAGCACGGCATGGACTGGGATGAGGCGTGGGACATCACGGCGCGCTGCTTCGCCTACACCTGCCACACTCTCCTTCCGGAAGCCCTTGAGGTGTGGCCCGTCGACCTGATGACGCGCCTGCTGCCGCGGCACATGGAGATCATTTACCGCATCAACGAGGAGTTCCTCGACGAGGTCCGCGCGGCCTACCCCGGCGACGAGCTGCTCGTGCGGCGAATGTCGATCATCCAGGACCACCCCGAGCGGGCGGTACGGATGGCCCACCTCGCCACGGTGGCCGCCACCAAGGTCAACGGCGTTGCCGCGCTGCATTCCGAGCTTCTGCGCGACAAGGTGCTGCCCGACTTCTCGACCCTGTGGCCGGCGAAGTTCACCAATGTCACGAACGGGATCACCCCCCGCCGCTTCATGAAGCTGGCCAACCCCGCGTTGTCCGATGTCATCACCGAGGCGGTCGGTGTTGGTTGGGTGACCAATCTCGACTTGCTCGAGGGACTCGAGGCCTTCGCCGAGGACGAGGACTTCCGCGCGAAGTTCCGCAAGGCCAAGGAAGACAACAAGACACGGCTCGCGGAACTCCTGGAACGGCGCGACGGCATCATCATGCCCGAGGGTCACCTCCTTGACGTCATGGTCAAGCGGCTCCACGAATACAAGCGCCAGATGCTCAAACTGCTGCACATCGTCAGCCTCTACGACAGCATCATCGGCGGTGACGTGCGGCTCGAGGACGTCACGCCGCGCACCGTCCTCTTCGGCGCGAAGGCTGCTCCCGGCTACTTCATGGCCAAGGAGATCATTCACCTCATCAATGCCGTCGCCAGCACGATCAACAACGACCCTCGCGTCGGCGGAAAGCTCTTCATCGCGTTCCCGGCGAACTACAACGTCACGTTGGCCCAGAAGTTGATCCCGGCCGCCGATCTCTCGGAGCAAATCTCGCTCGCGGGCAAGGAGGCCTCGGGAACGGGCAACATGAAGTTCGCCCTCAACGGGGCCCTCACCGTGGGCACCGACGATGGCGCCAACGTCGAGATCCGCAAGCTCGTCGGCGACGACCACTTCTTCCTCTTCGGGATGAACGAACCCGAGGTTGCCGACCTGCAGGCCCGGGGATACGTTCCCAGCTCCTACTACGAGGCCAACCCGCGCCTGCGCCGGGTGATCGACCTCATTGCCAGCGGGGCGTTCACCGGCGGCGACCAGCGCTCGGCCGGTCACATCGTCGGCGACCTGCTCTCTAACGACCGCTTCATGGTTTTGGCCGATTTCCAGGCCTACCTCGATGTCCAGGAGCGAATCGAAGCGGCCTACGCCGACAAGGAGCAGTGGACGCGTTCGACGATTCTCAACGTCGCACGATCTGGCTTCTTCTCCTCGGACCGTTCGATGCGCGACTACCTCGAACGGATCTGGTACGCCCCGTCCAACCAGGCGTAGCGCCCCCGGGCCGAGCTACGTTCCGCAGTACGTCACATACGTTTGCGTGAACGAGCTCGGCGCCGGGAGCGTATGCCGCTGCAGTCCGGCGCGCTCGTTGAAGGGGTCACGGACGGCGGCGAGTAGCACCTCGAACGGAGCCAGGTCACCGTCGGTCGCGGCCGCGAGGGCCTCCTCAACCAGGTGGTTGCGCGGTATGTAGGCCGGATTGACCGCGTCCATTGCTGCCGCGATGGCCCTCGGATCGGCCCCACCGACGCGGGCCAACCAGCGGGCCCGCCAGGCGGCATACGGCCCCGAGCGCGGCGCGGCGTCCCGCAGGCCGGCGGCACGAGTGGCGCTCGCGCGCGGGTCGGCGGCAGGGGTGGCGCTCGCGCGCAGGTCGGCGGCAGGAGTGGCGCTCGCGCGCAGGTCGCGGGCGAGGTCGCGGAACGTGCCGGTGAAGTCCAGGCTTTCCGCCTGCATGAGATCGAGGAGGGACTGAACGAGGTTGGCGTCCTCGGCGCGATGGTCCGACGCCCCGGGCAGACCCGACGAGCGTCCAAGCCCCGACGCACCTGGCAGACCCGACGAGCCTCCAAGCCCCGACGCGCCTGGCAGAGCCGACGGGCCCGGCAGCCCCAGCTTGGCGGCGAAGCGGCGGGTGTGCGCGGCCGCAAAGGTGTCGACCCAGCCGTCGAGAATGCCGCTGGCCGCCGCGACGGCGTCCTCGGGGTCACCGGGGACCAGCGGGAGCAGGCACTCGGCGAGGCGGGTGAGATTCCACTGCGCGATCGCCGGCTGATGACCAAATCGGTACCGTCCCGCCGTGTCGATAGAGCTGAACGTGGCGTCCGGGTCGTAGGCGTCAAGGAAGGCGCACGGGCCAAAGTCGAGCGTCTCCCCGGACAGGGCCATGTTGTCGGTGTTCATCACCCCGTGCACGAAGCCGACGGACATCCAGGCGGCGATCAGGTCGGCCACTCGGCTCGCGACGGCCTCGAGGAAGGCGAGCGGGTCATTCGGGTCGATCTGCGGAAAGTGCCGTCGGCGGGCGTAGTCGACGAGTCGGCTCAGGTCCTCAGGGGCGCCCCGGCCGCGGAACAGCTCAATCGTCCCGATGCGCAGGTGCGAGGCGGCGACCCGGGTGAGGATGGCCCCGGGAAGCGGCCGATCGCGCGCGATGGTTTGCCCCGAAGTGACGACGGCGAGGGCGCGCGTCGTCGGGATACCGAGGGCGTGCATCGACTCGCCGAGGAGTGCCTCGCGCAGCACCGGGCCAAGCGCGGCGCGGCCATCCCCGCTGCGCGAGAACGGGGTTCGCCCCGAACCCTTGAGCGCGACGTCGCGAAGCGTCCCGTGGGCGTCGCGCAACTCGCCGAGGAGGTGGGCGCGCCCGTCACCGAGCAGGGGCACGAAATGGCCGAACTGGTGACCGGCATACGCCTGCGCGAGCGGGTGCCCGGTCGGCGGCACCGCGTTGCCCGCGAAGAGCGCGAGGGCGTCCGGTTCGCGCAGCCTCGCGGCGTCGAGGGACAACTCATCGGCGAGGTCGTCGTTGACGAAGACGAGCCCGGGATCGGGCACCGGGATGGGGTGGGCGTTGACGTACAGGCCCTCAACCTGACTCGCATAGGTGTGCTCGAAGCGCCAGTCCATCGGGTCAGCCTGCCAGACGGGCGCCCCTAGCCGGAGTGTCTGCCGAGGCGGGCGAGGAAGATTGCTTCGGCGAGGCAGGCCCGTTCCCACTCCCCGAGGTGGAGGGATTCGTTGGCGCCATGCGCCCGGGCGTCGGGATCCTCCACGCCGGTAACGAGCAGTGCGGCGTCGGGGAAACGGTCGGCAAAGGCGGCCACGAACGGGATTGAGCCGCCGACGCCGATGTCCACCGGCGGGACGCCCCAGGCGTCCGCGAACGCCGCTCGGACCTCGTCATAGATCGGCCCCGTCGCGTCCGCGGCGAAGCCGGCGCCCTTGTCCTCCAACTCCACCTCGACGTGCGCTCCCCAGGGCACGTTGGCCAGCAGGTGGGCCTTCAGGAGTTCGTATGCCGCGTCCGGGTCTTGCGTCGGGGCCACCCGCATCGACACCTTTGCGCGGGCCGAGGGGACCAGGGTGTTGGCGGCCGTGTCCACGCTGGGCGCGTCGATGCCGATGGTGCTGATCGCCGGTTTCATCCACAGGCGCGAGAGCAGGTCACCCGAACCGATCAGCGAAACTCCCTCTAGCGCACCGGCTTCCGCGCGCAGGCGTTCCTCGGTGAAGTCCAACTGACTCGCGAGGCCTTGATCCAGTCCGCCCACCGCGACGTCTCCGTCGGGGGTGTGCAGGCTCGCCAACAACCGGATGAGCGCGGTGAGCGCATCCGGGAGGACACCGCCATACATGCCGCTATGCACGCCGTGGGCGAGGGTCGAAACGGTGACGACGACCCGGACGAGGCCGCGCAACGTCGTCGTCAGAGCGGGCGTGCCGACCGCCCAGTTCGTGGAGTCGGCGAGGACGATCGCGTCCGCGCGGAGCCTCTCGCCGTGCCGCGCGAGCATGAGCGGCAACGAGTCCGACCCGATCTCTTCCTCGCCTTCAACGAAGACGGTGACGGACACGGGCAGGGCCGTTCCGTGCGCCCGAATCGCGGCGAGGTGGGCGGTGATCCCGGCTTTGTCGTCGGCGGCGCCGCGACCATACAAGCGGCCGGCGCGCTCGGTGGGTTCGAACGGCGGGGAATCCCACAGGGCCTCGTCACCGGCGGGCTGGACGTCGTGGTGGGCGTAAAGCAAGACCGTGGGCGCGCCCACCGGTCCCGCCCGGTGGGCGATGACGGCCGGGCGCCCACAGTCTCGGACGATGTCGACGGCAAATCCTTCCGCCGCAAACAGTGCGGCGACCGCCTCGGCGCTGCGCCCAACGTGGACCTGGTCGAAGGCATCCAGTGAGACGCTCGGGATGCGGGTCAGCGCCTCGAGGTCGGCGCGCAGGCCCGGCATCAGGTCGCGGATGCGCCCGCGCAAGGTGGCAATTTCGGCGGAAGTCATCGGCACGGTCACCCGACGACTGTAGCGAGCGGGGCAACGTAGAGTTGCCGCGTGTTCGGACGCAAAAGCAAGACGCAAGAGCCGCAAGATCACCCCGTTGTCGAGGCACGGTCGGGCGCGAAGAATCGCCCCACGCCCAAGCGGCGTGACCAGGAGGCTGCGCGCAAGCAACCCCTCGTCGTCACCGACCGCAAGGCGGCCAAGGCGGCAGAACGGGCCCGCCGCGGGCAGGAAAACACGGCCATGCGGGCGGCCATGATCACCGGCGACGACCGCCACTTGCCGCCCCGTGACAAGGGCCCCGTGCGCCGCTTCGTGCGGGACTGCATCGACGTGCGTTACAACGTCGCCGAGTTCCTCATGCCGTTCATGATCGTGGTCTTGTTGCTACAACTCGTGAAGGCCAAGTGGGTCATCATCGTCTTTTTCGGTGTTTACGTTGTGCTGCTCGCCGCGATCATCGACTTGTGGTTCGCCTGGCACACGACGAAGAAGCGGCTCAAGGCCAAGTTCGGTGACGACGTCGCCCTCAAGGGCCTTGCCTCGTATGCCGTGATGCGCGCGACCCAGATCCGTCGCCTTCGGATGCCCAAGCCGATGGTTGTCCGCGGACAAAGCCTCGGCTGAGCGATGGACGACTACCGGTGGGTCGCTCTCGACCGTTCCGACGCACCCGTTGCCGACGTGGCCACGGCCAGCTTCCCCACGCAGGTCGACGCGGAGGCCTGGCTCGCTGAATCTTGGGCCGACCTCGCCGACGTTGGGGTCGCGGCCGTCACCTTGATGTGTTTCGACGACGTCGTCTACGGCCCGATGTCACTCGACCCGCCGTCCTGACGCGCTAAGCCGTCCTGCCGCCGATCCTGCCGCGTTAAGAGTTGGGAGCTGCTCCGCGGTCGGCTCAGCTCTCGCGGACCCCGGCCGCGACAAAGGGCGGTTTGGTCACGGTGGCCGCAACGGGCCGCCCGCGAACGTCGATAACGACCTCGTCACCGACGCTGATCGACCGGTCGAGCAGCGCTAACGCGATCCCCGCCCGCAGCGTCGGGGAGAACGTCCCCGAGGTCACCTCACCAACCACGTCACCCCCGGTGGTGCTCACCTGGCAGTGGGCTCGCGGGATGCCCCGCCCGGTGACGAGCAGGCCGCGCAAGAGCCGGCTGGTCTTGGCGGCCCGTTCGGCGACGAGCGCGTCCCGACCCCAGAAGGTGTCCTTGTCCCAGCCGACGGCCCACGCGGCACCGGCCATCACCGGAGTGATCTGCGGGCCAAGATCGTTGCCGTGCAACGGGTACCCCATCTCGGTGCGCAAGGTGTCCCGCGCGCCGAGACCACACGGCATACCCCCATGCTTGTGCACCTCCGCAAGCAAGGCGTCCCACACGGGCCCCGCCGCGTCCCACATCGGGACAATCTCGTAGCCGCGCTCACCGGTGTAACCCGTGCGGCAGACAATGATCGGCTGCCCCTGCCATTGCGTCTCGACAAACGACATGTAGTCGTGGTCGACCGGCAATCCGAGCGCGGCGAGCACCTCGTCCGACGCGGGGCCCTGGACGGCGAAGACCGCGAACTGCTCATGCAAATTGGTCACCGTGATCCCGGCCGGTGCGGCGGCGGTGAGCAATTCGACGACCCGGGTCGTGTTGGCTGCGTTCGGAATGAGGAAGACATCGTCCGGCGAATGCAGGTACTGGATCAGGTCATCCACGACGCCGCCGTCCGGCGCGCAACACATCGTGTACTGGGCCTGACCAGGCCCGATGCGTCGCAGTTCGTTCGTGAAGCACGCATTGACGAACTGCGCCGCGCCGGGGCCGGTCACCCGGGCCTTCCCAAGATGGGACACGTCGAAGAGGCCCACCCGGTCCCGGACGCAGGTGTGCTCGCCGACGACGCCGCCGGGGTACTCAATGGGCATTTCCCAGCCCCCGAAGTCCGCCAACTTCGCACCGAGCGCAACGTGGCGGTCGTGGATCGGGGACGTCCGCAGGACCTCGAGTGTCATGGAACGACGGTACCCGGCGGGGCAAGGCCCGAGGATTGCTCCCACCGAGACGACACGTTCGGCGGCCGCGTCAACACGTTCGGCGGCTACCCTGCGGCTTGTGCCCGATGTGAAACTGACCCGCCGCTCCGCCGACTACCCAAACGTGGACGCTGTCGTCGTCGGCGTCCTCGCTGGACCCGACGGGCCGCAGCTGGCCCCCGGCCATGGCCTGGCCCGCCGCAGCCACATGCACCTCACCGCAGCGCTCGCGGCGATTGGGGCCACCGGCAAGGTCGACGACGTCCACTCCCTTGCCCTCGTCCCCGGCCTCGCCGCCCGTCGCGTGGTCCTCACCGGCCTCTCCCCCGCCTTCGGGCGCAGCACGTCCATGACCGAGGTCACCCTGCGCCAGGGCGCCGGCTCCGCGTTGCGGCATCTCGGCCCGATCGGCGCCGTGGTCTTGACGCTGCCAACAACCACCAGCGCGTATGCCGCGGCCGTCACCGAGGGTGCCGCCCTTGGCGCCTACGCCTTCCGGGCGCACAAGTCGCCGAAATCCGCCGACTCCGCGCCAGTGACAACGACCCTCGTCCTCGCGGTTGCCGATCCTGCGGATGCCGCGGTCAAGGCCGCCGTCAAACGGGCCGAAATCCTCAGCTCCGCCACGACCTACGCGCGCGATCTCGTCAATGCCCCACCCAACGTTCTTTACCCCGAGACATTCGTCGAGGCGGTCCGAGACCAGGTCAAGGCGACGAAGGCGAAGGTCTCGGTCGTTGTCCACGACGAGCAGGACCTCGCAACGATGGGGTGCGGCGGCATCCTCGGCGTCGGCCAAGGGTCGGTGCGCCCGCCACGGATCGTCGAACTGCACTACCGACCCGCCCGCAAGCGGGTCCCATCGGTGGCCTTGGTCGGCAAGGGCATCACCTTTGACACCGGTGGTGTCTGCCTGAAGCCGTCGGCTGGAATGCTCACGATGAAGATGGACATGGCCGGGGCCGCTGCCGTGGCCAGCGCCGTGATCGCCGCCGCCCTCCTCAAGCTTCCCGTTGCCGTGACCGGGTATCTCTGCCTCGCCGAGAACATGCCCGGCGGTGGAGCGCAGCGTCCCGGCGACGTCGTCACCATGCGCAACAAGCGCACGGTCGAGATCATCGACACCGACGCGGAGGGGCGGATGGTGCTCGGCGACGGCCTCGCGCTCGCCACCGAACGCAGCCCTGACGTCATCCTCGACATCGCGACGTTAACGGGCGCCTGCATGGTGGCCCTCGGCCCACGGGTCGCCGGGGTGATGAGCAACGACGACGCCACCGCCGCGGAGGTTCTCGCCGCCGCCGCCGCCGCGGGCGAGCCGATGTGGCAGCTGCCGCTTCCGCAAGACTTGCGCGCCAAACTCGACTCAACCACCGCTGACCTCCAGCACAAGGGGGACATGTATGGCGGTGCGCTGACGGCCGCTCTCTTCCTCTCGGAGTTCGTCCAACCGGCCACGGGTGACCCGATTCCCTGGGCCCACCTGGACATCGCTGGCCCGGCCTTCATCGACGGCGCCCCGCACGGCTACCAGACCAAGGGCGGCACCGGTTACGGCGTCGCCACCCTCCTCACGTTTGTCGAAGGGCGCGCCGTCGGTGGGTGACGACCCGACGGACGGTGCCGAGCCGACGGTGGGTGACAACCCGACGGACGGTGCCAACCCGACGGACGGTGCCAACCCGACGGTGGGTGACAACCCGACGGACGGTGACAACCCGACGGACGGTGGCGGCCCGACCGCGGGTGGTGGCCCCTCGACCCCGGATGCGTTCGACGTCGTCATTCTCGGTGCAGGTTCGGGCGGCTACGCCTGCGCGTTGCGTGCCGCCGACCTCGGCCTCACCGTCG
>CAZACX010000038.1:11788-13612 GCA_964483685.1 uncultured Intrasporangiaceae bacterium
GGTTCGGGCGGCTACGCCTGCGCGTTGCGTGCCGCCGACCTCGGCCTCACCGTCGCCCTGATCGAGCGGGACAAACTCGGCGGGACGTGCCTGCATCGTGGCTGCATCCCGACGAAGGCGATGCTCCACGCCGGCGAGGTCGCCGACAGCGTGCGCCAGGCCGCGGCATACGGCATTGAGGTCGCCGCGCCAATCATCGACATGAGTCAGGTGGGTCGCTATCGGGAAGGCGTCGTCGATCGGCTCTTCAAGGGGCTGAAGGGGCTCGTGGCCGCGCGACCAATCGAGATGATCGCCGGCGAGGGCCGCGTCGTCGACGCGCACACGGTCGCCGTCGGTGAACGGCTCGTGCGCGGTCGGCACCTCGTCCTGGCCACCGGGTCGGTGAGCAAGACAATTCCGGGGGTCCCCCTTTCGGACCGGGTCGTCACCAGCGATCAAGCCCTCACCTTGACCGAGGTGCCCCGGCGTGCCGTCGTTTTGGGCGGTGGCGTCATCGGGGTCGAGTTCGCCTCGCTGCTGCGTTCGTTGGGGGCCGAGGTGACGATCGTTGAGGCGCTCCCCCAGCTCGTGGCCGCCGAGGAGCCCGCCATCTCGGCTCAACTCCTGCGCGCCTTCCGCGCCCGTGGGATCACGACTCGACTTGGCGCGCGTGTCGCCGCGGTGACCCAGACGGGCCCCGAGGTGACGGTCACCTTCGAGTCCGGGGAACCGCTCGTCGCCGATGTCGTCCTCGTTGCCGTTGGACGCGGCCCGGCCCCGGTGCCTGGAATCGAGAATCTTGATGTGGCAACGGATCGCGGCTACGTCCGCACCGACGCGCGCTGCCGCACCGCACTGCCGAGCGTGTTTGCCGTAGGAGACCTCGTGCCCGGGCCGCAGCTTGCCCATCGCGGCTTCGCCCAAGGGATCTTCGTCGCCGAGGAGATCGCCGGGTTGGCGCCCTCGGCCATCGACGCGGCCGGCATCCCGCGCGTCACCTATTGCGACCCCGAGATCGCCTCGGTCGGGTACACCGAGGAGGCCGCGCGTGCCCGCTTCGGTGAAGTCGAGACGATCGAATACAACCTCGCGGGCAACGGCAAGAGCCAGATTCTCGGGACCAAGGGGTTCGTCAAACTGGTCCGCGCGAAGGACGGGCCCGTGGTGGGTCTCCATCTCCTTGGCGCGCGCGTCAGCGAGTTGATCGGTGAAGCGCAGCTGATCTACAACTGGCAGGCGTTCCCGCACGACGTCGCGGGCCTGCTGCACGCCCATCCGACCCAAAACGAGGCCCTCGGCGAGGCTCATTTAGCCTTGGCCGGGAAGCCTTTACATCGCCACGCCTGAAACACTCCTGGTCCTGGACCGCGATGCGTGAGAGTGTGGCCACATTCGGCAACGTCGACGTGAACCAAGGAGAACAGAGATCTCATGTCTGAACGCGTGACTATGCCGGCGCTTGGCGAGTCCGTCACCGAGGGCACCGTGACGCGCTGGCTCAAGAACGTCGGCGACCAGGTGGCGGTCGATGAGCCACTGCTCGAGGTTTCGACCGACAAGGTCGACACCGAGATTCCTTCGCCGGTGTCGGGCACCCTGCTGGAAATCCTTGTCCAGGAGGACGAGACCGTTCCCGTTGGGGCGGATCTGGCCGTGTTGGGCGACGGCAACGCCGTCCCGGAAGACGCCGCCGCTCCCGCCGCTGAAGAGGCCGCCGCACCAGCGCCCGCCGAACCCGAGGCCGCCGCACCTGCGCCCGCCGAGCCCGCACCTGCGCCCGCGACCCCGGCTCCTGCACCGGCGACGCCGCCCGCCCCCGAGACGCCGACCGCGCCACCCACC
>CAZACX010000038.1:13712-15707 GCA_964483685.1 uncultured Intrasporangiaceae bacterium
CCGGCGCGGACAGCAACCGTGACCCCGCGGCATACGTGACCCCGCTCGTGCGCAAACTCGCGGCCGACAACGGCCTTGACCTGACCACCCTCACAGGTACGGGTATCGGCGGACGCATCCGCAAGCAAGACGTGCTCGATGCCGCTGCGGCCGCCAAGGCTGCGGCAACGCCCGCCGCGGCGACCCCGAGCGCGACGCCAGCGGCACCCACGTCCGCCGCGTCAGCCACGGGAACCGGGCCGACCAAGCGCGGTACCCGCGAAAAGATGACCCGCCTGCGCAAGATCATCGCCGAACGCATGGTCGAGTCCCTGCAGGTGTCGGCGCAGCTGACCACCGTCATCGAGGTCGACATGACCAAGGTGTCCAGGCTTCGCGACAAGGCGAAGGGCGAATTCGAGCGGCGCGAGGGCACGAAGCTGTCCTTCCTCCCCTTCCTCGCCCTGGCCAGCGTCGAAGCGCTCAAGGCGCACCCCGGCATCAACGCGAGCATCGAGGGCGACGAGGTCGTTTACCACGGCACCGAGAACCTCTCCATCGCCGTCGACACACCCAAGGGCCTCATCGTTCCGGTGATCAAGAACGCGGGTGACCTCAACATCGCCGGTCTCGCCCGGGCCATCGCCGATGTGGCCGGGCGCACCCGCGACAGCAAGATCACCCCGGATGACCTTGCCGGTGGCACGTTCACCATCACCAACACCGGGAGCCGCGGGGCGCTGTTCGACACCCCGATCCTCAACCAGCCACAGGTGGCGATGCTCGGCACCGGCGCCATCGTGCGTCGGCCGGTTGTCGTCGACGACCCGGATGGTGGCGAAACCATCGCGGTGCGCTCGATGATGTTCCTTGCGCTCAGCTACGACCACCGGGTCGTTGATGGCGCCGACGCCGCGCGCTTCCTCGCCACCGTGAAGGCGCGCCTCGAGGAAGGGCGATTCGAGGCCTCGCTCGGGCTCTGAGTTTCCGCTCGTCCAGGGTCACCACCACCGATCCCCATCCCACAGCTCAGCCAAGGGAGCTCGTATGCCGCGCACGATCGCCATCACGGGTTCCTCCGGTCTCATCGGGAAGGCGCTCGCCGGGCACCTGGCCGCGCGAGGTGACCTCGTCGTGGCCCTGGTGCGGCGCCCACCGCGCACCTCGGCGGAGCGCGAATGGGACCCGAGCAATGAGCGACTGGACCCGGCCGAGCTGCGCGACGTCAACACCGTCGTCAACCTCGCTGGCGCCGGGGTCGGCGATCATCGGTGGACCACCGAGCACCGCAGCGCAATCATCGGTTCGCGGGTATCTGGCACGCGGACTCTGGCCACCGCCATCCTCGCGAGCGGGCGACCTATCGCCCTGGTCAATGGGTCCGCTGTTGGGTTCTATGGAGACCGCGGCGACGACATCCTCACCGAAGAGAGCGGCCCGGGTCTCGGGTTTCTCGCCGAAGTCACCCGGGCGTGGGAGGGCGCAACCGCCCCGTTGGTCGACGCCGGGCTCCCCGTCTCGATGGCCCGCACTGGCATCGTGCTCGCTGGGCAAGGCGGGGCATTAGCGCCACTGCTGCGACTCGGTCGCCTTGGCCTCGCCGGGCCGATCGGGTCTGGGAAGCAGTTCTGGCCCGTCATCTCCTTGGCGGACGAGGTGGCGGCGCTGACGTTCCTCATCGACCACCCCGAAGTCACCGGCCCGGTCAACGTTGTCGGCCCCGAGCCGGTGCGGCAGGGCGACCTCGCCCGTGCGCTGGGGTCCCAACTCCATCGACCGGCGTTCCTTCCGGCGCCGAAGGCCGCCCTGCGGCTGGTACTCGGCGAGTTCGCCGGGGAGATCACGGGAAGTCAACGCGCACTCCCGGAGCGACTGCTCGCGGCGGGATTCGAGTATCGCCACCGCACCGCCGCGCAGGCCCTCGCCTGGGCCCTCGACCCGAACTCGCACCCCAGCTAAACCTGTCGGAGCCGGCCGGAACCCTGTCGGAGCCTTGCCAGACCCGCACGGGCACGG
>CAZACX010000038.1:15807-21032 GCA_964483685.1 uncultured Intrasporangiaceae bacterium
GACCACGTCAGGGCCAGGGTGACCTGCCGATCCGGCGCCGCGGCAACCTTCGTTGGCGGACCGCTGGGTGGGTGAACCGCATACGGGCTCGTGTCGATCACCGCGTTGATAACGGCCTCGTTGACGTCGCCGCTTCCGGGAACGGAAACCGCCTGAGTCACGGTGAAGCGCAGATCGCGGTAGCGCAGTCCGCTCCTGATCGCCTGCGACAACGCCCGGCGGTCCGCGCTCAACGCTAAGGACCCGGGGGCATCGAGCCGGTCGATTTGGTCGAGGTCCCGGGCGGCCCATCCGATGGCCCGCAGATCCGCGAGCGCCTGGACGAGGCCCGTCGGGTTCGTTGCCGGGGCGGCGCGATCCGAAATCAGGGCGTCGACGAGCGGCGGTGCGTCGGTCGGGGGCGCCCGGTGCTCGACGGTGGGCGCCGTTGCGCTGCGACTGGGGCTAGGGCTGGGCCGCGACGCCGTGGTTACGCCGCTGGGCCGCGACGCCGTGGTTACGCCGCTGGGCCGCGACGCCGTGCTTCCCCCGCTGGGGTCGGCGTCCGGCCGCGAAGCCGTGGGGCTACCGCTGAGCGCAGGCGCCGTGGTGCCATCGCGGGGCCCAGTTGCCGCCCCCTGCGCGAGCTGCGCAGGCGAGGTGCGTGTCGGCGTTCCCGCCTGCACCCCAGACGAGGGCGTCGAGGTGGGAATGTCCACCGTGAGGGCAACCCAACCACCAACGAGAAGGACCACGACGGTCGCTGCGCGTGCGAGGAGGCGGCCGCGGGGTCGCCGGTGACGCGGTGCGAACTGGGGCAGCCAGCCTCGAGGAGTTGCCCAGCGCCCCCGGCCCAATGACAGGCCTGCGCGACGTTCGGACGGGCCCGAACCCCCAGTGACTGGTTCTGCCGCGGCCGCCCGCAGGCGAGCAGCGAAATCAAATCCGGCCTCGGGACGACGCCGAGCGCGCAGGGCTTGCGGCGGCGCCAACCCCGTCAACCGCGCGGCGAGGGCTGCCGCGAGCCCGCCCGCCCCATCGGCCGGGGGGCCAGCGATGTCGAGGGGCGACGTCGAGATGCCGTCGATCACCTCGACAAGGTCGTCGACATCGCCCTCCTCCGAACAGGGGCGCCCGGAAGCAAGGGCCGCCCCGAGCCCCGTCAGCCAGGGCAGGCCCGCCGCGTCCACCCAAATGGCCGCCGCACAGATGGCGCCGTGGGCATACCCAGCCGCGTGGAGTCGGGCAAGGGAGTCGGCTATCGGCGCAAATGTCCCGACAACCTCACCGGCGGTCAAGTCCTGATCCGCGACGAGTTCTATCAGCGGGGTCGCCTCAAGGTCACGAGAGACAACGGCCACCGAACGCGACTTGTCGTCGGCCCTCGTCGCCGACAACACCTCGAGCGGAGAGAGAACCCCGTCGAGGGTCAGCTCCGTCAGGCGCGCCAATTGCGCCAGCACTAGATCGCTCGGTGGCGGTCCCTCGATGACATGCACGCGGACGGCGGCACCCCGTCCGAGGGAAACCCCGGCCAGGACGATGCCGAACTCGTCCCGGCTCACCTCGCCGCCGAGCACGTAACCCGGCACCTGCCAGCGCTGCTCCATCGGACTCCCCCTTCGCCTGTCACCACTGTGGCCGACATCGACTCGGGGCGAAACCCGACGCGGGCGCCCTGTGGATAACGCAGCCTCCCGGTCGAGCGGAGTCCGCCAACGTCGGCGGCGACCAGCGCGGTCGCGGCTCAAGGTGGACAACGCCGCGTACCGGTCGAGCGGAGGCGCGCCAACGTCGGCGGCGACCAGTGCGGTCGCGGCTCAAGGTGGACAACGCCTCCTGCCGGTCGAGCGGAGTCCGCCCTAATCTGGCAAGGTTCGGCGAACGTCGTGGACGCGCTCAACCTGGCCGCTGCGGCCAGATTGTCGGGCCGCGTCAATGACCGCGAGGGTGCGCACGGCATCCCACGGGTCGACGGGCAGATCCGCGGGGTCACGGCTGTCCAGCGCAACGGCGAATTGCCGGTAGAAGTCGACCTGATTGGAGGCGAGCGCGGGCACGGGTTCGCGGTGGGCACCGACCTGCAGCCACCCGGCATACCCCGGCTTGTCGCCGAGCTCAGCGAAAAGGGGCGGCTCACCGTCGATGCCGTCCGAGACGAAAGCTGCCCGAGATCCGAGCACCCGGACCCGGGGGCCTGGGGCGGCCGCGACCGACGATGCGCTCAGGTAGCTCGTCGTCCCGCCCGCGTGCCGCGCAACGAGGACGACGTCATCCTCGGCGACCGTGGTGCGGGCGTGGACCTCGGCCCAAACCGTGGCAATCGGGCCGAAGCACTGGATTGCTTCGTCGATGAGGTGGCTGTGCAGGTCCAACATCAGGCCGCCCCCATCTTCGGCTCGGGCCGACTCGCGCCAGCGGTCCTTCGGCACCGGGCGCCATCTCTCCCAACGGAGTTCGGCGCGGTAGATCTCGCCGAGTCGCCCCACTCGTACGGCCTCGGTCAACGTCGCTTGCACCGGGTCATAGCGCCGATTCTGGAACACGGTGAGCAGGACCTGCGCCGCCTGAGCAGCCCGGACGACGTGCGCCGCCTGGTGCGCGCCGGTCGCTAACGGCTTGTCAACGACCACGGCCAGACCGCGGGCGATCGTGGCCAACGCCTGGGCGGCGTGGGCCCCCGTCGGGGAGGCGAGCACGACCGCATCCACGTCATCGCGCGCGAGCAGGGCGCGGTGATCGTCAACGATCGCGACACCGGGGTTGTCGGTCCGTGCCTGGGCGGCCCGTTCCGGATCGCGCGTTGCCACCACCGCGACCCGCAATCCTGCGGCGTTGATCAGCGGCGTATGAATGAGCCGGCCGGCCATGCCATAGCCGACCAGGCCCATTCGCGCGTGCGGCATTGGCGTCAGGTGTCGGTCCGTGGCGACTCCGCTACCGCCTCCGCGGTCGTCGCCGACGCGGTCGACGCCGCCGGAGTAGACACCGCGGTCGCCGACGCGGTCGCCGCCATCGGCATCGTCGCCTCGGCGTGGACCAACCGTGAAGGCCACCAAACGCGGGAACCGAGGTCATAGGCCAGCGCCGGGACGAGCAGCGAGCGCACGATGAGGGTGTCCAGGAGCACCCCGAACGCGACAATGAAGGCGATCTGGGCGAGGAACAGGAGCGGCAGCACCCCGAGGGCCGCGAACGTTGCCGCGAGCACAATCCCGGCGGACGTGATCACGCCGCCGGTGACGGCCAAGCCGACGAGGATGCCGGGGCGGGTGGATCGGCGAACGCTTTCCTCGCGCACGCGCGTCATGAGGAAGATCGAATAGTCGATGCCCAACGCGACGAGGAAGACGAACCCGTAGAGCGGCGTCGAGGGGTCGGAGCCCGGGAAGCCGGCGATGTGGTTGAAGACGAGCGCCGCGATCCCCAACGTGGCGGCGAACGAGATGACGTTGGCGACCACGAGGATCAGCGGCGCGATGAGGGAGCGCAGCAGCAGTGAGAGGACGATGAAGATCACGATCAGCACTGCGGGAACGATGACCTTGAGGTCGCGCTTGGTCGAGTCGAGCACATCGGTGTTGATGGCGGTGCTTCCGCCAACCAACACCTCCGTCCCCACCGCATCGAGGTCGCCGCGCAGGCGATGGACGACCTCGGTCGCCTCCGGTGAATCCGCGGCGACGAGCAACGTCGCACGGATCAATACCCGCCCATCAATGACCGTCGGGGTTCCGTCCGCACCGCTGACCGGTGCCGCCTCGGTCACGCCCTCCTCCGTCGCCAACACCGCCAGCACCTTCTCGGCCTTCGCGGCCGGGGTGACGACGTCGATCGGGTTCCCGGCGCCGCCCGGGAAGTGGCGCCCGAGCGCCTCCTGCCCGGTCACGGAATCGACCTTGGCGAGGAAGAAGTCGGATTGGCTGACGCCCTTGGCCTTGAACGTCGGCAGGAACGCGGCGGCGAGGAGGAGGCCGCACAAGGTGATCACCCAGGTGCGCCTGGGGTGGGTGCCGACCAGCGTGGCGACCCGACCCCACAGCCCCCGCCGACCGAGGGCATCCTCGGCGTGCCGATGGTCAACGCGGGGCACGAGCGGCCAGAACGCCTTGCGACCCAAGAGCAACAACACGGCAGGCAAGAACGTCAATGCGGCGGCCATGGCCCCGACAATTCCCAGGGCGCCGACGGGGCCAAGTCCCGCGGTGCTCCCCAGGTCCGACAGGAGCAGACAGAGCAGCCCGAGGATGACAGTTGCCCCGCTGGCGAGGATCGGTTCAACGGCGCCCCGCCAGGCGCGGCGCATCGCCACCCAGGTCGACTCGTGATCGTGCAGTTCCTCCCGGTACCGGGACACGAGGAGCAGGGCATAGTCGGTGGCGGCCCCGACCACGAGGATGAAGAGAATGCCTTGGGACTGCCCGCTGAGGTCGATCGCATCGGCTTTGGCGAGCGGGAAGATCACCAGCGCTGCCAGCGATAGCCCAAACACACCGCTGAGCAGCACCGCGAAGGGCAACACGGGGCTTCGGTAGACGACGAGCAGGATGACCAGCACAACGAGCAGGGCGACGCCGAGCAGGAGCCCATCGACGCCGAGGAAGATCGTCACGAAGTCCGCGAGGATCCCTCCCGGTCCGGTGACGTATGCCGCCGGCCCGCCTTCGGGGAAGGCCTTGCCCTCGGCCTCCCGCAACGCGAGGGCCGTCTCGTAAAGCGGCGTCGTCTCGTTGAGCGTCTCGGCGGCCGTGACCGCGTCGAGGTTGACGACGATCAGGGCCGCGGCGCCATCTTGGCTCGGGACCGGGCCAAGGACCGGCCCGCGCAGGTAGTCGCCGATGACCGCCTTGTCGCTGATGGCTGCCAGCGGCAACGTCGGGATCTGCGAGACCAGTTCCTTGGCCGTGACGAGGTTCTCCGGCGCGAGGGCCCCGGGCGCTTCGACGACGAGCAGGTAGGGGATGGACGAGGTGTCCGTGAACCCCGCGATCTGGTCGGTCACTTCCGTCGACTCGGCGCCCACCGGGAGGAAGGCGGCGTTGTCGTTCTTTTGGACTTCCGAAAGCCGTCCCACAAGGGGGCCGCCGATCCCGGAGATCCCCAGCCAGACAAGCACGGCCAGCAGCGCCAACCACCGCGCCTTGCCGGCGGTGCGGTCGGATCTCGCGTGCTTGGGTGCCCCGGAATCAGTGGTCCGATTGCCAAATCTGCGCGTCATGGCGACAGCCTATTGGGCGCCACGGACA
>CAZACX010000038.1:21132-23483 GCA_964483685.1 uncultured Intrasporangiaceae bacterium
ACCGGACTGGCTTACGCGCGGGCGCCGCGCGGCATACCCGACCGGAGCGGCCTACGCGACCGGACTGGCTTACGCGCGGGCGCCGCGCGGCATACGGTGGACTATGCGGTTTGAGCACGTGGGCTTCGATCCTCACTTCGTCGACTATCTGGACGGCTGGGACCGGCAGCGGGCTGTGCATGCGGCCGTGGTCGCCGGGGACCAGGCCGACACGGTGCTCCTCCTTGAGCATGCGGCCGTGTTCACCGCAGGCAAGCGCACCCTGCCGTTGGAGCGCCCGTTCGACGGAACCCCGGTGATCGACGTCGACCGGGGAGGCAAGATCACCTGGCACGGACCCGGGCAACTCGTCGGCTACCCGATCGTGCGGCTGCCGGACCCGATCGACGTCGTCGCCCATGTGCGTCGCCTCGAGGAGGCAATGATCCGGACCTGCGCCGATTTCGACGTCGAGGTCGTCCGGGTCGACGGGCGCAGCGGGGTGTGGGTGCGAGGGGATGGGCTCCGGCCCGACCGCAAACTCGGGGCGATCGGGGTGCGGGTGAGCCGCGGCGTGACAATGCACGGCTTCGCGCTCAACGCCAACCCGGATCTTGGGTGGGCGAGCCAGATCATTCCGTGCGGCATCGCCGATGCGGGAGTCGGTTCGCTCTCCATCGAGGCCGGCCGCGACATTCGCGTCGCCGACATTCGCCCGTATGCCGAGGCGCACCTCGCCGAGGTGCTGGATCAGCCCGGGGGCTTAGGGTTGCCTTCGTGACCATTGCCCCCGAGGGCCGCCGCCTCATGCGGGTCGAGGCCCGCAACACCCAGACCCCGATCGAACGCAAGCCCGCCTGGATCCGGACGACGGCAAAGATGGGCCCGCAATTCACCGCCATCAACGCGATGGTCAGCTCGGCCGGGCTGCATACGGTCTGTCAGGAAGCGGGCTGCCCCAACATCTTCGAATGTTGGGAGGACAAGGAAGCGACCTTCCTCATCGGCGGCGACACCTGCACCCGGCGCTGCGACTTCTGCGACATCGCCACCGGTCGCCCCGCCCCCCTTGACGAGGACGAGCCCCGCCGGGTCGCGGACTCAGTCGCGCAGATGGGGTTGCGCTACGCGACGGTGACCGGCGTTGCCCGGGACGACCAGCCGGACGGTGCGGCGGGACTCTATGCCGAGACGATTCGTGCCATCCACGCCCGCAACCCCGCCACCGGTGTCGAGATCTTGCCCCCCGATTTCGGGGCCCGTCCGGAACTCGTCGGCCTCGTCTTTGACGCCCGGCCCGAGGTATTCGCCCACAACCTCGAGACGGTCCCCCGGATCTTCAAGGCCATCCGACCCGCCTTCACCTATGACAAGTCCCTCCAAGTCCTCACCATGGCCCGGGCCGCCGAGCTGGTCACAAAGTCGAACCTCATCCTCGGAATGGGCGAACGCGAGGACGAGATCACCCAAGCGATCACTGACTTGTATGCCGCGGGCTGCGACATCCTCACCATCACCCAGTACTTGCGGCCCTCGCCCCGCCATCACCCAATCGACCGATGGGTCAAGCCGGAGGAATTCGTGCACTGGAGCGACGTGGCGACGTCGCTCGGTTTCAAGGGCGTCATGGCGGGGCCGCTGGTGCGCTCGTCCTACCGCGCCGGTCGGCTGTGGGCCAGCGCGATGACCAAGTGGGGTCGGCCGATTCCGGCGCATCTCGCCCACCTGGCGCAACAGTCGGCACAACCGGCGCGCCAGGAGGCCTCGACACTGCTCGCCCGTTCCGCCGCGGCCGCCCAGTGACCGTATCCTGACGCCTATGGCCCAACCCGAGGCGCCCAAGGCGGAGAAGCCGAAGCGCACCAATATCTTCAAACAACTCCCGAGCGTCTACAAGGCGGTGAGCCAACTCGACCCGAAGGTCGGGTGGTGGATCGGCGGCGTGTTCTTCGGAACCATGGCGGTCTTCATCCTCATCGGCGTCCTGATCGACCACCCGATCTACCTGACGTTCATCGGGTTGCCGTTGGCCCTGCTCGGCGCCACGATCGTGCTGTCCCGGCGCGGCGAGCGGGCGGCATACCGGGCAATGGAGGGCAAGCCCGGGCAGACGGTTGGAGCCCTGTCGACGATCAAGCGGGGTTGGTATTTCGACCAGGAGCCGGTCGCTGCGGACGGGGCCAAGCCCAACGACTTCGCGAATGCAGCGATGGTGTTCCGGGCGCTCGGTAAGCCCGGGGTTGTGCTCTTCGCCGAGGGTCCGACCGCGCGGGCGAAGAAGCTCCTGGAAAAGGAGCAGAAGAAGGTGGCCCGCGTCGCCCCCGGGGTGCCGATCCACACCGTCCACGTCGGGGATGGCGAAGGTCAGGTGG
>CAZACX010000038.1:23583-25123 GCA_964483685.1 uncultured Intrasporangiaceae bacterium
GCTGCGTAACACGACGGAAACAAGGCAGTGATTGGCGAGAAATCCGGCCCCTCTAGGGTCGGGCACGACCTTCGCGGCGGGAATCACCCCGTCTGCCTGTCCACCATCTGGAAGTAGGAGGCTGGTTTGTTCAGCACCCCCGACGACGTCCTCGCCTATATCAAGGAGAACGACGTCAAATTCGTTGACATTCGCTTCTGCGACTTGCCGGGCATCATGCAGCACTTCAACGTGCCCGCCGAGTCCGTCGACGCGGACTTCTTCACCGTCGGGCAGGCCTTCGACGGCAGCTCGATCCGTGGGTTCCAAGCGATCCACGAGTCGGACATGAAGTTGATTCCTGACGTCGCTACCGCGTACATCGACCCCTTCCGGGTCGAGAAGACGCTCATCATCAACTTCTCGATTGTCGACCCGTTCACCGACGAGCCGTACAGCCGCGACCCGCGCAACGTCGCGATCAAGGCCGAGGCGTACCTGCGGTCCACCGGCATCGCCGACACGGCCTACTTCGGCGCCGAGGCGGAGTTCTTCATCTTCGACGACGTGCGCTTCAAGACCGAGGCCAACGCGAGCTACTACTACGTCGACTCCAAGGCCGCGGCCTGGAACACCGGCCGGGTCGAAGAGGGCGGCAACCTCGGCTACAAGCCGCGCGTCAAGGGTGGCTACTTCCCGGTGCCGCCGGTGGACCACTTCGCCGACCTGCGCGACGAGATCTGCCTGGGCCTCAAAGAGGTTGGCCTCATTGTCGAGCGCAGCCACCACGAAGTGGGCTCGGGCGGCCAGCAAGAGATCAACTACCGCTTCAACACGTTGCTCCACTCCGGTGACGACATGATGAAGTTCAAGTACGTCGTCAAGAACACCGCGTGGAAGAACGGCAAGTCGGCGACGTTCATGCCGAAGCCGATCTTTGGTGACAACGGATCTGGGATGCACACCCACCAGTCGTTGTGGAAGGACGGCGAGCCGCTCTTCTATGACGAGCGCGGCTACGGTGGCCTGTCCGACATGGCCCGCTGGTACATCGGCGGCCTGCTCAAGCACGCGCCCGCACTCCTCGCGTTCACCAACCCGACGGTCAACTCCTACCACCGGCTCGTGCCCGGGTATGAGGCCCCGGTCAACTTGGTCTACTCCGCGCGTAACCGCTCGGCGTGTATCCGTATCCCGATTGCGGGCACCTCGCCCAAGGCCAAGCGGATCGAGTTCCGGATCCCGGACCCCTCGTGCAACCCCTACCTCGCCTTCGCCGCCCAGTTGATGGCCGGTCTCGACGGGATCAAGAACCGCATCGAGCCCCCGGAGCCGGTCGACAAGGACCTCTACGAGCTTCCCCCGGAGGAGCACGCCCAGATCAACCAGGTTCCCGGGTCGCTGCCCGAGGTGCTTGCCGCGCTTGAGCAGGACCACGAGTTCCTGCTTGAGGGTGACGTCTTCACGCAGGACCTCATCGAGACCTGGATCGAGTGGAAGCGGAAGAACGAGGTCGACCCGATCCGGTTCCGTCCCCACCCCCACGAGTTCGAGATGTACT
>CAZACX010000039.1:0-21147 GCA_964483685.1 uncultured Intrasporangiaceae bacterium
GGAGAAGTCCATCCGCTCGCCGCTGGCGATCATCGCACCGGTCCAGGTGGTGATCTCGCGCCGCGTCATCCCGTTGAGGAGCACCGCCATCGCCAGGGCGCTCATCTGCTCCTCGGCGACGGCGCCGCGGGTATAGGCGTCGATGACCCAGCGGATCTGATCGTCGCTCAGCTCACGGCGATCACGTTTGGTGACGATGACGTCAACGGCGTCGAAGGGTTCGCTCACGGCGCGTCCTCTCTCGTACGGTTCACAGCGGGGCGCCGGGCTCGGTCTGATCGAGGGTGCCGCTCTCGGCCAGATCGGACACACGGTGCTCGGCCAGATCGGCCGCGCCGAACGCCTGCGGCAGCAGGTCAGCCATCGACTTGACCCCAAGGGGCGTCATCACCTGGCAGTCCCGACCGCCGTTCTCCCACAACAGTTGTCGGCATCGTCCGCACGGGAGCAGCGGTTCACCATCACCGCCGACGCAATAGACGGCGATCAAGCGCCCGCCGCCGCCGGCGTGCAACGCCGAGACCAGCCCGCACTCCGCGCACAAGGCCACACCGTAGGCCGCGTTCTCGACATTGCAGCCCACGATGACGCGCCCGTCGCTCACCGCCGCGGCGACTCCCACTGGGAAGTGGGAGTAGGGGGCGTACGCGTGCGTCGCCGCCTCAATGGCGGCGATGTGCAACGCCTCCCAGTCAATGGGCATCGACTATTGCCCCTCACCCTTCCGATAGACCAACCCGTCCGCGGCCGGCATCCGCAGCCGTTGCGACGCGAACGCGAGGACCAGCAGCGTCGTGATGTAGGGCGTGGTGCCCGACAACTCGCCGGGCACCTGGTCGGTGCTGAAGTACCACCAGGCTGACGCGAGTCCCGCCAGGATGGCGAAACCACCTTGGACAAGGCGCCGCTTGCGCAGGACCTGCCACAGCCCGATGAGGATGAAGAGCACCCCGATCCCGAGGAGCAACGCATGGACGCTGTCGCCGCCACGCAACCGGATGGCATCGGTGTAGCCAAAGAGCGCCGAGCCGGCGAGAAGCCCTCCCGGTCGCCAGTTGCCAAAGATCATCGCGGCGAGACCGATGTACCCACGGCCACCGGTTTGACCATCGCGGTAGATATTCGAGGCGACAAGAGCCAAGAAGCCACCACCGAGACCGGCGAGGGCGCCCGAGGCCAAGACGGCGAGGAACTTGTACTTGTAGACGTTCACGCCGAGTGTTTCGGCCGCCGATGGCGACTCCCCCACGGCGCGCAGGCGCAACCCAAATGCGGTGCGCCACAGGATCCACCAGGTGGCGATGAACAGCGCCACCGCGATGAGGGTTAGGGCCGAGACATTGGTACACAGGGCCCGCAGGACCGCCGCGACATCCGAGACGAAGAACCAGTGGTGTTTCTCCAAAGTGCCCAACGCGTCGGAGACCCAGGGCACGGTGTAGTCCGGCACCTGCGGCACGGGCGGCGATTGGGTCGGGCCGCCACCGGGAAGGTCGGAGAAGAACCGGGAGGCAAGGTACTTGGCGATGCCCAGTCCGATGATGTTGAGCGCAACCCCGGACACGATGTGATCGACACCGAAGACGACCGTCGCGAGGGCGTGAATGACGCCACCGAGCAACCCGCCCAGGACTGCGCCGACCAGCCCGGCCCACGGACCCCAGTGGTAGGCGAAGAAGGCCGCTGACCAGGTCCCGAGAATCATCATCCCTTCGAGGCCGATGTTGACGACGCCCGCACGTTCCGACCACAGCCCGCCGAGCCCCGCGAGCGCAATGGGCACCGCGAGGCCAAATGCCGCCGCGAGCGCCCCGGAGGACGCAAGGTCATTGGCGCCGGTCGCGACCCGCAAGGACGCAAGGACGAGGATGCCGCCGAAAGCGAGGACGACCCATCGCGTCCACGTGGGGAAGGGCCAGCGGCTGGCGTTGCCCGAGGTATGTGCCACCGTGGTCAGGTCGACCGTGCTCATGCTGGTGCTCCTTCCGGCGCCGTGGCGCCGGGCTGGGCGGCCAGCTCCCGGGCAACCCGCGTCTGCTCGAGTCGAATGTCGGCGCGCCGGACGAGCTCGTAGGCGATGACGATGGCGAACAAGATGATGCCCTGGATGATGTTGACGAGTTCGGGGGCAACCCCGGCCCGGATCTGTAGGGCGTTCGATTGGGTGTCGAGGTAGGACCACAACAGTGCCGCGAAGGCGATCCCCACCGGATGGTTGCGACCGAGGAGGGCGATGCCGATCCCGGCGAACCCGAGACCTGACTGGAACGTCGTCCCATACGAGTGGTCCTGGCCGAACAGCAGCGGCATCCCGACGAGACCGGCGAGGGCGCCGGAAAGAATCATCGCCGACATCACCATCTGCTTGACTTTGACCCCGCTGGCGACCGCCGCGCTCTCCGAGCGTCCGGTGGCCCGCAAGTCGAAGCCAAAGCGGGTCTTGCCGAGGACGAACCAGTAGAGGAAGCCGACGACCACGGCCAAGATGACCAGGGTGAACACCCGGTTGGTAGCGCCAGGCACCAGCGCCAAGCCCTCAAGTTGGGAGGACTCGGGGATGATCTTGGTGTTCGTCGCGTTGGATCCGGCCTGGCGGACGGCGACTTTGTTGAGTAGCCAGGCGACGAGGCCGGTGGCGAACGCGTTGAGCATGATCGTCGAGATCACCTCGGAGACGCCCCGGGCGACCTTGAGGTAGGCGGCGATGCTCGCCCACAACCCACCGGCAACCATGGCGATGAGGATCGAGACGACGATGTTGAGCCAGCCGGGCAGCCACCCCTGGCCCGCAAAGAGGGCGGCGGCGAATGCGGCGATTCGGTACTGCCCGTCGACCCCAATGTTGAAGAGATTCATCCGGAATCCGGCCGCGACGGCAATCGCCGAGAGGTACAAGACGACGGCGCCATTAATGATGTTCGTGACCTGACGCGGCTTCGGCTTAGAGGCCATCGTTATCCAAACATCGCGCACCGGGTCGCCGAGCGCGACGAGCACGAGCGACGTCAAGACAACCGCGACGAGGAGCGCAAAGACGGGTGCAGCCGCCGACAGCAGAATCCGCTTCGGGTCAAACTTCATCGCGTCGTTCCTTTCACGTCGTGACCGGCACCCGCGCGCGGCGGTATGCCGGGCGGCGAGTCCGCGTGCTCGTCGTCATGCGACCCGTCGGCTCCGGTCATCGCGGACCCGAGGTCCTGACTGGTCACGGTGTCGGGGTCGAACTCGCCCGTGAGCTTGCCACGCAAAATCACCCGGATCGTGTCGGACAAGCCGATCAGCTCCTCCAGGTCGGCGCTGATCAAGAGCACCCCGAGGCCCTCCCGTCGGGCCTGGCGCATGAGGTCCCAAATCGCCGCCTGGGCACCGACATCCACGCCCCGGGTCGGGTGTGAGGCGACGAGGACCTTCGGTTGGTGGCTCATCTCACGGCCGACGATGAGCTTCTGCTGGTTGCCGCCCGAGAGCGACCCGGCGGTGACGTTGATCGACGGCGTCCGGACGTCATACTCCTTGATGATCCGCTCGGTATCGGCCTTCGCGCCCCGCGCGTCGATGAGTTGGCCCCTGACGTTGGGTCGCTCGGTTTGATGGCCGAGGATGCGGTTCTCCCACAGCGGAGCCTCCAGGAGGAGTCCGTGGCGGTGCCGGTCCTCGGGGATGTAGCCAACCCCAGCCTCCCGGATCTCGCGCACGTCCCAGTCGGAGATGTCGAGATCGCCGAGGAAGACCCAGCCGCTCGTCGGCTCGCGCATCCCCATGATGACCTCGACGAGCTCGGCCTGCCCGTTGCCTTCCACCCCCGCGATGCCGACCACTTCACCGGCGTGGATGGTCAAGTCGATGTCCTGCAGCAAGTCCCGGCCCTCGCTCGCTGCGAGGGTGAGGTTCTCGATGCGCAGGACGACCCGGTCGGTGACTGTCGACTCCGACGTGGCCGGCGTGGGCAACTCCGAGCCAACCATGAGCTCGGCGAGCTGCCGAGCGTTCACACTCTTGGGGTCAACGGAGGCGACCGTCGTCCCGCGGCGGATGACGGTGATGTCGTCGGCGACCGAGAGCACCTCGTCGAGTTTGTGCGAGATGAAGAGCACTGTCAGGCCCTCGCTCTTGAGCTCGCGAAGGTTGGCGAACAGTTCGTCGACTTCTTGAGGGACGAGGACGGCCGTCGGCTCGTCGAGAATGAGGATCTTGGCCCCGCGGTAGAGCACCTTGAGGATCTCCACGCGTTGCCGATCACCGACCCCGAGATCGGCGACGAGGTCGTCCGGCTCAACCTCAAGTCCGTACTCGAGGGAAATGCGGCGGATCTCGGCGCGGGCGGCGGCGCCGATCCCATGCAGCTTCTCGGCGCCGAGGACGACGTTCTCCAGCACCGTGAAGTTGTCGGCGAGCATGAAATGTTGGAACACCATCCCAATGCCGACACCGATGGCATCGGCGGGAGACTGGAGCTGGACCAGCGCCCCGTTGACGGCGATCGTCCCCTCATCCGGGCGCTGCACGCCGTAGAGGATCTTCATCAGGGTCGACTTGCCCGCACCGTTCTCGCCGACGATCGCGTGCACGGTGCCACGCCGCACCGCGAAGGCGATGTCCTTGTTGGCGATGACACCTGGGAAGCGCTTGGTGATCCCATGCAGCTCAACGGCAAGGTCACTGGCGGCGGGGGCTGCAGGGGTGCTGATGATGCACGCTCCTTGGGTCGAATTCGGTCGCGGGGTCCGTCAACGGCGACAGGGTCCGGATGAACGCTACCGCGTCATCCGGACCCTGTCCGACCAACCCAAACGCCGTTTTACGCAGGTCGCGTATCGGCGTCGGGAGGGGCGTTACATCGCGTCGGGAACCTTGATTTCGCCCGAGATGATCTTGGCCTTGTACTCGTCCAGCTTGGCCTTGATGTCCTCGATCTTGCCGCCGGTGGTGGCGTAGTCGACGCCGCCGGCCTTGAGGTCGAAGACGATGTTTCCGCCCTGGTTCGTGCCGCCAACGGCCGCCTTGACGTAGTCATAGACCGCCACGTCGAGCTTCTTGAGCATCGAGGTGATGATGACATCGCGCACCCCGGCCTCGGCGGTCAGCGCCTGGTCGGAGTCGACCCCGATCGCCATCGCGTTGGCAGCCTTGGCTGCGGTGAAGACGCCACCACCGGAGCCACCAGCGGCGTGATAAACAACATCTGCGCCGTCCTGGAACATGCCGTCGGCCGCGGTCTTGCCCTTGGCCGGGTCACCGAAGCCACTGAAGTCCGGGGGCTGCGTGAGGTAGGTCGAATCGACGACGATGGCCGAGTTGACAGCCTTCGCGCCGGCGACAAAGCCCGCCTCGAATTTGTTGATCAACGGGACGTTGACCCCGCCGACGAAACCGACGTGCCCGCTCTTGCTCTTCAGCGCGGCGGCCGCACCGACGAGGAAGGAACCCTCGTTCTCGGCGAAGGTGAGTTGGGCGACGTTAGTGCCCTTGGAAGCGTCGGACGCGTCATCAATGATCGCGAAGTGGACGTCCGGGTTCGCTTTGGCGACCTTGCCCACGGCGCCGGCGTAGGCGAAGCCCACGGCGACGATGTTCGTGAAGCCGGCATCGACCAGCTGGTTGAGCCGCTCTTCGCGGGCGGCGTCGTTTTCGCCGTTGACCGCGGTGGCTTCCTGGGTTTCCAGCCCGAACTCGGCCTTGGCCTTGTCCAGGCCAGCCGCGGCGGCGTCGTTGAACGACTGGTCGCCACGCCCGCCGACGTCATACGCCATCCCGACCTTGATGTCTGAGGCCATCGGCGCCGAACTGGTCGAAGAACTCGAGGAGGTCCCGCCGGCGGTGCTGGTCGACGTCGTCTCCGTGCTGGTCGAACTTCCACAGGCGGTCAGGGTGAGCGCACTCGCCGATACCGCCGCGGCAACCTTCATCAACTGACGCAAGGCTGTCTCCTTATTTGCTTGATTGTCTGGGGCGCACCCGCGCCCACCAAATCGAGGATAGGCGCATATCCAGGCGGAGAACTACCCGCCCACCGTCGGGGTGTCAACCGTTACGAAGTCGGGACGTGCCGCCGCCGTTCCGTTCGAGGGCGGCGAGCGCCACCGCAGCGAGGAGTCGGGCGCCGTGACCAAGGGCCGCCTCGTCGACAACGAGGTCGCCCTGATGGAGGTCATAGGTGCGTCCACCGATGGTCCGCGTTCCCAGCCGCGCCATCGCCCCTGGCACCCGGTGCAGGAACCAGGCGAAATCTTCGCCGCCCATGGACTGACTCGTCGGCACGACACCGAGGCCAACCGCCTGCGCGGCCGCCCGCAAATCGTCGACGGCGTCGGCAACGTTGACAACCGGAGGGACGCCCTGGGTGTGGACGATCTCGGCCTGGACGCCATACGGCCTGATGACGTCCTCAACGATCTCGCGCAGCAGCGGTCCAATCCCCCGCCACACGTCGGCGTCGAGAATGCGCAACGTTCCCTGGGCCTCGCCGCTGGAGGGGATGACGTTGCTCGTGCGGCCCGCGTGGACCGTTCCCCAGACCAGGACGAGCCCGGCCCGAGGATCGACCCGCCGAGAGAGCAGGGTCGGCACCTCGGTGATGACCTTGGCGAGCGCGAACGTGAGGTCCTCGGTGAGGTGTGGCCGCGAGGTGTGCCCGCCCCGCCCGGTGAGCTTGACGATGAGCCGGTCGGCGGCGGCCGTCAGCGGACCCTCGCGCAGGCCCACCTTCCCGACGTCGAGGCTGGGGTCGCAATGCACGGCGTAGGCCGCGTGGACCCGATCGAGCCCGCCCGCGTCGATGAGGTCGAGCGCCCCACCGGGAATGGCCTCCTCGGCGGGCTGGAACAACAGGCGCACCGCCAGGCCCGCCTCGTCGAGCTCCTCGCGCATCGCGTGCAGGGCCAGGCCCGCCCCAAGCAACGCCCCGGTGTGGAAGTCGTGCCCGCACGCGTGCGTGACATCGGGGCGCACCGAAGCCCAATCGAGCCCGGTCCGCTCCCGCACCGGCAGGGCGTCGAGGTCAGCGCGCAGGGCCACCCGAAACGGTGCCTCGTCGGCGCCGATGTCGGCGATCACACCGGTCGGGTCCACGGCCCGCGCGGCGATCCCGGCGCCCTGCAACCGCTCGAGCACCAGGGCCGTCGTGCGGTGTTCCTCGCGGCTCAGTTCCGGGTGGCGGTGCAGGTCCCGGCGGATGCCGAGCAGCTCGGGGGTGAGCGAGTCGACGGCGCGGGTCAGTGACGTGAGGTGTCCAGGTGTCATGGCGGAGGCAAATCTTACCGTCGCCCTAGAGCTGCCGCTGGGGCCAGCGGCAGCATCGACCCCGGCGCGGCGTGCTCAGAACGTTTCGCGCGGAACGTAGACGCCCCACACGTCCCGCAGGGCGTGACTGACCTCACCACCCGTTGCCTTGAGCCGAAGCGCCTCCCGCATTGGGTAGAGCACGTTCTCGGTGCCGCGGGCGGCCGCACGGACCTTATCCAACGCTGCCGCGACGGCGTCGTTGTCGCGACCGGCCCGCAGCGTGGCCAGGCGAGCGCGCTGGTCGGCCTCGATCTGGGGGTCGACTCGCAACGGTTCGTAGGGCTCTTCTTGGTCGAGGACGAACTTGTTGACGCCGACAACGACGCGCTCGCCCTCGTCGATCTCGATGGCGAACTGGTATGCGGAGCGCTCGATCTCGGCCTTCTGGAAGCCTTGCTCGATGGCCGCCACCGCCCCGCCGCGGTCCTCGACCGCCTGGATGAGCTCGATGATGGACTGCTCGAGGTCGTCGGTCATCGACTCGATGACATACGACCCGGCGAAGGGATCGACGGTCTTGCAGACATCCGACTCGAAGGCGATGACCTGCTGAGTGCGCAGCGCGAGGCGCGCGGCCTTCGTCGTCGGCAAGGCGATCGCCTCGTCATACGAGTTGGTATGGAGCGACTGGGTGCCGCCGAGGACCGCGCCGAGGCCTTGGAGGGCAACCCGGACGAGGTTGACCTCGGGCTGCTGGGCGGTCAGCTGCACGCCCGCGGTTTGGGTGTGGAAACGGAGCATCTGCGACTTCGGGTTGAGGGCGCCGAATTCGTCCTTCATGATCCGCGCCCAGATGCGGCGTGCGGCGCGGAACTTCGCGACCTCTTCAAGGAGGGTCGTGCGGGCAACGAAGAAGAAGGAAAGTCGGGGCGCGATGTCGTCAACCTCAAGACCAGCGGCCACCGCGGCGCGCACGTACGCCTTGGCGTTGGCGAGGGTGAAGGCGACTTCCTGCGCGGGCGTCGCCCCCGCCTCGGCCATGTGGTATCCGGAGATGGAGATGGTGTTCCAGCGCGGCATCTCGCTCTGGCAGTACGCGAAGATGTCGCTGATGAGGCGCAAGGATTCCTTGGGCGGGTAGATGTAGGTGCCGCGGGCGATGTACTCCTTGAGCACGTCGTTTTGGATCGTCCCGGTGAGCTGGCTCCCGGACACGCCGGCCTCTTCGGCGACGAGCTGGTACATCAGCAGGAGGACGGCGGCGGGCGCGTTGATCGTCATTGACGTCGAGATCCGCTCGAGCGGTAGCCCGTTGAACAGCACCCGCATGTCCTCGATCGAGTCGATGGCGACCCCGACCTTGCCCACCTCGCCGGAAGCGATCGGTTCGTCGGAGTCGTAGCCCATCTGGGTCGGCAAGTCGAACGCGACGGAGAGGCCACCGGTGCCGTTGGCCACGAGCTCGAGGTAGCGCTCGTTGCTCTCCTTGGCGGTGCCGAAGCCGGCGTACTGCCGCATCGTCCACGGCTTGCCGGTGTACATCGTCGGATAGACACCCCGGGTGAACGGGTAGCCGCCCGGCACCCCGAGCTTCGTGTCCGCGTCGAAACCGTCGAGGTCCGGCGCGGCATAGACCGGTTGGATGGGCAGGTCGGACTCTGAGCGCGCGTTCGCCATGGCTTTCACCCTAGTGCGGTCGTATGCCGCCGCGCGCCTGCCCGTGGGCAAACTCACCGACCGCGGGCGGCGATTGGCGAGGCATGCTTGAGACATGGCCGCCGTCATCGAAACCAAGGCGCTGCGCAAGGCCTTCGGGCCCTCGGTCGCCCTCGACGAACTCACCATGCGGGTCGAGGAGGGCGAGGTTCATGGTTTCCTCGGGCCCAACGGTTCCGGGAAGTCGACGACGCTGCGCATCCTCCTCGGCCTGTTGCGCAGCGACGGCGGCACTGCCCGGGTGCTGGGGCGGGATCCGTGGCGTGATGCAACCGAGCTGCACCGTTCCCTCGCGTATGTCCCCGGGGACGTCGTCCTCTGGCCAAACCTCACCGGCGGCGAGGTAATCGACCTGCTCGGCCGGCTCCGCGGCGGGATCGCGCGCGCCCGACGCGACGACCTCGTTGCCCGGTTCGATCTCGACCCCACGAAGAAGGGTCGTTCCTATTCCAAGGGCAATCGGCAGAAGGTGGCCCTCGTGGCCGCGCTCGCGGCCGACGTTCCGCTCCTGTTGCTCGACGAGCCGACCTCGGGCTTGGACCCCCTGATGGAACAGGTCTTCCTCGACTACCTCGCCCAGGTGCGCGCACAGGGCCGCACGGTCTTGCTGTCGAGCCACATCCTCAGCGAGGTCGAGGCGGCCGCCGATCGGGTAAGCATCGTGCGGGCCGGCCGGATCGTTGACTCTGGCACCCTCGCCGACCTGCGCCAGCTCACCCAGACCTCGGTGACGGTTGTCGTGGGCACGCCCCTATCGGCGGCGGAGATCGCGACCTGGTCAGGCGTTCATGCGGCGCGATCCGAGGCGCGCGCCCTGGCCCTGTCGGTCGACACCAGCGCGATCGGTGCGGTCGTGGCTCGACTCGGCACTTACGGCATCCACGCCCTCACCTGTCAGCCGCCGACCCTTGAGGAGCTCTTCCTTTCCCGATACGAGGACGCTGTGACGTCTGCGGGCGCCGTAACAGCTGAGGGCGCTGGGGCATCTGAGGGCGCTGTGACGTCATGACGAGCCTCGTTGGGACCGCAACCTTGCTGCGCCTGGCGTGGCGACGAGATCGATGGATCCTCGTGGTTAGCGTCGCGCTGCTCGTCCTCACCGCGTACGCGTCGATGGCGGCGACCCTCGACCTCTATCCCACCGATGTCCAGGCGGCTGGGGCCGCGGCGATCATGGAGGCAACGCCGTCACTGGCCGCGTTCTATGGGCCGATTCCAGCCCCAACCCCGGCCGGAATTGGTGTCCTGAAGACCATCATGATGGGCGGAGTCTTCACCGCGATCCTCGGGTTTGCCCTGGTCCGCCGCCACACCCGAACCGAGGAAGAGGAGGGCCGGCACGAGTTGCTCGCTGCCGGGGTAATCGGGCGTCGGGCCCCCCTGCTGGCTGCCGTCCTGCTCGCCGTCGGCGCGGTCCTGGCGACGGCTGCCTTGTCCGCGGCGGCCCTGATCGGTCTGGGGGTTTCACCGTCGGGCTCCTTGGCCCTTGGCGCCAGTGAGCTCATCGCCGGGCTCGTCATGATCGGCGTTACGGCGCTCACCGTTCAGCTCACCTCGACGACGAGGGGCGCCGGTGGAATCGACCTCGCCGTGCTCGCCGTCGCTTTCGTCCTGCGGGCGATCGGCGACACCACGACTGGCTGGTGTGCGGCCCTCAGTTGGTGCTCCTTCCTGGGTTGGGCTCAGAAGGTGGCGCCATTCGGGGCGAACCGATTCTGGCTCCTGGGGCCAGCGCTCGCCACCACGCTCGTCCTGCTGCTGGCCGCCGACTGGCTCCTGCGGCGGCGCGACCTCGGTGCGGGAGTGTGGGCGCCTCGCCCCGGTCCGGCCCGCGCCGCCGCCACCCTGGCCACCCCGCTCGGCCTTGCCTGGAGGTTGCACCGGGGCGCGCTGCTGGGATGGAGCATCGGGTACGCGGTGCTCGGCGCTGTCGTCGGCAGCATGGCCGGGTCCGTCAACGAGATGATGGCCGACCCGGCCATCGCCGACATGCTGCGCACCCTGGGCGGCGGCGAAGGGACCCTCCTGAACATCTTCTTCAGCACCGAGATCCGGTTCATGGCATTCGGGACCGCCGCCTACGCGATCACGACCATGCTGCGCCTCCACACAGAGGAGGCCGGCGGGCGCGCCGAGGCGGTCCTCACGAGCGCCGTCAGCCGCTGGCGTTGGCTGGCAAGTCACACAACGATTGCCGCCTTGGGGTCAGTGTGGCTGAGCCTTGTCATGGGGGTGTTCGCCGGTGCCGCCGCGGGCCGCGTGTCCCGCACGGGCATCGCCGATCTGGTTCCGGCAGCACTAGCGACGTTGCCCGCCGTCGCGGTCTGCCTCGCCCTCACGTTGGCGATCTTCGGACGAGCGCCGCACTGGTCGCTCGCGGCATGGTCCCTGCTCATCGCCTTCCTCGTGCTGGCCGAATTCGGTGTGCTGCTGGACTTCCCGCCCTGGCTTGTCGGGCTCTCCCCCTTCGACCACCTCGGCTCGCTTCCGGGCGGCAGCGCGCGCGGTGGCTCGCTGCTGATCCTGACGCTCCTGGCCACGCTCATTGGGTATGCCGGTTCGCTCGCCTTCCGTCGCCGCGACGTCGGCACCTGACGGGCGAGACCGCGCGACGACGCGGTGTGTTGCGCGCACCGACTCGTGGTTCGGACGAGGCGACGTCGACACCTGACGGGCGAGGTGACGTCGGCACGTGACCGGCGAGACCGCGCGACGACGCGGTGTGTTGCGCGTGCCGACTTTGTGGTTCGGACGAGGCCAGCGTTCAGACAGGGCCAGCGCTCAGAAGGGACCATGCGTCGGACGAGGCCAGCGTTCGGGTCAGGTGAGCGCAGAACGTCCCTCGGCCTTGAGCTGGTCGACGATGGCCTTGACGTCTTGGGCCCGCGCCCGGGTGGTCACCAGCACGGCATCCGGGGTGTCGACGACGACGATGTCTTCAAGTCCGAGAACCGCGACGAGCCGACCGCTCGCCGGGATCACCAGGCCGTCCGCGTCGCAGGAGCGCACGAGGTTCGGGTCGCCGAGCACCCGGGGTCCCTCGCTCACGGTTGGCGTCAACGTGGCGAGCGCCTTGAAGTCGCCGATGTCATCCCAGCCGAAATCACCGGGAACGACGACCACGCGACCGGCGTCGGCGGCCGGCTCGGCGATCGCGTGGTCGATGGCGATCTTGGGCAATGTTGGCCACACCCGTGTCAAGGCCTCGGGGTCGCGCGCCAGTTCCCGCAGGCGCGCGGCAAATTCGGGGTGACCGGCCGCGAGCAGGTCGAGCAAGGTCGAGGCCCGGGCGAGGAACATTCCTGCATTCCACCTGTACTCCCCGGCGGCAACGTAGGCGCGTGCCCGCTCCTCGTCCGGCTTCTCGACAAACGCCGCCACCCTCCGGCCGGTGGCATATCCCGGCACCGGAGCACCCGCACGGATGTACCCGAAGCCGGTCGCGGCAAACGTGGGGGTGATCCCGATCGTCACCAGGTGACCTGCCGCGGCGAGGGCGGCCGCCTCGCGAACGCAGGCGTGGAACCGGTCGAGGTCGCGCACGACGTGGTCGGCGGCGAACGATCCGAGGAGGGCGTCGGGGTCGCGGGCTTCGAGGACCGCCGCGGCCCACCCGATCGCGGCCATCGAGTCGCGGGGCGCAGGTTCGACGAGCAGAAGGTCTGGTCCCAGGGCGGGCACTTGGCGGCGCACGGCCTGCTCATGGGCGACACCGGTGACGACGACCAGCCCCCCGCCGGCGACCGGCCGCAGCCGATCTGCGGTCTGCTGCAGGAGGGTTCGCCCGCTGCCGGTCAGGTCGTGGAGGAACTTCGGCGACCCGGCGCGGCTGAGCGGCCAAAGGCGCGTCCCGGCCCCACCGGCGGGGATGACCGCCCACAACCGGGAGGTGAATTCGTCGACGTCGGTACGCGCACTCGGCATCGGGTCAACTTACTCGTCGCCAGGCTTACTCGTCGCCAGGCACAGGATGGCCAGTCCCAGGCGGCCAGTCCCGCGCCGGCCCGGCACTGCGGTGCGTTGCAGTGCGGGGTACCGCGCCAGTCCGGGCGGTCAGTCCGAGGCGGCCAGTCCCGCGCCGGGCGCCCGCTCAGCGGCGCGCGACGAGGCGACGAGCCGCTGCGAGGCTTGTACCGACGAGCGTGGCCGCCGCGGCGCCAAGCACTGCTCCCGACAGGAGCGAGACCCGATCGGTTGCGGCTGCGCCCACGGTGGGCAGCCCCACCGCGAGGCGCGCCGCCGCGTCGACGCCAGGAACACCCGGCGCGATCGCCTGCGCCCCGGCGGTGCCGGCGCCCCGAGCGTTCTCTTGCTCGCCCGCGGTCCCGGCGGCGAAGTCGGCGTCGTTGGCTGCCCACGCCGCCGAGAGCAACATGGCCCGCGCAATGAAGTTCAAGAAGGCGAGCAAACCGACGACCAACGCGATCGGCGCAAAGAGCTTGTTGTCCATGGTCCCGGCGATCAATCGGGTGCCGAAAGTTTGCAGCAGGGTCAACGCGAGGCCGCCGAATACCGCACCGTTGCGCAGCCCGGTCCAGGGCAGGTCGACGCCGGACAGCACCCGCAGCATGAGTGCGACCATGGCGGCGTTGGCGGCGACCGCGGCAAGCAGGCCAACGAGGGTGACGATCCACCCTTGGTTGCCGAGCCCAATCACGTCGGCCACGGCGGCCGCGCCCGCATTGGCCACGCCCGAGACCAGCGCGGCACCAACGACGCCCACCCCGAGCAGGACCAACACCCCCAAGTCCCGCACCTTGGCCATGACGAAATTCCCCGGGGAGCCAGGGACCCCGAAGACCGCCCGAATGCCGTCCCGGAGCGCACTGAGCCACCCCAAGCCAGCCCACAACAGGCCGAGAACCCCGATGACGGCGGTGATCCCGAGGGTCGATCCCGTCGGGATCGACACCGGGATGAGACCGCTCGACCCGTCCGCGCTCTGAACAAACCCGGGCAACTGTTTGTCGATGGCCTCGCGGATCTGACCGAGGAGGGCCGGGCGATCACGCAAGACAAGCCCAAAGACGGTGAATGCCAGCGCAATCACCGGGAAGAGTGAGAAGAAGGCGAAGTAGGTCACCCCGCCGGCGAGCAAACCGCCTCGGGCCTCGCTATAGCGTGACCAGGCGCGCCACAGGTGCGTCGTCGAGAAGTTAGCCCACAGCCCTTTCAGTCGCTCCATGTCCCCATGCCTTCGAGCACGAACTCGCGTTCCGTCCGCCAGACGGCATCCGTCCCGTGACAGTAGAGACTGATGGCGTGCACCGGGAAGGCGGCCGAAAAGTCGGCGAGCGCGGCATACGCCTTGTCCAACGCCGCATCGTCGAGGTGGTGGGCGATCGTCACGTGCGGATGGTAGGCAAAAGGGACGTCCCGCTCGATGGGCCCGCTTCGGATGGCCCGTTCCAGCAACTCGCAATCGCTGATGCCGCGCGCCACTTGGACAAAGACAACCGGCGAGACCGGGCGGAATGTCCCGGTGGACTGCAACGCCATCTCGAACGGCGCTGCCGCCTCCGCAACCTGGGCAAGGTGGACGACGAAGTCTGCGAGCTCGGCGTCCGTCACGACCGTCGGCGGCAGGAGTGTCACGTGCGGGGGGACCGAGGCGGCGAGGGGGTCGCCGACGGCCGCCCGCTGGTCGGCCAAAACGGCCTCGAACGGTTGCGGGATCGCGATGGCGACGCCGATTGTGGGCATGAGGAGGGAGGGTACTCGCCGTTAGGCGTTGCGCGGCAACAAGCCCAACGCGGACCGCACCCGACCAAGAACCTCGGCCGCAACAACCCGGGCCCGGGCGGACCCGTCCACGAGCAAGCGGTCGAGTTCGGCGGGGTCGGCGAGCCAACCGTTCATCCGCTGCTGGAAGGGTTCGACGGCGGCGAGGACGACCTCCGCAACCTCCTTTTTGAGGTCACCGTAGCCGCGGCCCGAGAAAGCCTCCTCGAGGTCGGGGATCGGTGTGCCCGAGATCGTCGAGTGGATGACGAGGAGGTTGGACACGCCGGGCTTCGTCTCGGGGTCAAAGCGGATCTCACGCTCGGTGTCGGTCACCGCTGACTTGATCTTCTTGGCGATCTGGGCGGGCGTGTCCATCAAGTCGATGAGGCCGTTTGCGCTCGACCCTGACTTCGACATCTTTGAGGTCGCCTCCTGCAGGTCCATGATCTTGGCGCTGCCCTTGAGGATGTAGGGCTCCGGCACGGTGAACAACGGCCCAAACCGTCCATTGAGGCGCTCGGCGAGATCGCGGGTCAGCTCAAGGTGTTGACGTTGGTCCTCGCCCACCGGCACGAGGTCGGCGTCGTAAAGGAGGATGTCCGCGGCCATGAGGATGGGGTAGGTGAACAAGCCCACGTTGGCGGATAGGCCCCGGCTGGTCTTGTCCTTGAACTGCGTCATCCGGCTCGCCTCACCAAAACCGGTGCTACAGGACAAGATCCACGCCAGCTCGCTGTGCTCGGGCACGTAGCTTTGGAGCATCAACGTCGACCGCTCGGGGTCGACTCCACCCGCGAGGTATTGCGCGGCGATAACCCGCGTGCGCCGTCGGAGCACTTGCGGGTCCGTCGCCACGGTGAGCGCGTGCAGGTCCACCACGCCGTAGAAGGCGTCATAGTCACCCTGCAGCTTCGCCCAGTTGACGAGTGCCCCCAAGTAGTTGCCAAGGTGCAGCGAGTCGCTGGTCGGCTGCATCGCGGAGAAGATGCGCTTCGGGCGCACGACGGTCGGGGTTTCACTCGGCATGGCGACCATTCTGTCAGCCGGATCGGGCGCGGTTCGTCGCCTTTTCGCGACCGCCCACTGCGCTCTTTCGCGACCGCCCTCTTCGTTGGGGCAACGCAATTCGCCTCGCGCGCAGGCGTTCTCATCGCGAGTGGCGCCGCCGAAACGGCAACAGCCCGGGGCGGTTGCCGCCCCGGGCTATCAGCCGAACGTCACTCGTTGATCATGCCTGCCCCGACCGTGACCCCGGTCGCTTCGTCGATGAGGATGAAGGACCCGGTGGCCCGGTTGCGGGCGTAGGGGTCGGCAAGCAGTGGGGTTGTCGTCCGCAACTTGACGCGGCCGATCTCGTTGAGCCCCAACTCACCAGCGCCTTGATCACGGTGGAGGGTGTTGACGTCGAGGCGGTACATGACCTCTTTGACGACGGCGCGGCAGCTGCGCGTCGTGTGCTTGAGGGCGAGTTTGGCCCCCGGAGCCAACGGCTCCTTCGTCATCCAGCAGACCATCGCGTCGATATCTTGAGTCGGCGTTGGCGCATTCGCCGGTCGGCAAATCATGTCGCCGCGGGAGACATCCAAGTCGTCCTCGAGGCGCACCGTCACCGACATCGGCGGGAAGGCCTCCGACACCTCCTTGTCGAAGATGTCGATCCCTTGAATCCGGGTAGTCAGCCCGCTGGGCAGCACCATGACCTCGTCGCCGGGCCGCAGGACGCCCCCGGCGACCCGGCCGGCATACCCGCGGTAGTCGTGGTATTCCTCCGACTTGGGCCGCACGACGTACTGAACCGGGAACCGTACGTCGAAGAGATCCCGGTCGGAAGCCACGTGAACATGCTCAAGATGGTGCATCAGCGACGGCCCGTTGTACCAGGGCATGTTCGTCGAGCGGTCAACCACGTTGTCGCCTTGCAACGCGGAGAGCGGGATGACGGTGAGGTCGGGGATCGTCAACTTCGTCGAGAAGGCGGTGAACTCTTCCTCGATGCGGTTGTAGACCTCTTCGGAGAAGTCAACGAGGTCCATCTTGTTGACGGCGAGCACGAGGTGCGGCACCCGCAGCAGGGAGAGCAACACCGCGTGCCGTCGGGACTGCTCGGTCAGACCCTGGCGCGCATCAACGAGCACGAGCCCGAGGCCCGCGGTCGACGCGCCGGTGACCATGTTCCTGGTGTACTGCACGTGGCCGGGGGTGTCGGCGATGATGAACTTGCGTCGAGGCGTTGCGAAGTAGCGGTAGGCGACATCGATGGTGATGCCCTGCTCCCGTTCCGAGCGAAGCCCGTCGGTGAGCAAGGCGAGGTCGGTGTAGTCGTAACCCTTGTCGGCGCTGGTCTTCTCGACGGCTTCGAGTTGATCCTCAAAGATCGCCTTCGAGTCGAGCAACAGGCGCCCGATCAGTGTCGACTTGCCGTCGTCGACCGACCCCGCGGTGGCGAATCGGAGCAGATCCATCAGAAGTAACCCTCTCGCTTGCGGTCTTCCATCGCGGCTTCGGAGAACCGGTCGTCCCCACGCGTGGCGCCGCGTTCGGTGACCCGAGCGATGGCCACCTCATCGATGATCTTGTCGAACGTGTCGGCGTCGGATTCGACGCACCCGGTCAACGTCAGGTCGCCGACGGTGCGGAAACGCACCTGACGTTCCTCGATGACTTCGCCTGCCCGGAGCGGGTTGTACGGGCTCTCTGACATCAGCATGCCGTCTCGTTCGAAGACGCGACGGGTGTGCGAGAAGTAGATCGACGGAATGGCGATGCCTTCGCGGGCGATGTAGTGCCACACGTCCAACTCGGTCCAGTTGGACAAGGGAAAGATGCGCATGTGCTCGCCCTGGTGGACCTTCGCGTTGTAGAGCGACCACAGCTCGGGGCGTTGCATTTTGGGGTCCCACTGGCCGAACTCGTCACGGTGGGAGTAGACGCGCTCCTTGGCACGGGCCTTCTCCTCATCGCGCCGGCCCCCACCGAAGGCGGCCGTAAAGCCTCCCTCCTCAAGGGCGTGCAAGAGGGTTCCGGTCTGAAGACGGTTGCGTGAGGTCTTGCCGTCGTCGACGACCACCTTGTTCGCGATCGCCTCCTCGACGGACGCGACGATCATCTTGACGCCGAGGCGGTCGACCCAGGCGTCGCGACAGGACAAGACCTCTGGGAAGTCGTAGCCCGTGTCAATTTGCATCACCGGGAACGGCACCTTCGCGGGAAAGAACGCCTTCTCCGCGAGCCGCAGCATGACGATCGAGTCCTTGCCGCCAGAAAACAGCAGCACCGGCTTCTCGAACTCGGCCGCGACCTCGCGGAAGATGTGGATGGACTCCGACTCCAGCTCATCAAGTTGAGTGAAGCGGTAGTCGACTTGCGCAGACATACCCCGATTGCCTCTCGTGTACCAATGGAAAAACCCGCCCTAGCGTACTGGCGATCCATCCACGCCCGAACCACTCGCCGAGGGCCTGTGCGTGGCGCGCGTCACCGAATTGAGCCTGGCAGAATGCGACAAATGACCGCTGCGACCCCAAGTCCGCCGCAGTACTGTCCACCCCCCGACACCCTCGATGACCTTGAGTTGCTGCGTACCGGAGTGCTGCACCCCGTGGATGCGGTGTCCCCCGGTCAAATCGTGGAACTGCGCCTGCCCGCCCACGTCGCAGCCGACGCTCTCGCCGCCGGGACGGTAGAAATTGTCGACCCGGAGGGGGTGCCCCTGGCCCGCGTTGCCGCGCACGGGCAGCTGCGCGCCGACGACACCCTCGACCTCGACGCCCGTCCGGAGTTCATCGGTCGCCCCTCCCCCCGAACCTTTGAGCGCTACTACCGCTCCCCCGTGGAGAACGCCTCGGACGCGGTGGGCACGGTGACCGTCGTCGTGGATCGCCCACTGCGCCCGGGCGACCTCGTTGACGTGCTCAACCTCGCCGGCGAACGTCCCGTGCAGTTCCTCGTGCTCGCTGGCCCAAGCCTGGCCGCCCATAACCCCTCCGTCGCGACGATTCGGTCCGCCGTCGCCGCGGTCGCCCGCCTCAAGCGCGGGCACGTCGTTGCCCTCCCGCTCGATCCGCAGTCTCGCGGGGCGAAGCGAGCGGGAGCGATCGCCGCGTACGCCCAAGGTGAGGTCCTCGAACTCGCCGACGTGGAAATCGCGACCCGACCCCACGGACTGGTCCTCTTCTTCACCGGGCTCTCCGGCTCCGGCAAGTCGACCATCGCCCGGGCCGTCCGCGACGCGATCATCGAGGAGGGCGAGCGCTCAGTCACCCTCCTTGATGGTGACCTCGTGCGCCGCCACCTCAGCGCCGGCTTGGGGTTCTCGGCGAAGGACCGCGAAACCAACATCCGCCGTATCGGCTGGGTTGGCGCCGAGATCAGCAGGCATGGCGGCGTCGCGATTTGTAGCCCGATTGCCCCCTTCGCCGCAACCCGCGAGGCGGTGCGCGCGATGACAATTGACGCCGGCGGCGACTTCCTCCTCGTTCATGTCGCCACGCCGTTGGCTGAGTGTGAGCGACGCGACCGCAAGGGCCTGTACGCCAAGGCCCGGCGAGGCGAGATCCCGGAGTTCACCGGGATCAGCTCGCCCTATGAGGAACCGGTCGATCCCGACGTGCGGATTGACACCACCGGGCTCAGCATCGAGGCCGCCGTGGGCATGGTGCTCACCGCGCTGCGGCGACGCGGACATCTGTACCAAGAAGAGGACATCGAATGGGCGATCTGATCACTGCCGACACCCCCAGCTTGCTGGCCGTCGCCTTCCTGGTCGGCATCGTCATCGGACTGACCGGCATGGGCGGTGGCGCCTTGATGACGCCCGCCCTGATCTTCCTCGGCGTGCCGCCCACCGCTGCGGTCGCCAACGACCTGGTCGCGGCGGCCATCAACAAATCCGTCGGTGCCGCGGTCCACGTCAAACACGGGTCCCCGAACCTCGAACTCGCCAAATGGCTCATCATCGGATCGGTCCCCACGTCGTTTGCCGGGGCCTTCATCATTCAGGCCATCGGTGCGGCCCATGACCAGCAGTCTTTCCTCAAGACCGCCATCGGCTACGCGCTCCTGCTCACCGCCTCGACGTTCACCATCCGGGTCTACCTGGAGATGCGGCGTGGCTACACCGACGACACCGGCGCGGCGGGTGACCCGGTGGTTCGTCCGCTGCCCACGCTCGCCGTCGGGGCCGTCGGCGGGCTCCTGGTCGGGCTGACGAGCGTCGGCTCCGGCTCACTCATCATGATTAGCCTGCTGCTCCTCTATCCCATGCTCAACGCTCGCAAGCTGGTCGGCACCGACCTCGTCCAGGCCATCCCCCTTGTCCTCTCCGCGGCGATCAGCCACGTCATCGTCAGCGGCATCGACTGGGCCGTTCTCATCCCTCTCGTCATCGGCGGCAGCCCCGGGACCTTTGTTGGCGCCCGGTTGGCCACCGTTGTCTCCCCGTCCGTCCTGCGCCGTGGCATTGCGATGGTGTTGACGTTGACCGGGCTCGCCCTCCTCAAGGTTCCGCCGCTGTGGGTCGGCGCCCTCGGAGCGGCCATGGTGATCCTCGGCCCGATCGCGTGGGGCCTGGTCAAAGCCAGTCACGGACGCAAACCCTTCGTGCATTTGCCGATCGGCCGCAAGGAGCCCGAACCGAGCCTCCACGAGAACGGACCCTCTCATGACTGATTCCCGCACCGACGCGCACCTCGCCCGGGATCTTGCCGTCGCGGCTGGGGATGTCTTGCTCGCGATCCGCGCTGACTTCCCTGCCGAGGGCGACCCTCGCGCCCTGAAAGATGCCGGTGACGCCGGGGCGCATAACTACCTCGTTGCCGCCCTGGCGCAGGCTCGGCCGCACGATGCCGTGCTCAGCGAGGAAGGCGCCGACGACCTCGCCCGGTTGACCGCGGATCGGGTCTGGATCGTTGACCCGCTCGATGGCACTCGCGAGTTCTCGGAACGCCCCCGCGACGACTGGGCCGTTCACGTCGCACTCTGGGAACGGGGCAGCCTCGTCGCCGGGGCCGTTGCCCTTCCTGCCCGGGGCGTCACCTATGGGACCGATGAGCCTCCCGTGCTGCCCGCGCGGTCCTCGGCGAAGATCCGGCTCGCCGTCTCCCGGTCCCGCCCACCGGCCTGGCTGCCCACCCTCGTCACGTTGCTCGACGCGGAGTTGGTGGCTATGGGGTCGGCCGGCGTCAAGGCGATGTCGGTCCTCGACGGATCAACCGACGCCTACGTTCACGCCGGCGGACAGTATGAATGGGACTCCGCAGCTCCCGTCGTTGTCGCCGCTGCCGCCGGACTGCATACCAGCCGCGTCGACGGCTCCCCCATGATCTATAACCAGCGCAACGTCCTGCTGCCCGACCTCATCGTGTGTCGGCCAGAACTCGCCCAGCAGGTGCTCGCCGCGGTCGCCACCTTGGGGCTCTGACCCCGAACTCGGATGGACGGCGCCGGGGGCGCGCCCGGGGCTCGGGTGGCCGGTGATCGCAGGCTCGG
>CAZACX010000039.1:21247-24871 GCA_964483685.1 uncultured Intrasporangiaceae bacterium
TGGACGGCGCCGGGGGCGCGCCCGGGGCTCGGGTGGCCGGTGATCGCAGGCTCGGGTGGCCGGTGATCGCAGGCTCGGATGGACGCAGCGGAGGCGCGCCCGCCCGGTTCGGTAGCGTGAGGCCTAACCCACAGCTGGCCCGGCCCCGAGGAAGAGGCACACCATGGCGAAGATCATCTACACGCTGACCGACGAGGCTCCGCTGCTGGCGACGTACTCGTTGCTTCCCGTGATCCAGGCGTACACCGCGGCCGCCGATGTCGACGTGGAGACCCGGGACATCTCCTTGGCCGCCCGCATCCTCGCCTCATTCAACGACGCCCTTCCCGCCGAGCAACGGACCGGGGACGCATTGGCGGAGTTGGGCCAACTGGCCACAACCCCGGCGGCCAACATCATCAAATTGCCCAACGTCAGCGCCTCCCTCCCGCAACTCCTCGCCGCAATCAAGGAGTTGCAGGCCCTCGGCTTCGCGCTGCCCGACTACGTTGACGACCCGACCACCCCCGCCGAGGAGGACACCCGGGCACGGTATGACGCCGTCAAGGGCAGCGCGGTGAACCCCGTGCTGCGCGAGGGTAACTCCGACCGTCGCGCGCCGCTCGCGGTGAAGAATTACGCCCGCAAGCACCCGCACTCGATGGGCGCCTGGTCCCCCGACTCGAAGACCAATGTCGCGACGATGGGCGCGGACGATTTCGCCACCAACGAGCAGTCAGTGGTGTTGCCGGAGGCCGACACGCTGACAATCCAGCACGTTGGGACGGACGGCCACGTGACCGTGCTCAAGGCGGCCCTGCCCGTCCTCAAGGGTGAGGTCGTCGACGCGACCGTGCTTCGGGTCGCTGCCCTGGACGCCTTCCTCGCCACGCAAATCCAGCGTGCGAAGGACGAGTCGGTCCTCTTTTCGGTACACCTCAAGGCGACGATGATGAAGGTGTCGGACCCAATCATCTTCGGGCACGTCGTGCGCGCTTTCCTGCCTGGTGTCTTTGCGACGTATGGCGCCCAGCTCACCGACGCCGGCCTCACCCCCAACAACGGCCTCGGCTCGATCCTCGACGGACTCGCCGCGCTCCCCAACGGCGCGGAGATCCGGGCCGCCATCGACGCCGAACTGGCGACCGGACCAGCACTCGCGATGGTCAACTCGGACAAGGGCATCACCAACCTCCACGTCCCGAGTGACGTCATCGTCGACGCGTCGATGCCGGCGATGATCCGCACCTCGGGTCACATGTGGGACGCAGCTGGCAACGAGGCCGACACCCTCGCGGTCATCCCAGACAGCTCCTACGCCGGGGTCTACCAGTGCGTCATCGACGACTGCCGCACCTACGGCGCCCTCGACCCGACGACGATGGGATCGGTGCCGAACGTCGGGTTGATGGCCCAAAAGGCCGAGGAGTATGGCAGTCACGACAAGACGTTCGAGATGGCCGCCGCAGGCACCGTTCGGGTCGTCAACGCCGCCGGCGAAGTGCTCATGGAGCACACGGTCGAGGCGGGCGACATTTGGCGCGGCTGCCAGACCAAGGACGCCCCGATCCGAGACTGGGTCAAACTCGCCGTCACCCGGGCCCGCGCCAGCGCAATCCCCGCGATCTTCTGGCTCGACCCGGCCCGCGCCCACGACGCCAACCTCATCACCAAGGTGACCACCTACCTCGCCGACTACGACACCAACGGCCTTGACCTGAGCATTCTGTCCCCCGTGGAGGCCTGCAAGCGGTCGATCGAACGAATCCGGCAGGGCCTGGACACAATCTCGGTCACTGGCAACGTCCTGCGGGACTACAACACCGACCTCTTTCCCATCCTCGAACTCGGCACGAGCGCGAAGATGCTCTCGGTGGTCCCGCTTATGGCTGGCGGTGGACTCTTTGAGACCGGCGCCGGCGGATCGGCGCCCAAGCACGTCCAGCAACTCGTCTCGGACAACTACTTGCGCTGGGACAGCCTTGGCGAGTTCCTTGCCCTCGCCGAGAGCCTGGCCCACCTTGCCACCTCGAGCGACAACCCCCGCGCACAGGTGCTCGCCGACGCTCTCGGCAAGGCCACCGAGACCCTGCTCAACGAGAACAAGTCCCCCGCCCGTCGGGTCGGTCAGATCGACAACCGGGGCAGCCACTTCTACCTGGCGCTCTACTGGGCCCAGGAGCTCGCCGCCCAGGATGTTGATGCGCAGTTGGCGGCCCGGTTCGCGCCGCTCGCGAGGGCACTCGCCGACAACGAGGCGACAATCGCCGCGGAGTTGCTCGCCGTTCAGGGGTCACCCGTCGACATCGGGGGCTACTACCGACCCGATGCCGCCAAGACCGCCGCGGTCATGCGGCCATCTGCGACCTTTAACGCGGCGCTCGCCGCACTGTGAGGGGAGGCTGCGCGCGGCATACCGTGGCACTGCTAGCGTCGGAAGGGTCAGGTGGGCCGTCGCGGTGGCCCACGAATCGTCGTCGCCCAAAGAGGTCATTGTGAGCAAACCCCCCGTCAAGGTCGCCGTCACCGGAGCCGCCGGTCAGATTGGCTACAGCCTGCTCTTCCGCCTTGCCAGCGGGAGCTTCCTCGGCCCAGACACCCCGATCGAGCTGCGCCTGTTGGAGATCACCCCGGCGCTCAAGGCCCTCGAGGGCGTCGTCATGGAACTTGACGATTGCGCCTTCCCGACGCTCGCGGGCGTCGAAATCGGCGACGACCCCAACGTCGTGTTCGACGGCGTGAACTATGCGCTGCTCGTCGGCGCTCGCCCCCGCGGGCCGGGGATGGAGCGCGGTGACCTCTTGGAGGCCAACGGCGGCATCTTCGCCCCCCAAGGCAAGGCACTCAACGCGCACGCCGCGGCGGACGTGCGGATCACGGTGACCGGCAACCCGGCCAACACGAACGCCCTCATCGCGATGAGCAACGCCCCCGACATCCCCACCGACCGCTTCTCGGCGCTGACCCGGCTCGACCACAACCGGGCCATCTCGCAGCTCGCCGCCAAGCTTGGCGTCCCGGTCACCGAGATCACGAAGATGACGATCTGGGGCAACCACTCCGCGACGCAATACCCCGACCTGTTCCACTGCGAGGTCGGTGGGCGCAAGGCCGCCGAGGTCATCGGCGACCAGGATTGGCTCGCGAACTCGTTCATCCCGACCGTTGCCAAGCGCGGCGCGGCGATCATCGAGGCTCGTGGGGCCTCCTCGGCTGCGTCGGCCGCGTCGGCCACCGTCGACCACGCCCGCACCTGGGCCCAAGGAACCCCCGACGGTGACTGGGTCTCGATGGCGGTGCGCTCGGACGGTTCCTACGGCGTGCCCGAGGGCCTCATCTCCTCGTTCCCGGTCACCATCAAGGACGGCGCCTGGACGATCGTCCCTGACCTCGAGATCGACGAATTCTCCCGCGGCAAGATCGACGCCTCCGTCGCTGAACTCGTCGAAGAGCGTGACGCAGTTCGGGGCCTCGGTCTGATCTAGCCGCGACCGCGCCCAACGCAGGTGGGCCTACTCCCGACCGCCGTGGCGGTCGGGAGTAGGCTCCTGGGTTTGTGCGCACACGTGGCGGCCCAGGAGTGAGCCCTGATCCGCCGGCGACCCTGGTGGCCGGGTCCAACGTGTGGGCCCGGGCCAACGTGGC
>CAZACX010000040.1:0-24665 GCA_964483685.1 uncultured Intrasporangiaceae bacterium
CGGCCGTAGTGGCTGGGGTGGACGTCGCGGACCTCCATGCCGGCCCGGTCGCGAGAAAGACCGCCGGGGCCAAGCGCCGAGAGTCGACGCTTGTGCGTCAATCCGGCGAGGGGGTTGTTCTGGTCCATGAACTGGGAGAGCTGCGAGGTTCCGAAGAACTCCTTGATCGAGGCCACCACGGGGCGGATGTTGATCAGGGTCTGCGGCGTGATCGCCTCGACGTCCTGGGTCGTCATCCGCTCACGGACAACGCGTTCCATCCGCGACAGGCCGGTGCGGACCTGGTTCTGGATGAGCTCGCCGACGCTGCGAAGGCGGCGGTTGCCGAAGTGGTCGATGTCGTCGGTCTCGACGGAGATCTCGATCTGCTCGCCATCGCGAACCCCGGGGAGGGTCGAGTCGCCGTTGTGCAGGGCCACGAGGTACTTGATGGTCGCGACGATGTCATCGACGGTGAGCACCGAGTCGTGGAGGTCGACATCCTTGCCGAGCTTGCGGCCGATCTTGTAGCGGCCAACCTTGGCGAGGTCGTAACGCTTGGGGTTGAAGTAGAGGTTGTCGAGCAGGGTCTGCGCGGCCTCACGGGTCGGCGGTTCGCCCGGACGCAACTTCCGGTAGATGTCGAGGAGGGCATCGTCTTGACCGGCGATGTGGTCCTTCTCGAGGGTGAGTTCCATCGACTCGTAGCCGGCGAACTCCTCCCGGATCTGCGCCTCGGTCCAGCCCAGAGCCTTGAGCAGCACCGTCACGGACTGCTTGCGCTTGCGGTCGACGCGGACGCCGATCATGTCGCGCTTGTCGATCTCGAACTCCAGCCACGCGCCCCGGCTCGGGATGATCTTCGAGGTGAAGATGTCCTTGTCCGAGGTCTTGTCGGGGGTCCGCTCAAAGTAGACGCCCGGGCTGCGGACCAGCTGGCTGACAACGACACGCTCGGTGCCGTTGATGATGAAGGTTCCACGCTCGGTCATCAGCGGGAAGTCGCCCATGAACACCGTCTGGCTCTTGATCTCACCGGTGGTGTTGTTCATGAACTCCGCGGTGACGAACAGGGGCGCGGAGTAGGTCTGGTCGCGCTCCTTGCAGTCCTCGATCGAGTACTTGCTCTCCTCGAACCGGTGGTCCCGGAAGCTGAGGCTCATCGAGCCGGAGAAGTCCTCAATCGGGGAGATCTCCTCAAAGATCTCCTCGAGGCCGGAGCGGTCCGGAACGTCCCGACGGCCGCTCTCGAGGGCGGCCGCCACGCGCGCCTGCCAGCGCTCGTTGCCGAGCAACCAGTCGAAAGACTCCGTCTGGAGGGCGAGCAGGTCTGGAACCTCGAGAGGCTCCCGAATCTTGGCAAAAGAGAGACGGCCAGAGGCCGTCCAGGACGTTGCGGGTGCGGTGCGCGAGGCAGCCAAGGAGGGTCCTTCCACGGGCCTGTGTGTCGTCATCGTGCGGTCGACCCGATCAGAGAACACGCGCTAGCGGGCACAGCTCGGCTGAGGCAGCAGAGGAGGTGGCGGAAGCGGGCACTAAGAAGTGGGGAGACACGCAAACCGCCACGGTACATGAAGATAGGCATGACTGTCCAGGCCTGTCCAGACGGACTGCTCTGAACGGCGGTCGCAGCACGGCGACGCGTAGAGAATGACTCGCCGCGCGCGCCACGTCAAGGGAGACAGGCCGATTGTCACGAAGTCGGGACGTGACGAAAGCAACGGGCGGGCCGAGCCCAATGGCTCGACCCGCCCGAACGCGGTTCCCTTGCGGGGACTAACTCACTTGAGCTCGACGGTGGCGCCGGCGCCCTCGAGCTGCTCCTTGGCCTTCTCGGCCGAAGCCTTGTCGACCTTCTCAAGGACGGCCTTGGGGGCGCCGTCAACGAGGTCCTTGGCCTCCTTGAGACCGAGGGACGTGAGGGCGCGCACCTCCTTGATGACCTGGATCTTCTTTTCGCCGGCGGCGACGAGGACGACGTCGAACTCGTCCTGCTCTTCCTCGGCGGCAGCCTCACCGGCGCCACCAGCGGCCGGGGCAACGCCCATGGCCATCGGGGCGGCGGCGGTGACGCCGAACGTCTCTTCAAACTGGCTGACGAACTCGGAGAGTTCGATCAGGGTCATTTCCTTGAAAACCTCAAGGAGCTCGTCAGTGCTGAGCTTCGCCATTGTGGGGCGTCCTTTCGTTCGTTTCGTATGCCGGATGGCGGGGTGAGTGGGAAGGGCAGACCGCGAGGGTCAGGCTTCCTCGGTCGCCACGTCGGCGACAGGACCGGATTCCTCGCGCTGCGCCCGAAGTGCGTCGACCGTGCGAACGGCCTTCGACAGGGGTGCGGCAAAGAGGTAGACGGCCTGGCTCAGCGAGGCCTTCATGGCCCCGGCGAGCTTGGCGAGCAGAACCTCGCGCGACTCAAGGTCGGCGAGCTTCTTGAGATCCTCGGCGCTCAGGGCGCGACCATCGAGGACGCCCCCCTTGATGACGAGGAGGGGGTTGGCCTTGGCAAAGTCACGCAGGCCCTTCGCGGCCTCGACGGGGTCACCGTCGACGAACGCGATGGCGGTCGGGCCGACGAGCTGACCGTCAAACGCGGTCACCCCTGCGTCCTTGGCCGCCAGATCGGTCAGCGTGTTCTTGACCACGGCGTAGGTGGCGTTGCCACGAAGCACGGTCCGCAGCTGAGTCAGCTGCTTGACGGTCAGACCGCGGTACTCCGTGAGAACGGCCGCGTTCGAGTTGCGGAACTTGTCCGCGAGCTCGGCGATGGCAGCAGACTTGTCGGTCTTCGCCATGGGGCCTCCTTCCGTCGATGCGACCGACGGCGAGGGGCCCAAAACGAAGAAATGCCCCGGCGCAGGGCACGGGGCGAGCACGCGTTGCGTGCTCTCGATCGTGGCCTGCGCTGGATGCCCGCTTCGTGGCGGGACCTTCGGTCATCCGGGCGTGGGCCCGAACAACAACCGGCGGTCATTGGTCGAGGCCCAGGGTAGTCGGCGCCGGAGGCCAGGCCAAATCGCCGCGGCTAGAGCGTCGTCACCTCGGCGGCGGGCGGCGCCTCGATGGTGACCTTCTTGCCCCAATCCGAGTACGTCATCGCGATGTCGAGCCCGAGGTTCATCGAGATCTTCACCGGACGCCCCTCCTTGTCGAGGGTGTACTTGACCGGGATCTTCGACGGCATCCCGGTGGGCATGGTCGGCAGGTCCGAGGCCGCCATGATCTTGGCGATATCAAGGTCGGCGGCGAAGGTCGTCGTGTCCCCCTCGGTGGCGACAACCTTCATCTCGATCCCCGACATCGCCTTCGCGAGCTTTTCCGGATCCATCGCCGTCTGACTAGGAATCCCGGAGGACTCGGCGGCCTCGGTGGCGCTCGACTTCACCCATTTGTCCCCGCCGGCAAGGCCCTTCATGTACGTCGTATCCCCGATGGAGATCGTCTCGATGTCCATGCCACCGAGCGACATCGTCATGTGGGTGTTCTGTCGGCCACCCTCGACAACGACAAAGTCAGCCTCGGCGGTCATGCCGCCACCCATATCCATGGTGAAGTGGCCGGACTGGCCGACGTCAAAGGCGCCACCGACCACGGTGGTGAACGCGGAACCGTCGACAACATCGCCCACCTTGGCGTCAAGAATCGACGACCCGCTCGCGGCGGTGCTGCTTGTCGAGGACGCGGATGTCGTGCTCGACGACGAGGCCCCGGACGTCGAGCTCGAGGAGCCGGAGCTCGCGCTGGAACTCGACGTGCTCGTTGACGTCGACTCTTTTGTCGCGGTTCCACCGCCGCACGCAGCAAGCGTGAGGGCCGATGCGGCGGCGAACGCGACCAAGGTGAGCTTCTTCATGCGGACCCCTCGCTGGGATATGGCAGTGACGCCCTCCGCACTGTACCGCCGTCGGCGGCTGGATCGGCTATGCGACGCCGTCCGCTTCCTCAAGGAGGTTGCGGGTCTTGGTGGCGTCGAGCGGGATGCCGGGACCCATCGTCGGGGCCATGGTCGCCTTGAGGAGGAACCGACCCTTGGAGGCCGACGGCTTCAACCGCAAGACCTCCTCGATGGCGGCCGCATAGTTCTCGACGAGCGCCTTCTCATCGAACGAGGCCTTGCCGATGATGAAGTGCAGGTTGCCGTGCTTGTCGTTGCGGAACTCGATCTTGCCGCCCTTGATTTCGGTCACGGCCTTGGCTGTGTCCATCGTCACGGTGCCGGTCTTGGGGTTGGGCATCAAGCCGCGCGGGCCCAACACCTTGCCGAGTCGACCGACCTTGCCCATGAGGTCGGGCGTCGCGACAACGGCATCGAAGTCGAGCCACCCGCCGGCCACCTTCTCGATGAGGTCATCGGAACCGACATAGTCGGCGCCCGCGGCCGTCGCCGCCTCGGCCTTGTCGCCGTTGGCGAACACGAGCACCCGGGCGGTCTTGCCGGTGCCGTGCGGCAGGTTGACGGTCCCGCGAACGAGTTGGTCCGCCTTGCGCGGGTCGATCCCGAGGCGGAGGGCCACGGCGACGGTCGCGTCGAATTTCGTCGCCGAGGTGGCCTTCGCGAGCCGGATCGCCTCAAGTGGGCTGTACACCTTCGTGGTGTCGATCTCGGCGGCTGCCGCACGGTAAGACTTGCTGCGCTGGGTCATATCTACTCCTGGTGGTGTCGTGGAGGTGTGGTTGGTGGGGACAGCGCGCCCCCTCCCACCCGGCATACGAGGCTCGTATGCCGTCTTAAAGCTCGGTGGTGACGCCCATCGAACGCGCCGTGCCCGCGATGATCCGCATGGCCATGTCGAGGTCGTTGGCGTTGAGGTCTTCCATCTTCTGGGTGGCGATCTCGCGCAACTGGTCCTTGGTCAACTTGGCGACCTTGGTCTTGTGCGGCTCGCCGGACCCCTTGGCCACGCCCGCAGCCTTCTTGATCAGTTCGGCGGCTGGCGGCGTCTTGGTGACGAAGGTGAAGCTGCGGTCTTCATAGACCGTGATCTCGACGGGGATGACGTTGCCGCGCTGGGCCTCGGTCGCGGCGTTGTAGGCCTTGACGAACTCCATGATGTTGACGCCGTGCTGACCAAGCGCCGGACCCACGGGCGGCGCCGGGGTGGCCGCACCCGCCTGGATCTGCAACTTGATGAAGCCGGTGATCTTCTTCTTCTTGGGGGGCATGCTGGGTTGTCCTTTTCGTGGTGGGCCTACGCCGAGGGGCGATGACCCGGTTGCCGATGCCGGCCGCGGTTGCGGTCAGCGGGGGTGTTCCGCTCAGATCTTGGCGACCTGCTGGAACGAAAGCTCGACCGGGGTTTCCCGGCCAAAGATCGAGACGAGCACCTTGAGTTTCTGGTTCTCGGGGTTGATCTCGGAAATCGTCGCCGGCATCGTCTCGAAGGGGCCCTCCATGACGGTGACGGACTCGCCGACCTCGAAGTCGACGATCGTCGGGGTTGAGCCCTTGCCCGCTCCACCACCGGCCGCGCCAGGCTGGCCAGCCCTCGCCGCCTCAAGGTCGGCCGACTTGAGCATGGAATAGACCTCTTCGAGTCCCAGCGGCACCGGCGCGTGGGCGTTGCCGACAAAGCCGGTCACGCCGGGCGTATGCCGCACCGCGCCCCAGGATTCGTCGGTCATCTCCATCCGGACGAGCACATAGCCGGGCATCCGGACGCGCCGGACGAGCTTCTTTTGGCCACCCTTGATCTCGGTGACCTCTTCCATGGGCACCTGAACCTCGAAGATGTAGTCCTCCATGTTCAAGGAGGTCATCCGGGTCTCAAGGTTGTGCTTGACGCGATTCTCGTAGCCCGCGTAGGAGTGGATGACGAACCAGTCACCGAACTTGCTCGCGAGGTCGTCCTTGAACGCCTTCACCGGGTCGTCCGGCAGGATGTCGCCGTCCTCGTCGACCATCGGGTTGGCGTCGGCCGCGTCAAGCTCTGGGGCTGCGTCGGACGCGTCCTCAAGCTCCGGCGTCGCGTCGGCCGCGTCAAGCTCGGGCGCCTCGTCAAGCTCGGGCGCCTCGTCAAGCTCGGGGGCCGCGTCGGGCGCCTCGTCAAGCTCGGGCGCCTCGTCAAGCTCGGGCGCCTCGTCAAGCTCGGGGGCTGCGTCGGGCTCGGGTGCGGATTCCGCCACGGACTCCGTCGCGTCAACGTCGCCGACGGCGTCGTCCGCGACGATCTCGGTGGGCTCGTCGGTCCACTCCTGCGACATACGTGATTCCTTCGGTTTCTGTTGAGGTTGCGGGCGTGGCGGCGTCAGCCGCCGAACACCCAAAGCACGAGCTTGGTGAAACCAAAGTCGAGACCCGAGACGAGCGCCATGACCACCGAGACAAACACGATCACGACGAGCGTGTAATTGGTCAACTCCGAGCGCGTCGGTCGAACCACCTTGCGCAGCTCGTCGAGGATCTGGCTGACAAACAAGCGAATCGACGCGAACCACCGTGAAATGGGGTTGCCGCGCTTGCCGGAGCCCTTTGCCGGTCGGCTCGAGCTGCGGGCCGGAGCACCCACATCGGTCACGGTGACGTCTTCTCTCGTTCGGCTACGGACAGTCTGCTCTCGGCCGTCACCGACCGACAACGCAGGGCAGGAGGGACTCGAACCCCCAACCGCCGGTTTTGGAGACCGGAGCTCTACCAATTGAGCCACTGCCCTATGGAACGACTCGAGGGCCGAGTTGAGTTCCAAGGAGGTGCGTGCGGGCATGCAAAAGCATGGTGCAAACACCGGAACGTCAGCATACCCGACACCAGCACGTGGCAAGGGACACCGCGACCTTCCCGAATCTGAAACGATGACGGTGTGACCTTGCCGACCCGCCCCCTGGCCAGCCGCTCCCCCGACGAACTCGAGCTCTTCCGGCGTGACGCGCGCACGGCATACGACCGATTGTGCGAGCGGGGGCTCGCCCTGGACCTGACCCGGGGCAAGCCGAGCGTCGCCCAACTCGACCTCGCCGACGCGTTGCTCACCCTGCCAACCAGCGGCAAGGACGCCGACGGGGTGGACGTTCGCAACTATGGCGGCCTCGCCGGGTTGCGCGAGATCCGCGAGATCTTCGCCGAGTTGCTGTGGACCGATCCCGATCAGGTCGTGGCGGGCGGCAACTCGAGCCTGACGATGATGCACGACTGCCTCGTTCAGCTCCTCCTCCATGGCGGGGTCAACTCGAGCGGCTCGTGGATCGGGGAAAAGATCACCTTCATCTGCCCCGTTCCCGGCTATGACCGGCATTTCACGATGCTCGCCTCCTATGGGATCGAGATGGTCACCGTCCCGATGAACGAGGACGGGCCCGACGCCGACGCGATCGAGGCGCTCGTCAAGGACGACGCGAGCATCAAGGGCATGTGGATCGTGCCGACCTACGCGAACCCGGCCGGTTCGATCGTCAGCGTCGAGGTGGCCGCCCGGCTCGCGGCGATGCCGACGGCGGCGCCCGATTTCAAGATCTTCTGGGACAACGCCTACGCCTTCCACCACCTCACCGTCGACGAGGCGAAGAGCGTCGACATCCTCGCCCTCGCCGCCGCCGCCGGGAACCCGAACCGGCCGCTCGTGTTTGCCTCGACAAGCAAGATCACGTATGCCGGCGCCGGTGTCGCCTTCCTCGCCGCGAGCCGCGAGAACGTCGCCTGGTACCTGAACCACCAGGCTTTTGCCTCGATCGGGCCGGACAAAGTCAACCAACTGCGCCACGTCGAGTTCTTTGGTGACGCCACCGGGGTCCGCGCCCACATGGTCAAGCACCGCGCGATCCTTGCCCCCAAATTTGCCGCCGTCGAGACGGCGCTCCACGAGGCCCTTGACGGCCTCGGGATCGCCACCTGGACCAAGCCGACGGGGGGCTATTTCGTCAGCCTCGACGTGCTCGACGGCACGGCAACCCGGGTCGTCGAGCTCGCGAAGGCCGCCGGGATCGCGTTGACTCCCGCAGGGGCGAGCTTCCCGCACGGCCATGACCCGCGGGACCGCAACATCCGATTGGCCCCGTCGTTCCCGGTCCTCGCCGAGGTCGAGACGGCGATGGCTGGGGTCGCGACCTGTGTGGCGCTCGCTGCCGCCGAAGCCCTCGCCGCGCCCTGAGTCACGCCCTGAGCCGTGCCCTGAGCCGCCCTGAGCCGCGTCCGCAAATTGGGCCGCTGTCGATCGGAGTGTCCTTGCGGCGCCGATTAAGCTGGGGTTATGTCGGAGCAAAACGAGACGATCAGCGACGACCTCAGCACCTGGAGCGTCGACGACGAAGACCAGCTGCAGCCCGAGGACACCTTGATCTCCGACGGTGTCGCGGACGTGTTGGATCGGGGCTTCTCCCCCAACGACACGGACCGCTACTCGCGGGCGTTCGGGACGACAGGCGCCGAACAGGCCGGCTACGAGACGATCGAGCAGCGCATCCTCCAAGAGGTGCCCGACCCCGTGACGGCGTACGGCGCCCCCGAGAACGAGGCCGGTGACGTCGCGCTCATCGGCGGTGACGACCCCGACGCCATCCCCGCCGACGACGACTGGATCGGCGATGCCGAGGTCGGTGCCGCCCGCGCCGGTCGGCTCGTCATGGACGACACCCCGGGACACGACTCGGAGTGGGGCCGCGACGTCGGCATCGACGGCGCGGGGGCCTCCGCCGAAGAGGCCGCCATGCACATCGTCGTCGCCCCCCAGGAGTGACGTCCCGGCGCTCCCTTCGCGCCCTCCCCAAGGCCCACCTCCACCTCCACTTCACCGGGTCGATGCGCCCACGCACCCTCGCGGACCTCGCGCAGACCCACGGGATCCGGCTCCCGGAGGCCCTCACCGAGGAGGCGCCGCCCCGGTTGGCGTCGGTGCGGGATGAGCGCGGCTGGTTTCGGTTCCAACGGCTGTATGACGCCGCTCGCGCCTGCGTGCGCGGCGAGGCCGACATGCGCCGCATCGTCCGCGAGGCCGCCGCGGACGACGCCGCCGAGGGGTCGCGGTGGTTGGAGATCCAGGTGGACCCCACCTCGTATGCCCCATTCGTCGGCGGGGTGACCCCGGCGCTGGAAATCGTCCTCGACGAGGCCCGCACGGCGTCCCGAGACCTCGGGATCACCGTCGCCGTGATCGTCGCGGCGAGCCGAATCCGGCATCCCCTCGACGCACGCGTGCTCGCTCGCCTTGCCGCGCAGTATGCCGGGGTGGGAGCGGGCGCGGTGGTCGGATTCGGCCTGAGCAATGACGAGCGGCGCGGGGAGACCCGCGAATTTGGTCCGTCGTTTGCCATCGCCCGCCGCGCCGGTCTGCGCTCGATGCCGCACGCGGGCGAATTGCTCGGCCCCGCGTCCATCGAAGAAACCCTCGACGTGTTGCACCCCGATCGGCTCGGGCATGGGGTCCGCTCCGTCGAGGACCCGCGGGTTCTCGAGCGGCTGGTCTCGATGGGCGTGGCCCTTGAGGTGTGCCCGGGAAGCAATGTTTCGCTCGGCGTCTATGCAGACCTCGACGAGGTGCCGCTGCGTCGGCTCATCGAGTCCGGCATTGACGTCGCACTCGGCGCCGACGACCCACTGCTTTTCGGCTCGAGGCTGCTTGCCCAATACGAATCTGCCCGCACCGACCTCGGCTTCTCAGATGCGGAACTCGCGGAACTCGCGCGGGGGTCGTGGCGCGCGAGTACGGCCCCCGAATCGGTGCGCAACCAGGCGCTCGCCGACATCGACGCCTGGTTGGCTGCGCCCGACAACTCCTGACTGCCGAGCACCGGTTCCCTACAACTCCTGACCGGCGAGCACCGGTTCCCTACAACTCCTGACCGACGAGCACCGGTTCGTTGACGAGGGTGACACCGAATGCGTCGTGGACGCCGTCGCGCACCCGTCGGGCCAGGGCCAGGACGTCGGCGGCGGTGGCGGTGCCCCGGTTGGTGATCGCCAGGGTGTGCTTCGTCGAGAGGGCGACCGGACCCGGCATACCGAAGCCCTTGGCGAAGCCCGCGCGCTCGATCAGCCACGCTGCGCTCGTCTTCACGTTGCCGTCGGCGTCCGCAAACCGCGGGGGCGCCGACGCGTCACCGAGTCGTGCCGACACACGGGCGGCGAGCGCGTCGAACCGCTGCGCGGACAGCACCGGATTGGTGAAGAACGAGCCGCAACTCCAGGTGTCGTGATCCGCGTCGTCGAGGACCATCGCGCGACGTCGGCGTTGAGCCAACACCGCGTCGCGGGCCAGCGCGAGCGGCACCCGGGCCCCGATGTCGACCCCGAGTTGCCCGGCGAGGTCGGCATACCCAATGGGCTTGGAGAGGTCGCCGACGACGAATTGGAAGAGCACGTCAAGCACGACGAACCGGTCTGTCGACTTGAACAGCGAGTGCCGATAACCGAAGTGGCATTCGGCGTTGGCGAAGGTCCGCACCTCCTCCCGGTGGCGATCCCAGGTGCGCACCGAGGCGATCGTCGACGCCACCTCCTGACCGTAGGCGCCGACGTTTTGGACCGGGGTGGCCCCGGTCAGGCCGGGGATCCCGGAGAGGGCTTCGACGCCGGTCCAGCCCTCGAGGACCGCCCGGTCGACAAGGGCGTCCCAGGGCTCGCCCGCCGCGACCCGGACCATTGCCCCGCCGCAGGCGTCGACGGACTCGACGGTGATGCCGGTGCTGGCGACGCGCACAACGGTGCCCGGGTACCCCGCATCGGCGACGACGACGTTGCTCCCGCCGCTGAGAACCAGGAGCGGTTCCCCCGCATCGTCGACCTCACGCACGACATCGACGATCTCGTCGGCGCTCGCTGCGGTGACGAGCCGAGCGGCCGGGCCCCCGACGCGCATCGTCGTCAGGGGCGCGATCGGCGCGTCAAACTCCTCGGTCACGAAGCGGGCACGTCCGCGTCGAGCCGAACGACGGCCTGGCAGCGGCCGAGCACCTTTTGGCCCGCGGCCAGGACGGTGAGGTCGATCGTCGCCTCGCCGGTGTCCTCATCGAGGGCGCGCACGGTGCCGGTGACCTCGAGCTCCGAACCGGAAGCTGGCACGACAACCATGTTGGTGAACCGGGTGCCGAAGCTGACCACCCGGCCCGCGTCCCCGACCCAGTCCGCGAGGACGGTGCCCGCGGCTCCCATCGTCCACATCCCGTGGGCGATGACGTCCGGCAACCCGACCTGGATCGCGACGGCTTCGTCTTGGTGGATGGGATTGAGGTCGAGGGAGGCGTTGGCGTAGGCAACCAGGGTCGCTCGCCCCACCGGGATCGTCACCGGACCGAACACGTCGCCCACGGATACGTCGGTCGCTGCGCGTGCCATGACTACTCCCCGCCCCGAACGACGATGGTGGAGACAACCGTGGCGACGGGCCCGCCGTCGGCGTCGGTCAACTCGCTGCGGGTCGTCACCATCGCGTGCCCACCCGCCGATCGGATCGAGTCGACGGTGAGGACGCCGGTGAGCACGTCCCCCGCATGGATGGGGCGGTGATGGACGAAGGACTGCTCACCATGGACGACGCGCGCATAGTCGATGCCCGCCTCGGGGTCGGCAACATACTCGCGCGCGTTGAGCTGCTGGAAGCGCACCGCCATCGTTGGGGGCGCGATGACGTCGGGGTACCCCGCAGCCCGGGCCACCTGCGGATCGGTATGGACCGGATCGGTCGCACCCACTGTGGCGGCGAAGTCGGCGATCATCGCGGCGTCGACGGCATACGGACCTGAGGGGAGGTAAACGCGCCCGAGATATTCCGGATTAACGGCCATAGCCTCAACTCTAAGGGCGCCAGGTCGACGCCGCCCATCCCCGTCGGCACGGACCGGGCGCGCGCCCCGTCGGCACGGATCGGGCACGCGAAAGCCGCCCCACCGGGCGGGGTGGGACGGCTCGTGCGTATGCCGCTGGGGTCAGCGGGTCTCGCGGTGCGCCGAGTGCTTCCGGCAGCGCGGGCAGAACTTCGCCAGCTCCAGCCGGTCAGGGCTGTTGCGGCGGTTCTTTTCGGTGATGTAGTTGCGCTCCTTGCACTCCGTACACGCCAGGGTGATCTTGGGGCGGACTTCGTTGGACTTCTTAGCCACGGGGGCAACCTGCTCTCGAGCGTTACGGGTTCAATCGGTCCGCCAGAGACGGCGGCGACATCGACACAACAGAATACCGAGCGTGTTCGTTCCCACGAAATCGCTCGCACCTGGTAGCGGGAGCGGGGCTCGATCCCGCGACCTCACGATTATGAGTCGTGCGCTCTAACCAGCTGAGCTACCCCGCCAGGGGATACGGTCACCGCCGAGGCGACGACCGGACCTGAGCCCCCTGTCGGAATCGAACCGACGACCTCTTCCTTACCATGGAAGCGCTCTGCCGACTGAGCTAAGGGGGCGCGCCCCGCGGCCAAAGCGGCCGGTGAGTGCGACGCAGACATTACACGGCCCGCCGCGCGTCCAGGAAATCGGCCGCCTTAGCCGATGCGTACCTGTCGGCGACCTCCAAGGCCGCATCCAACGCCGCCAACCCCTCGTCGAACTCGTCCGCGGTGATCGTGCACGGCGGAACGACATGCACCCGATTGCCCGCGACGAACGGCCACATCCCGCCGCTCTTGCACGCGGCGGCGAACTCCGTCATCGGGGTTGCCGCGCCGCCGGCGGCATTGAACGGAACCATGGGCTCGCGCGTCGCGCGATCCTTGACGAGTTCCAGGGCCCAAAAGACGCCGAGCCCACGAACCTCGCCGACGCTGCGGTGGGTGGCCGCCAGAGCCTGGAGTTTCGGCCCGATGACCCGCTCCCCGAGGTCGCGGGCATGCTCAACGATGCGTTCCTCGCGGAAGATCTGGATCGACGCGACCGCCGAGGCGCAGGCCAACGGATGCCCGGAATAGGTCAAGCCGCCAGGGTAGGGCCGGTCGGCGAAGGAGGCGGCGATCCGGTCGCTGAGGATGACGCCACCGAGCGGCACGTAGCCGGAGTTGACACCCTTGGCGAAGCAGATGAGATCGGGGACGACGTCCCAATGGTCGACGGCGAACCACTCACCGGCCCGTCCGAACCCGGACATCACCTCGTCCGCGATCATGACGATGCCGTACTCGTCGCAGATCTCGCGAATCCCGGCAAGGTAGCCCGGCGGAGGCACGAGAATGCCGTTCGTCCCGACGATCGTTTCCATGATGATTGCGGCGATCGTTTGGGGCCCCTCGACCATGATGAGGTCCCGCACGTGTTGCAGGGCACGCTCGGTTTCCTCCTGCGGCGACTGCGCATAGAACGCCGACCGGTAGGGGTAAGGCCCCCAGAACCGGACGATGCCGGGCAGGCCCGGTTCGCTCGCCCAGCGTCGCGGGTCGCCGGTGAGGCTGATCGCTCCGGCGGTGGCCCCGTGGTAGCTGCGGTAGGCGGCGAGGACCTTGTGGCGCCCGGTGTGGATGCGAGCCATCCGGGTCGCGTTCTCCGTGGCCTCGGCCCCGCCGTTGGTGAAGAAGACGACGTTGAGGTCGCCGGGAGCGATCTCGGCGATGAGTCGGGCCGCCTCGGAACGCATGTCGTTCGCGAACGCGGGGGAGATCGTCGTCATCCGGGCGGCTTGCTCCTGGATCGCCGCGATGAGCTTCGGGTGGTTGTAGCCGATGTTGACGTTGACGAGTTGGCTGGAGAAGTCGATGTAACTGCGACCCGAATCGTCGGTGAACCGGACCCCCTCGGCGGACATGATCGGCATCGGGTCGATGTGCGCCTGGGCTGACCAGGAGTGCAAAACATGGCGCCGATCGGCCGCGCGAATCGCCGGGGCGTCGAGAACGGGGAGCAGAGACGGGGCGGGGACGACATCGACCATGGAGGAATGGTGCCGCATCCCAGGCCCAATCCGCGACCACGCCCGCAGGCCCCCGACCGAACCGTCGCAACCAAGCGCTGGGCCGGTGCGACGGCAGTCGGGTTCGGTAGCCACGGCCGCAGCCGATGAGGTGCGGCGGCGGGCGATTAGCGGCGGCGGCCGCGCAGGTGCCAGCCAACGGCCACGCCAATGAGCGCCGCGATCAGATGCGGGGCATAGGCGCGCGCGAGCACGGGCAGCACGGTAACCCCGAGATCCACGGCGTCCTGGTTCGGCGGCTTTGCCCGGGCGGGGTATGCCGCGGTGGCGGGTGGGCGGTCCGCCGACTGTTTGATCCCCAGCCACGGTGCTGCTGCCGAACCGGCGCCTGCTCCGGCGCCGGGGTCGCTCGCCAGATCGTCGCTCGCCAGATGGTCACTCGCCGGAGCGCCCCCAGCGGGAGCGCCGCCCGCCGGATCGCCGCCCACGGTCGGGGCGGTGGCGAGCTGACTCTCGATGCAGGTGACGAACTGTTGGAGCAGCTTGTCGCTGACGTCTTGCATCACCCCGCGGCCGAACTGGGCGGGCTTGCCGGTGATGGCGAGGTCCGTCGCGACGTCGACGCGAGTCCCCGACCCGGAGGGGGCAAGCTGAATGGTCACCGTGGCGCCCGCGGTCCCATTGCCCCGCTTGTCCTTGCCCTTCGCCTCGATGACGGCCCGGTAGGCCGCGTCGTCGCGGGACAGGAACTGGCCGCTGCCGGCATACACCAGCGCAATCGGGCCGAGTTTGACCTTCACCGTTCCCTCGAAGGCCGCCGCAGTCACCTCGGTGACGGTGGCCCCGGGGAAGCAGCCGCCGACGCGTTCCAGGTCCATGAACATCGCCCAGGTCGTCTCGGGGTCGGCCGGCACGATGAAGTTGTGGGTCAGCTCCACGCCGTCACCAGCCCGCCGCGGCGAGGACGGCCCGACGGGTGAGCACCGTGGCGAGGTGGCGCCGATAGTCGTCGGTCCCGTTGAGGTCGCTCGGCGGGGAGGTGCCCTCGGCGGCCGCCATACACGCGGGCGCAACATCGGCGGCCGCCGCACCGGCCAACGCGGCCTCGACGGCACCGGCACGCAACGCCGTCGCGCCCATGTTCGTGAGCCCAATCTTTGCCTCGGCGATGCGGTCCCCCTCGAGGCGGACCGTCGCCGCAACGGCGACAATCGACCACTGCTGGGCAACCCGCACGAACTTCTCGTAGTGACCGCCCCACCCGGTGTGGATGGGGATGCGAATCGCGGTGAGCAGCTCGCCCTCGGCCACGGCCGTCTCGAAGAGCCCGGTGAAGAAGTCCGAGGCGGCCACGGTGCGTTCACCGTCCGGCCCGACGATCACCAGGGAGGCGTCGAGCGCGAGGATCGGGGCGCCGAGATCCCCCGCCGGGTCCGCGTGAACCAGGGCGCCGCCCACGGTGCCACGCCGACGGATCTGCGGGTCCGCGACGGTGCCAATTGCCTTGTGCAACAGGGCTGCGTGGGTGGCGACGAGCGGATCGGCGAGCAGCGCGACATACGGGGTCATTGCCCCGATGACGAGGGTCTCGCCCTCCGCGCGCACGCCGACCAGTTCCGGGATCCGGCCGAGGTCGACGAGGCGGTCGGGCGCGTTGAGGCGCATCCGCAACACCGGCAGGAGGGATTGGCCGCCCGCGAGGACCTTGACGTCGTCCCCTCCGGCGAGCGCAGCCAGCGCCTCGGCGACGGACGTGGGTGCGACATAGTCGAATGCCGTGGGGATCATGCGCCTGCTCCCGACTCGTTGGTCGCGGTCTGGATTGCCTGCCATACCCGTTCGGGCGTGCAGGGCATTCGGATGTCACTCACGCCGAGGTGGCGTACCGCGTCGACGACGGCGTTAACGACGGCGGGGGTGGAGGCGATGCAGCCGGCCTCCCCCACGCCCTTGGCGCCGAGGTCATTGGTGGTCGACGCGGAGACGGTGTTGTCGGTGGTGAAGGAGATCGTGTCCGCCGAACTCGGGATCGTGTAGTCGACGAACGAGCCGGTCACCAAGGTGCCCTGGTCGTCGTACACCGCCTCCTCCCAGAGGGCCTGCGCGATGCCCTGGACGAGGCCGCCGTGGACCTGGCCCTCGACGATGAGCGGATTGACGATATTGCCGACGTCATCCACCGCGACGTACGTGCGCAGTCGCACCTGCCCGGTCTCGGTATCGACCTCGGCCGCGCACAGGTGGGTGCCGTGGGGAAAGGAGAAGTTGACCGGATCGAAGGTCGCGTCGGAATCGAGACTGGGCTCGACGCCGTCGGGCAGGTTGTGGGCGGCGAAGGTCGCGAGGGCGATCTCCCCGATGCCGAGGCCCTGATCGGTGCCCTTGACGGTGAACCGTCCGTCGGTAAAGTCGAGGTCGTCGACGGCCGCTTCGAGGAGATGGGCGGCGATCGTCCGAGCCTTCTCGATCACCTTGTTCGCGGCATTGATGACCGCCTGACCACCGACGACGAGGCTGCGCGAGCCGTAGGTGTCGAGGCCCTTGGGCGAGATTTGGGTGTCACCGTGGAGCACCTCCACGTCCTCGAACGCCACCCCGAGGCGGTCCGCAACGATCTGGCTCCAGGCGGTCTCGTGCCCCTGGCCGTGCGCCGAAGACCCGGTGACCACCTCGACCTTGCCCGTCGGCAACATCCGCACCGAGGCGTGTTCCCAACCGCCGGCGCCATACGCGAGCGAGCCGAGAACCCGCGACGGCGCGAGGCCGCACATCTCGGTGAAGGTCGAGATGCCGATGCCGAGTTGAACCGAATCGCCGCTGGCCCGTCGACGCTCCTGCTCGGCGCGCAGCCCGGCATAGTCGAACAGTTCCGTGGCCCGCGCGGTGGCGGCCTCGTAGTTGCCCGAGTCGTATTCGAGGCCGCAGACGGACGTGAACGGGAACTCCTCGTGGGTGATCCAGTTTGCCTCGCGGATGGCCAGTGGGTCGACGCCGACCTCGATGGCGAGCTCATCCATGAGTCGTTCGATGGCGAACGTGGCCTCGGGTCGGCCGGCGCCGCGGTAGGCGTCGGTCCAGGTCTTATTCGTGAAGACGTTCGTGCAATTGAACTGGTACGCCGGGAACTTGTAGATCGAGTTGTACATGAACGCCCCAAGAATCGGGACCCCCGGGGTGACAAGCCCGAGGTAGGCGCCCATGTCGGCGAGCAGGTCGACCTTGAGCGCGGTGACCTGGCCCTCCTTCGTCGCTGCGAGGGTCAGCCGCTGCCATTGGTCACGCCCGTGGTGGCCCGAGACGAGCGACTCGCTGCGGGTTTCGGTCCACTTGCACGGCTTGCCCGTATGGCGCGCCGCGAGGAAGGTGATCACCTCTTCGGGGGTGACCTGGAGCTTCCCGCCGAAGCCGCCGCCAACGTCCGGGGCGATTACCCGAACCTTCGACTCAGGGATGCTCAAGGTGAGCGCAAGCATGAGGCGCAGGATGTGCGGGACCTGGGTGGACGACCATACGGTGTATTGCTCGCCCGTGGGATCGACCACGGTCGAACGCGGCTCCATGAACGCGGGGATGAGGCGCTGCTGCCGGTACTCGCGTTCGAGGACGATCCCGTCGATCCGTGCCGCGGCGATCGCCTCGTCGACGTTGCCGCCGGTGCCGGCCGTCGCGGAGTCGAACTGCCAGAAGGCACTCGTGTTGGTGCCGAGGTCGGGATGGGCGAGGACCTCGTCGGCGGCCGCCGCCTTGAGTTCGAGGGCTGCCGGGAGGACCTCATAGTCGACGTCGACGAGTTCGGCGGCGTCTCGGGCCGCGGTGACGGAGCGGCCGATGACGACGGCGACGACCTCACCGGCGAACGCGACCCGGTCCACGGCGATGGCGGGATGGGGCTGCGACTTCTGGTCCGCGGTAATTGGCCAGGCGCAGGGCAGCGCGCCCTGGATGTCCTTGACGTCCGCTCCGGTGAGGACCGCGATCACCCCGGGCGCAGATTTGGCGGCGCTGACATCGATCGCGGTGATCGTCGCGTGGGCGAAGGGGCTGCGCACCATGACGAGGTGGAGCATCCCGGTGAGCTGCATGTTGTCGGTCCACCGGGTGCGTCCGGTGATGAGGCGCTGGTCTTCCTTGCGTTTGCGGGGCTGGCCAACTTCGTTGGCGCGGCCGGTGCGAACCTGCGGTATCGCGGTCATCGCTCACTCACCGCCCTTGGCGTTGGCCATCGCCTTGGCGCACTGCCCGACGGCCTTGACGATGTTGTGGTAGCCGGTGCAGCGGCACAAGTTGCCCTCGAGCCCCTCGCGGATCTCCTGCTCGGTCGGGTCGGGATGGTCGTGGAGCACGTCAACGGCCTGCATGATCATCCCCGGCGTGCAGAAGCCGCACTGGAGGGCGTGGCAGTCGTGGAAGGCCTGCTGCATCGGGTGCAACTCGCCGCCGGAGGCGAGTCCCTCGATCGTCGTCACGTCGTGGCCGTCGGCCTGGACGGCGAGCACGTTGCAGGACTTGACGCTGCGGCCGTCGAGATGGACCGTGCAGGACCCGCAGTTGCTTGTGTCGCACCCGACGACCGTGCCGGTCTTGCCGAGGGTTTCACGCAGATAGTGGACGAGGAGCGTTCGGGGCTCGACGTCGTCGGAGTAGCCGATCCCGTCGACCGTCACTGTGATCCGGGGCATCCGTGAACTCCTCAACGTTGAGACGTACGTTACGTACCCGTGATCTTGACTGGTCGGTAGCTCCGTGGCAAGGGGTAGGCAAAAACTCGCGAGGCGGCGGTGCCCGTATCGGAGGGGCGGTGCCCGTATCGGAGTGGCGGTGCCCGTCAAGGAGTGGCGGTGCCCGTCAAGGAGTGGCGGTGCCCGTCACGGAGTGGCGGTACCTTCTCGGCCGGACGAGGTCAGCGCGGCGCCGAGTGGTGGATCGGGCCCTCGATCGCTGCGAGCCGTTTCCCCGCGCCACCCCACCTCATGGCGATGATCTCGGCGGCGATGCTGACGGCCGTCTCCTCGGGGGTTCGGGCACCAAGGTCAAGACCGATCGGGCTGGAGAGTCGGCCCAGCTCCACCGCGCTCAGGCCCGCCTCCCGCAGCCGCTCCAGCCGGTCGTCGTGCGTGCGACGCGAACCCATCGCCCCGACATACGCCACCTCGGGCAATCGGAGGGCAATATCGAGGACCGGCACATCGAACTTGGGGTCGTGGGTGAGGACACAAATGACGGTGCGACCATCGATGGCACCCGCCGCGACCTCCTGCGCAAGGTACCGGTGTGGCCAGGCCACGATGACCTCGTCCGCGCCGGGGAAGCGGGAGGCCGTCGCAAACACCGGCCGGGCGTCGCACACCGTCACCCGGTAGCCCAGGAAGGCCCCGACCCGAGCGACCGCGGCGGCGAAGTCGATGGCGCCGAACACGAGCATCCGCGGTTTCGGCGCGAACGAGGAGATGAAGACCCGCAACCCGGCGCCGCGCCGCTCCCCGTCGGGCCCGTACTCGAGGGTGTCGCTGCGCCCCGCGGCGAGCAGCCCAAGTCCGTCCTCACGCACGGCGTCGTCTGCGCGGCGGCTGCCCAGACCGGCACGCGCAGCGTCGACGGCCCCGTCCTCACCCTCGGCGGCTACGTCCCCACCCTCGACGGGCCCGTCCCGACCGTCGGCGCCCGCGGAACCCCGCGCACCGCGAGCGCCCGGTGCGCCCTCGGTGTCATCAGGGCGCAGAATCAGCCGGCGCCCGACCCAGGCCGGATCGGGATGAGCGACAACCGTCGCCACCGCGACCGGTCGTCCGGCCTCGATATCCGCGGCAACGGCCCCCAACTGCGGGAACGTCTCTCGCGAGATCGCCTCAACAAACACGTCGAGGATGCCGCCACAGGTGAGCCCGACCGCGAACGCGTCATCGTCGGAGACGCCATAGCGGGTCAGCACCGGCGATCCGGAGGCGACGACGGCCTGGCCGAGCTCGAAAACGGCGCCCTCGACGCACCCTCCCGAGACGGAACCAACGGCGCAACCGTCAGGGCCGACGAGCATCGCCGCACCCGGAGACCTCGGCGCCGACCGAAACGTGGCGACGACGGTCCCGACGCCGACGGTCTCCCCTGCCGACCACCACGCCACCAACTCGGTGAGCACGTCACGCATGGGCCACCACCTCCACGAGATCGGCAAACGTCGCCAGCGAATGGCCGGCGAGGAAGTCGTCGATGTGCGGGAGCGCCGCCGCCATCCCGGCCTGCACCGGCTGGTAGCCCGCCTTGCCGCGATGCGGGTTGACCCAGACCACCTTGTGCGCGAGCGCCCGCAGCCGACGCATCTGCTCGCCGAGCTCCTCGGGGGCCTCGCGTTCCCACCCGTCGCTGAACACGACGACGACGGCGCCGCGCGCCATCCCCCGCCGCCCCCACCGGTCGAGGAAGACGCCGAGGCCCTGGGCGAGCCGCGTGCCGCCGGACCAGTCCGACACGACGTTCCCGGCGGCGACGAGGGCACGTTCCGGATCGCGGTGCGCAAGCGCCTTGGTGACCTGGGTCAGCCGGGTGCCGATGGTGAACACCTCGACGGACCCAGCGCCGCGCACGAGGCGATGGCTCAACCGGAGCAGCGCATCGGCATACCCGCTCATCGACCCGGAGACGTCGACGAGGAGGACGACTTGCCGGTTGCGCACGCCGCGGCGGCGCCAGCGGACCGGGCCGGGCTCCCCCAGGCGGCGCAGTTGGTCACGCAGGGTCGCCTTCGCGTCGATCCGGCCCCGTCGAGCCGCGGTATGCCGCAGGGCGCGCCGCTGGGGGGCGCGCACCTTGAGTGCGGCGAAGAGGTGGGCTAACTGTTGGCGTTCGCGGAACGTCAGCTCGGCGATGTCGCGGTGCCGTAAGACCTCGGTGGCGCTGGCGAACGCGTGGACGATGTCGTCGCCGTCGGGGCCGCCCGCCCCGTCGCGGTGTTCCTCACCCAGGGGGGCTTGGGCCCGCGCGGGGGCCACGGAGTTGCGGTGGGTGGCGGTTGCCACCTCCCCACCGAACCACGCGGCGTAGACCCGGTCGTAGCGTTCGAGGTCGTGCGGCGTCGAACACAGCGTGGCGCGACCGGCGACGTAGGTACCGCGCTCGTTGCCGAGTCCCACGAGTGCGGTCGCGGTGAGGAAGGTGCGTTCCCGGTCGGCGGTCACCGCGATCCCGGCTGCGCGCAGTGCCCGGGCGAAGCCGAGCAGCAGGGCATCGGCCGGGTGGACGGTCACCGGCTCAGCATCCGACTCAGCGCGGCCCGCACCCGATCGCCGTCCTCGCGATACTTGACGGCGGCGCCGAGGGTCGCGGCGGCGGTCTCGAGGTCGAGGTGACCGACGCCGAGGGCGTGCAGGGCCCTGGCCCAATCGAGGGTCTCGGCGGCCCCCGGGGCTTTGATGAGGCCGGGCTCCTGCCGGACCGCGTGAACGAGCCGGACGAGTTGGTCGGCAAGGGCGGCGCTCACCTCAGGGGCGCGACTGGCGACAATGGCCAGCTCGCGCTCGAGGGAGGGGTGCTCGAGCCAGTGATAGAGGCAGCGCCGTTTGAGGGCGTCGTGGAGTTCCCGGGTTCGGTTGGAGGTGAGGATGACGACCGGTGGGGTGGCCGCGGCGATCGTGCCGAGCTCGGGAACGCTCACCTGCCACGTGGAGAGCACTTCGAGAAGGAACGCCTCAAACTCGTCGTCGGCCCGGTCGACTTCGTCGATGAGGAGCACGCACGGTGCCTGCTGAAGGGCCCGCAGGATGGGTCGGGCGAGGAGAAACCGCTCGGTGAACAGGCTCCCCTCGATGTCCCCGAGATCGTGCTCTCCGCCAACGGCTTCCAACGCGCGCAGGTGCAGGATCTGGCGCGGAAAGTCCCAGTCGTAGAGGGCCTGGGTGGCGTCGATGCCCTCGTAACACTGCAAGCGGACGAGCGGGAGCCCAAGAAGTTGCGCCAACGCTTCGGCGAGCGCGGTCTTGCCCGTGCCCGGCTCGCCTTCGAGAAGCAATGGTCGCGCCAACCGAAGCGCAAGCCAGGCGACCGTCGCCAACCCATCGTCGCTGACGTACCCCGTGCTCGCGAGGCGCTCGGCGAGGGCCGTGGTCGTGGCGAACTCCTCCGACGGCGTCATCCGCACAGCATTGCCTAGCGGGCGCGCCCATGCAGCCCGGAGGCGGCGACGGAATCTGTGCGGCGCTGGGTCAGGTTTGGGCGATGGCGCCGCTGGCCCGCAGCGCGGCCACATCATCGGCGGTGAAACCGTGCGCGAGCAGGTATGCCGTCGTGCCGGCTCCGTTCCCCGCGTCCGGCGTCGGCTCGACGGCCGGGGTGTCGGAGAACCGTGGGGCGATGCGGGGCGCCGGGTGTCCGTCCACCTCGGCGAATACGCCCCGGGCCACCAGGTGTGGGTGGTGGGGGGCCTCGGTGAGGCTGAGGACGGGGGCGACGCACGCGTCGGTGTCGGCGAAGTGGGCCACCCATTCGTCGCGGGTTCGGGTGGCGAATGCCGCGGTGAAAGCCGCACGCTGGGCCGGGTAGCTGTCCGGGTCGTACTGGGCCGTGTCGAACGTCAACCCGAGGCCGGCGAGAAGCGCGGCATAGAACGGTGGTTCGAGGGCGCCCACGGCGACGAACTTGCCGTCGGCGCACGCGTAGGTGTCGTAGAACGGGGCCCCGCCGTCGAGCAGATTGACTTCACGCTCATCGCGCCACAGGCCGGTGGCGTGCATGCCATAGAACAGCGTCATCAGTGAGGCCGCGCCGTCGACCATCGCCGCGTCGACGACCTGGCCGCGGCCGGTCTGCTCGCGCGCGTGCAGCGCGGCGAGGAGGCCGATCACGAGATAGAACGTGCCACCGCCGAAGTCGGCGAGGAGGTTGCCCGGCGGGATCGGCTTCTGCGCGGTCCCGACCATGTGCAGGGCGCCAGTGATCGCGGCATACGTGATGTCATGGCCGACCGTGTGGGCGAGGGGACCGCTTTGGCCCCACCCCGTCATGCGCCCGTAGATGAGGCGGGGGTTGCGGGCAAGGCACTCTTGCGGGCCGAGCCCGAGGCGCTCGGTGACTCCCGGCCGGTAGCCCTCGATGAGGATGTCGGCGCCCTCGATCAGGCGCAGAACGGTCGCGACGCCGTCGGGGTGCTTGAGGTTGACGGCCACGCTGGGGCGGGAGCGGCCAAGGCCGTAGGACACGTTGAGGGGGGTGTTGCCGCCCGGGCGGTCGATGCGCACGATGTCCGCGCCGAGCTCGGCCAGGAGAAGCGCCGCGAACGGCCCTGGCCCGATTCCGGCAAGCTCGACAACCCGGATTCCGGCAAGGGGGCCGCCTCGAGGTGTCGCCATCAGCGGACCGGACGTTCGTGCCGTAGGCAACTAACCACGACGAACATTATGCCGACGACGTTTCGGCGCCGACCACGTGCCCGCCGAAGACCGCCATCTCGCCGAGGCTGACGCGGGCCAGCGTTCGGCCCAGAACGACCTGACCCCGTCGAGGCAATGCGCGTGCGGACGAGGTCACTCGAGAAGAGACCCGGCGGCTGCCGCGCGTCCGTCCTCGAAGAATGCAACGACCGCGTCGACGACCGGCAGGTCGGCTGCGGGGCGTGCTGCGCCGAACGAGGCGTTCCAGAAGGCGCCCGCACGTTGCGTCCATGGACCGACGTAGGCGTACGGCGCACCATGCCCGTCGTCTCCGGGTGACACCCCGTAATTGACCTCGTCGAGGGCGTACCCGACGTCAAAGTGCTCGGGCCAAAGCACCCGCTCCGCGTCGGGCGCAAACGCCCGCAGAGCCGCGTCGCCACGCTTGAACCAACCCAGCAGCACGGCGAGTGCGTCAGGGTCGAAGGTCAGTTCCTCGTCGGGGTCGACACCGGAGCCGTCACCGTAGACGCTTGGGGCACGTGCGGTGAGGCCCGCGGCATCCGCCAGCGCGCGGCAGGTTCCTGCGAGCGGGGTCCGGCCGCCGCCAGCCGGGGGGCCAGAAGGAGTGGGCCTAGGACTCGAAGGTCCGGTGGTGGGTGAAGAAGAGCCCCCCACCTGCATTTTCGCAGGTCAAGGGGCTCTTCGCACGGGTGGCAGGTGAACGATTCGAACAGGGACCCCGACCCGCTCCTCCACCCTGCACACAGCACGTGAACTGCGTAGTTACAAATCCACTCGCGCCATGAGGACTCTTGGATCTGGCACAAACGGGCTTGATCTGGCACGAAATCTGGCACGAAACCGGGGGGCGACGATGGCACGAAAGCGGACCTTCGGGTCCCGGACCAGTACCGGCTGATGGTGCTGCTGGCCGCCTGGTGCGCCCTGCGCAAGGGCGAGCTGTCCGAGCTACGCCGCAGCGACGTGGACACCACCAGCTGGACGATCAAGGTGCGACGGGGAGTCGCGTTCGTGCCGGGAATGTCGTGGTCAAGGACCCCAAGACCGAAGCCGGCAAACGCGACGTCGCCATCCCCGAACACCTGATCCCCCTCGTGCGCGACCACCTGCGACACCACACCCAGAAAGGCGCCAACGGGCTGCTGTTCCCATCCTCACGCGGAGAGCACCTACGCGCCTCGGCCATCGGCCGCTGGTACTACCCCGCCCGCGACGCCGCCGGCCGGCCAGACCTGCGCTTCCACGACCTGCGCCACACCGGCGCCGTCCTGGCCGCCCAGTCCGGCGCCACCCTCGCCGAGCTGATGCACCGCCTCGGCCACACCACACCCGCCGCCGCCATGCGCTACCAACACGCCGCCACCGAACGCGACCGAGAAATCGCCCACCGCATGTCCCAGCGCTACCGGGAATACCAACAGGCCCGACCATCGGGCCAGCCGTAGTCAGCGAATGTCCTCCGGCGGCCCGCGCATCCATGCGTTCGCAGTCGCGATCAGCGCCTGGCCCATTCGGCGCTGATCGCGACCTTCCTGCGATCGCCCGAAGGATGA
>CAZACX010000041.1:0-11911 GCA_964483685.1 uncultured Intrasporangiaceae bacterium
GTTCGAGGTCGCCGGCCTGGACTGCGACAACGGGTCCGAGTTCATCAACCACGAAATGATCGGCTGGGCCACCACCGCCACCGGGAAACGCCGCCGCATCTACGACAACCCGCGCACCCCGCTGGACCGGCTGCTGGCCACCAAGACGCTCTCACCCGCGCAAGCCGCCCAACTCCAGGCCCGCCGCGCCGCGATCAACCCCGCCGAGCTCGCCCGCGACATCCAACGCATCCAGAACAAACTCACCGGACTGGCCAAACGCCAGACCGAAGACCTCGCCGACAGCCTCGTCAAACCCCTACCCGACACCAGCCGCGGCGTCCGCACCCGCCGCACCGCATGAACCCACACGCGGGCCCCTACTTATGAGGCACGACCCCACCCACGCGGGCACTTGACAATGAGGCACCGCGGGTTTCGACGAGACTCGCCTAAACAGGCCGGGAGCTTCCACGCGTGGCGGAGTCGAAGGCATCATCGAGGATGTCGAGTCCCTCGTTGAGCAGGTCATCACCGATCGACAGCGGCGGCAAGAACCGGAACACGTTGCCGTACGTGCCACACGTCAACGTCACGAGACCCTGGGCGTGGCAAGCCTTGTTGACGGCAGCCGTCAGCGCGGCATCCGGGGTCTTGGCCGCGAGGTCCGAGACGATCTCCACCGCCAGCATCGCGCCACGCCCGCGAACCTCTCCGATGACGCCGGTGCGCTCGGCGAGCTTCGTCAACCTCGGCACGACGAGGGCCTCGATCTCTCGAGCCCGACCACACAAGTCTTCGTCGGCCATCACCTCGATGGAGGCAAGGGCCGCGGCGCACGCGACGGGGTTCCCGCCATAGGTGCCCCCGAGCCCCCCGGGGTGGACCGCGTCCATGATGTCCGCGCGGCCGGTGAGGCCCGCGAGCGGCATACCGGCGGCAATGCCTTTCGCAGTTGTCACGAGATCGGGCACGACGCCCTCGTGGTCGCATGCGAACCAGTCGCCCGTGCGGCAGAAGCCGGATTGGACCTCATCGGCGATGAACAGGATGCCGTGCTCGCGGCAGAACTCGGCAACCTGCGTCAGGAAGCCCTTCGGTGGCGCAATGAACCCGCCCTCGCCCTGGATGGGCTCGATGATGACGGCGGCGGTGTTCTCCTCGCCGATCTGCGCGTGGAGGTGCGACGTGAACTGCGCGAACGCCTCCTCGAGGCAGTTCTCGGGCCCGGTCGGCCACCGGTAGGGGTAGGCCATCGGCACGCGATAGAGCTCCCCGGCGAACGGACCGAAACGGTGCTTGTACGGCATGTTCTTGGAGGTCAGGCCGAGCGTCAGGTTGGTGCGGCCGTGATAGCCGTGGTCGAAGGCGACGACAGCCTGGCGGCCGGTGAACAGGCGGGCCACCTTGATTGCGTTCTCGACCGTTTCGGCGCCGGAGCTGAACAGGGCCGACCGCTTCTCGTGATCGCCCGGGGTGAGCTCGTTGAGCTTCTCCGCGACCGCAAGGTACTCCTCATACGGCGTAACCATGAAGCAGGTGTGGGTGAAGTCGGCCATCTGCCGGGCAACCGCCTCAATGATGCGCGGGTGCCCATTGCCGACGGTGGTCACGGCGATGCCCGAACCGAAGTCGATGAGCTGGTTGCCGTCGACATCGCGCAAGATCCCGCCGGCCCCGGATTCGATATACGCAGGTAGCCCTGTCCCGACGCCTGCTGAGACGGCGGCCGACTTGCGCGCCGCAAGGGCCTGCGACTTGGGTCCGGGGATGGCGGTGGCGAGGATGCGACGCTGCTCGATCATGGGCCGATGATAAGGGCCATGGGAGGATCCTGGTGTGACCACTCCCACTGCGGCCGGTTGGTACGACGACCCGGACCATCCCGAGCAATTGCGCTACTTCGACGGAGTCGTGTGGACCGCACACGTGACCCCGCGCCGAACCCGTGATCCCGCCCCTCCCGGATCGGCTGCGGCAGCACAATCCGGGTTCGGAAACCCAGCAGGTATGCCGGGAGCGGCCCCGAGCGGGTACGGGACCACCCCAGGCGGGTACGGAACCGCGCCGGGCGCCGGGCCCGGCGGCGCGCCAAATGACCCTTACGGCTGGCGCACCCCGACCGGGGGCCCGCCTGGACCGCAGGGCCAGCAGCCGGGTCCTTGGGGGAACCAGCAGTGGACCGCGCCGCAGCCTTGGACGCAGAACCAAGGGCCGACAACCCCCGACGGTGTCCCTTTGGCGGGTTACTGGCAACGCGTTGGCGCCTACCTCATTGACGGCCTCATCCAGGGGTTGCTCTCGTTCGTGTTGGGTGGCTATTTCCTGTACCGCGCCGTGAAACCGTGGATCGATAGCGTCGGCGAGGCCATCTCGTCGGGTAACGCGGACGCCATGTCGACGATGGAGACGTCCCTGACGGACTACCTAACCGGGACCGACTTTCTCATCTTTTCGTTGATCAGTTTCCTCGTTGGGCTGGTCTACACCGTCGGGTTCTGGACCAAGATCGGGGCAACGCCGGGCAAGATGGCGATGGGGATCAGCGTTCGCGAACGTGAGCGCCCAGGACCGTTGCCGCTGGTCGTCGCGGTGCGACGCTATGCCCTCTCCATCGTCACAACCGTGCTTGGTTTGATCTCGAGCGCCTTCGGGACACTTGGGGCGATTCTCGGTCTGGCGGATGTGCTCTGGCCCATCTGGGACCCGAAGCGTCAAGCGCTCCACGACAAGATCGCGGGGACCAACGTCGTGCGCGGCAAGCAGCCGCGCCGATAGCGCTCGGTGCGGCCAGGGTCCGTGACCGTGGCCGGTCGGGGCGGCCAGGATCCGCCTCCTCATTTCCCGGGGTTCGAGAGGACCTCCTGGCCGCCGCCCGGCGTACGTTGGGCGGGGGGACCGGCCGCACCGGGTGTTTCGGCCCCCGGCACAGGAGGAATCGCTCATGGCCACATCCCGTTCCATCGCTGCACTTCTCGCTGCCCCGACCGCCCTACTTCTGGGTGCGTCGGGCGCACTTGCTGCGCCGGCGTCTGCTGGGGCACTGGCTGCCGGGTCGTTGGCCGCCGCTGCCGCGCCGGCCAACGACACCTACCAGGGGGCCACCAACCTCTACGCCCTCCCCAAGACCCTCACCCAGTCCACGGCGAAAGCAACAACTGACGCCGTCGACGCGAAGTACAACGAAATGTGCGGGGCCCCGTTCACCAACGGGTCGGTGTGGTTCAAGTACACCGACACCTCTGGGAAGGGAATCTCCGCGGACATGTCCGAGTCGGACTTCACCGGCGGCTTCTTGATCGTCCGTGGCGACCCGGGCACGGACGGTGAGTTGGTCGGGTGCGGGCCAACACTGTCCGCTGCCAAGGGTGAGCCTGGTGCCAAGTACTACATTGCCGCGTTCTCGGACACGGCGCAGGTCGGGGGCTCGCTCAAGGCGAGCTTCGATTTCGCTCCGCCGGCGCCGACGATGAAGCTCACGGTCCGGGACACCGGGGTTGCCTTGCGCAACGGGGACGCCGTGGTGGGTGGCCGATACAAGTGCACGAACTCGGCATACGACCATGCCGTGCTGGGGTCGCTCGTCCAACGGTGGAAGCGGGTCAAGATCTCCGGCGAAATCTATACACCGGAGCTGACCTGCGACGGGGTCTGGCGCAACTGGAAGGCCAGGGTATCGAGCTCCAACGGCTACTACGCCCCCGGCAAAGCGGCCTCCCTCGCCATCGGCCTGGCCTGTGGCACGCTCGAGTGCACCGAAACGCCAGTGGTTGAAAAGACGATCATGCTGGTCAAGCCCTAGCCGCTAGTCAAGCCCTAGTCGCTGGCCCAGCCGTAGTCGCTGGCCAAGCGGCAATCGCGAGTCAAGCCCTAGCGGCTGGCCGGATCGTGCCCGTGCAGGCCCCGAACCCGACGACGCGCCCGTCGGGTCCGGGGGCCTGCGCGCGCAACGTCACGGTGTCCCCGTCCTCGAGGAAGGTCCGCGTCCGACCATCGCGCAGGGTGATCGACTCGGTTCCGTTCCAGGAGAGTTCGAGGAAGCTGCCACGACGCTCAGGTTCCGGCCCGGAGATCGTGCCGGATCCCAAAAGGTCGCCGCTGCGGGTGCTCGCGCCGTTGACGCTCAGGTGGGTAAGCATCTGCGCGGGCGACCAGTACATCGAGCGGTACTGCGGCCGCGAAACAACGCTGCCGTTCCACTCCACCTCGACGTCGATATCCAGGCCGTATGCCGCGCCCCCGGCGAGGTAGGGCAGCGGGGCCGGGTGCTGGCCCGGAAGGGGGACTCGGGCGGTGGTCAACGCCGCCATCGGCACGACCCACGGGGAGATCGAGGTGGCAAAGCTCTTGCCGAGGAAGGGCCCAAGCGGGACGTACTCCCAGGCCTGGATATCCCGGGCGCTCCAATCGTTGAGGAGGGTGACGCCAAAGAGGTGATCCCACGATTCGTCGAGTGGAATGGCTTGCCCGATAAGGGAATTGCCGCCGACGACGAACCCGAGTTCCGCCTCGATGTCGAGTCGCTGGGACGGTCCAAAGACCGGTGTCGGGTCAGCTGGACCCTTGCGTTGCCCGTTGGGTCGCACGATGTCGGTCCCGCCAACGACGACGGTCCCCGACCGGCCGTGATACCCAATCGGCAGGTGCTTCCAGTTGGGCGTCAGCGGTGCCTGGTCGGGACGAAACATGCGCCCGACGTTGGTCGCGTGGTGCTCGCTCGCATAGAAGTCGACGTAATCCGCGACGGCAATCGGCAACACCATCGTCACGTCGCTCAGTGGTCGAAAAGCTGGCCCAACCTGGGCCGCCCGGCTGGGGTCAGCAAGCACCTCCACCAGCCAGGCCCGCGCGTCCGCCCACGCCCCAGGTCCGAGGTCGAGGAACGCGTTGAGCGTCGGCGTTGCCCACGCCCGCGCCCACGCTTGGGTCTGCGGGGGCCCGCCGTGCCCGGCGAGTGCGGCCAGGTCGAGGACCTGGTCTCGCACGCGCACCCCGACCCTGGCCGGGGCACCGGCGGCGCGAAAGGCTCCATACGGCAAGTTGTGCAGGCCGAATGGTTCGTCATGGTTCAGCGCTCGCCACCAGGTCACGGCAACGGTCCTTCCAGGAGGTGGGACGCGGTCAGTTCCGCGATCGGGTCGGTGACCGTGCAACAGCCGTATGCCGGGATCAAGCCGCGCGTTCGGCGCACCTGGGCGGGTCGCAAGGCAGCGAGGTGGTCGGACAGCGTGACGGAATCGCGCTCCTCAAGGACGTCAATCAGCTGGGCGAGCGGCGCGGCATTTTGGGCGAGGTGCGCGGCGAGCAGGACGTTGAGCAGTCCGTGGTTTTCCTGGTCGGCGTAGGTGCCGCGCACGAGGTGGTGCAGTCCGCCGGTCAGCTTGAGCGGCAGATCCGCCCGCGCGGCGGTGCCGAGCACGTGGGCCAACTCCGCCGCGTCCGGCCAGGGCCATGTCGGCGTCGCGCCGGTGCGAAACTTCCCGATCGCCCGCTGACCCGCAGCGCCAGTGGCGATGTCGGCGACGACGGTCGCCACCTCACCCCGGGGCAGTTCCAGCACAAGAACGGGGGTGTCCAGGGCTGCCTCGCGCCACCGTGGTTGCCAGCCGATCTCGGTGGCCCGCAACACTATTCCCGCCGTGGCCTGCGCCAAGTCCGTTGCCGCACGAACGACCTCCATGGCGACCCCTGGGCGCGCGACGACGACAATCTCCAGATGCTCGGCCGCGTGGGACGGGCGCCCCTCCCGCAGCACGGTCGCCTCGGTCGCCTCGCTTGGGTGCCCCTCCCGCAGGGCGCTCGACTCGGGCGGGCGCACCTCCCGCAGGGCGCTCGACTCGGGCGGGCGCACCTCCCGCAGGGCCATCACCTCGGTCGCCTCGGCCAGTTCCGCTGCCGGCAGCAGCAGCGGCCCGACGAACGCGGCATACCACTGGCGTCGGTGATGGGCGTGGGCGGTGAGGGCGTCAGCGATGCTGGCGTTGCCCGGCGGGAAGACTGCGGCGTCATCGATCAGGCCCGTGAACAATGCCCGGGGGAGCGGCGAGCCGCCCGTGGTAGACATACCGGGCAGGCTAACTCAGCAGTACGGCCCGCAGCGCTTCCCTTGATCGACCGCGACGCTGTTCTCGAGGTTGACCACGAGACGTTGTTCCCTCGATCGACCACGACCTCGGAGGTGGCGATGGCGCACTACCAGCGCGTGGGCGCGATCCCGCCGAAGCGGCATACCCAGCACCGCGATGAGCAGGGTCGACTGTACTTCGAGGAGCTGATGGGGGAGGAGGGGTTCTCCTCGGATTCGTCGCTGCTCTATCACCGGGAGTTGCCGAGTCGTATCACCGGCGCCCGGGAGTGGGAATTGCCCGATCAGACCCTCACCGCCAACCACCCGCTGCGGCCCCTGCACCTGCGGCTCCATGCCCTGTTTGGCGGCGACGCGAGGGCCGGCCACGCGAGTTTGGCCGACGCGAGTTTGACCGAGGCGAGCGAGGTCGACGTCGTGCGACACCGGCGACTCGTCCTCGGGAATGCAGACGTGCGGATCTCCTATGTCGTCGCGCAGGCGCCAAGTCCGTGGTACCGCAACGCAATTGGCGACGAGTGTCTCTATGTCGAGCGTGGCTCCGCGCGAGTCGAGACCGTGTTCGGTGCCCTGGACGTCGGCCGCGGGGACTACGTGGTCCTCCCGCGGGCGACAACGCACAGATGGGTCCCGACGGCGCCCGCAGATGATCGGGACGGGGAATCCCTGCGGGTGCTTTGTCTCGAATTCAGCTCTCACGTGGCGCCCCCGCAACGCTTCCGCTCTCGCTTTGGCCAGCTCCTTGAGCACGCGCCCTATTGCGAACGTGATCTGCGCACCCCGCGCGGCCCGCTCCTCGCCGAAGACATTGGTGCGAGCCGGAACGACGAAATCGAGGTGTACGTCAAACATCGCGGCCCACGGCCGGGGGGAATCGCCGGGACGATTCACGCCCACCCCTTCCACGTCCTCGATGTCGTCGGCTGGGACGGCTGTCTCTATCCCTACGCCTTCAACATCGCCGACTACGAGCCAATCACGGGGCGGATTCACCAGCCGCCACCGGCCCACCAGGTCTTTGAGGCCGCCAATGTCGTCCTCTGCAACTTCGTGCCGCGCAAAGTCGACTATCACCCGCTCGCGATCCCGGTCCCCTACTACCACTCCAATGTCGATAGCGACGAGGTGATGTTCTACGTCGACGGGGACTACGAAGCCCGCAAGGGTTCGGGCATCGGCAACGGATCGATCTCGCTGCACCCGGGCGGGCACGCGCACGGGCCGCAGCCAGGAGCCTACGAGCGCTCGATCGGTCGGGACTCCTTCGATGAACTCGCCGTCATGGTGGACACGTTTCGTCCCCTGGAACTCGGTGAGGGCGCGCTCGCGGTCGACGACGGGCTCTACCTGCTCAGTTGGCATCGCGATGAGTCCGCCCCCGCGGGTGGGCGGCCTTAGGCTCGCCGTATGTCGATAGCCCCGGTCTCGGAGCAACGAACCGCCTCCGAGGCCGACACGGACCTGGCGCGGCCGTGGATCACCCTCGTGTGGAACGACCCGGTCAACCTGATGTCGTACGTCACCTACGTCTTCCAGAGCTACTTCGGCTACTCGCGGGCGAAGGCCGAGCGGCTCATGCTCGACGTCCACGTCAAGGGCCGGGCTGTCGTCTCGACGGGCCCACGGGAAAAGATGGAGATCGACACGGAGGCGATGCAGGGCTACGGCCTCTGGGCGACGTTTCAGAGGGACGAGTAGGTGGCGCGCGCCTTCCACCGTCGCGGCCGAGGCCCTGGGTTGCGGTTCGCGGCCCGCCTCGACGCCGCGGAGCGCCGCATCGTCGCCGGGGTCATGCGGGAAGTCCTCGACCTCATCGGCGGCCCAGTCGCCGTCGCGGCTGCCCCCACGGATGAGTTCGACGCTATCGTCGCCGGACTCGGCGTCGACTTCGGCGGACCGGCGCGGGACGCCGACGCCGACGACGGGTTAGGGGGACGCGGATTCGGTGGCGAGCGCCGCGACCCTGCCCTCGATCGGCTCTTCCCCAGTGGCAACCGGGTGGACGAACACGCCGCGTCCGAGTTCCGCCGCCTCACCGAAGCCACTCTGCGAGAACGCAAAGCGACCAATTTGCAGACGGCTATCGACGCTCTCGACGGCGCCGTCGACGACCGCGTCGAGCTGACCGAGCAGACGGCCCTCGCCGTCCTTGTCGCCCTCACCGATGTCCGGCTCGTGCTCGGCGATCGGCTCGGGCTGCGCGCGGACGCCGACGCCCAACGACTCGACGAGGTACTGGCGACCCTCGATGAGGACGACCCGGCCGGCGCCGCAATCGTGCTCTACGACTTCCTCACGTGGCTGCAAGAGACTCTCGCGACGGCGATGCTGCCCCGGACCGGGCGCTGACTTAGGCTCTCTTGACGTGGCGGATGCACCGATCGGGATTTTCGATTCCGGCTATGGGGGCTTGACTGTCGCCCGCGCCGTCCTCGACCAGCTCCCCGCCGAGTCGATCGCCTATCTCGGCGACACCGCCCGAGCCCCCTACGGGCCGCGTCCGATTGCGCAGACGCGCCAGTTCGCGCTCGAATGCCTCGACCGGCTCGTCGATCACGGCGTCAAGATCCTCGTCATTGCGTGCAACACCGCCTCCGCAGCCGTGCTCCATGACGCCCGCGAACGCTACGACATCCCCACCGTCGAGGTGATCCGCCCGGCCGTGCGGCGGGCTGCGGCGGCCACCCGTAACCGTCGAGTCGGGGTGATCTCGACATTGGGAACGCACACCTCGGGGGCCTACCTCGACGCCTTCGCCGCGGCCCCGGACATCGAGGTGACGAGCCAACCCTGCCCCCGGTTCGTCGAGTTCGTCGAGTCTGGCATCACCGGGGGAAGCGAGCTGTTCGGCGTGGCCCACGACTACCTCGATCCGTTGGTGGAGCACGGGATCGACACGCTCGTCCTTGGCTGCACGCATTACCCGTTGCTCACCGGTGTCATCTCCTATGTGATGGGCGACTTGGTGACACTGGTCTCCTCCGCCGAGGAGACGGCCAAGGACGTCTATAGGGTTTTGGCCGATGCCGACGCGCTGCGCCGAGATGGGCTCCCAGCGCCGACGCATGGTTTCTCGACCACGGGTGATCCGGTGGAGTTTCGCCGCCTCGCTCGGAGGTTCTTGGGTCCGGAAGTGGACGACGTGTTTGGCAACCTCGGTTAGGAAGGCACGGCGATGAGAGTGACCGTCATTGGTTGCTCGGGCTCGTTCGCGGGACCGGCCTCCCCGGCCTCGAGTTACCTCATTTCCGCTGAGGCGAGCGGCCGCAGTTACCACGTGCTGCTCGACCTCGGTAGCGGCGCCCTGGGGGCCTTGCAGCGCCATCTCGACCCGCACTCTCTCGACGCGCTCTTCCTCACCCATCTCCACCCCGACCATTGCATCGACGTCACCGGCCTGTACGTCCACCGCCGATACCACCCCGGTGGCAGCCCCGCCGAGCGACTCCCGGTCTACGGGCCGCAAGGCTCGAGCGCGCGTCTCGCCGCGGCATACGAGGGGCTTGACGAACGTCGGTTGGGGCGGCAGTTCGACTTCCGGGAGCTCGCGGACGGCTTTGTCGCCGAGGTGGGGCCGCTTCGGATCACGGCCCGTCGCGTCAACCATCCGATCGAGGCGTATGGCTTCCGGGTCGAGGGGGACGGCGCCGTCGTCGCCTATAGCGGCGACACTGACGACTGCCCCGCGCTCGTGGACCTGGCCCGCGACGCCGATCTTTTCCTCGTCGACAGCGCGTTCGTCGAGGGCCGGGACCTGCCGCGGGGGGTTCACTTGACCGGCCGCCGGGCCGCTGAGGTTGCCGTCGCTGCGGGCGCCGACCGCCTGATGCTCACTCATCTGCCGAGTTGGAACGACCCCGAGGTATGCCGCGCGCAGGCGGCCGAGGTCTGGCCGGGGGTCGTGGAACTCGCGGTTCCCGACGCCACGTATGACCTGTGGGGGGACTCGCGGCGCCAGCCCTCGGCGGGATAGCGACATCGGCGCTCGGTAGCCTTGCCCACCATGACCCGACATGACGGCCGCGCCGACGACCAACTCCGTGAGGTGCGGATAACCCGCAACTGGCTCGATCACGCGGAAGGCAGCGTGCTCGTCGAGTTCGGCCGCACCCGGGTGCTCTGTGCCGCATCCTTCACCCCGGGCGTGCCCCGCTGGCTCAAGGGGAAAGGTTCGGGATGGGTCACCGCGGAGTACGAGATGCTGCCACGAGCCACGAACACGCGCTCGGACCGCGAGTCGCGCAAGGGCCGCGTCGGCGGCCGGACCCACGAGATCTCCCGGCTCGTCGGCCGCTCGTTGCGTGCGATCATCGACACGAAGGCGTTGGGGGAGAACACCATCGTCCTCGACTGTGATGTGTTGCAGGCCGATGGCGGCACCCGGACCGCGTCGATCACCGGCGCCTATGTTGCCCTCGTCGACGCGATTGCCGACGCGAAGGCGAAGGGGTTCCTCCCGGCGTCGGCGAATCCGTTGACCGGGTCGATCGCCGCGGTGAGTGTGGGCGTCTGCGCAGGCATCCCGGTCCTCGACCTCGACTATCCCGAGGATTCGGGTGCGGAGACCGACATGAACGTGGTCATGACCGGGGACGGCCGGTTCGTCGAGGTGCAGGGCACCGCCGAGGGCGAGCCGTTTGACCGCGACCTCCTCAACCGGCTGCTCGACCTTGCCGTCGCAGGCTGCGCGTCCCTGACCGCGGCCCAGTCCGCGGCCCTTGCGGCCCCGGCGCGGGAGCGCGAGGCGTGAGCACGTCGAGGTTCTCGGACGTCACGGCGGCTGCGTTCCTGCGTCCGGTCCTGTCGGCGGGCACATCGTCTTTGTCGGCGTCGCTCGTGGAGGTAACGCGGTGACTCGGCGGATAGTGCTCGCGACGCGCAACGACCATAAGGTCCACGAGTTGCGCCAAATACTCGCCGAGGTCTGCCGCGACCTTGACGTGGAGATCGTCGGCGTCAGCGAGTTCGCTGGCGTCGCCGATGTCCCCGAGACCGAGGTGACGTTCGTGGGAAACGCCCGCCTTAAGGCGGTCGCCGTCGCCGCGGCCACGGGCCTGCCTGCGCTCGCGGATGACTCCGGGCTTGCCGTCGCGGTCCTCGGTGGCGCCCCCGGCGTCTTCAGCGCCCGCTGGTCGGGCAAGCGTGCTGGGGTGGCGGCCGCGAGGGCGGAGATCGATCGGGAAAACGTGACGCTGCTGCTGGAACAGTTGGCCGATGTCGGCGAAGAGCACCGCGCAGCCGCTTTCGTTTGCGCGGCGGTCCTCGCGTTGCCGGGCGGGTCGGTTGCGGCGACGGAGGGCCGCGTCGAGGGACGCCTAGAGTTCGCGCCGCGGGGCACCAACGGTTTTGGGTACGACCCGATCTTCCGGCCCGCGGCCGATCACGGTGGTCGTACCCTCGCGGAGTTCACCGATGCGCAGAAGAACGCGATCTCACACCGGGGCAACGCGTTCCGGGCGATGGCCGACCTCTTGCGCACGCATTCCGCGGAGCTTGGCCCGCTCGCCCGTTGACGTAGGCCCTTGACGTAGGCCCTGGGCGGGTCTCGCCAATGGGCCGCCTGCCTAATGGCGGTCGGCCCGGTGGTGCGCCAGCCCAGGGGCCTTGCCCAGCGCTCCGCCTGCCCATCGCGCAGCCTGCCCATCGGGAAGGGCCCGGTGTCGACGGGACTCGTGCGCAAGGCGGGACTCGAACCCGCACACCCGAAGGCACCAGAACCTAAATCTGGCGCGTCTACCAATTCCGCCACTCGCGCGCGGCCCCAACTGTATGCCGGTCGCAGGGATGAGGCGATCGGTTTCCGGTCCATGGCGCCACGGGACCCCCTTGGGCCGTGCCGAGCTGGTA
>CAZACX010000041.1:12011-22465 GCA_964483685.1 uncultured Intrasporangiaceae bacterium
ATCGGTTTCCGGTCCATGGCGCCACGGGACCCCCTTGGGCCGTGCCGAGCTGGTATCGCTCTGGGGGCGTGCCGAGCTGGTACAGCCGTTGGTGCGGGGACGCGCGCAGGTCAGCTGAATGGGGCGGGGACGCGCGCAGGTCAGCAGAATGGGGCGGGGACGCGCGCAGGTCAGCGGAGTGGTGGCAACGCGAAGCCGTAGGGGAGTTCGAGGCGGTGCGCGGCAAGCAACGCGGCGTCACCGAGGACGTCACGGGTCGGCGCGTCGGCGACGATGCGGCCGGCCGAGAGGATGACGGCGCGCTCGCACAACTGCGCGGCATACGGCAGGTCGTGGGTGACCATCAAGACGGTCACCGGCAGGCTCTGAAGAATCTCGGCAAGTTCGCGGCGCGAGGCCGGGTCAAGATTGGAGGACGGTTCGTCGAGCACGAGGACGGAAGGTTCCATCGCGAGCACGGTGGCCACGGCGACCCGGCGTCGCTGGCCAAAGGACAGGTGATGGGGGGGCCGATCGAGGAAGTCGAGCATCCCCACGTGCCGCAGGGCGGACTCGACGCGGGCGGCCAGCGCCTCGCCGCGTAGCCCGAGGTTCGTCGGTCCGAAGGCGACGTCGGCCCGAACGGTCGGCATGAACAACTGGTCATCGGGGTCCTGAAAGACAAGCCCGACCCGGCGTCGAATCTCGGCGAGGTGCGCACGTTCCACCGGCAATCCATCAATGGTCACCGACCCCGACTGGGGGGTCAGGATGCCGTTGAGGTGGAGGACGAGGGTGGTCTTGCCCGCACCGTTGGGGCCGAGGAGCGCCACCCGCTCGCCGGGATGAACGTGCAGGTCGACGCCATCCAGGGCGCGGTGCCCATCGGGGTAGGCAAACCGGACCGCCCGCACGTCGAGAACGGGCACGCTCACGAGGACCACCGCGCGAGCGCGGACGCGGTCACGGCCCACGCGGTGAGCGGCAGCCCGATCCCGACCAGCCACTCGCGTGCGCCGACGACGCGAGGTGCGCCGACGGCATACGTGCCGGAGTAGCCGCGGGACAGCATGGCGAGATGCACGCGCTCACCGCGCTCGAACGAGCGAATGAAGAGCGCGCCCGCACCCGCCGCGATGACCGGCCACGAGCCAAGGTGGCGCGGGGTGAAGCCTCGGGCCGCCCGGGCAGTCTGCATGCGCCGCAGGTCGTCGGCGACGACATCGATGTAGCGCACCATGAAGCCGAGAATGGCGACCAACCCCCGGGGCAGGCGCAGCCGTTCGACGCCGACGACGAGGTCACGCGCCTGCGTGGTGGCGGCGAGCAGCAGCGACGCGAGCACGCCGAGGGTCCCCTTGAGGAGGAAGCCGGCGGCCGCGAGCAGACCTGGTTCGGAGAGTTCGAGCGGGCCGACGCTCATTCGGGGACCGGCCGCAACAAAGGGCGTGGCCAGCGCAAACACGACGAACGGCACCTCGATGACGAGACGCGGGGCGAGAAACCCCAGGGGGACGTGCGCCACCCGGGCGGCAGCCAGGACGACCGTCGCATGCCCCGCAAACGCCCACCACGCGCCGGTCGGCGTGGAGATCACTGCGAGGACGAACAGCAGGAGCGCCACAACCTTCACCTGTGGCGCGAGCCGGTGTGCCGCCGAGTTTCCCGACAAATGGAGGGTACGGCCGTGCCCCGCCGCCATCGCGTTAGTCGAGCGTCTCGTCGGCGGCCGGGGTCCCGGTGGCAGGCTGGCCCGCGGTGGCAGGCTGGCCCGCGCTGGCAGGCTGGCCCCCGGTGGCAGGCTGGCCCCCGGTGGCAGGCTGGCACCCGGCGAGGGTGGGGCCGGTAGCGGGGTGGGGCTGCGTGGCCCCCGGGATTGCGGTGGCCGGTCGGCGGCGTAGCACCCACATCAGCGCGAAGGCGATCGCCCCGGTGGCGAGGACGCCGATCACGCCCGCAAGCCCACCGGCGACGCCCTCGTTGTCGATCCCCTTGACGGCGTAATCGGCCAGCGGTGACGCCGGATCATTTGCCGGGGTCGTCGGGGCGAACCCGAGACGTTCGGCGACAAATTCGAGGCCGTCGGGGTGGCCCGAGGCATAGAACGAGACGACCCCGGCGAGCACGAGCGAGAGCAGCACGCCCAGGAGGAGGAAACGGCGGTCCGACAACGCGCGCTGGCTCATGGCACGAGGGCCGCGGCCGGGACCGAATCGGTCACAGATCGAGCCAGCACAGCCCGCGCCCCATGGACGAGATCCGGGCGGGTGGCGACAACACTCGAGACGATGAGGGCCGTGATCACGGCCTCGCCAATCCCGATGAGCAGATGCCAGCCGACCATTGCCGTGAGGACAGTCTCGAACGGCAACGCGACGGTCCCGCCGAGCGCGAAGAGCCCGGCAAAGGCCGCTGCGGCGACAGGCGCTGACACCAAACCGCCCACCGCGGCGGCGATGGGAACCGACCGCACGTTCCGGGGCAGGAGGGCGCGGGCGGCCACGAAAGCCAGCCACCCGGCCCATACGCCGACGATGGCCATCAAGGTGACGTTCGTCCCGAGGGCGCTCACACCCCCATCAGCAAAGAGCAGGGCCTGGACGAGGAGCACGACGCTCAGGCACAAGGTGGCGGTGAACGGGCCGACGAGCACGGCCGCAAGGGCGCCACCGAGGAGGTGCCCGGAGGTCCCGGCCCCAACGGGGAAATTAAGCATTTGGGCGGCAAACACGAAAACGGCGACGAGTCCCGCGAGCGGCGCGGTCCGATCGTCGAGTTCCCGGCGGGAGACTCGCAACGCAATGGCGACACCGGTCGCGGCGACGGCGGCGGTTCCCAGGGATGTTGGCAGGTTGAGGAGACCGTCCTGAACGTGCATGGCTCTCCGTCCTGAATCGGGCGCTGGGATAGGTTGACGCCCGAAGGCCCACTCAGCTTATTGCAACAAGATTGCAATAAGCGCCCACAATCCGGAGGAACGATGACTCAGCAGCTCGCGCCCGGTGACCCGGCGCCCGACTTCGCCCTGCCCGACGATTCCGGCGCCATCGTGACCCTTGCGGGTCTTCGTGGTCGCAAGGTCATCGTCTACTTCTACCCGAAGGCGATGACGCCTGGCTGCACGACCCAGGCCTGCGACTTCACCGAGTCACTCGACCGACTCAAAGCGGAAGGCTTCGAGGTGGTCGCAATCTCGCCGGACACCCCCGCGAGCCTCGCGAAGTTCCGGGTGCGCGACCACCTGACCATCACCCTCCTCTCGGACGCGGACAAGTCGGTGATGACGCAGTGGGCCACTTTTGGCGAGAAGAAGAGCTACGGGAGGGTCATTCAGGGTGTGATCCGTTCGACGTTCGTCGTTGATGAGGCGGGCGTCCTGACGCACACGTGGTACAACGTCAAAGCAACCGGGCATGTCGCCAAGTTGCGCCGAGACCTCGGACTGGACTGAAGGAGCACCCTGCCGATGAGCACCAACCCCTCGGTCGCCGACCTGCAAGCGCAAATCGCTGCGAGCCGGGAACGCCTCGCCGCGACTGTCGACGAGCTAACGACCAGAGCTGCGCCCAGGGCGCTCGCCCAACGCCAGGCCGAGGTCGCCAAGGCCCGGTTCGCGGCAGCGACCACCACCCCGACCGGCGACCTGCGCACCGAGCGACTTGCCGCGGTGGCGGCGGCGTTCGTCGTGCTGATGGTCGTCCGCCGGCTGCTCAAACGCCGCCGTGCCTGACTCGATTCATGCCCAGGGAATCGTCCGCGGACCAAACCACGGTGGGCCTGCCGATCAAGATGCTGCACGACCGGTTGCTCGTGTCCCTCGAGGGTGAGGACGGCGAGCGCCGATCCGGCGGCGGGATCGTCATCCCGGCGACCGCCAGCGTAGGCAAACGGCTCTCGTGGGGCACGCTCGTCGCCACCGGACCCAATGCGCGCCAAGTCGAAGTTGGCGATCGGGTGCTTTTCGATGCCGAAGACCGCGCCGAGGTTGAGCTGCAGGGCAAGGACTTCCTCCTGCTCCGTGAACGTGACCTGCACGCGATTGCGGCGACGCGCGTGCGCGACGGGCATACCGGCCTCTATTTGTGACCGGCGGCCCGTAGCGGCGCCTTTCGTCCAGCCTTGTGACCCACGGCAGTCTTGTGACCCACCGCAGTTTTGTGAGCCTTCACGGCCCCCACCCCGAACGGGCTCCGGCCCTTGCGCGAACCCGGTCAGGACAGGCCGGTTTCCTGACCGACGTTGGTTTGCTCAGTGGGTCACGGGAAGGGGCACGTTCCCTGTGGTGCCTCTCCCGCCGATCTCGGCGCACTGGGTGAGCCGTGTAATCGGGCCCGAGACGTAGGCCTTCCACACGGCGTACTCGTCAGCGTTGGTCGGCCGAGGTGGGTAGCCGTTGGTGGACAATTCCTGATCGGTCGCGGTGAGTGGGTCCACCCCAGGAGCAGGGAAGACCTGCGTCAGAGTGGTGGCCTGACCGCAATCTACGACCGTGGTCGATGGCCCAGTGCTGCCCGCTGCGGTCGCCGAACCGACCGCCACCGCGCTTACCACGATCGCTGCCCCGAACGCGACCATGATGACTCCTGCGACGCGGCCCGCAGTCACGCGGCGTTCATGTGGTTCAGTGCTCATGGCCCGCACGCCTTCCAGGTAGTGGTAAAGACATTGGACGACGAAACAGCGCCGGTGGTTGCCAAAACGGTCGTCCCATTGTTCGCGAACATGGTGTCGGTCCACTTTGACTGGCTGTACGGGGCTGTACAGGGTGTGCCACGTTCCCGCCGAGTACCCACGAGTCGCCTTGAATGTGGCGGTCGTGTACTTGGCGAGCCTGGGCAGTGAACCGTTGTGAAGCTGCCGCTCCCATGGCAGGGGCTTTGCGGGGGCCGAGGCCCTTGCGGGGGCCTCTGGCGGGGGCCGAGTCTGGGACGTCGCCGGTGTCGGTCACAATGAGCAATGTGACCCCAACGCCGCGACGTCGTGCGCTCACCCCCCGCCGACCTTGGCGAACCGCCACCCTCGTGGCGAGCGCGTTCTTGAGTCTCCTTGTGAGCCTGCTCGGCGGGATGGGGATCGCGCAGGCCCACTCCCAACTCGAGTCGACGAGCCCCGCAGCGGGCGCGACCGTGGACACGGTGCCGCTCGAAGTCGTGTTGACCTTCAACGAGAACGTGTTGCGCGGCCTGTCTCGAGTCGGCGTCGCGGACGCCTCAGGCGCCTCGGTCGTCGCGGGGGAGCCCACGTCGGAAGGTCGGGTGGTCAGTCAGCCACTGGCCCCTGACCTGTCAGCGGGGACGTACACGGTCACCTACAAGGTGACCAGCGCCGACGGGCACCCAATCAGCGACCGCTTCACGTTCCTCATCGCCGAGGGGGCGGCCGGGGTCGGGACGGGCTCGACGGCGAACGCCTCCGTGACGCCGGCCGGCACGGCCTCGAACACGTCGAACCCGAGCACGTCGGACCTGAGCACCGTGGACGCGGGCGAAACGATCACCCCGGTGACCATACCCATTGCGGGGGGACCGACCCAGGGAATAGGGGGCCGGACGATCGTCTTCGCTAGCCTTGCGGCGGCCGTCGCCGTACTCGCAGGTGCCGGTCTCTTCCTCGCCCGGCGACGCCGCCGACCCTGATGGCTTCCCTGCGCGGGACGGTGTTCGCGGGCCGATTTCGGCGCGTCCCGGCGGGGTGCTAATGTCTTCCCTCGCGCGCCATTAGCTCAATTGGCAGAGCAGCTGACTCTTAATCAGCGGGTTCGGGGTTCGAGTCCCTGATGGCGCACAATCCCTGACCTGCGGTTCGCTCGGACCAGGGACCATGGTGGGCGTAGCTCAGCAGGTAGAGCACCTGGTTGTGGTCCAGGATGTCGCGGGTTCGAGCCCCGTCGCTCACCCCACCTTGACCCCGCGCCGCGAGCGCGGGGTCAGTCAGTTCTGACTCGTGACGACTGGGTCGTTCCAACCGCAGTCCTCAGTGCGCGGATTGCCGGTCCGCGATCGCCTTTGCGGTCGACGTATCCGGCCCGGGCGCGCCAACGAAGATGGCCTCGCGGTAGTAGCGCAACTCGGCGATCGACTCGGTGATGTCGGCCAATGCCCGGTGGCCGCCCGCCTTCGGGGGAGAGTTGATGTACGCCCGGGGGTACCAGCGGCGGGCGAGTTCTTTGATGGACGAGACGTCGATAACCCGATAGTGCAGCCAGGCATCGAGTTCGGGCATGTCGCGCGCCAAGAATCCGCGGTCGGTGCCGACGGTGTTGCCACCGAGCGGCGCCTTGCGGGGTTCCGAAACCCAGGTGCGGACGTAGTCCATCACCATCGCCGTCGCTTCGGCCATCGTCACCCCGGCGGCGAGTTCCTCAAGCAGGCCGGACGAGGTGTGCATGTCCCGGACCAGCGCATTCATCTGCTCAAGTGTCTCGGCCGGTGGCGCAATGATGACGTCGACGCCGTCGCCGAGTTGGTTGAGTTCGAAGTCCGTGACCAGCGCGGCTACCTCGATGAGCGCGTCATCGACGAGGGACAGCCCTGTCATTTCGCAGTCGATCCACACGATTCGGTCACGGACGGCGCGACTTGACCCTTGGGGTCCGACCAGTGAGTTCACGCCTCCAACCATAGGCCGCGTCAGGCGCCTCCAACCGTAGGCCGCGTCAGCGCCTCCAACCGTAGGCCGGGTCAGGCACTAGCCTCATGGTTATGCCTTTGCCCTCGTCCGCTGCAGCGCTGGCGGCATACGAGCCCGACTATGAGCCGGCACCGGGGCGACCGAGTCGGCGGCGCGCGTTGCGGGGCTGGTTGTTGACGGGGGTGATGGTCGTGGGCTTCGGGTTGGCTGCCCTCGCCCTCGCCGCCTACCTCAACGCGTCGCTCGGGGTTGTCGTCGCGCTCCTCGCGCTCGTCCTCGCGGCCATCCCCCTCGGCGTGATCCTCCCCGCCTTCATGTGGCTCGACCGGTTCGAGGCCGAGCCGACGAAGTACCTCGTCGTCACGTTTCTGTGGGGTGCGTTGATCGCCTCCCTCATCGCCGGCGTGTTCAACACCGGGGCCATGCTCGTGCTCGGGGCAAGTACGGACCCCTCGTCCGCGTTGGCGGCCACGGCCGTTCTCGTGGCACCGGTCGTCGAGGAGTCCCTCAAAGGGGTGATCGTGCTCCTGATTTGGTGGCTTCGTCGCCGGGAGTTCGACGGGCTCATCGATGGCATGGTCTACGCGGGCATTGCGGCGGCTGGGTTCGCCTTCACCGAAAACATCCAATATCTCGGGCAGGCCTACAGCGAGGGTGGGCGGGAGATGCTCGCCGCCACCTTCATTGGCCGGATCCTCATCAGCCCCTTCGCGCACCCGATGTTCACCGTGATGATCGGCATCGGCATCGGGCTCGCCGCGACCTCCCGCACCCGTGGCGTGCGAATCCTTGCGCCGATCGTCGGGTGGGTTCTCGCGGTCGGTGCGCACGGTCTGTGGAACCTCTCCGCCGTGACGGGCGGGGTCGGCCTCCTGATCGGTTACGTGCTCGTCGGGCTGCCGCTCTTCGTCGGGTACGCCGTCCTCGTCGTCTGGGCGCGCCGCCGAGAAGGTCGCCTGATCGGTCGCTACCTCAGTCCGTATGCCGACGCCGGCTGGCTTAGCCCGAGTGAAGTCGGCATGCTTTCCAGCATGCCGCACCGACGAGAGGCCCGGATGTGGGCCCGCACCAACGGTGGGTCCGCCGGCCTGGCGTCGATGCGTGCCTTCCAAGACTCCGCGTCGGAGTTAGGCCTCCTGCGGGCCCGGATGTACCGAGAAAGCGCTGATTCGCATGCGTTGGTGACCGAGCGGACACTGCTGGACGCGTTGACGACGGCCCGCCGATCCTTCGTCGGGAGTTCGGCTCGATGACGGACCACGCCGCTGAACTCATCGCCCTGCGCCGGGCGATCCACAAGGACCCGGAGATCGGCCTGGATCTGCCGCGGACCCAGCGCCGAATCCTCGACGCAATCGAACCGCTTGGCCTGGAGATCCATCTTGGCCACGGCCTCAGCTCCGTCGTCGCCATCCTGCGTGGCACCGCTCCGATCACCGGGCCCCGTGCGGCCGTGCTGCTGCGCGGCGACATGGATGCCCTGCCGGTTCAGGAGGCGCTTGACCTCGACTTCGCCTCCGAAGGCGTCGGCACGATGCACGCATGCGGTCACGACCTGCACGTCGCCGGACTCGTCGGGGCGGTGCGCCTGCTCGCCGACCGTCGCGACGAACTGGCCGGTGACGTTGTCTTCATGTTCCAGCCCGGCGAGGAGGGTCCGGGTGGGGCCCAGATCATGCTCGACGAGGGTCTTCTGGAGGTGGCCGGCTCGCCCGTGGTGGCGGCATACGCCTTGCATGTTGCCTCGGCAGGGCACCCACTCGGCACCTGGTTTGGGCGACCGGGGCCCATTATGGCCGCGGCCGATGAATGCCTCATCCGGGTGCGAGGCTCCGGTGGGCACGGGTCGCAGCCGCACCTGGCGAAGGACCCGGTTCCCGTTGCCTGCGAGATCGTCCTGGCGCTCCAACTCATGGTGACCCGGCAGTTCGACGCAATGGATCCGATGGTCTTGACGGTCGGGCGGATCAGCTCGGGGACAAAGGACAACATCATTCCCGACGACGCCGAGCTCGAACTCACCGTGCGCACCTTCTCTGCGGCAAACCGGGATCGGGTCCACGGGGCGATCGCCCAGGTGGCGAATGGGATCGCCGCCGCCCACGGACTTACCGTCGAGGTGGCCCCGACAATGGGCTACCCCGTGACGGTCAATGACGAGACGGAGTACGCCTTCCTCAGGGAGACGATCGAGGACGTGTTCGGCGCTGAACGGTACGTCCCGATGCCGACACCGGAGGCGGGGGCCGAGGATTTCGCCTTCGTTGCGCAACGGGTGCCGGCGGCTTATGTGTTTCTCTCGGCGTGCGCGGCCGCCGACCCGGCAACTGCTCCCGACAACCATTCACCGCGTGCCGACTTCGACGACTCCGTGGTTGCGGACGCGGCCCTGCTGCTCGCCGAGCTCGCGCTGCGCAGACTGCCGTCGGCACTCGCCTGACCCGGGTTGCGCGTGGGGAAGCCTTCGACGCCATCCTGACCCGGGTTTGCGCCTGGAAGCCGCCTTCGGCGCCGACCGGGCCCTTGTGCTCAGCAGGGTGTCACGGCCTGCCGGGCAACCGCGGCGGCGGGACGTGGGCCACGGTGATCGGTTCGCTGGTGAGCACGGCGACGGCGGCCACGTGATCGGCAACGCCGACGTGGAGGTCTCGCAGGGTCACGGCCCGAGGCCGCGCCTGCGGCGCTAGCCAGCTCACGAGGGCCGGAGCCTCGTGTGCGCCGGTCAGGACGAGGTGGGCCGGGTTGACGGCGAGACCGAACCCGGTGGCCTTGAGCAGGGCCTCCTTCCGGGCCCACAGCACGGCGCGGCCCGTTCGGTGGCCCGCTGTCTCGCCCACCACCCCGGATGTGGCCTCGACGCCGCGGTCGGCGATCTCCGGTGCGGCGAGCGCGACCAGGTCGAAGCCAGGGAAGTCGGCTTTCGCCACCTGCTCAAGGTCAATTCCGACCTCCCCGACGACCCGCGCGTCCGCGACGGCGAGCATCGCGGCATACGGGGTGTAGGTCAGCGAAAAGGCGAGCTCAGGAGTATGCCGCAGGGTCGGCTTCCCGTGGTCCTGGGCGCCGCACGTGGCGCAGCGACGGACAAAACGCAGCGTCCGGGGGTCGGCGCCGAGTTCCTCGGCAAGGGCGAGCCGAGCCAAGGTATGGGAGGTGCGGTAGCCCCCGGGGTCGGCGAGGCGCTCGGCGTGGGCCGTCTCGGCGGCGTCAAGCAGGCCCGGCACACTGGATGACGGGGTCACCCGCAACTCACGAATCCGAACGGACGCCCTCATCGGACGATCATCCCAAGGCTGAGGGGCTCACCTAAGCTGGACGCGCTGCCCCCGTAGCTCAGTGGATAGAGCAAGGGCCTTCTAATCCCGAGGTCGCAGGTTCGAGTCCTGCCGGGGGCGCCGTCGAATACATGTCCTGACCTGCGAGAATATGATTGCCCATTCCGAATCGTGCACGAAGCGTGCACTAGTGCGGGCTCCTCGTGCCCTTGCTCGGAACAGCATCTGTTAACTATGGTTGACACATGGTCGACGTCGTCAGGTCTTCGACGTTCGATCGGTGGCTAAGCAAACTGAGGGATCGCCGGGCTGCCGCCCGGGTCCTGATCCGGATCAATCGGCTCGCCGCGGGCAACCCCGGCGACGTCAAACCAGTCGGAGGCGGCATCTCCGAGCTCCGCATCGACTACGGACCGGGCTACCGGGTCTACTACCTGCGCGAGGGAGAGCGGCTGATCCTGTTGCTCTGCCGCGGTGACAAGTCGACCCAGAGCGCTGACATCGCGGCCGCGCACGACATCGCGGCCGCGCACGACATCGCCCAACAGTGGCGAGCGAACCAAGGAGGAG
>CAZACX010000041.1:22565-24607 GCA_964483685.1 uncultured Intrasporangiaceae bacterium
GACATCGCGGCCGCGCACGACATCGCCCAACAGTGGCGAGCGAACCAAGGAGGAGACCGATGAGCGACAAGAGTGAGACCTTCTCCCCCTTCGACGCTGCCGACTACCTGGCCACCTTCGACGACGTCGCGGCGTACCTCGAGGCCGTGATCGACGAAGGCGACGACGACCCCGTCCTGATCGCCCAGGCACTGGGGGCCATCGCCCGCTCCGGCAACGTCAGCGAGCTTGCCCGCCGTGCCGGGATGAGCCGGGAGGGTCTCTACAAGGCCCTGTCGGCCGACGGCAACCCCAGTTTCGCCACCGTCCTCAAGGTGTCCCGGGCTCTGGGTCTCCGGTTGCACTTCGAGTCCATCGCCTGAGGGAAGCGACGCCGGCCGCGCTAACTCACCCTTCGCGGCAGTTGCGGACGTTTCATTTGGGCACTGACCAACCAGGTCAGGGGTCGTAGACGACCACGAATGCATTGCCTACTTCAGCCTGTAGCTCGCGTGCCAGCCGCTGCCCCCGCTCAGTCCAGTCCGTAGGGACGTACCCCCCGCGCTTCATCCGCGGGCCCCTCGGGGTCGTTGCGTCGAACTCCTCGGCCCATCGGTGAAGCTCGGCATTCAGCCGGGGGCTGAGGGGCAGGTCCTCGGTCGGGATGTTGCCCTCCAGCGTCCACAGCGGGCTCGCGTTGAAGTCGGCCGCCATCCGCAACTCGGGTGTGGTCAAGGGTCACCTCCGATCATCGGAGTCCATCATGGCCGTTCGGGCGGCCAAACTTGGCTCTGAGGGAACATCTGCGCTGCGGCATGAGCGTGTACCGCTCTGGCACGATCCGAACGTGGATCGTGCTTACTCCGAGGAGATCGCCAGCCTCCTGCAAGGCCTGCTGATCCGGCCGACATGCTCGCTCGGGCGGATCGGATGCAGATAGGGAATCGAGTTGCTCGCGCCTTGGAGTTCTGTCCGGCGAGGTAATGCGCGGCAGGAGCGGGCGACTCGTCAGACGTAGTGGAAGCGGGCTTGGAGGATGACCAGGTCGTCGCCGTCGACGAGGTAGACGAGCCGATGCTCCTCGGTGATCCGACGTGACCATGCCCCGGCCAGCATGTGTCGCAGCGGCTCCGGCTTGCCGATGCCGGCGACCGGGTCGCGCAGGGCGTCATCGATGAGCCGGTTGATCCGCTTGAGCATCTGCCGGTCAGCGGCCAGCCAGTACGTGTAGTCCGCCCACCCGTTCGGTGTGAAGACCAGCCTCATCGCACCATGTCGTGCTCGTCCCGCTGCCCGGACTGTGCCTGCTGCAAGCTCTCGAGCAGGTGTCGGGCATTGGCTGGGACCCGCAACAGGTGGGCTGTCTCCTCGAGCGCGTCATAGTCCGCTCGGGACATCAGCACCGCGTCGCCTCGGCGGGAGGTGATCTCGATCGGAGTGCGGTCCTCGTTGACCTGCTCGATCAAAGGAAACAGGTTCCTCCGTGCCTCGCTTGCGGTGACAGCCATTATCTCTCCTACTGGTACAGGTTCTTGTACCAGTGTGTCACGATCCGCGTATGCCGACAAGCGTCCGACATTCGGCATGTGAGTGAACATCCGAACCGCGCTCGCGGTCCACGCACTATCGGGAGCTACGACGGACCCAGGCGTTGCCGAGTCGCTCCAGAGCCGGGCCGAGCGTGGCGAAGTCGCGGTCGTAGATCCGGCCAGTCTCGAGCCCGGACGAAAGGCGGTCGATGGCTTGGATGAGATCAGGCAGCATCGTCGGCGAGGCGGGACGCGAGGCCGCCGATGTTGGCGGCGCAGGCGGGGTCCTGGGCAAGTAGCCGGGGATGAACTGGTCGAGCATCCTCGTGATGTCGTCCCAGACCTCGCTGTCGAGCTCGCCGCGCAGCCGCCGCTTGCGCAGACGAACTAGGAGATCCCGACACAGCCCAGAAGACCGGCTGACCCGTGAGATCGCCAACTCATCCCGTTCCTCCCTGGTCGAAGTACGCTCCGGACGAGGCTTGGGCGCCTTGGGTACGTCGATCATCCGGATCTGGACGGCCGCCTCGCGGG
>CAZACX010000042.1:0-5065 GCA_964483685.1 uncultured Intrasporangiaceae bacterium
CCGTGGGGTGGGGTGTCGCGAAGGCCTGTCCTGAGGCGGACGATTTCCGGCGCAGGCGGGCAGTCACGTATGATGAAACGTCGGTCACGTGTGCGCGTGCGCGGGTGGCCGATTTCCTATGGTCATGCCCATCTCGGGGCGTGCCCGCTGAACGGATCGACGGAGGATATGGCCAAGAAGGACGGTGTCATTGAGGTCGAGGGCGTGATTGTTGAGGCGCTACCCAACGCGATGTTTCGGGTGGAGCTCACGAACGGTCACAAGGTTCTCGCCCACATCTCGGGAAAGATGCGCCAGCACTACATTCGGATCCTCCCCGAGGACCGCGTCGTGGTGGAGCTCAGCCCGTATGACCTGACCCGCGGGCGCATCGTTTTCCGTTACCGCTAACCCGTACGACCCGGGACCGCAACCTGCGGCGCCGGGAGGAGATCGAGAAAAGACGGCAGGCAATGAAGGTTCAGCCGAGCGTCAAGAAGATCTGCGACAAGTGCAAGGTGATTCGCCGTCATGGGCGCGTCATGGTGATCTGCGACAACCTGCGCCACAAGCAGCGCCAGGGCTGATCGCGGCCACCGGCCGAGCACCACCGCAGGCTCTTCGAGCCGACGACAACTCAATGAAGTACGCAGTGCCCGACCCCTGGATTGCCAGGACGTCACCCCCGGCCCGGAGGCCGAGGACGGGTGCGCACGCGCCGACCTAGACGCGCGTGAACCAACCGCCCCGAAAGACACTGCGCCGATACCTCCGGGAGAACAGCAAAGGAATGCCACCACATGGCACGTCTTGTTGGAGTTGACCTGCCGCGCGACAAGCGCGTCGAGGTCGCCCTGACCTACATCTTTGGTGTGGGTCGCACGACGTCCAAGAAGGCGCTGGTTGCGACGGGTATCGACCCGTCCACGCGCGTGAAGGACCTCGTTGATGAACAACTAGTCGCTCTCCGTGACTACCTCGACGGCAACGTCAAACTCGAAGGTGACCTGCGCCGAGAAATCGCCGCCGACATCCGCCGCAAGGTCGAGATCGGCTCCTACGAGGGTCTGCGGCACCGCCGCGGCTTGCCCGTCCGCGGGCAGCGCACCAAGACCAACGCCCGCACCCGCAAGGGGCCCAAGCGCACCGTCGCCGGTAAGAAGAAGGCTGGTAAGTAATGCCTCCCAAGAGCCGCACCGGCGCCAAGGTGCGCCGCAAGGTCAAGAAGAACGTCGCCGTGGGTCAGGCCCACATCAAGAGCACGTTCAACAACACCATCATCTCGATCACCGACCCCAGCGGGGCCGTCATCTCGTGGGCCTCCGCCGGCCAGGTCGGCTTCAAGGGCTCGCGCAAGTCAACGCCGTATGCCGCGCAGATGGCCGCCGAAGCCTGCGCCCGCCGCGCCATGGAGCACGGCATGCGGAAGGTCGACGTGTTCGTCAAGGGCCCGGGTTCGGGTCGCGAAACGGCCATCCGTTCCCTGACCGCTGCCGGGCTTGAGGTGGGCGCCATTTCGGACGTCACCCCCAGCCCGCACAACGGTGTCCGCCCGCCCAAGCGCCGGCGCGTCTGAGCGAGAGAGAACGGAGAACCTAGAACATGGCTCGTTACACCGGCCCCATTACCAAGAAGTCCCGCCGCCTGAAGCTTGACCTGGTTGGCGGCGACAAGTACTTCGAGCTTCGTCCCTTCCCGCCGGGCCAGCACGGCCGTCGGCGGATCCAGGAGAAGGAGTACCTGACCCAGCTTCAGGAGAAGCAGCGCGCCCGCTTCACCTACGGCGTCATGGAGAAGCAGTTCCGTCGCTACTACGAAGAGGCGGCCACCCGCCCCGGCAAGACCGGTAGCAACCTGCTCGTCATCCTCGAGTCGCGGCTCGACAACGTGATCTATCGCGCCGGGCTCGCCCGCACGCGTCGTCAGGCTCGTCAGCTCGTCACCCACGGCCACTTTGAGGTCAACGGTGTCCGCGTCGACGTCCCGTCCTACCGCGTTGAGCAGTACGACATCGTCACGGTGCGCAAGCAATCCGTCGAGGCGTTCCCGATCGCGTTGGCCCGGGAAACGTTCGGCGAGCGCACGCCCCCGGCCTGGATGCAGGTCGTGCCCGGCACGCTGCAGATCCTCATTCACCAGGTTCCGATTCGCGAGCAGATCGACAGCCAGCTCACCGAGCAGCTGATCGTCGAGCTCTACTCGAAGAACTAGCGCGACACCTTCGGGAGCGGACGGGGGACTTCGTCCTCCGTCCGCCCCCGAAGGTCAGCGGCCCGGCCCCCGGGTCTGGCCACAAAACCCTGCGCGGGTGGACAGAAGCTCGCGTGGTCGCCGGCGTTGGCCGGTATCGAACGATGTCAAATAGCGGGCATCGGTCGGGAAAGAAGAAACAGTGCTGATCGCACAGCGTCCCAGCCTCAGCGAAGAGGTCATTGCGGATAACCGCAGCCACTTCGTCATCGAGCCGCTTGAGCCCGGCTTTGGCTACACCCTCGGCAACAGCCTCCGCCGCACCTTGCTCTCCAGCATCCCCGGTGCCGCCGTGACGAGCATCCGCATCGACGGCGTGCTCCACGAGTTCTCGACGGTCCCCGGTGTCAAGGAAGACGTCACCGAGATCATCCTCAACATCAAGGGCCTCGTCATCTCCTCGGAGGAAGACGAGCCCGTGGTCATGTACCTGCGCAAGCAGGGTGCGGGCCCGATCACGGCCGCCGACATTGCGCCCCCAGCCGGCGTCGAGATCCACAACCCGACGCTGCACATTGCGACCCTCAATGACAAGGGCAAGCTCGAGATGGAGCTGACTGTCGAGCGCGGCCGTGGCTACGTTTCGGCGCAGCAGAACAAGGCCGGCGACCAGGAGATCGGCCGTATCCCGGTCGACTCGATCTACAGCCCCGTCCTCGCCGTCACCTACAAGGTGGAAGCGACCCGTGTCGAGCAGCGCACCGACTTCGACAAGCTCATCGTCGATGTGGAGACCAAGAACTCGATGGCCCCGCGTGACGCGATGGCCTCCGCGGGCAAGACCCTCGTCGAGTTGTTCGGGCTCGCCCGCGAACTCAACGTCGAAGCCGAAGGCATCGACATGGGCCCCTCACCGACCGACGCCGCGCTCGCGGCCGACCTCGCGCTGCCCATCGAGGACCTCGAGCTCACGGTGCGGTCCTACAACTGCCTCAAGCGGGAAGGCATCCACACCGTTGGCGAACTCGTTGGCCGCAGCGAGGCCGACTTGCTCGACATCCGCAACTTCGGCACCAAGTCGATCGACGAGGTCAAGGCGAAGCTGCACGGAATGGGTCTGGCCCTCAAGGACAGCCCTCCCGGATTTGACCCCTCGGCAATGGTTGACGGGTACGACGACTTCGACGACGACCTGTCCTTCGCCGAGGACGAGCAGCTCTAAGCAGCCGATTTCACCAAGGAGAACACCATGCCTTCCCCCTCAAAGGGTCCCCGCCTCGGTGGCGGGCCCGCGCACGAGCGGCACATCCTCGCGAACCTCGCGACAGCGTTGTTTGAGCACGACTCGATTACGACGACCGAGGCCCGGGCCAAGCGGGTTCGCCCGTTGGCCGAGCGTCTGGTGACCTTCGCGAAGCGTGGCGACCTGCACGCGCGTCGCCGCGTCATGACCACCGTCCGCGACAAGGGCGTCGTCCACCGTCTCTTTGTCGAGATCGCTCCCGACATGGCGGAGCGTCCCGGTGGCTACACCCGCATCACCAAGGTCGGCTTCCGCAAGGGCGACAACGCCCCGATGGCCGTGATCGAGCTCGTTCGCGAGCCGATGTCGGCCAAGAAGGCCACCGTCAAGGAGGCCGAAGGCGCGACCAAGCGGGCCGCCAAGGAAAAGGCCGCCAAGGCTGCTGCCGTCGCGACCGATGCGGCCGTCCCGGCCGACGTTGAGGACGCCGTCACTGACGTTCAGGGCGACGCAGCCGACACGATCGTCGAGGACCTCACCGACGCCACCCCGGTGGCGGCGACCGAGGCCAGCGCACTCGTGGCGTCGGAACTCCCCGCGGGCGCCGTCGCTGCGACCGATGACGGGTCGGCCCCCGAGGGTTACCTCGTCAAGGGCAACGCGGACTCGGGTCTCTACCACGAGCCGGACGGCCAGTGGTACGAGGCGACCGTCGCGGAGTTCTGGTTCCAGACCGGCGCGGACGCTGAAGCGGCCGGTTTCAAGAAGGCCGGTTCCCGGTCCGAGTGACCCCCGCCTGATTCGCCACGACGGCCCGCCACCCTTCCCGGGAGGCGGGCCGTCGCTCGTGCGGCGGTAGTCTGCCCGGGTGTTGCGCCTGCGCCTTGACCTCGGGTACGACGGCACCGCGTTCTCGGGGTGGGCGGCCCAGCCGGGGCGCCGAACCGTCGAGGGGGAGCTCGCCGCGGCATTGACGACGCTGCTGCGCGCGCCGCAACCGGTGCGCCTCACCGTCGCCGGTCGCACCGACGCCGGGGTGCATGCCCGCGGCCAGGTCGCGCATGCCGACGTTGATGCGCAGGCGTATGCCGCGCTCGCCGGGCGGGGAGATCGCCCGCCGCAGGAGGCGGTCAGCTTGCGGCTGCGCGGGCTGCTCCCGCCCGATGTCGTCGTCCATCGGGTCACGGCGGCGCCGACCGGCTTCGACGCCAGATTCTCGGCACTGGCCCGGCACTACCGCTACCGCATCTGTGATGACCCGGCGGCGCTGGACCCGTTGCGGCGCCACGACACCGTGCTCAACGCTCGCCCGCTCGATGTGTCCGCGATGAACGCTGCCGCCACCGGCCTGCTGGGGCGACACGACTTCGCCTCGTTCTGCAAGAAGCGCGACGGTGCGACAACCATCCGCACGTTGTTGGCCTTCGACTGGGTCCGCCGCGGCCCCGGGCTCCTCGAAGGGTGGGTGTCGGCCGATGCCTTTTGCCATTCCATGGTTCGGGCCCTCGTCGGATCCGTCCTGCCGGTGGGGGAGGGGCGTGCGGAGGCAACCTTTGCCGCGCAGGTGCTGCGTGGCGGCATACGCGACCCGCGGGTGAAGGTGATGCCCGCGCGCGGGCTCTGTCTCGACCGGGTGGACTATCCGGCCGAGGA
>CAZACX010000042.1:5165-6999 GCA_964483685.1 uncultured Intrasporangiaceae bacterium
TCGGGGACAATTCCCCGGTGGGACATATCGACGTCAACGGCGTGCACTTCTCTCTCCCGGACGGGCGACCGCTGCTGCGGGACGTCAGCCTGCGGGTCGGCGAGGGCGCGAAGGTCGCCTTGATCGGCCCGAACGGCACCGGCAAGACGACGCTGACGAAGATCATTGCCGGCGACCTCGCCGCGCACGACGGGGCGATTACCCGCTCCGGCGGGTTGGGCATCATGCGCCAGTTCATTGGCAAAGTGCGCGATGAGTCGACCGTGCGCGACCTGCTCCTGTCGGTTGCTCCCAGTGGCGTGCGCGCGGCAGCTGCGGAGATCGACCGGGCCGAGCTTGCGATGATGGAACACGATGAGGAGGCCGACCAACTCGCCTACGCCCAATCCCTCGTCGACTGGGGCGACGCGGGTGGCTACGCGTACGAGACCCTGTGGGACGAATGTACCGTCGCTGCCCTGGGTCTCCCCTTCGAGAAGGCCCAGTGGCGCCGCGTGGACACCCTCTCCGGCGGAGAACAGAAACGGCTTGTCCTCGAGGCGTTGCTGCGCGGGCCCGAGGATGTCCTCGTGCTCGACGAACCGGACAACTACCTCGACGTCACGGGCAAACGGTGGCTTGAGGCCCAGCTGCAGGCGAGCCCGAAGACCGTTCTTTTCATCAGCCACGACCGGGAACTGCTCAGCCAGGTGGCGACTCGGATTGCGACCCTGGAGCCGAGCGCCGCGGGGAGCAGCGTGTGGGTTCACCCCGGGGGATTCGCGACGTACCAACAGGCGCGCGCGGACCGGAACGCCCGGCTTGAGGAACTCCTGCGGCGTTGGGATGAGGAGCACACCAAGCTCAAGGAACTCGTCCAGAACCTCAAGGTGAAGTCCACCTTCAATGACGGGATGGCCTCGCGTTATCAGGCAGCGCAAACCCGGTTGCGCAAGTTCGTCGAGGCCGGACCGCCCGAGAAGGTGCCGTTGCGCCAGAACGTGACCATGCGACTCGCGGGCGGCCGGACGGCCAAGCGGGCCGTGACCTGTGAACGTCTCGAACTCGCAACCGGGCCCGCCGCCGGGGCGAGCGGGACCAAAGCCCCGCGCGGTGACGCGGTGGATGGCGGCGCGGGTCCCGCCGGCAGCGCCGCGACCCTCAAGGAGGACCCGGCCGGCGGACCTGTGGTGCTGATGAAGTCGTTCGATGCGCAACTTTGGTTCGGAGAGCGGATCGCGGTGCTCGGCAGCAACGGTTCGGGCAAGTCCCACTTCCTGCGCCTCCTCGCCGCCGGAGGATCCGATGCCGACCTTGAGCACCGCCCGGTCGGTGACGTCTTGCCCCCGCCGGTCGCGCATACCGGCGTTGTCCGCTTGGGCTCGCGCGTGCGGCCCGGCTGGTTCGCCCAAACCCACGATCACGCGGCCCTCCATGGGCGCACGCTCTTGGAGATCCTGCACCGCGGCGACCACCATCGGGCCGGGCGTCCGCGTGAGGAGGCGGCGAAGGTCCTCGACCGGTATGGCCTCGCGTTGGCGAGTGAGCAGACATTCGAGGTGCTCTCGGGGGGCCAGCAGGCCCGCTTCCAGATCCTGCTGCTGGAGTTGTCCGGGGCGACCCTCCTGCTCCTCGATGAACCAACCGACAACCTCGATCTGCACTCGGCCGAGGCGCTGGAGGAGGCTTTGGCCACCTTCGAGGGCACTGTCGTTGCCGTCACCCACGATCGGTGGTTCGCCCGAGGGTTCGACCGCTTCCTCGTTTTCGGCGCCGATGGTCGGGTCTATGAGTCGGACGAGCCGGTCTGGGATGAAGGGCGCGTCGCCCGGGCCCGTTGAGCCGCGGCGTCGCC
>CAZACX010000042.1:7099-8676 GCA_964483685.1 uncultured Intrasporangiaceae bacterium
GCGAAATTGCCGAACTCGCACAGCGGTCGCTGCGCGCGCCCCTGACCCGGGAGCGGTTCTATTTCGTGATGGCGGACCGGTTCGCCAACGGTGACCCGAGCAACGATGACGGCGGCCTCACCGGGGACCGATTGGTCACGGGCTTGGACCCCAGCGACAAGGGCTTCTTCCACGGTGGCGACCTGGCGGGGCTGGCGGGGAAGCTCGACTACATCAAGGGGATGGGCGCGACGGCGCTTTGGCTGACGCCCTCGTTCACGAACAGGGTCGTTCAGGGGCCGTCCGGTGCGGAGAGCGCTGGTTACCACGGCTACTGGATCACCGATTTCACGACGATCGACCCACACCTGGGCACGAACGCGGAGTTGGCGGGCCTCGTCAAGGCGGCCCACGCCAAGGGGATGAAGGTGTTCCTCGACATTGTCACCAATCACACCGCGGACGTCATCGATTACGAGGGCGGGGAGCACGCCTACGTGGCCAGGTCGGACCAGCCCTACCGCGGGGCGGACGGCGCAACGTTTGACGACGCCGAGGTGGCGGGGTCAGCGGACTTCCCGAAGTTGGCTGCGGACACGTCCTTTCCCTACGTGCCGGTATGGCGCGTGGCCGCCGACGCGGAAGCTAAGACGCCCGCGTGGCTCAACGATCCGACGATGTACCACAACCGGGGCGACTCAACCTTCTCCGGGGAGTCGAGCACGTACGGCGACTTCGCCGGCCTCGACGATCTCTTTACCGAGAACCCGACGGTCGTCGACGGGATGATCGACATCTACAACGCGTGGGTGGACGTCGGGGTTGACGGCTTCCGGGTCGACACCGTCAAACACGTCAACATGGAGTTTTGGCAGCGCTTCGCCCCGGCCGTCCTCGAGCACGCCCGGGCCACTGGCAATGACCGGTTCTTCCTCTTCGGCGAGGTCTACGACACGTCGGCGGCCGCGATGTCGGCATACACAACGACGGGTCGGCTCCCCGCGACGCTCGACTTCGGGTTCCAGTCCGCGGCTATCGATTTCGTGTCGGGGTCGGGCGCCCAGCGGCTGCACGACCTCTTTGCCGGTGACGACCTCTACCTCGATACCGACTCCAACGCGTACGCGTTGCCGACGTTCCTCGGCAATCACGACATGGGTCGGGTGGGTTCCTTTCTCGTGGGTGCGAGTGACGATGACGCGGATCTGTTGGCGCGCGACAAGCTGGCGATGTCGCTGATGTACCTGACCCGGGGCCAGCCGGTGACGTACTACGGCGACGAGCAGGGACTCATGGGTTGGGGCGGCGACAAGGACGCCCGGCAGGATCTGTTCGCGACGAAGGTCGAGCAGTACGCGACCGAACGGGTTCTTGGCGGGCCCTCGGGGGCGCTCGACCGCTTCGACACCAGCCACGTGCTCTACGAGCACCTTGCGGCCCTGGCCCGCCTTCGCGACGAGCACCCGGCGCTCGCGGACGGTGCCCAGATCGAGCGGTTCGTCGGCACGGGCGAGCACGAGGGGGTGTACGCGTTCTCCCGAATCGACCCGACGACCAAGACGGAGTACCTCGTTGCCGTCAACAACGGTGCCGCCGAC
>CAZACX010000042.1:8776-24605 GCA_964483685.1 uncultured Intrasporangiaceae bacterium
CGTCGTCGGGACGGACGACAACCCGGACTACGCGGCATACGGCAGTGTCGCCGGGATGCCGCCGGGCGGGACCCTCGAGGTGGTCGCCGTCGCGCGCACCCTCGACGGCACCACCGGGTATGCCGCGGGGTCGGCGCCGATTGCCGTCCCCGCTGCCGGTGGAGACGGGTCACTGATCACGGCCCCAGGCACCTATCAGGCGCTCGTCGGTTGCGCCACGGACTGGGATCCGGCGTGCACGGCGACGGCGTTGACCGATTCCGACGGTGATGGCACGTTCACCCTGCGGTTGAGCACGCTCCCGGCGGGCGACTACGAGCTGAAGGTGGCCGTCGGCGGAACGTGGGACGAAAACTATGGCGTTGACGGGGTGGCAGACGGCGCGAACATTGCCTTCACCGTCGGCGCCGACAATGCGCCCGTGACGATCGCGTATGACTCGGCCACGCATCTGGTCTCGGTGGCGAGTGCCCGGCCGTAGGGGCGAGTGCCCGCCCCGTGACGATCGCGTATGACTCGGCTACGCATCTGGTCTCGGTGGCAAGTCCCCGGCCGTAGGGGCGAGTGCCCGGCCGTAGGGGCGTGAGGTGGGCGGCCGTAGGTGGCGAGTGCCCGGCCATAGGGGCGAGTGCCCGGCTGGAGGCGTGTGAGGTGGGCGGCTAGGCGGCGGCGTCCGACCGGCGGGCGCGTTCGGGCCTGAGCGCGGGCAGGTAGCACGCGGCGCCGAGGATGCTCGTCACCCCGGCGACGACCATGGCGGTTTGGGTACTCGTCTGCTGAGCAAGGGCGCCGAGTGCGGGCATGACGACGATTCCGGCGGCGAACATCGACATGGAGTTGATCGAGACGACGGTGGCGCGGTTCTCGGGGGCGGCCTCCCGGTGCAGGAGTGCGAGGTGTGGGGCGCCCCCAAGCCCGTGCAGGGAATAGGTGACGAGGTAGGCGCTGACGAGTGCGGCCGGTCCGAGGGTCAGACCCATCACGGCGGCGCCGAGACCGTTGCACACCCGGGCGATGATGGCGGTCCGTGCGACCCCGAACCTGCTGCTGAGCCGCCCGGCGAGGTGGGCCCCCACGGCGAAGGCGGCCCACCCGGCGGCGGCCGTGGGGCCCATCCAGACGCCGGCCCGGTCTTCGCTGCCGAGCATCTCGGCCAACCGGACCGGTTGGAAGGTCTCAAAGACCGCCATCCCGATCACCCAGAAGATCTCGACGGCGACGATCCCGGCAAGAACGCCGTTATGCCGCAACAGTCGCAGCCCCGCGCCGATGACGGCGGGGGTCTCCCGCAAGGCGCCCTTGACGGCGCGCAGACGTGGGCCACTGTGCCTGGGCGGCTCGGTCATCAGGGCCGCGGTCGCGAGCAGGTGCACGACGTTGAGGCCGACAAAGACGAGGATCGGCAGGGTGAAGGCACTTTGCGAGGCAATCGGATGCCAGGCGATGAGCCCACCGGAGGCGATCGACCCGAGGGCGATCGCCAAGCCGATGACGGTGCCTTGCCGCGCGAGATCGCGATCGACGTCGACGCCCGGGGTCGTCGCGTGGATGGTGTCGACGAACCAGGCGTCCAGGGGGCCGGAGTCCAAGGCGCGGTAGAGACCCATGAGCGCGGCGGCGGCGGCGAACTCCCAGAAGGTGTGGGCGGCGAGGAAGGCGAGCCCACTGAGAACGTTGACGACGCCGGCGAGCAGGAGCAGTGGGCGTCGCCCGAAGACGTCGGCAAAGCCGCTGGAGGGCAGTTCGAGCAGCATGACGACGATGCCCTGCGCCACCGAATACGACATGACTTCGGTGATCGTCAGGCCCCGTTCGAGTGCCACGAGCGTCAAGATGCCGACGACGAGGCCGACGGGGAGCCATCGGGTGCAACTGAGGATGAGGAACGCGCGCCGGGCCTCGTGGGGAGGGAGGACGTGGGCGCTCGGTGGTGGCGCGACTGCCGTCACCGGGATCGCTCGCCGGTGCCGCGCGGGCGCTTGGTCAAATCGATGGGGTAGCTCGTGTGGTTGATCGAGACCCGTTTGGCCTCGGGGTTGCCCTGGCCGACCATCCGGTAGCGGTGGATGACGTCGGTGATCTCCGCGTGCAGTGCCCGCAACTGCTCGGCGGTGACGAGGACGCCGGCGTCGTTCATCCCGGCGGCGTCACGCCACGGCGTCGGCCAGGACGACTCGACGTCGAGCCAGGCGCTGTATTTCTCCGCGAAATGGCGCAGCCAGTCGCGCGTGAGCCAGCCGAGCGCCGTCTCGGCGTCCTCATCGTTGGCCATGTCGCTCGCGTCGAGATGCGACTCCTCGGCGGCGGCCGCCCACAGCCGTTCCTTGCCAATACCCGCCTCGGTGTCGACGACGAGAGCGACTGCGGCGAGCTTGCGCAGATGGTAGGACGTGGCGCCGCTATTGGTGCCGAGCGCCCCCGCCAACGTCGTCGCGCTCGCCGGGCCGGATTGGCGAAGTGCGCTGAGCAGGCGGCTTCGCAGCGGATGAGCGAGGATCTTGATGGCTTCGGGTCCGACCCGCATGGCGGTGGGCTTGGCGGTCACAGGTGCATAATAGTCATGCACACTCTCGCTGCACAAATCTTGTGCTCACGAAGCCACAGCGGCATCCGCGCAGGTCAGGACCCCAAGGGGCCTCCCGGTCATGGGTTTGGGGTGGAAGGCGGACTGCCCGTAAACTCAATCCTTGTTGTGCCGTGTCCCCGCATGGGTCACCCAAGGCAAGCGAACCGTGAGGTGCGTGCCGTCCGGGAGTACGCGGCATACGCCCTATGTCCACCGCTGAAAAAGTTAGGCATTCCGTTGCGTACCTACACCCCCAAGGGCGAGATCACGCGGGCCTGGCATGTCATCGACGCGACTGACGTCGTGCTCGGCCGACTGGCCAGCCAGGCCGCGATCTTGCTGCGTGGCAAGCACAAGCCGACGTTCGCGCCGCACGTTGACATGGGTGACTTCGTCATCATCATCAACGCCGAGAAGGTGGCCCTCACCGGCGCCAAGTTGGCCCAGAAGCGGGCTTACCGCCACTCCGGGTTCCCGGGCGGGCTCAAGTCCGAGACCTATGCCGCGTTGCTTGAACGCAACCCGGCGGCGGCCGTCGAGAAGGCGATCCGCGGGATGCTCCCCAAGAACACCCTCGGTCGCGCCCAGCTTTCCAAGCTCAAGGTCTACGCAGGTGCCGAGCACCCGCACTCGGCGCAGAAGCCCATCCCCTACACGATCTCCCAGGTCGCGCAGTAGCGCTCGCCCGGTACCCAGAAATCAGATTGAGGACGAACCGTGGCTGACACCACCAATGACGCACACATCGACGAGGACGTCGAGCTCACCGAGTACACCTCCGAGTCCGAGGGGCCCATTGCCGGCGAGCCGGTCCGCAAGCCGACCGCATCGGCACCCGGTGCCGCGACCGGTCGCCGCAAGCAGGCCATCGCGCGCGTCCGGATTGTCCCGGGCACCGGCGAGTGGACCATCAATGGCCGCACGTTGGACAACTACTTCCCCAACAAGGTCCACCAGCAGATCGTCAACGAGCCGCTGAAGGTTCTTGACCTCGACGGCGCGTATGACGTGCTCGTCCGCGTCCACGGTGGTGGCCCCTCCGGCCAGGCCGGTGCGGTGCGCCTCGGCGTGGCCCGCTCGCTCAACGGGGTCGACGAAGAACTCAACCGTCCCACCCTCAAGAAGGCGGGCTTCCTCACCCGGGACGCGCGCGTTCCCGAGCGCAAGAAGGCCGGTCTCAAGAAGGCCCGCAAGGCTCCGCAGTACAGCAAGCGTTAATCGCTCGGCCTTGGGCCGATGCAGGTATGCGGGCCCCACCCCCACTCGGGTGGGGCCCGCATGCGCTTGATCAGGGCAGGAACTCATGTGAAGGACATGGACGATGGCGCGACTATTTGGTACCGACGGGGTGCGCGGCCTCGCAAACCGTGATGTCACGGCCGAGCTGGCCCTCGACTTGGCTGTCGCCGCCGCGCACGTCCTGGGGCGCTCTGCCCGGGAGGCCGGCCGCAAACCCAAGGCCGTCGTCGGCCGTGACCCGCGGGCGTCGGGGGAGTTCCTTGCCGCCGCGGTTAGCGCGGGCCTCGCCTCCGCAGGGGTGGACGTCCACGACGTCGGGGTCCTGCCAACTCCGGCGGTCGCGTTCCTCACCGCGGATATCGACGCCCATTTCGGGGTGATGCTCTCGGCGTCACACAACGCGATGCCGGACAACGGGATCAAGTTCTTTGCGCAGGGCGGCCACAAGCTGCCGGATGCCGTCGAGGACGAGATCGCCGCCCAGGTCGGCGTCGCCTGGCTGAGACCTTTTGGTGCGGATGTCGGCCGCATCAACGCCAACCGGGCCGGGCAGGCGAGGTATGTCGCCCACCTCCTTCGGGCCCTGCCGAACTCCCTTGATGGGCTCACCGTTGTCATCGACGGGGCCCATGGGGCCGCGAGCGCCGTCTCTCCGGAGGTGTTCCGGCTCGCCGGCGCCGACGTGATCGAGATCGGGTGCGACCCGGACGGGCTCAACATCAACGACGGCTACGGCTCGACGGCCCTCGATCACCTCAAGGCCACGGTCGTCACCAAGGGCGCCGATCTCGGCATCGCCCACGACGGCGATGCCGACCGCTGCCTCGCTGTGGACGCGACCGGGACCGCGATAGACGGCGACCAGATCATGGCGATTCTTGCCGTCGCGATGAAGGCCCGCGGTGACCTGCGCAACGACACCCTCGTCGCCACGGTGATGAGCAATCTTGGTCTGCTGCAAGCGATGAACCGCGAAGGCATCACCGTCAAGCAAACGGGGGTCGGTGACCGGTACGTCCTCGAGGAGATGCGCGCCGGTGGCTATGCCCTTGGCGGTGAGCAGTCCGGCCACGTCATCATGGCCGACCACGTGACCACGGGCGATGGGATCCTCACGGGGCTGATGTTGGCCGCTCGGGTCAAGGAGACCGGCTCGACCCTCGCCGAGTTGAGCACGGTCATGCGCCGACTCCCGCAGGTGCTGATCAACGTCAAGAATGTTGACACCTCGCGGGTCGACACCGACGCCGAGCTGTTGGCAGCGGTGGCCGCGGAAGTGGCGGCCCTTGCCGATACCGGTCGGGTGTTGCTGCGCAGGTCCGGCACCGAGCCGCTGGTCCGGGTCATGGTCGAGGCGGGCTCCGAAGCCGAAGCCACCGCGGTGGCTCACCGGCTCGTCACCGTCCTCAACACGAGACTCGCTCTTTAGTCGCCGGCGGCGCCGAGGGTGCGCTCGGCGATGATCTGGGCATACCGATGCCCGGAGTCCTTCACCGTGCGGACCTGGGTGTCGTAGTCGACGTGGACGATGCCGAACCGCTTGCTGTAGCCGTGGGACCACTCGAAGTTGTCCATGAGCGACCAGGCGAAGTAGCCGCGTATGTCCGCGCCGTCCGTCATGGCTGCCCGCACAGCGCCCAGGTGGCCAAGGAGGTAGTCCGTTCGCTGGTCGTCGTGGACCGCGCCATCGGCAGCAACCTCGTCCGGCCAGGCCGAGCCGTTCTCGGTGACATAGAGCGGCAGATTGGACTCTTGCGCCGACCGCACGAGGATCTGGCGGTGGCCCTCGGGGGAGATCTCCCAGCCCATATCCGTCAGCGGTCCCTGCGGCGCTTCCTCGACGACACCCGCGCAGCCCGGCATCGCCGAATCCGGTTCGTCACCGACGGCGGCCCGGACTCGGGTGGGAAAGTAGTTGTTGACGCCGAGGTTGTCCAGGGGCGCCCCGATGATCTCGAAATCCCCGTCCTGGACGTGCGCGAAGTCGCACACGCCCGCCAGGTCGTCCACGAATCCGGGAGGCAGGCGGCCATGGAACAGCGGGTCAAAGAAGATCCCGTTGAGGGCATTGTCGGCGCGCCGGATGGCGTCGAGGTCGGCCTCCGTGGGCTGCGCAGGTCCCCACACCTGGGTGGGGTTGAGGGTCACCGATACCTCGGCTCCCGGGCAGTTGGCGCGGATCACGGGCACCGCGCTGCCGTGCGCGAGCATGAGGTGATGCGCGGCGATAAGGCCTTCGGCGGGGTCCGTGTGTCCGGGCGCGTGCATACCCAAGGTGTAGCTGAGGATCGAGGAACACCACGGTTCGTTGAGGGTGGTCCAGTTGGTGACCCGATCGCCAAGGTGCGCGACAACGACGGCCGCGTAGTCGGCATACCACTGGGCGATGTCGCGGTTGAGCCACCCACCACGGTCATCGAGAACCTGCGGCAGATCCCAGTGGTAGAGCGTCACGAAGGGACGAATTCCGTTGTCCAACAGGCCATCCACCAGGCGTGAATAGAAGTCGAGACCTGCCGGGTTGATTGCTCCGGTCCCGGTCGGGATGATGCGCGGCCAGGCGATGGAGAACCGATACGCCGCGAGTCCGAGGGATTTCATCAGGGCAACGTCGTGCGGCACCCGGTGGTAGTGGTCGCAGGCAACGTCGCCGTTCTCCCCGCCACGCACCTTGCCGGGGGTGCGACAGAAGGTGTCCCAGATTGAGGGGGCCCGACCGTCCTCGTCGTGGGCGCCCTCGATTTGGTAGCTCGCGGTCGCCGCGCCAAAGAGGAAGTCGGCGGGAAACGTCACCGGGGTCTCGGTCATGGAGCAAACCTAGGGCGTGCTACTCCCGTCGTTCGAGGAGCCCCGTGTCGACGTCGTAGATGAACCCCCCAACGATGACGTTGTTGGGGATCAGCGGGTGGGCGCGGACGGCCGCGACGTCCTGATGGAGCACGTTCTCTTGATTGTCGACGACGTGGAAGGACTGCCAGGAGGCGTCCTGCCCGGAGGACGTGCTGATGAGGGCGCGCAGCTGCTGTTCGGTTTTGGACGTCATCGCGCACCGGGTGTGCGGGACGATGAGGATTCGGCGCACATTGAGCAAGTGGACGCCAAGGACGAGCGCCTCGAGGGCGGACGCGGTGATCCGTCCGCCCGGATTGCGGAAGATCTTGGCGTCGCCCGGGTGCAGGCCGAGCATCCCGAGCGGGTCGATGCGCGAGTCCATGCAGGTGACGAGGGCGACCCCAGCATGCGCGACGCCATCGAACCCACGCAGCGGAAACCGTTGCGCATAGGCGCGATTCGCGGCGATCAGGTCGTCAAAGTTCCTCGGCATCAAACCAGCCCGGGCCGCTTGCCGACGGTCAACGCCACCGATTTGGTGACCGACTCAAAGAAGTCGTTGCCCTTGTCGTCGACGATGATGAATGCCGGGAAGTTCTCGACCTCGATCTTCCACACCGCCTCCATACCGAGTTCGGGGTACTCGAGCGCCTCGACGGACTTGATGCAATCCTGGGCGAGTCGGGCGGCGGGCCCACCGATCGAGCCGAGATAGAAGCCGCCGTATGTCGCGCACGCTTCAGTCACCTGGGGCGAGCGGTTGCCCTTGGCGAGCATGACCATGGAGCCGCCGGCGGCCTGGAATTGGTGGACGTAACTGTCCATCCGGCCGGCGGTCGTCGGGCCAAAGGAGCCGCTGGCCATGCCGTCGGGGGTCTTGGCTGGGCCGGCGTAATAGACCGGGTGGTCGCGCAGGTAGGCCGGGACCGGTTCCCCGGCGTCGAGGCGTTCCTTGATCTTCGCGTGGGCGAGATCGCGGGCGACGACGAGGGGGCCACTGAGGGACAGCCGGGTCTTGACGGGGTATTTCGAGAGCTCGGCGAGGATGTCTGGCATCGGCCGGTTGAGGTCGATCGCGACGACGTCATCGGGGTCCTCGGCCGCGTCGCCGAGGGCGCCGAGGTCGGCGTGGGTCGTGTCGGGGAGGAACCGGGCCGGGTCCGTTTCGAGTTGCTCGATGAACACGCCCTCGGGGGTGATCTTGGCGAGCACTTGCCGGTCGGCCGAGCAGGAGACGGCGACGGCGATCGGGAGGCTCGCGCCGTGCCGGGGAAGGCGGATGACCCGCACGTCGTGGCAGAAATACTTACCCCCGAATTGGGCGCCGATGCCGAACTGACGCGTCAATTCGAGGACCTGCTCCTCCAAGGCGGTGTCCCGGAATCCGCGGGCCGTCATGGCGCCTTCGCGGGGCAGGGCATCCAGGTATTTGGCGCTCGCATATTTCGCCGTCTTGAGGGCGAACTCGGCGCTCGTGCCCCCGATGACGATTGCGAGATGGTAGGGCGGGCAGGCGGCCGTTCCGAGCGAGCGCAGCTTCTCGTCGAGGAAGATCATCAGCTTCTCCGGTGAGAGCACCGCCTTCGTCTCCTGGTAGAGGTATGACTTGTTGGCGCTCCCGCCGCCCTTCGCCATGAAGAGGAACTTGTAGGTCGTCTCGTGACCTGGGGCTGTATCGGCATACAGCTCGATCTGCGCGGGGAGGTTAGAGCCGGTGTTCCTTTCCTCCCACATCGTTATCGGGGCCATCTGGCTATAGCGGAGGTTGAGGCGGGTGTAGGCGTCGAACACCCCCTGCGAGAGGGCCCGCTCGTCCGGTCCGGACGTCAAAACCCGCTGACCGCGCTTGCCCATGACGATTGCGGTGCCGGTGTCCTGGCACATCGGCAGCACCCCACCGGCGGCGATATTCGCGTTCTTGAGCAGGTCGAGGGCGACGAACTTGTCGTTGTTGCTCGCCTCCGGGTCATCGAGGATTGTGCGCAATTGGGTCAGGTGCGCCGGGCGCAGGTAGTGGGCGATGTCGTGCATCGCCGTCTCGGTGAGCAGCCGCAGGGCCTCGTCGCTCACGCGCAAGAACGGCGTGTCGTCCGGCCCGGTGACAACCTCGACCCCCTCGGTGGTGAGCAACCGATAGGTCGTCGGGTCTGCCCCGATCGGGAGCATGTCCTCGTATGCAAAGTCCGCCATGATGCCTTCCTGCGCGGTCGTCGGGTTAGAGCTCATCGAGGCTAGGGGCGTAGGCCCCGGCCCGGGAGACGGTGATGGTGCCGCAACGGTTGCCGCGCTCAATTGCCGCGGCGACTGCGGCGGCGTCGGCCGCTTGGAGAGCGGCGCGTTCGGTCGGGCCGCCAAGGAACCCGGCGACGGCGAGCCCCGAGATCAGGCCGGCCATGAACGAGTCCCCGGCTCCCACGGTGTCGACGACCGGCGAGTCGGGTGCGGGCACGCTGACGTATTCGCCGGTGCCGGTGACGCGATAGGTGACGCCCTCGGCCCCGAGCGTGGCGACGGTAAGCGCGGGCCCGAGGTCCCCCCACTGCGCGAGGACATCCTCAACGGCTTGGCCGGGATAGAGCAGGTCGAGGTCGTCGCTGCTCGCTTTGACGACGTCGGCGGAACGGATGACGCGCTCGATCTGGGCGCGGGCGGCGTCGAGGTCGCCCATGATGCTCGGTCGCACGTTGGGGTCATACGACACCGTGGCTGTGGCCCGGCCACGTTCGATGGCCTCGACAACGTCGCCGGCGCCAGGCTGGATGACCGCGGCGATGGAGCCCGTATGGAGGTGCCCGGTGCCTTCGGCGATCGCCACTGTCCCGGGCTCCCAGTGCAAGTCGAACTCGTAGGTCGCGGCGCCGCGCTCATCGAGCGTCGCAATCGCTGTGGACGTCGGCTGGCCATTGTCGAGGCCGTTGTCGACGGTAACCCCGTTGCCCTCAAGATGGCTGCGCACGATGTCGCCGCGGGCGTCGGCGCCAAGGGCGGTTGCAAGGAGCACCTTGTGGCCCAGGCGGGCGAGGCCGATCGCGACATTGGCGGGTGAGCCGCCGACGTGTTCGACCGGGGCGGTGCCGGGGCGCCGCACGATGTCCATCAAAGCTTCGCCGACGACCAGGAACGGTGTGGTGGAAGCGACCATGTGACTTCTCCTTGGCGGGTCCGGCTGTCGGCTCGTCCGGCGGCTCCGATGTGGAGCCGCCGCGGGCGTGGATGTGCGGCGGCGGAGAGCCACCCGCTCGACTCTATCGCCGCCGGACTGCGGCCAGTTTGCCTGGGCGGCGTTCCCCGTCGGCCGGCGTTCCCCGTTGGGCCGGTAGTTCGCTCGTCGACCTGGATCTGCTGCCCGGGATGGGACGATGTGGGCATGACCGATCAGGCTGCCCCTGGGCACGCAGCACTCGACCCCGAGCGCCCCGGCTCGGACCCCTCGGCTGCCGGTACACCCCGGGCGGGGATGAGCGAGCGCGTGAGCGACTACGCCCGCGGGTCGGTCGCCAACATGGCTCGCTCCCTTCTTGTGATCGCGGCGATCATGGCCGTGCTCTTCTTTGCCGTGGCCAGGGTCAACACCCTCTCGCGGCCCAACGTCGAGGTCACGACGGTGGCAACGACGGTCGCCCGGGAAACGGGCTGGCCGATTGTCGTGCCGACGGGACTGCCCGACGGCTGGACAGTGAGCAATGTGCGCTTCCTGACATCGACCGATGGGTTGCGCGCGTGGCATGTCGGCTACCAGACCCCCGCCGGGGACTACGTGGCCGTCGAGCAAACCATGGGCGCCACCGACGCGTGGATCGCCGCGCAAACGAACCGGGCCCCCAAGATCGGCACGGTCGAGGCGGCGGGCCTCACCTGGGACCAGTACGACCGGCCGGTCAAGGTCCAGCGCAGCCTCGTCCACCGGGCGACCTCGGCGCAGGAGTTGACGACGGTCATTACCGGGACCGGGTCCTTCGATGACCTGAGGGTGTTCGCGGAGCGGCTCACGCCCTTCGCGGGGTGAGCGCACGCTGGTTTAGGTGGGGTCCGCCGCGGAGCTTGCGGGCGTGCCCTCGGTGAGGCTGGCCTCGGCCCGGTCCAGCCAGGTGGAACAGTGGTCGGCGAGCTCTTCGCCGCGCTGCCACAGCGTCATACTTTCGGCGAGGGCAACCTTGCCGCCCTCCAGCCGGGCGACGATATCGAGGAGTTCGTCGCGAGCCTGCTCATAGGTCAAGGTCGCGATGTCGGTCGGGGCGGGCGCGGGCACGTGGTCAGCCTAAGGCTCCGAGGTGCGTAGGTGTGGCCCGCAGGTTTTGGGCGTGGTGTTCACCGCGGCGTGGTGCGAGGCAGCGCTCATCGGTCGGTGGCGCGGACCGGGAAGTCGCCTCGCGCGACCCGCACCCGCAGCAAGTCACCGACGGCGATGGTGCCTTGGTCGGTGACGACAGTGCCGTCGGGATCGGTGACGATCGCATAGCCGCGTTCCAGGGTCGATTGCGGGGAGAGCATCCGGACTTGGGCGCGCAGATGGGCGATGTGGTCGCGGCTGCGGTGCACGCTCGCTTCCACCCGCAGGCGGGTCCGATGTCGCAGGGTTGCGAGCTCGGTCCGCTGTCCGCGCACGTAGGCCGTGCGGTCGGTGAGCACCGGGCGGCTGGTCAGCTCGATGAGACGGCGCCGCTCCGATGCCACCATCGTCGTGCGGTGCGTGCGGACCGCGTTCCGGGCGCGCGCAACGACCGTCCGCTCGTGGGCCGCGTCCGGGACGATGATCGCGGCGGCATCGGTCGGTGTCGAGGCACGCTGGTCAGCGACATAGTCGAGCAGCGGGGTGTCGACCTCGTGACCGATCGCGCTCACAACGGGTGTCCGGGTCGCGGCGACGGCCCGCAAGAGGGCCTCGTTGCTAAATGGGAGCAGGTCTTCGACTGAGCCACCCCCGCGGGCAATGACGATGACGTCCACATCGGTGATGGCGTCGAGGTCAGCAAGCGCCCGGCATACCTCGTTGACGGCGGCCGCGCCCTGAACAGCGACCGGACGGATCTCGAAGTCGACGCTCGGCCAGCGGCGGCGCGCGTTCTCGACGACGTCGCGTTCGGCGGCGCTGGCCCGACCACTGATGAGGCCGACCCGACGCGGCAGGAACGGCAGGGCTCGTTTGCGGTCTCGGTCAAAGAGTCCCTCGGCGGCGAGGGTGGTCTTGAGGTAGTCGATGCGGGCGAGGAGCTCGCCGATCCCCACGGGTCGGATCTGTCGCGCATCCATCATCAAGGTGCCGCGCTGGGGCCAGAAGGCGGGTTTGATCTGGACGACCACGCGCTCGCCGGGGCCGACGGGGCGGGCCATTGCCTCGAGCGCGTTGACCGAGATCGCGACGGAGAGGGACATGTCGACGTCGGGGTCGCGCAAGGTCAGGTACGCGGTTTTGGTCCCGGGCCGATGGTTGAGCTGGACCACTTGGCCCTCGACCCAGACGACCGACATCTTGTCGACATACTCGCCCATTTTGAGGCTGAGCAAGCGCACCGGCCAGGGGGCCTCCGGGGACGTGTCAGCCGCGCGCTGCGGCAACGGTTTGGGGGAGCTGGCCACGTTGGTGAGCCTAGGCGTTCGCGGGGACAACCTACGATTGAGCGCATGACTGCCACCGGTGAGCCGACGAAACGCGTCCTTCTCGCGGCGCCACGCGGCTATTGCGCGGGCGTCGACCGGGCCGTCATCACCGTCGAGAAGGCGCTGGAACTGTACGGACCGCCGGTCTATGTGCGCAAGGAGATCGTCCACAACAAACATGTCGTGACGACGTTGGAGTCGCGGGGCGCAATCTTTGTCGACGAAACTGACGAGGTCCCCGAAGGCGCGACGGTCATCTTCTCCGCGCACGGGGTGGCGCCGGTTGTCCATGACGAGGCGCGGGCGTTGCGGCTCAAGACCATTGATGCCACCTGCCCGCTCGTGACGAAGGTGCATCGGGAGGCCGTGCGCTTTGCCGGTGACGACTTCGACATTTTGCTCATCGGCCATGAGGGCCATGAGGAAGTGGTTGGCACCTCCGGTGAGGCTCCCGATCACATCACCCTCGTCGAGGGGCCGGACGATGTGGCCAAGGTGACGGTGCGGGACCCGGCCAAGGTCGTATGGCTGTCCCAGACGACCTTGTCGGTGGACGAGACCATGGAGACCGTGCGTCGCCTGCGGGAACGGTTCCCGTTGATGCAAGATCCGCCGAGCGACGACATTTGCTATGCCACCCAGAACCGTCAACTGGCTGTCAAGCAGATGGCGGCGGCGACCGATTTGATGATCGTCGTCGGCTCGCGCAACTCCTCCAACTCGGTGCGACTGGTGGAGGTGGCGTTGGAGCATGGCGCCCGCGCCGGCCACCTGGTCGATTACGCCGCGGAGATTGACCCGTCTTGGCTCGATGGCGTTCTCACGGTGGGTGTCACGTCGGGGGCGTCGGTCCCGGAGGTGCTCGTTCGGGAGGTACTTACCTTCTTGGCGGAGCGCGGTTATGGCGAGGTGGAGTCGGTTGTGGCTGCTCAGGAGAGCCTGCTCTTTTCGCTGCCCAACGAGATCCGTCGCGATCTCAAGGCGGCAGGGCTCAGCGAGAAGATGCGCCACGATGGTGGCGTTGCCGAGGACCTTTCGCTGCACTAAGGCGGTCACGCTGCACCAAGGCGGACAAGCTGCACCAAGGCGGTCACGCTGAAGTAAGGGGTCAGGCTGCACGAAAGAGCGGTCAAGCTGCTCTGCGGCGGTCAACCCGCGGCGGCGCCGGGGCTCCTTGGGGGCTCGGTGAGCAGGAGCTCGGGTCGCGCGTCGGCGGCGGCGACAGCGTCAAGGAGCTCGGCGGCAGTCAGGATGCGCGGGCCCTGCTCAATAGGGGCGAACGTGGCGAGCGGTGCGTCCCCCACGCCAAGCTCGTGCATGCGACGAGCGGACGGCAGCACCCGCGTCTCGAGGGTGCCGACGAACTGGTTGTAGGTCTCGACGGACCGCTGGAGGGATCGGCCCATCGTCGCCACATGGCCGCCCATCGTCCCCAACCGCCCATACAGCTCGCGGGCGGCAACGAGCAGCTCACGGGCGCTGCCCGCGACCGAGTCTTGTTGCCAGGTGAACGCCACCGCCCGGAGCAACGCGAGCAGCGAGCCCGGGCCAACGAGGACGACCCGCTTGGCGAGCGCCGCGTCATACAGGCTGGGGTCGGCGGCAAGGGCGCTCGCGAGGACGGCGTCGGAAGGAACGAAGCAGATGACTGCCTCCGGGGTGTTGTCGAAAGCCGACCAATAGTCCTTGCTGGCGAGCGCGGTGACGTGCGACTTCAGCGCGCGGGCATGGTCGGCCAGCAGGCGCACCGCCTCGGTCGGATCGAGGTCCTCGACCTGGGTTTGGAGGAAGGCGCTCATAGGCGCCTTGGCGTCGATGACGAGCACCTTGTCGCCGGGCAACCGCACGACGACGTCTGGGCGCACCCCCTGGCCGTGGGCGTTGGTGGCGGACACCTGCTCGTCGAAGTCGCAGCGGGCCAGCATCCCCGCATGTTCAAGGACGCGCTTGAGTTGGACCTCGCCCCAGGCCCCACGCACGGTTGCCGCGTTGAGCGACCCGGCCAGCGACTGAGTTTGACGGCCCAGGGCCGCCGTCTCGGACTCGACCCGGGACAACACCGTGCGCACGACGGCGAACTGGTCGACCCGGTCCCGCTCGAGGGTGTCGACATGGGACTCGAGTCGAGCCATGGCGTCGCCGAGCGGGCGCAGAGCGGACGCGGTCTCGGCGTCTTGCGAGAGCGCAGCCTCGAGGTCGATGACACGGTCGGCGAGGAGGTGGCGTTCGGCGACGACCGCGGCGAGGGCTGCCGCGGCATACAAGTGCACGAGCAGACCGGCGATGAGGGCGCCGCCTGCCGCCGCGAGCACGATAACCAGCGAGGTAGTCATGGAGGAACAGTGGCAGGGCCCACCGACAACCCTCGCGCCCACCGACAACGCTCGCGCCCACCGACAACCCTCGCCGCCCACCGACAACCCTCGCGCCCTCCAACACCCCTTGCCGCACCCCACCGCGCGCTCGCGTGCGCCAATTAGGCTGCACGGCATGAGCAAGGGGAACTGGAGCGAGGAGGATCGGCGCCGTTTCATCGGGCACCTCAACGAGCAGCTTCCTACCAAGAGAGTCATCGCCCAGGGGGTGCTGCGGAATGAGCGGGACGAGGTGCTGCTGTGTGAGCTGACCTATAAGCGCGAGTGGGATCTGCCCGGCGGCGTCGTCGACAAGGGCGAGTCGCCGTTGTCCTGCCTGGCGCGGGAGTGCTCGGAGGAGCTTGGGCAGGCGCCGCCGATTCGGGGGCTGCTGACGACGACCTGGCTCCCGCCCTATCGGGGCTGGGATGACGCGGTGCTGTTTCTCTTTGACCTGGGGAGGGTGTCGGCGGACTGGATCGCGGACTTGACGTTGCAGCCGCGGGAGATTGTCGCCGTCCACTGGTGCGCGCCTGAAGTCGTCGCCGAGCGCGCGGCGGGCTACACCACCGAGCTGCTCCACGCGGTCAGTGACCCGGCGATCGCCCCCTATCTGGAGCGCCCCAACCCCGCCGGTGGGTAAACTCTCGTTCTCGTGGCACTCACCATCGGAATCGTCGGGCTCCCCAACGTCGGCAAGTCGACGATGTTCAACGCCCTCACCAAGAACAACGTCCTCGCTGCGAACTATCCATTCGCGACGATCGAGCCAAATGTCGGGGTTGTTCCGCTGCCCGATCCCCGGCTGGCACGGCTCGCGGAGATCTTTGGATCGGAGCGGATCCTGCCCGCGACGGTGTCGTTCGTCGACATTGCCGGGATCGTCAGGGGCGCCTCAGTGGGGGAGGGGCTGGGCAACAAGTTCCTTGCCAACATCCGTGAGGCCGACGCGATCTGTCAGGTGGTGCGGGCGTTCGAGGACGGCGACGTCGTCCATGTCGAGGGCAAGGTCTCGCCCTCTGGTGACATCGAGACCATCCACACCGAACTCATCCTCGCCGACCTGCAGACCCTCGAGAAGGCCGTCATCCGGCTGGAGAAGGAGAGCAGGATCAAGAAGGAGTCGCGGCCTGCCTACGACAACGCCGTCGCCGCGCTGAAGGTTCTTGAACAGGGCAACACGCTGTATGCCGCGGGCGCGGCTTCCGGGGTCGACCTCGAGTTGGCTGGCGGGTTGGGA
>CAZACX010000043.1:0-22850 GCA_964483685.1 uncultured Intrasporangiaceae bacterium
TCGACCTGGGTCCATCGGATGAGCAGGTCGGGCTTGCCCACCCGATGACCGTCGAAATCTGCGGGCAGTTCACCGCCAGCAATGACGAGCACCCCGCGCTCCATCGCGTCGACGGTGGCCGACCGTCGCTCGTGCCCGTCAGCCCCATCGAGCGCCTCGAGATTGACGTAGTCGTCCCCCAGTGCCTCGGCGAACTCGGCAAAGACGTCGTCCTCAAATATGTTGCCCTTGTCAAAGCGCGACTGCAGCGCGACATCAGGTTCCCAGTCGACCGGCGGGATCGTCGGATCGTATTGATTGTGGACGCGTCGGGGGCACTGCTTGGCTGGATAGCCCCCAAGCAGGATCCGCTTCTGTGACGTCACGAAGTTAGTCAACGTCACCGCTCGCCTACTGGGGCGGAAACGGAAAGATTCGTCGCATGGGCCGTCGAAGTCGCGGCCTCGCAGACGTCGGCATCCTCGGAGCCGTGGATCGTCATTCCGTCCTCCACCTACATGTCCCGCGCTTCGTCCCCAAGCTTGAGCAACCGGAAGACCCGTCATCTAGTCAGTAGAAAGTAAAACAAGAGATGGGCTCTTGTCAATGGGGCGGATTGGCGGATGACGTACCGCGAGGCTGGTCGGCAGTAGGCCACGCGCTAAGCGGAAGCCTCCAACTCCGGTCACCGGCATACTTGACGACCATGAGCACCACGGATCTGTCGGGCGCCTGGAAGTCCTTTGACTTTGTCCAGCCCCCTCAGGAGTTGGTGACCGCCTCAGGCGCCATCGATCTGCTCGCGCCCGTTGGCGCGTTCACGTTGACCCAAGCGCAGATGCTCGCCGCTGCCGGAGTCTTCGGCCCGGGGTATGCAGGCGCGTTCGGTCATGCGTACGACGCACAGGGCATCAGGGCGCTGGCCGGGAAGTCGGAGCGCGCCCTTGGTGACATTGGGCGCGTCAAGTCCTTCAAGGGTTACAACGACCTCCTCATTCTCAGGATGAGGTCCATCGCTGCTGTCGATGAGGATCCACCGCGGTCGTTCCTCGGAACGCATGTCGATGCAGAGAGCAGTTCTGACCGGGCAGTGCGGCGAGATGCCGATGAGGCGGTGCGAAAGTACTGGCGGATCTCGGCTGAGCGAAGGCGGACCATCGCGCGCTCAGTTCGCGACCACGGCCACCTGCCGATGTTGGTCACGGTGTCCAAGCGGATCGTGGGGGCGCGGAACGTCACGGGGATCGACGAGGCCGCGACCGCCGCTGACGGTGTGAAAGTCGTGTTGAACGTCGAACCCGCGACTGGTTGGTATCACGACTTTGCGGGGACCTGGCTCAACTCTGGCCGGGGTGTGCCGACGATCTGGTGGGAACGCAGCTAGCGGTCTTCGACCTGCTCACCCAGCCCGACCCTGTGCTGACCGATGAGGAGCGCGAGATCGTCAACGCCAGCACCAAGAACCTGCTGGCGCGCGTACGGCAACAGTGCTGAGAGCGCCTATGACCCACGGGTCGACATCCATCGGCCGGTGGGTCTCGAGGTCGAACTGGCTTAACCCTTGGAGGTACACCGGGTGGCCGACGACGTGGTCGCCCGGATCCATGCCGACCCGGACTTTGCCGCCCAGGTAGCCAAGCAGCTCCGGGGGAGCGCTGACGCGTAGCAGGCACCTGACCCACAAGCGGGGCGAGCGGCTCCCACGGTGATCTCTGGCCGTAGTAGACGAAACCTGCGTCGTTTGGTACTTTGGTACCTGAGGTTCAAGTCCGGCACCTCAGGTCAAGGAGAGTTTGCCTACCATGGCTACCGCTACTGCGCCGATCAAGGTTGACGCCGCCACTGACGAGCTCGTGTCGCACGCAGCTCACTTCATGTCCCGTTCGAAGAAGGACATCGTCGATGCTGCCGTGCGCGAGTACATCGACGCCCACCGCGATGAGATCAACGCCGGGATCAAGGCTGCGCTCGGCCAGCTCAACGGCACTGACGCCGCTGCTGTGTCGCTCATGACCGGCCTCAGCGTTGAAGAGCTCGACGACCTCGGCGGCCTGCCGAAGTAACCGTCCCCTCGCCCTCCGCCGGACCGTCGGAGCGGGGCGCTAGGTTTCGCCACATGGTCTCGCAACCGGTAGGCGTGCGCCCAACCAACCGCTGCCTCGGGGATGTCGGGGTCGGGGTGCCAGATCTCGGGGTCCGCCTGGAAGAGATCGACCAGCCGGTCATCGTGAGCGCTCAGGCGGTCCCCGAACAGCGAGACGCAGGAGGCGCGGAGCGCGTCGTCGCGTTAACCGATCGCGTCTGGTTCAAGGTCAAGACCAGCGACCACCGCGCTGCCGCGACCGAGCTTCACGGCACTGATCTCCCGGAATGGGTGCGCCCGAGCCGAGGGGCATGGTGGATCGGCGCTGCTGGCCGGCGACAAGCGGACAGCCCGCAGCGCGACTTCTACGCCACGCTGCAGCGAGAGTGCACGACCGGGAAGACCGTCTCCTCGGATCACCTGCTCCCCGTCGAGTGGGACTGGAAGCGCCTCGCCGCAGAACAGGCAGTCGCCTGGCGGCGCGAGATGAAGAACATGGTCATCCGGCTCGTGGCGATGTCGCTGAAGAGCGGCCATCTCGCCATCGCAGAGTTCCGTAACCATCGGATCAAGGTGCTCGTCAGGGCGGAGAACGGTCACGAGGCCTACTTGGCGATTATCGCCGAGGGAGTGCCGGACCCCCAGATGTTTGCGCTACTGCTCGACTGTGTTCCCGGCGTTTCACCCGACGACTGGCAGCCCGAGCCGTCGCCGCTCGCCGAGATGAACCCTGGCTCGGGGGAGATCATTTGGTCGACTCTCTTCCCGACCCAGGTCGCCAACGCGATTCTCGACCTGGACGGCGAGGATTGATGGGCCCAGCACTGCGCAAACAGTCCGCAATAAGTCCGGTACAGACCGATTCTGGCCGGCGATGCCCAACGGATTGGCGAACACGTTTCCGCAGGTCATACGATGTTCGTCGGCCTCATTCAGCGACGACCAACGACCGCCGAAATGCCGCGTGATCGTTCCGCTTCAACGACTGAATCGGAGTATTTCCGCAGGTCAGAGGGGTGCGACTCCTCCCGTTCGCACGGTGGCCGCAAGAGTTCTCGTGTGATCGGCTCGGTCTTGCTGTTCTGAGGGCTGTCTCCAGGCCTACTGCGGCCTCGGCCAGCTGCTGCTGGGACCACTCGCGCACCAGCCGCGTCTCACGGATCCGCCACGGAGTGGCTGCCGGACCTTGCTGCAGAGATGACCGCCGAACGCGTCCAGATTGAGATGCAGGGCAGCGCGCGCCGTCGCCGTCCGCGCGGCATACCTCCTCTCAGGTCTGCGACCCGACCTTGCGGCTAGCCTCGCCCCCGCGCCTGGAGGAAAGGTGTACTTCGGGCCCCGCGCGCAGATGTTGCGCCACGACTCGAGATACCTCGTGGCCGACACCCTCCTTCCCTTTGACCCGCGCACTCTCCCGTCGGTGGCGCCGTGACCGCCGCCCCCGACGGGGTCAACATCACCCCAGCACACGTCCTTCGACACGCACCTCCCGGCGCGCGAGCTCAAGGGCGCGAAGCGGCGGTGGTTGACATCGCCCAAGACCTACTTCTGCGACACCTGCACCAAATCGGCCTCATGGGCGAGCTTGTGTTCAAGGTGGCACGGCACTGCGGAAGCTGTACGCCGGGAATGCCGGCCGGTTCTCGCTCGACCTCGACTTCTCAGTCCGGGGACTGCCGCCGGTCGCGTGTCTTCGGCGCTAATCGAGGAGGGCCACTTCGAGGTCATAGGCCACCACCACGGCACGCGCCAGCTGCAACTCCTGCTCACTGGTGAGATGCCCGAGGGTGCGTCCGAGGGCACCCACGGAGACGGTGAGGACGTTGTCCAGGGACACCGCGCCGTCGTGGTCCAGTCCGTTGTGGGGCCCCACCATGACCTCGCCGGATAAGCCCTTGATCGTGCTGGTGATTGGGGCGATCGTCACCTTGGTCATTGCGCCTCGAGCGGCCTCGCGCGTCAGGACGAGCGCTGGCCGCGTCTTGTCGAGGCGGACCAAGCAGATCTCTCGCACCCGATCAGGCCTCGACCACGGCGTGCGTGCCTGTCCACTCGACCAGGTCGTCGAGGTCGTCGGCTGCGCCCTCGGTGCGAAGGATCTCCGCGTCTTGATCAGCAGCCAATCGGCGCATCTCGCGTTCCACTGCAGACGCAACGAGCGCCGCTCTGCTCGGAGCCTTCCCGGTTGCAACGCTGCGGTCCAGGAAGGCGACCATCTCGTCGGGCAGGCGGACTGCGATCTGCGTGCTCATACAGTCAAAGGTACCTCGCGACATCCCAAATTGGGATGCACGCCCATCGGGGTGAGCTTGTTGGTGTCCCGGGTGGTCAGGTGCCGCTAGCGGGCGACATACGCCCGGTTGGTTTGCAGGCACCCCCGCAGACCTCGTGCGGGCGATCTCGTTCCTGTGGCAGGCTGGAGATAGTCACCCGGCGACTGGCACAACCGTACCGTTATTGGTACGGTTGTGCCATGGCTGCCGTAGTGAAGAACCGAGATCGAGTGCGTGAGATCGCGCTCGGGGAGTACGGCTTCATCACCACCCAGCAGGCAGCCGCGGCCGGTGTTCCGGCGGTCGAGCTCCGCAAACTGGCTGCCCGAGGCGGTCTGATCAACGTCGCTTATGGGATCTACCGAGTTCCTGACGCGCCCGGCACTCCCTTCGACCAGTTCGCCGAGGCACTCCTGCGGGTGGGGGAAGGCGCATATCTGCGTGGCGACTCCGTGTTGGCGCTGTTCGGTCTCGCTGACGCGAACCCCCGGAAGGTCCGTGTCATCGCGCCGAAGCGAACGCGAGCCAGGTTTCCGGCGTTCATGGAGGTGGCCGCGCCGCCTCCTGGTGCGGCCCCCGGCCTCACTCGCTACGAGGGCCTGCTGGCGATGCGGGTAGCGGACGCGATCTTGGACTGTCTCGGCAGGATCGAGCCGACTCGACTGCGCGAGGCGGCCCGTGATGCTCGCAAGCATGGCCTGGCGACCCGTGTCGAACACGCGAAGGTCCAGCGCGAGCTCCGCAAGGCCCTTGGTGGGACGGCTGCCTCTTGAAGTACTCGACTCCACCACCCAACCTGAGGTCGCTCGAGCAACGGATCCGCAACCTCGAGCCCCACGACACCGGGACGCTGCGCCGGCAGATAACCATGGCGATGGTCGTCGTCGGGCAGATGCTCCCGGAGGGTGCGGTGAAGGGTGGTACCGCGATGGCGCTCCGCTACGGCCGGGCCGATGCGCGGTTCACCCAGGACCTGGACGCAGCGCGGATCCATCCACTGACGCGCTTCATCGATGACTTCGAAGCAGGGCTCGGTCACGGCTGGGGTGGCTTCACAGGTCGCGTGGTCGATCGGAAGCCGCCGCGACCCCAGGGCATTCCTGTCGCTTACGTCATGCAGCCCTTCGACGTAAAGCTCGAGTACCTCGGCCGCCCGTGGCGGACGGTCAAGTTCGAACTCGGTCACAACGAGATCGACGACGCTGTCGAGCCCGAGCTCCGGCTCGCCGCCGATCTGGTGGAGCTCTTCACCGATCTGGGGCTCCCTGCTCCGGACCCGATCCCGGTGCTGCGGGCCGATCACCAGGTCGCGCAGAAGCTCCACGCCGTCTCGGAGCCCGGAAGCGATCGCGTCCGCGACCTCGTCGACCTCCAACTCCTCGACAAGCGCGAAGAGCTGGATCTCGGCCAACTCAGAGCGACATGTCTGCGACTCTTCGACTACCGCCAACTCCACTCGTGGCCGCCGAGCGTCGAGGTCGGTGTCGGCTGGGATGAGCTCTACGAAGCCGCGATCGAGGGCGTCGACGTCCTTCTCGAAGTCGGTGACGCGGTCGCGTGGGCCAACGGCCTCATCACGAGGATCGCCGAAGCGTGAGTGCGATGCGTGGCAGGCAAGTCGTCCGCTGCCGTCACGCCGTTGCCGGCAATCGCGTTCCAAGGCTCGACCGCAAAGTGCCGACATCGGCCACCAGCGGCCGCTGAGCGCGTCGCGGTTCCCCTGCCGCCGAACAGGTCGCGCGGACGCTGTTCGACACCGCCCTCACCAGTGGCATCTCGACCTGACCGGCGGCCCGCAAACAGTCCGCAGAAGTCCCGCGGAGACCGTTCGCCAACGACGCCCGACGGCCAGGAACGGGGCATAACCGCAATTCAGACCCCATTCTCCGGCTGGCACCGACGTCGACCCACGACGGTCGATAACTCCGGTTTTCGTACCGCATCAACGGCCCGTGGTCGTCCGCTCCAGCGAACCCGGCGGTCAGTGCGCCAACCCGACAATCGAGTAGCGGCGTTCGATGCCTGCTGTCGCGCGTCCCCAATCGCTTGCCTGGACGCGAGCTTGGTGCGCCTTGAACGCAGTTTCGTCGGTGAATCGCTCCGTGACTTCCCAGATCATCGGGTCGCTCGTGCGATCTACGGTGAAAAGGAGGCATCCCGACTCGGCGCGAGTCAATGCAATGTGTGCCGGGAGGTTGTCGACGACGCAGTCGGCTTCGTCCTCGGTCGCGCACAGCAGTTGGCCAGTGAGATGGACTTCGCTCATGCTTTCAGACTACGTCTCACGTTTCAGCTCTCGTGGCCTTCGTTGTCGGACTGAGAGCACCGAGACGGTCCAGCGTGTAGCACGTAGTGCTACGGCGTCGGATATGAGCGAGGTGATCAGTCAGCGTGAGCTGCGCAATGACAGCGGCCGCATTATGCGCAGGCTCGACGAGGGTCGCTCCTTCGTCGTGACCCGCAATTCGGTCCCTGTGGGGGAGTTGCGTCCGCTTCGGCGTCAGCGATTGGTGGATGTGCGTCTGGTAACCGAGTTGTTCCGTGGCGCTCCTCGCGTCGACGGCGCTCGTTTCCGTCGGGACCTCGACGATACGGTCGACCAGAGTCTGGTGCCTCGTGTCTGAGCGGCTTCCGTCCGGGCTGCTGGATACCTCGGTCGTCATCGACCTTGATCTGGTCGATCCCGACGTTCTGCCGCTGGCGGTCGGCGTCTGCGCGATCACTATGGCTGAGTTGGCCGCGGGCCCGGCCGCTACACCGGACCTCGCCGAGCGGGCCCGCAGGCAGGATCGGCTGCAGCGTGCGGAGGCGGCATTCGAGGCGATCCCGTTCGGTAGTGATGCCGCCCGTGCCTACGGGAGGGTTCACGCGGCGGTGGTCGCCGCGGGGGGCCAGCCGGGCAGGAGGTTCGCGGACCTGCTGATCGCGGCCGTCGCGCTGGCGGAGGGTATGCCGCTGATAACCCGCAACCCCGACGACTTCGCCGGGATCGAGGAGCTTGTGGTCGTCGTTCCGGTCTGAGCGCGGCGGACGCCAAGACGACTTCTGCGGCTGGCCAGCGTTCTCCCGTGAGGCACGCGCCCGCTTCGCGATCCCTCTAGGTGAGCCGCGCCGCTGTGTAGACTGAATCGTCTACTCTCGATAGGCTGGCGCCATGGCCGATACGACAACGATCCGGGTCAGCCGCGAGACGCACGCGAGGGTGGCCCGGCTGGCTGCTGAACGCCACGAGACGATCGATGAAACGGTGTCTCGCGCCCTGCGGGCACTCCGTCAGGACGCGATGGGCCGTGACCTCGCCAAGCAACTCACCGACGACGAGACCGTATGGCTCGATGCTGACGCCGGGTGACGTTGTCCGGCTTGATCTGGGGAAAGCCGCCGGAAGCGAGGCTGGCCTACGGCGTCTAGCAGTAGTGGTGACCGCGGCTCGCGTGCTTGAGGGCGGCCCCAACGTGGTCCACGTCGTTCCCCTGACGCGAGCGATTCGGGACAGTGGGACTGAGGTCGTGATCGAGGCGGACGAGGCCAACGGACTGGGTGATCCGTCATCGGCGCAGTGTCAGCACGTGAGGTCGGTGGCAATGACACGGGTCACCGCCCGGACTGGCAATGTCGGCCCGGCCGCCCTGGGTGAGCTTCGCGAGACGCTGGCATTGCTGCTCGACGTGTAGCAACCGTGACGGCAGGGCAAGTGCCAGCACACATCGTCACCATCCGCAACTTTCTCGACCCTTTGCGTACCGGACAGCGCCCGACAGCGGAAGCCCCTTTGTTCGCATTCGATCCAGAGCGATCAGCGATCATGCCGATTGCGGGAGACAAGGCTGGCGACCGGACGCGCTGGTACAAGAAGAACATCCCACTGGCCGACGACCTGTTCGACGATCATCTGACCAGATTGAGAGGAAAGTCACGGCAATGGCAACGACGCTGAAAGACTTCGTCGCCGAGCGTCCCGTCGACCGAGGACGTGTCGAGGAGCACAAGGAGCGGATGCCGTCTGAGGTTCGCGCGCGCATTCCTCACCAGCAGCGCCTCCTGAGTTTGCTAAACGTCTCCTGAAGGGCTATGTCGCCCGTAGGCACCCTCACGTCAATTCACACACGTCACACCAGTCACATCACCGGAAATTACTCATCTAGGGGGTAAGTACCCGTCTAGTGGTAGTTCCCCCGTGCTTCGAAGCAAAAGAGCCAGCACTGGTTCATGTCGGTCCCTCGTAGCTACGAGGTCTTGATACGCTACAAGTTTTTGAGCGGCCCGGAGTAGGTTCTCGGTAATCGCTCCAGCTGATTTTCAGCAAACTACGAAGGAGATTCACCGTGTTACCCTCCGATCGCCAATCAGTCCGACGCAGGACGTTGGTCGCAGGCGCGGCTTGGGCCGTCCCGGCGGTGACGGTTGTCGCGCAGGCAGCTCCCGCGTTCGCGTCCAGCAGCCCCCTGGTTTGCAGCCAGGACCCGACGCTCAACTCGTTCAACTTCCCGTATCTGTACATCCCCCGGTGCTCCAACACCGGAGACACCTGGGACAACCTCCACGCCGTTGTCGTAGCGGGTGGTGTTGTCGTGGCAGCCCAGCCCTTCCCTAGCGACCCAGCCAATACCGACCCATCAACTGTGGTGATCATGCCCCCCGGCGTGTTGACCTTCACCGGACTCCCCACCTCACCGAGCTATACCGGCTACACGGTCTACGTGGTCAACGGCAACCCTGCCGTCGGTGCGCCCGTGGGTTCCTTTACGCCGATCAACGTCCCTTTCACGCCGACCTATATCCATTCGTGCGACCCAGCTGGGAACTGCGCGATGATCAACCTCCAGATCGACGGGGCCGGATACACCACGGGCGCGACCTGCTCGTTCGCCTCGCAGCCCGGTGGCACGTTCGTATGTGAGTGACGAGCGGGCAGGGGGCGCCGACGTGACGCGTTGACGTCAGTGGCGCAGCGGGCTGGTCGGTGCCAGGAAGTTTTCCGAGATTCTTGAGCCAAGGTGCATCCCCACGGGGGCTTCTCGCAGAAAGAGGGGCAAGGACGGTCACCGGACCGGCCAACTGAAAGGGGACCACCGATGAAGAAGCGCATCTTTGCCACCGGCGTCACACTTGCACTGGCGAGCAGTCTCGTTGCTCCCGCAGCGATGGCATCCACCGATCCGGCGGAGGCAACCGGCACCATGAGCCTGGCCGCGGTCCTGACCGCCGACGGTAATCAGTTCGACTCGAACTGGTACGACTACGACATCGTCACCGAAGCGGTGCTCGCGGTCCTCGCGGCGAAGCCGGACAGCGCGGTCGGGGTGTTGGCCGACGGCACCACCCCGGTCACGGCCTTCATCCCCAACGACCGCGCGTTCGGGCGGCTCGCCCGCGACCTGACCGGCACGTGGCCCTCCACCGAGAAGGCCACCTTCAACGCCCTTGCCGAGGCTGTGGGCATCGACGCGATCGAGTCGGTCCTGCTCTACCACGTCGTGCCCGGAGTCACTATCGACTCCGGTATGGCCCTTAAGGCCGACGGGGCGAAGCTCAACACCGCCCTGCCGGGCACCATGTTCACGGTCGATGTCAAGTCAATGCGAGACAAGGTGATCATTTTGCGCGACAACGACCGCAACGACGCCAACCCGTTCATCAAGCGTCAGGCCTTCGACATCAACAAGGGCAACAAGCAGATCGCCCACGGCATCACCCGCGTCCTTCGCCCAATGGACCTCTGACCGATACCCACGCGACAACGGAGAAGGGAACCACTGATATCTCCCGTCGCCGGGTACCCGGGGCGACCAGCTGAACTGAGCTCCACGCGCTCGCGCGGGAGGGTGGCCGTCGTTCTGGCGGCTGCCCTCCTCGCGGGCGCAGGCATTTCCGGCCCCATGACGTGAAGGAGGTTAGGTTATGCGCGTGGACCTTCACGACCCCGGCGTGCAGGAGGAGAGTCTCGCGGAGCAGCTCGTGGCAGGTTCGCTCGAGGCGCTGTCCGACGCATACCGTCTTTGGTCACCGTTGGTCCACTCCATTGCGCTGCGCTCGCTCGGCGATCCGCACGACGCCGAGGACGTCACCCAGCAGGTGTTCGTGTCCGCCTGGAACGGGCGGCATACTCTCCGGCCCGAGCAAGGTTCGCTGGCTGCCTGGCTGGTGGGAATCACCAAACATCGGGTCGCCGACGTTCGCACCCAACGCTTCCGGGCCCACCGCAACCTCAACGCAGTCGCCTCGTATGCCGCCACCGAGACTTTCGATCCGCACGACGACTGCGCCGAGCGTTTGCTCGTCACCCACGAACTCGAGCGGATGGGAGACCCACGCGGGACCGTACTGCGGATGGCGTTCATCGAGGACCGACCCCACGAGGAGATCGCCAGGCACCTCGACCTGCCGCTGGGCACCGTGAAAAGCCATGTGCGTCGTGGACTGATGCAGCTTCGCAACAGACTCAAGGAGGTGGACCGTGTCTCATTCTGACGAAGAGGTGCTCGCCGACCTGGCCCTCGGGTCACGCACTGAGACCAGCGCCGCGACACGTGACCACGTCGACGGCTGCGATCTGTGCACGGCCACCGTCGAGGAGCTGAGCCACGCGATGGTTCTTGCCTCCCGCGCGGAGCTTCCCCCGACCTGGAACCGCCCGCCCGACAGCCTCTGGTCGCGCATCGAGGAAGCGATCGTTTTGGAGTCTGCGACACCACCCGGGTCGGCCCAAGAGGTCTCGGCCCAAGAGGTCTCGGGCCCAGGGGTCTCGGCAACTGAGGATCTGACGACGGCGGAGCCGTCGGCTATCGCCCCTGTCAGCGTGCTGGGGGCGCGGCGCCCACCTCGCGCACCTCGCGCACCTCGCGCAGGTCGCCGGGTCGTGCCGTGGGCGGCGGGAATGGCCGCCGCCGGGCTTGCCATTGGACTCCTGACGGGTCGAGCCCTGTGGAGCGAGTCCCCACCCGCGCCGGCCACGATCGCCCAGGCGCAACTCGACACACTTGACACGAACCAGCGTCTTGGCCAGGCACGCGTCATACGAGCAGGGGGGAGTGTGGACCTCACGGTCGCCACCACCGCGCCGTTCGATGCCCTCGGCGGGTTCATCGAGGTGTGGCTGATCAACAAGGACGGCGAGCGCATGGTCTCGGTCGGGGTACTTCAGGGCGGTGCGCCGGAGACCTTCCCGATCACCCAGACTCTGATCGACCAGGGCTACGTCATCGTCGACATCTCGCGTGAGGGGTTCGACAACAAGCCCCAGCACTCAGGTGACAGCCTGGCCCGGGGCACCCTTCGCGCCTAAATCAGCACGACTCACTCCACGTCGTATGCCGCCCAGGCCAAGGGGCATGGTCGGTCGATGGAGGCGGAGGTCCGCGACATCCTGACAAGGGCCACCCGTAGGCCCAACATCGGTATGGCGCTCATGGCGGCCGCGCAGTCAGTCGGCGGCGTCGACGAGCTGCCGGTGCCCAGGCGCGAAGATGTCGCCAGGGCGGTGGATTTCGGGTGACTGTGCTCGACACGAACGTCATCTCGGAGGTCTTCAGGCCACGCCTTGGGGTGTGGCAACGGGTGCTCCGCCACCGAATTCGGTAGAGTCGGCATCGATGTCTGATGAGTTGCCACCGTGCCCCGCCTGCGCCGAGTTGTTCACCTACGAGTCGGGTTCGCTGCTGGTCTGCCCAATGTGCGGCCATGAGTGGGTGCTGACCGACCCCGCGGCGGGCGGGGGCGACTCGCTCGCTCCGGCGGAGCGCCTCGTGAAGGATGCCGTCGGCAATGTTCTTGCTGACGGCGACGATGTCACCACCGTCAAGGATCTGAAGGTCAAGGGCGCCGGTGGTGGTGTGGTGAAGGTCGGTACCAAGGTGCGCGGCATTCGGTTGATCTCGGACGGTGTGGGAGATCACGACATCAGCGCGACCGTTCCGGGCTTCGGGCAGATGCAGCTCAAGTCGAGCGTCGTCAAGAAGGTGCTCTAGGGGCCGATGCAGCCCTCCCTGCTCCTGGCCGGCTTCACGATCCCGACGACCGGGCGTTAGCTCGGCAGGAGCACCACGAGGGTGATCACCGGCATACAGGCGATGGTCGTCACGAGAATGGTGTCCCGGGCGAGCGCCTCGCCGCGGCCGTAGCGGGTTGCGTGGGTGAAGATGTTTTGGGCTGTCGGGAGCGCTGAGGTCACCGTGACGGCGAGCAGCTCCGCGGGGGGAAGGTCGAGCGCAAGTCGGCCGACGGCATACGCGACGAGCGGTTGAACGACAACCTTGAGCACGGCGGTGAGCGCCACCTCCAGCGGGGCGCCGCCACCGAATCGTGGCCCGAGCCGCAGCGAGATGCCGTAACCGAGGAGCATCGCGGGGATGGCCATCGCGCCGACCAGCTGAAGCGGATCGAGGATGAGCGGCGGCACCGTCCACCCGCCGAGAGCGACCGCGACTCCGGCGAGCGCGCCAAGGGTCATCGGGTTCGTGAAGGGGCGCGTCGCGACCGTGCGCCACCGAAAGGCCCCACCGGCGCGGTCGTGGTCGAGCAGGACAAGGGCGACGGGTTGAAGAATCACCATCTGTAACAGCAGGACGGGGGCAACTTTCGCGGCGTCGCCGAGGACGTACGCGGCGATCGGGATGCCGAGGTTGCCCGCATTGACGTACGCCGAGCAGAGGCTGCCGATGACCGTTTCGGACAGCGGTCGCCGCCACACACGCCGGGAAATCACCGCGTAGACGACGACGGGTACCAGGATGCCCGCGACCGTTGCCGCCAGCGCCTGAGAGAACAACCGGTGGGGCTCCGCCTTCGCGAGCACGGTGAACATCAACGCGGGCGCACCGACGAGGAAGGCCACGTCCGCGAGGACCCGCTGGGCGCGCAGGTCGAAGACACGCCGGTGCGCGAGGACGACGCCGACGAGGATTACCGCAAGAATCGTTGCGAAACCCTGGATCACGCCGCTCACCCGAGAAGACTGGCAGCCGGGGTCAGGCCAAGGAGGGACCGTCCCATGAATCGTCGTCGCAGGGTGTCCGTGGTGGGGGTCGCTGTCGTTGCGACGGCCCTCGTGAGCGTCTCGGCCGCCGTGGGTGCGGCCCCGGTGGGTGCGGCCCCGGTGGGCGGGGCCCCGGTGGGCGGGGCCCCGGTGGGTGCGGCACCTGTCGGCGCGGCCCCGGTGGGTGCGGCGGGCGCGGGGGTGGGTGTCGCGCGGGCGGCCCCCGGCGGGTATGCCGCGACGCGCCTGATCGGCGGTCCGTCGAACCCCGGTCTCTCGGCGTGGGGCGTGGCCTACAACCCGGTGAGCAATGAACTGCTCGTCGGCGACTACGTGACCTCGCAGGTGCGCCGGATGACCCCTGCGGGGGTCTACCTCGGTGACCTGTCCAACCCGGGCAACCGGCTCGGTGGGGTGGCCTCCGCGCTTGGCGTCGACCCGCGCGATGGGTCCATCTATCTCGCGGTCACAGGGGAGGGCCGCACCTCGATGGACGTCAACAAATACTCCAAGTCGGGGGCCTTCCTTTATGGCCTCGATATGCCGGCGTCAACGACGTGGCTCGCGGTCGACAAGGACGGGTATCTCTGGGTGCCGGTGGCTTACAAGGGCGCCCGAGTGACACGCTACAAGGTGGATGACGCGACCAAGAGCGCCACCGCGGTGTTAACGATCGCCAAGTCTGGATCGGCACCTGGGGAGTTCGGCAGCCTCACCGGACTCGGCACCGACTCGGCCAACAACATTTATGTCGCCGACGTGGTGAACAAGGTTGTCCACTCTTATACGTCGGCGGGGGTGTGGCGATTCGATCTGGGCAAGGGATTGTTCCCGGGCGATATCCGCGGAGTCGCCGTCGACCGGGTCAGTGGCCGGGTGTACGTCGCGAACTCGGCCGTCGGCAAGATCGAGGTCTTCACGACCCTCGGCGCCCACGTGCAGACTTTCGGCTCTCTCGGTGAGGGTGACGGGCAGTTCGTTGACGGTGCGCGCCAGATCACGGTCGCCTCGGACGGCACCTTGTATGCCGCGGACTACGGCGCCCAGAGGGTGCAGCGGTTCAGCGCCGCGGGGGCCTTTCTCGCGAAGTACCCGAATCCGCCCATGCCGATGGACCCGGCCGGGATCGCGCAGTCGCGGGCCCTCGACGTCGACCCGGTGACGGGGGATGTCCTCGTGGCGGATGCCTGGGGTCAACGGGTGCTGAGGTACAGCCCGGATGGCACCCTGCTGGACTCTCATGGGAGGCGCGGATCCACGACGCCAAACGGGATGAATTACCCCAAGGGTGTCGCCGTGGACCCGACGACGCGCAATGTGTGGGTCGCCAATTTCGAAGGCGCGCCCTATCTCGTCGGCTACGACAAGACGTTCTCCACGGTCGTGCGCAAGATCACGACACCTCGCTTTATCAACGATCTCGAATGGAGCGGCGGCCTGCTCTATGCGCTCGAGCGTCGCCCGGGCACCCTCCACGTTTATGACCCCGCGACAGGGGCAGAGGTCCGTACTTGGGTCTCAACCAAGGGCCTCATTCGTGGGGTCGGCGTCGATCCGCTCACCAAGAACGTGTGGATCACCAGCGACACGAAACCCGAGGTCTACGTCCTCAGCCCGGCAGGTGCGCTGCTGCGGACCGTCACGCTCACGGGCCTTGGCTGGGATGTCGCCATCCGGGGAGACAACGTTTATGTCGCCAACACCGTGAGTCAGACCGTGCAAGTCTTCAATCGGACTTCGTATGCCGCCCTCGGCACGATCGGGTCCGCTGGCTCCGGTTTAGGCCAGCTCAAGATGCCATCCGGACTGGCTTTCGGTCCGGGCGGGGACCTCTTTGTCCTCGAGACCGGCAACTCGCGGGTGACGCAGTTCTCTGCGGCCGCCGGACCGGTCCCGGAGACGACGAAACCAACGGTGAGTTTCGGTACGGGCGCCCCCGTGGTGAGTGGCCAAATCCGGATGACGGGTTCGGCGGGTGATGCCAGCGGGGTTGCCACCGTGTCGGTCCGCATTCGGGATAACGCGACGGGACGCTACTTCCACGGCGCCCTTGGAACGTGGGTCACCAGCGGCACCTGGAACGCCGGGATCGTGTGGGGACCGATTACCGCGACGAGTTGGCGATTCACGGTGCCGGGAACTTTGCCGGGGCGTTCCTACACCGTCAACGTCCGGGCCCAGGATCGACATGGCAACACCTCGAGCGTCGCGACGACCACGGTGGCGGTTCCGTGATCGCTCGCGTCAGCTGATCGCCAGCGCAGGGCCGACCCCCGCGGAGGGTCGGCCCCCGCGGACGGCCGGCGCCCGCGGACGGCCAGCACCCGGAGGTCCGGCCAGGCGATCGTCAGTGCTTGGTATGGCGCAGCACGTCGCCGAGGGCGTCGAGCACCGCGACATCCTCGATCGTTCCCGGGATGTTTGGCACCTTGCCATCGGCGATCTCGCGCATCGTCTTCCGCAAGATTTTCCCAGACCGGGTCTTGGGTAGCGCGGCGATGACATCGACCTGACGCAAGGATGCGACGGCTCCTACTTCGTCGCGCACACGCTGAATCAACTCACGGCAGATCCGTTCACCCTCGGTGGCCGGATCGACGCCTGCCTTGAGGACGACGAGGCCGCGCGGGACCTGGCCCTTGAAGGAGTCCGCGACACCGATCACGGCACATTCGGCGACGTCGGGGTGCCCGGCGAGCGCAGCCTCGATTGACCCCGTGGAAAGCCGGTGTCCCGCGACGTTGAGAACGTCGTCGGTACGGCCCATGACAAAGAGGTACCCGTCCGAGTCGATCAGACCGCCGTCACCGGTGAGGTAATAGCCCGGGTAGAGCGACAGGTAGCCCGACTCGTACCGCTCGTCGTCTTGCCAGAGGGTCGGGAGGGTCCCGGGAGGCATCGGCAGCTTGATGCAGATGGCGCCCTCGTCGCCCGCGGGCACCGACTCACCGCTATCGCCAAGGACCTGGACGTCATACCCAGGCACGCGCACGGTCGGCGAACCGGCCTTGATCGGCATGGGTTCGAGGCCGCGCAGGTTGCTGGCGATCGGCCACCCGGTCTCGGTCTGCCACCAGTTGTCGACGACGGGGCAACCGAGCACCGAGGTCGCCCACTCGTAGGTGTCCGGGTCGAGCCGCTCACCGGCGAGGAAGAGGGTGCGCAGACTGCTCAGGTCGAACTCGGCGATGCGGGCACCCGTCGGGTCTTCCCGTTTGATCGCGCGGTACGCCGTCGGGGCGGTGAACATCGCCTTGACCCCATAGTTGGCGATGATCCGCCAGAACGCCGCCGAATCGGGGGTGCCGACCGGCTTGCCTTCGTAGAGGATTGTCGTCGCGCCGGTCAACAGGGGCGCGTAGACGATGTAGGAGTGCCCGACCACCCACCCGACGTCGCTCGCGGTGAACCACACGTCGCCCGGACCAATGTCATAAATGTTGGCCATCGACCAGCAGAGGGCGACCGCGTGGCCACCGTTGTCGCGCACGATCCCCTTGGGGCGGCCCGTGGTCCCCGAGGTGTAGAGGATGTAGAGCGGGTCGGTGGCGGCTACCTCGACACAGTCGGCGCCTTCGGCGTCGGCGACGAGTTCGGCCCAGTCGAGCTCCTCCCATTCGGTGTCCCGCGCGCCGATCTCGGCGGTGACTTGTTCACGTTGCAAGACGATGACCGACTCCGGCTTGTGGGTGCTGCGATTGAGCGCCGCGTCGAGCATCGGCTTGTAGGCGATCACTCGGTTGGGTTCGATGCCGCAACTGGCCGACAAGATCGCTTTCGGGGCCGCGTCCTCGATCCGGGCCGCCAATTCGGCCGGGGCGAACCCGCCGAACACGACCGAATGAATCGCGCCAATCCGGGCGCACGCGAGCATCGCGATGGCCGCCTCGGGCACCATCGGCATGTAGATGACCACTCGATCACCCTTTTCGACGCCAAGCGAGCTGAGCGCTCCGGCGAGGGTGCTCACCTTCGCGAGCAGCGCGGCATACGTGTAAGTCGCCGTGACGCCGGTGACGGGGGAGTCATAGATGAGCGCCGTTTGCTCGCCGCGGCCCGCGAGGACGTGCCGGTCGAGGGCGTTGAAGCAGGTGTTGAGGGTGCCCCCGGCGAACCAGCGGTAGAACGGCGGGTGCCGATCGTCGAGGACGCGTTCGGGGGGTTTGATCCAATCGATCGCGCTCGCCGCCGCACCCCAAAAGGCTGCGGGATCGGAGAGGGATTGCTCGTATGCCGCCGCGTAAGCTCCGGTGCTCATGGCGCCATGGTGGTGGGTGAGTCGGTGGCGCCGCTATCCGGGTTTGGTGGGTCTCGACCAGCGGCGCGGCTCGCGCGCCAAACGGCCGACCGTCACGTTGGCAGTCACGCCGGCAGGGGCAGGGCGCAGGGACGGCCGCGTGGTTCCAGGCGGCGGATTTCAGGGGAGTGGCTGCCCTCAGGTAGCCTCCTGCGCGGAGGATTCGCATAGTGGCCTAGTGCGCACGATTGGAAATCGTGTTGGGGATTAAACCCCTCGCGGGTTCAAATCCCGCATCCTCCGCCATGTGATGTCTCACGACATCTGCAAGGTCCGAACCCACGGGAGTGGGTTCGGGCCTTCGTCATTTCAGGGGTTGGTGGTCCTTGGTGGTGTTGATGGTGAGTTCGCGCAGGAGTTGCCCGGTGGTGGCGTTGATGACTCTGACGTTGAGGTCTTGGATGAGCAGGGTGACGTGGGTTCCGGCGTGGGTTCGTCCGATGCCGATGTGGCGGAGTTGGCTGGCTACGCGCAGGGTGATGGTGCCGGACTTGTCGACGGGGGGGGGTGATCAGCCTGCTGACCGTGGCCTCGGACAGGCCGTAGGTGCGGGCTGCTTCGGCCTGGGTGAGGCCCTGCTTGGTGATGGCTGTGATGACCAGCTGTGACTTCGACACCCTCGAGCATCATGGACGCGGGTCTTGCACATGTCGTGAGACATGCCTTGCAGATGTCCTGAACCAACACACCGCATCCTCCGCCATGTGATGTCTCACGACATCTGCAAGCTCCGAACCCACCGGAGTGGGTTCGGACCTTCCTCACTGCCGATCGAGACCAGCGCGAGAGCTTGCAGGTTCCGGGATTCAACTCCGCGGCAAGCTCCGCCTCCTGGAGGCAATCCTCTACACTAGCGGCATTGGTGTTGAGGTTTACGGACGCGGGAGGTGGGGTCATGGCTTTGACAACAGACGAACTTCTGGACGGACTGCCGGAGATCTTCCGCTACTCCGAGGCTCTCCACCGCCTCAGCAGTCGCCAACTTCGCCGCCTCATTGACGATGGCAACATCACGGCCCTTTCGCGGGGCTTGTATCGCAAGAGCGACTGGTTGGGCGATGAGGACCTGATCGGGGTCGCCGCCAAAGCTCCCCACGCCACCCTCTGCCTGCGGTCAGCACTGGTGCACCATGAGTTGATCGACGACATCCCTGCCGAGATCGACATTGCGATCCCGCGCGGGTCGTGGACACCGGCCGTGGCCGCCCCGGTCAGGTGGCGACATTTCGCTCCCGAAACCTTCGACATCGGCCGCGGCGAACTCGCCATCGAGGGCGGACGCAGCATCGGCCTCTATTCCGCCGAGCGGAGCATCTGCGATGCCTTTCGGATGCGTCATCTCGAGGGAGCTGACCTGGGGAACGAGGCGCTCAAGCGGTGGCTACGCCGGGGCGGGCAACCTTCCGAGCTCCTCGGCATGGCCCAGTCCTTTCCGCGTGCTGCGGCGGCGATGCGCAGGACTCTGGAGATCCTGCTGTGAGCCGGGTGACGAGGGGCACTCCGGCGGTAGCGTCAGTGCATGAGCGTCGAGCACGGTGAGGCGCGAAACGACCGGGCCGGGCAGGTGACTGCCGAAACGGTGGTGTATCGCCCGCCAGCGGTGCTGCGCCCCTTCGTCGAGCGATACGTAGGCTATCGCTACCTCGGCTACGAACCGGGCGTGCACCTCGGGATGCCCGGTCGGCATCTAACCGTGATCATCAGCTTCGACGACCCGTTGACGCTGGCGATGGACCCAACGGTCGACGACACCACCTCCGACCACGACGGCATGGTCAGCGGATTGCATGACCGAGTCGTCGAGATCCGCCACAACGGCAAACAGCACGGCATCCAGCTCGACGTCACGCCCGCCGGGGCCCGGGCCCTATTCGGGATGCCAGCCGGGGTGCTCGTGTGTGCCGCCATCGACCTGTCCGACACGTGGTCACCGAGTCTGGCGGCGGAGCTGTATGAGCGAACCGCCACCGCCACTTGGGGCGAGCGGTTTGCCGTCCTCGACGAGGCGCTCCTCGCCAACCTCTCCGCCAACCTCCCGTTCGCGTCAAGCGCCCGGGTGGCCGCGACCGGTGCGTGGCGGATGCTCACCGCCAGCGACGGGGCGGCGAAGGTCGGTGACATTGCCGCCGAACTCGGGTGGAGCCGGCGCCACCTGACTGACCAGTTCACCGCCGAGTACGGACTGCCCCCCAAGGCCGTTGCCAGCATCCTCCGCTTCGAGCGTTCGCTGTCTCTCATGAAGCGACCCGACCGCGCCCGGCTCGGCGAAATCGCCGCCGCGTGCGGCTACAGCGACCAGGCCCACATGAACCACGACTGGCACCGTTTTGCGGGCGTCTCACCGACAACCTGGCTGACCAATGAACAGCTCCCATTCGTCCAAGACGAGAGCGACTCCGAGAGCGCAGAGTGAACCCATGACCGATAACACCACCACCGATCCCGCGCCCGTTGTTTGGGCCTGCCTCAACTACACCGACGCCCCAGCGGCCATCGACTTCCTCGTAGCCCTCGGCTTCCGCTCGACCCTCACCGTGCCCGGCGAGGGAGATGGCGTCGTCGCGCACGCCGAGCTGCGATGGCCCGAGGGCGGCGGCGTGATGCTCGGATCCAACGGCCGCAGGGGCAGCGAGTTCAGCGAGAGGCCCACGGGAGCCGCCTCGGTGTACGTGGTGACCGCCGATCCGGTCGCAGTGCACGACAAAGCCGTAGCGCTCGGCGCCGAGATTGTCCGGCCGATGGAGTCGAGCGACTACGGCTCGCAGCAGTTCGCCATCGCCGACACCGAGGGCAACCTCTGGTGCTTTGGCACCTACGCCGGCGCAGCCTGAACAACCAAGCGACCTAGCAAGACTGTCCGGCTGCAGTCGACACGCCCTTCGGTGAACGCTGCTAACATCGCGAAATGGGGATGCTGGCTCCGTTGAACTGAGGGATCCGATGAGTCGAAATTTGTTGCCGCTTCTGGGAGCGACGCTCATTCTTACCGTTTCTCCCTTCGGCATCGCCGGTGCCGCCGACCGTGATACAGCCGGTGAGTGCGTGACCTCGACGTTGATTGAGGAGTCGACGCAATTCACGCCGTACGGGGTTAGGCGGACCTCCTTCTCCGATGCCATTGTCTTGGAGTTCAAGATGGGCAACCAGAGCGCCACCGATGGCCTTGCTGGGCGTGCGAACGTAATACTTCCCCCGCATCTCGGCGATTTTGCGGGTTCCGATGGGGCCGTCTACAGCTACTACGGCGATGTAGACAAGGCAGATCGCACTGGACTCACCGCCGAGGGTTTCGCGGCACTTGGCGGTCTGCTCGTGCAACGCGAACCGAAGAATGACGCGGCCGACTATGCGGATACTCTGCTCGCGACTCTCGGTGAGCGTGCCACCAAGGTGTGCTTGGGAGATGGTCATGCGGCGCTTGTTTGGGCTGATCCCGACTCGTCGGGCACTCGCACACATAATCTGTACTGGTCATACTCCGGGGACAACTACGCCCTCATCGGCGTCCGCACCCCGCAGGAGTTGCTTTCATTGGCAAATGGCTTGATCACTGTGAGCTGAGTTGACCCGTGGGCGGGGGAGTGAGGACTACACGTGAGCCGCACCTTGTTTTGGAACCCTGGCGAAGTGGTCCCCCACGAGGCGGAGTTTTCGGAGTGTGAGCCCGGGGCGGACATTGCCCGACTCGTGCTTCATGCCAATGGCCGGGCTGGGCAGCCCAGCCGCGATGTTGAGTTGGGCGCCGCACTCGCCGGGGCGAGGGTCGTGGTGTGCACTGCCCATACGCGCTGGCTCGTTGAGCCGGAAGAACAGCGCCAACGGGCCGTTCAAGTGGCTCTGGGGTTGCCCTCGCTGCGTCGCGTCGAGAACGCTCAACTCAAGGATCTCTTCGAGTCCTGGCGGGATCCAGGCCGGTGGGCTCCCACGGAGTTCGTGGTCGATGGGCAGTCCGTGGCTGCTGATCGCTTCGACTCTGGGACGGTCACCGGGGAATGGGCCATCGTCGCGCCGGGCGAGTCTCACGTGATCATCAGCGTTGGGGTCGGCGTCGACGCCACCGTGGTGCGGGCGCGTACCGTCACGGATTGGGCTCCCTACGGCGTCGACCTCAGGAGTGCGCAAAGTGCCAGGAAGATCGCGATGGGTCTCTCTCGGCTCGATCCTGATTGGTAGAGGTTCAGATCGGATCGCGGGAGGAGACTGTTGACGCTCAAGCCCGCTGAAGGGGCGCGGAAGTCGGCGAGGCGGCACGCTCCGGTCGGGCTCCCACGGAGATCGTGGTCGATGGGCAGCCTGAGGTAGGCATAGGGACACCCCGCGTACCTGGAAGAGCTCGCCTACCCTTGCTGCATTCCTGCCCTGGGGGAGTTCGGTGAGGTACCACCACGCGGGGTGTCCTGGCCAAGTGTAGCGAGGTGTTCAACCGCTTGGATCGGGTGTCGTCGGCCTGCTGGGGGGTTCGTCGACACCCGACCCGTTGTCACCCGTCGCAGCTGCAGCCTGCGCAACCACCGTCGCCTCCGCAGGTGCTGGCCGCGCGCTCAGTTGGCGCGGTCTCCCGGTCCGCCCACACCTGTTCCAAGGTCGCGACGAGGGCCTCAACCGGCTGGGCGCCGACGACGGCGTACTTGCGATCGAAGACGAACGTCGGCACGGAATTGATCCCGATCTCCGCGGCGATTGCCTCGTCCTCGCGCACCTCGCGACCGAAGTCGTCGGATTCGAGCATCCTGGCCACGGCCGCCTGATCCAAGCCCGCGCCCACCGCGAGGTCGATGAGCACCGACCGCTCGCCGAGTGAAGCGCCCTGCGAGTACCAGGCCCGCATCACGATCTCCGTGACCTCCTCCTCGCGTCCGACCGACCGCGCGTAGTGCAGCAACCGATGGGCGTCGAAGGAGTTGCCGCTGACGAGCGTCGCCCACTGGAAATCGAGACCGACCGCTGCCGCATCCGCTGCCATCTGTTCGTGCTGCGCGACCATCTGGGCGCGGGGAACGCCGTATTTCGCGGCGATCCGGTCGATGGTGGCCCCCTCGACGACGGCGGGCGCGCCACGGTCGAGCTGATAGGAGTGGCCCGTGACGGTCACGTCGGCGCGGTGCTCGAACCGCTCCAGCGCCAAGGCGAGGTGGCGCCGTCCGAGGTGGCAGAACGGGCAGAGGATGTCGAACCAGACGTCAATGTGCACATGCTGACCCTACGTTTCAGGCGCCGTGTCGGAGGTCAGCCCACCCTGAAGGC
>CAZACX010000044.1:0-15800 GCA_964483685.1 uncultured Intrasporangiaceae bacterium
GCCTGCTGGCAGACCTGCGCAAAGAGGAGCGCCGTCAGGGGAGTGGTCTCGGCGGGTTTGAGGACGACCGTGTTCCCGGCGGCGAGGGCCGGTGCAACCTTCCAGGCGAGCATGAGCATCGGGAAGTTCCACGGGATGACTTGTCCGACAACGCCAAGCGCGCGCGGGTCGGGGCCGAGCCCGGCATACTCCAACTTGTCGGCCCAGCCGGCGTGGTAGAAGAAGTGCGCCGCAGCCAAGGGGATGTCGACATCGCGGCTCTCCTTGATGGGCTTGCCGTTGTCGAGCGTTTCCAGTACCGCGAACTCGCGCGCCCGTTCCTGGAGAAGGCGGGCGATCCGGAAGAGGTACTTGCCACGATCGGCGCCGGAGAGCCGCGACCAGACCCGGGTGTAGGCGGTCCGAGCCGCCCGAACGGCGCGCTCGACGTCCGTATCCACCGCTTCGGCGACGTGGGAGAGCACCTCCTCGGTGGCGGGGTTGATCGTCGCGAACGGCACCCCGCCGCCCTCGACGAATTCGCCGTTGATGAACAAGCCGTAGGAGGGCGACAGGTCGACAACGGCGCGGGACTCGGGAGCGGGTGCGTACTCGAACTTCGGCATGGTCTTCTCGCCTTCTCAGTACAGGGAGGGGGAGTCGTCGGCCACGTAGTCGGCGCCCGAGTAGGCGCCGATGCGCAGTCGTTGTCGTTGCAGCAGTAAGTCATTGAGCAAACTGGAGGCGCCGAAGCGGAACCACGTTGGATCGAGCCAGGGCGAACCGGCGACCTCACTGACGGCGACGAGGAACTTCACGGCATCCTTGCTAGTCCGAATGCCGCCCGCGGGTTTGACCCCCACCATCTCGCCGGTCTGTTCGCGCCAATCGCGCACCGCTTCCAGCATGGTCAAGGTGACGGGCAGGGTCGCCGCGGGGGAAATCTTGCCGGTCGAGGTCTTGATGAAGTCGGCCCCGGCGAGCATGGACAGCCACGAGGCGCGCCGGACGTTGTCGTAGGTGACGAGTTCGCCGGTCTCCATGATGACCTTGAGTCGGGCCGATCCGCAGGCCGCCTTGACCTGGGCAATCTGGTCGAAGACGGTGAGGTAGTCCCCGGCGAGGAACGCGCCGCGGTCGATCACCATGTCGATCTCGTCGGCCCCGGAATCCACGGCAAAGGCCACGTCCGCGAGCTTGACCGGCATACTCGCTCGGCCGCTGGGGAACGCGGTCGCCACGGCGGCGACGTTGACGCCGCTCCCGCCCAAGGTCGCCTTGGCGATCGTCACCATGTCGCCGTAAACACACACGGCCGCCGGTCGGGGGGTGCTCGGATCGCTCGGGTCGGGAACGAGGGCTTTGGTGCAGAGGCCGCGGACCTTGCCCGCCGTGTCCGACCCTTCGAGCGTCGTCAGGTCGATCATCGAGATGGCCAGGTCAATCGCCCATGCCTTGCTCGACGCCTTGATCGAACGGGTTCCCAAGTCGGCCGCGCGGGCCTCACAACCGACCTGGTCGACGCCGGGCAGGCCGTGCAGCCAACCGGTGAGCACGGCATTGGTCAGACGGGACACGCCGAGCACCTCGCGGGCTCGGGCGGTCGCGTCAACGGCACTGTCGACGGGTGAACTCACCGCGTGAGTCTATCCGCGCGGTGCCCATCCCCTCGGCCCATGGGAGCGACTCGAGTGGATGGGCGAGCGTCAGCTGAGCAGCACGCCGGAGGTCGGGTGCGGGCGCGCCAAAGTCGGGTGCGGGCGCGCCAACGTCGGGTGCGGGCGCGCCAACGTCGGGTGACAGCGTGCCAAGGTCAGGTCAGGTCAGGTCAGGTCAGGTCAGGGCCGTCGCCGACTCCATCGCAGCCCTGATCGCCGCCAGCCGGTCCGCGGCACGGGCGCGCGCCGCGGCGAGGTCGGCGACGTCTCGAACAGGCTCGATCACCTCAAGGTAGACCTTGAGTTTGGCCTCGGTCCCCGACGGGCGCACGATGATCCGCGAGTCGTCGGCAAGGAAGTACCGCAGCCCTTCGGTCGGCGGCAACGCGGCGGAGCCGAGCGCGAGATCGTCCGCGCGGGCGACGGCGACATCGGCGACGGTGGTCGGCGGCGCTGCGCGCAGCCGGGTCATGATCTGCCCGATGACCGCGAGGTCGGCGACTCGCACGGAGAAGCTGTCGGTGGCGTACACCCCGAATTGGCTGTGGAGGTCGTCGAGGACCGACTGGAGGTCACGCCCTTCGGCCTTCATGATCGCGGCGAGCTCGGCGAGCAGGAGCGCCGCGGAGATCCCGTCCTTGTCACGCACGTGCCTCGCATCGACGCAGTAACCCAGAGCCTCCTCATACCCGAACGCGAGATCCGGCACCCGGCCGATCCACTTGAACCCGGTCAAGGTCTCCTCATGGGCGACGCCAGCGCGGTGACACATCGCCGCGAGCAGCCGGGAGGAGACGATCGAATTGGCGAACCGTGCACCCGCCGGGACCCCCTTCATCAACACGTGCGAGCCGAGCAGGACGCCCACCTCGTCCCCGCGCAGCATTCGCCAGCCGCCCCGGGCGGGGATGGCTGCCGCGCACCGGTCCGCGTCCGGGTCATTCGCGAGGACGAGATCCGGCTCGGTCTGTTCGGCGAGCTCAAGGGCCGCGTCCATCGCACCCGGCTCCTCCGGGTTCGGGAAGTGGACGGTCGGGAAGGCCGGGTCCGGCGTCGCTTGGGACTCCACCGGAATCGGCTCCTCGAACCCGGCGGCGACAAACGCGCGCGCGATCGTCTCGGCCCCCACGCCATGCAACGCGGTATGAACGAGCGTCAGTTCCCGCGGTGACTGCGGCGACACGACGGTGATGACGTCCCGGAGGTAGGACTCGAGAACCTCCTCGTCGAGCAGGTCCCAGCCCGACGTGGCGCGTGGGACCTCGGCGACGGCCCGCACGCGGGCGATGGCGGCGGCGATCAGTGCATCGACCGGAGGGACGATCTGCGAGCCGTCGCCGACATACACCTTGTAGCCGTTGTCCTGCGGCGGGTTATGGCTTGCCGTGACCATGACCCCGGCGTCGGCGCCCAGCAGGCGCACGGCATACGCGAGGACCGGGGTGGGCAGGGGACGCGGGAGCACCGCCGCTCGGCCACCCGCGGCGACCACGACAGCGGCGGTGTCGTTCGCGAAGACCTGCGAGTTGGTGCGTGCGTCGAACCCGATGACGACCAAGGGCTGGGCGACAACCGTTTTCAGGTAGGCCGTCAGCCCGGCGGCAGCGCGGATCACGACGGAACGGTTCATCCGGTTGGGTCCGGCGCCCAAGGCGCCCCGAAGGCCGGCGGTCCCGAACTCGAGCAGGCCACCAAATCGATCGGCGAGGTCCGCGAGCGCAGTCTCGTCGCCGCCTTCCGCAGCGGCGAGTACGGCAGTCAATTCCGCGCGGGTCTCGGGGTCTGGGTCGTCGAGGGCCCACTCCCGCGCGGCGTCCAGGAGGTCACCCGCGACAACAGACGGGTCACCCGCGGTCGCCGACGGGTCGGACGCGGAGGAGCGGTTATGGCGTCCCGCGTAGCTCTCGGCGGCGGGGTTCATGCGCTCGCCCCCGCCGCCGGAGTCGAGGCGATGCGCGCGACGATGTCGGCCAGGAGGCGGCCACACCGTTCGGCGGCGGCGTGCCCGGCTTCGACGACCTCGGTGTGACTGAGGGGGGTCGGGGAGATCCCGGCCGCGGCGTTGGTGACAAGGGAGATGCCGAGAATCTCCAGACCGGCCTGCCGGGCGGCGATGGCCTCCAATGTCGTCGACATTCCGACGAGGTCGCCGCCGATGACCTTCGCCATCGCCACCTCCGCCGGTGTCTCGTATTGCGGCCCCCGGAACTGGACGTACACCCCCTCATCGAGCGTTGAGTCGACGGCTTGGGCCAGGGCCCGTAGCCGAGGGGAGTAGAGGTCGGTGAGGTCGATGAAGGTTGCGCCCTCCAACGGCGAGGCGGCCGTCAGGTTGATGTGGTCGCGAAGGAGCACCGGGGTTCCTGGCACCCATTCGGGGCGCAGTCCGCCGCAACCGTTCGTGAGGATGATGGTGTGGCATCCGGCCGCCGCGGCGGTGCGAACCGCGTGGACAACCGCACGCACCCCGCGCCCCTCATAGAAGTGGGTTCGGGTCCCGAAAACGAGGGCCCGCGAACCGGTGTCGCCAATGGCTACCGAGCGCATCGTTCCCGAGTGCCCGACGACTGCCGCCTTGGCGAAACCGGGCACGTCGGTGTTGTCGATCGTCGCGAGCGTTTCCCCGATGAGGTCACCGGTCTGGCCCCACCCAGATCCGAGGACGAGAGCCACATCGTGTCGAGCCGCCCCGGATTTGGCGGCGATGGTGGCCGCCGCGGCGGTCGCAATCGCGAAGGGGTCGGTTGCCGGGTCGTTCAGCGTGTCAATACTCACGCAGAACACGGTAGCGACAATCCCGCGGGGGAGGTCGCAGGTGGCGGGGTGGCCGGGCCCCGGGTGATCGGGCGCTCCGGGCTCCGGTCAGCGGGCGAGCGCGAGCGCCGGCTCCCCACGCGGGGTCAGCTGGACCCGTGCGCCCGGCTCGTATGCCGTCAAGTTGCCGCTGTCGACCTGCACGACGACACGCTCGCGCGTGTCGGTCGTCGCGACGACCGTTCCGTAGGCCCCGAGGAAACTCGCCGACTCGATCGTCGCGTTGCCGGGTGCCCCGGGGGCGGCGGAAATGTGTTCGGGGCGAACCAAAATGAGGACTTCGCCGGTGGCGGACCCGTCGAGCAGTTCGACCGAGGCGCCGAGCACGGTGGCCCGCCCGTTGGCGGCGATGCCCTGCAACCGGTTGGTCTGACCGACGAAGTCGGCGACGAAGGCCGTAGCGGGACGGGCATACAGCTCTTGCGGCGGGGCGAGTTGTTCAAGCTGACCGGCGCGCATGACCCCGACCCGATCGGCGACGGCGAGCGCCTCTTCTTGGTCGTGGGTGACAAAGAGGGTCGTCGTTCCGACCTCTTGTTGGATCCGGCGGATCTCATCCCGCAGCTGGGTGCGCACCTTGGCGTCGAGCGCCGAAAGCGGTTCGTCGAGGAGCAGCACCTGGGGTTCAATGGCAAGCGCTCGGGCCAAGGCGACGCGCTGCTGCTGACCACCGGACATTTGATGCGCGTACTTGTCTGCGTGGGTGGACAGGCCGACGAGGTCGAGCATGGCCCCGGCCCGGTCCCGGCGCCGACCCTTGTCTTGGCCGCGCAATTCCAACCCGAATTCGACGTTTTGGCGGGCCGTCATGTGCGGGAAAAGGGAATAGGCCTGGAAGACCATGCCCATGTCACGTTTGTTCGTCGGAAGTGCGGTGACGTCCTTGCCGCCGACCGTGATCGTTCCCGAGTCAGGGTCCTCGAGGCCAGCGAGGCACCGCAGGGCCGTCGTCTTGCCGCAGCCCGAGGGGCCGAGCAGGGCGACGAACTCACCGGGCCGCAGGTGCAACGTCAACCCGTCGAGGGCCGGAACCCCCGCGTAGGTCCGATGCAGGGTGGTGAGCTGGACGGCGACGCCGGCGTGAGCCTGGGCGGGCGCGGTCATACGGTCTCCTTGCGGTTGCGCTGGCCAATGAACGACATGGCGAACAGGACGAGGAAGGCGAAGACGAGGGAGGCGAGTCCGACAGCGACGGAGATGCGGGCGTCGGACTTGCCGAGTTGGTACATCGCTACCTGGAGGTTGCGTCGTGAGAAGAGGTTGGCGATGGTGAACTCGCCGAGGACGAGTGCCACCGAGAGGAAGGACGCGGAGAGTACGGCGGTGCGCAGGTTGGGCAGCACGACCCGCCACATCACCGTGAGCCAGGACGCGCCGAGGGAGCGGGCCGCCTCCGAGAGCGTCTTGACGTCGATCGCCCGCAGGCCGGTGTCGAGCGCCCGGTAGGCGTACGGGAGAACGAGCACGACATAGGCGAGGGAAAGCCAAAGGGTTGACTCGCCGAAAAGGTAGAACACCCAGGCATAAACAGGGGTGAGGCCGACGACGAGGACGATCGCGGGGACCGTCAGCGGCAAGAGGCAGACGAACTCGACGGTGCGGGAGAGACCCGGCAGTCGCAGGCGAACCCACGTCATCGTCGGAACGAGCAGGGCAAGCATGACGACGACGGTGATGACGCTCATCCCCAAGGAGGCGACGAAGCCCTCCCTGAGCGCGGGGTATTTCGCGGAGACGGCGCCGAAGTCGGCGAGGGTGCGCCAGGTCGACAGGGTTCGGCCTTCGGCCCGGGACTTCGTCGTGAAGTCGAGCATGCCGATCAGGGGCAGCGCAAAGAAGGTGAGGACGAGCGTCACCGTGACCCACCGGAAGATCGACTGCTTGCGTCGGAAGGCGGCGCGCTGACTCATCGGACTAACCACCGGGAGGCGCGCTTATCGAGCCAGGCATAGAGGGCCATGACGAGGGCCACCACGACGACCATCGCCAACGCCATCGCCTTGCCGACGTTCGCCTGGCCAAGAACGGTTTCGCTGGTGAAGGTCCCCGCAATCTGGAGCGGCACGAGGGGCTGAGCCTGGGAGACAAGGGCGGCGGCCGTCGCATACGCGCTGAACGCGTTGGTGAACAACAGCAGGGTCGCCCCGACGAAGGACGGCATAAGGATGGGGATCGCCACCCGGCGCCAGTACGTCCAGGTGCTGCCGCCAAGTGTCTCAGTGGCCTCACGCCACTGGGGTCGCAACCCCTCGACGGCGGGGAGGAAGACGATGAGCATGAGCGGGATCTGGAAGTAGAGGTAGATGAGCAAGACGCCGCGGTCCCACTCATACAGCCACCGGGTCGAATCCGGACCGATACCGGCCTTCGTCATCCAGGCGCTGATCATCCCGCTCGCCCCGAAACTCGCGATGAACGCAAAGGCCAAGGCCACACCACCAAATTGGGCGAGCACCCCGCACAACGAACTGACGAGGCGCTTGAGGATGCCACCGGGCCGGGCCGTGCTCACGGCATACGCGAGGACTGCCCCGATCAGGGCCCCAAGCAGGGCAGTGACCACGGACAGGATGATCGACTGCTTGAGAGCGATGAGGAAGCTGCCCGAACTGAGGGCGCGGACGTTGCCCAAGGTGAGGTGGCCTTCGCTGACGAACGCACCGATGACGACGACGATCGTCGGGATCAGCAAGAAGACCGTCGTGTAGACGAAGAAGGGGACGACGCCCACGAGGGCGCCCGACGGCCGAATGCCGCCGAGCGCCCCCGAGCGAGAACGTTTAGCCAACCGCTGCGGCCCAGTTCTTGGTGAGGTAGTCCGTCGCGGTGGTGACGTCGTCCTGGCTCGGCAGCGTCGGGGTTCCGCTCACGGTCGGCAGCGCCGCCGCGAGCGTCTTGTCCGCGGTCCCGGCGGTCATCATCGAGTCGAGGCGGACCGGGCGGGCGCCACCCTTGAGCCACAGGTTCTGGCCCTCGTCGGAGTAGAGGAACTCCTGCCACAGGCGCGCGGCGGCCGGGTGCGGCGCGTCGACGTTGATCGCCTGGAAGTAGTAGCCGCCGAGCGCTACGCCCTCAGGAACGAACACCTTCCAGGACGGCACGTTTTTGCCTGCGGCCGCATTGAGGTAGTCCCAGTCGAAGACGACGGGGGTGTCGCCGGACTCAATGGTGGCCGGGGTCGGGTCCACCGGCAGGAAGTTGCCCACCTTGTTGAGTTCCTTGAAGAAGTCGACGCCCTTCGCGATGTCCGCCGCGGTACCACCCTGGGCGATCGAGACCATTTGGACGCCAGCGAAGGCCGCGCCCGCCTTCGTCGGGTCGCCGTTGAGGGCAACCTTGCCCTTGTACTCCGCCTTGAGAAGGTCAGCGACCGAGGTCGGTGCGGGGACCTTCTCGGAGTCGTAGCCGATGCTCATGAAGCCGCCATAGTCGTTGACCCACAGCCCGTTCGGGTCCTTGAAGGCGGCGGGGATGTCGGCGAACGTCGCCACCTGGTAGGGGGCGTAGAGGTCGGTGTTCGCCAAGGCGACGGCTGCGCCGAGGTCGAAGACATCGGGGGCCTTGCTTTGACCCTTGAGGGTCTTGGCGGCGTTGATTTCGTCGGCGCTTCCGGCGTCGGGTTGGTCACTGTTGACCTTGATGCCGTACTTCTTGCCGAACGTGTCGATGATCTCGCCGTAGTTGGCCCAGTCCGGGGGCAAGGCAATGACGTTGAGCTCACCCTCGGCCTTGGCCGCGGCCTCCAGGGCGGCCATCCCGCCGAAAGCCTCGGCCGAGGTGGCGGTCTTTGCGTCCACGGTTCCACCTGACGACGACCCTGAACCGCTCGCTGAGCTGGTGGTCGACGAGGACGTGGAGTCGGTGCCTGGCGAACATGCGGCCAAACCGACGAGGGCGGCCGAGGCAATTGCCATGGTGCTGATACGGCGTAGGGGGGTGGTGCTCACAAGACCTCCGAGGGCTGCGTTCAGGCTCCCGAGGGGGTTAGGTGAATGGGGAGCGATTCGGCCATGCTAGGCACTCGTTCAACTACCGTGGGGCCTAGAAGCAAATTGAGGCATAACTTGTGATGAAGCGTCAGGAGAAGGTTGTCGTCATTGGCGGTGGCCCGGGCGGCTACGAGGCCGCGCTCGTTGCCGCTCACCTCGGTGCGACGACGACAATCCTCGACCAGGACGGGCTCGGGGGCGCCGCGGTCCTCACCGACTGCGTCCCGAGCAAGACCCTCATCTCGACCGCGGCCACCATGGCGGGATTTGCCTCGGCACGGGATTTGGGTATCCACCTGACCGACCGCGAAGGCGACGAGTTCGCGCATACGAGCATTGAGTTGGCCGAGGTCAACGCGCGGGTCTTGGATCTCGCCGCCGCGCAAAGCGATGACATCGCCGGGCGGCTCGCGGAGGTGGGGGTCCGGGTGATTTCGGGGGTCGGCGCCCTCGCGGACGATCGACACGTGACGGCGACGTCGGCGCACGGACGGGTCGTTCTCGAGGCGGACGTCGTCCTCATCGCCACCGGTGCGGCCCCCCGGATCATGCCGAGCGCCGTGCCGGATGGGGAGCGCATTCTTACGTGGCAACAGATCTACGCGCTGCGCGAGCTGCCCACGCACCTCATCGTCGTCGGGTCGGGGGTTACCGGGGCCGAGCTCGCGCAGGCCTACCTCGGGTTGGGCGCGCGAGTCACCCTCGTCTCCAGCCGTGATCACGTCCTGCCGGGGGAGGACTCCGACGCCGCAGCGGTGATCGAGCAGGTGTTCACCGAGCGTGGGATGACCGTCCTGAGCCGCTCCCGGATGGAGGGCGTGACGCTGGTGCGGTCCGCGTCCGGGGCGAGTACTGGTGTCGCGGTCACGCTGGAGGATGGGCGCATCATCGAGGGCTCGCACGCCCTCCTCGCCGTCGGCTCGATTCCGCGCACGAGCGGCATGGGGCTGGCGGAGGCGGGCGTTCGGCTTCGGGACTCCGGCCACATCACCGTCGATCGGGTGTCGCGCACCTCCGTGCGGGGCGTCTACGCCGCGGGCGACTGCACCGGCGTCCTCCCGCTCGCCTCGGTCGCCGCGATGCAGGGGCGGATCGCCATGGCCCACGCCCTCGGGGATGCGGTCGCCCCGCTGTCACTTGACGTCGTCTCGGCGAATATCTTCACCGACCCCGAGATCGCGACCGTCGGGATCAGCGAGCGGCACGTCACCGAACGCAACCTGCACGTCTCGGTGGTTTCGTTGCCCTTGGCGCGCAACCCGAGAGCCAAGATGTCGGGCATCACCGAGGGGTTCGTCAAGCTCTTTGCCGAGGCCGGTACGGGGACCGTCCTGGGCGGCGTGGTCGTCGCACCGAAGGCCTCCGAGCTCATTTTCCCGGTGACGCTGGCCGTTCAGCACCGGCTCAACGTCGATCAGGTGGCCTCGACCTTCACGGTGTACCCGTCATTGACCGGCTCTATTGCCGAGGCGGCCCGACGGCTGCACCCGCTCGCATGACGGGCGACGTGTCGGACCCGCTGGTCCCCATCGACGTTGTGGCGGCCGTCCTTGTCGACAACCTGAGCGCCCCGACCCGGCTGCTCGCGGGACGGCGCACCGAACCGGAATACCTCGCCGGGGGGTGGGAGATTCCCGGCGGCAAGGTGGATCCGGGCGAGGACCGGGCCACGGCGTTGCGCCGGGAGCTTCGGGAAGAACTCGGCGTCGAAATTGTGTGTGGCGCCCGCCTTTCTGGTCCGTTGCCCGGCGGGTTTTGGCCACTCTCAAAGAGTTACCGACTCGACGTGCATCTTGCCGCGATCACCGCGGGGGAGCCGCAGCCCCTCGAGGGCCACGACGCCCTGCGCTGGCTGACGCTGGAGACCGCATGGACCGTGCCATGGCTGACAACGAACGTCCCGATCGTCGCGGCTGCGCTCAGCCGCTTTTCGCACGATTCGTGGGTTGACCCGTCCGGCTGAGAGACTTGGCCAATGCCTTTGAAGTCTCGCAGCGACATACGCAATGTCGCCATCGTCGCCCACGTTGACCACGGAAAGACCACCTTGGTCGACAAGATGCTCTGGCAGGCGGGTGCTTTCGGCGCTCACCAGCATGTGGATGAGCGGGCCATGGACTCGGGTGACCTCGAGCGCGAGAAGGGGATCACCATCCTCGCGAAGAACACCGCGATTCACTATGCGGGCAAGGCGGCCGCCGAGACCGGGCACCCGGACGGCGTGACGATCAACATCATCGACACCCCTGGCCACGCCGACTTTGGTGGCGAGGTCGAACGTGGGCTCTCCATGGTCGATGGGGTTGTCCTCCTCGTCGACGCCTCCGAAGGGCCCTTGCCGCAGACCCGGTTCGTGTTGCGCAAGGCACTCGCAGCCAAGATGCCCGTCGTCTTGTGTATTAACAAGGTCGACCGCCCGGACGCGCGGATCGCCGAGGTGGTCGACGAGGCGTACGAGCTCTTCATGGACCTCATGGAGGATGACCAGAATCACGACGCGGTGCTCGACTTCCCCATCGTGTATGCGAGTGCGAAGGCCGGTCGCGCCAGCCTCCAGCGCCCCGTTGACGGCGGCCTCCCCGAGGAAGAGGATCTCGAACCGCTGTTCAAGACGATCCTTGAGACGATCCCCGCCCCGGTGTATGAGGAGGGCGCCCTTCTCCAGGCTCAGGTCACCAACCTCGACGCCTCCAACTTCCTCGGTCGCCTCGCCTTGCTGCGGGTCCACAACGGCACCATCCGCAAGGGCCAGCAGGTCGCCTGGTGCAAGACGGACGGCACCGTCGCCAAGGTGAAGATCACCGAACTTCTCATGACCGAAGCCCTCGAACGCAAGCCCGTCGAATCGGCAGGCCCCGGGGACATCATCGCCATCGCCGGCATTTCCGAGATCATGATCGGCGAGACGCTCGCGGACCCGGACAACCCGATCCCGTTGCCCCTGATCACGGTCGACGAGCCGGCGATCTCGATGCTCATCGGCATCAACACCTCCCCGATGGCTGGGCGGGTGCGCGGCGCCAAGGTCACCGCACGACTCGTCAAGGAGCGCCTCGACCGCGAACTCGTCGGCAACGTGAGCCTTCGGGTGCTCCCGACCGAACGACCCGACGCGTGGGAGGTCCAAGGCCGCGGCGAACTCGCCCTCGCAATCTTGGTCGAGCAGATGCGCCGCGAAGGCTATGAGCTGACCGTCGGCAAGCCACAGGTCGTCACGCGGGAGGTCGGCGGCAAGATCCATGAGCCGGTGGAGCACCTCACCATCGACTCCCCCGAGGAGTTCCTTGGCACGATCACACAGGTCATGGCGGCGCGTAAGGGCCGAATGGCGCAGATGACGAACCACGGAACCGGGTGGGTTCGGATGGAGTTCTACGTTCCGTCCCGGGGTTTGATCGGGTTCCGCACCGAGTTCCTCACCGAAACCCGGGGCACCGGCATCGCCCACCACGTCTTCCATGACTACGAGCCCTGGGCCGGGACGATCACGACCCGGCAGACGGGTTCGCTCGTCGCGGACCGCTCGGGTGCCGCCACGTCCTACGCGATGTTCAACCTCCAAGAGCGCGGCAGTCTCCTGGTCGAGCCGACGACCGAGGTCTATGAGGGCATGATCGTGGGCGAAAACTCGCGCGCCGACGACATGGACGTCAACATCACGAAGGAGAAGAAACTCTCCAACGTTCGCTCCGCTGGCGCCGAAGTTCTCGAACGCCTTGTCCCGCCGCGCCGACTGTCACTTGAGCAGTCGCTGGAGTTCTGCCGCGAGGACGAATGTGTCGAGGTCACCCCCCAGGCGGTGCGAATCCGCAAGGTCGAACTCGACCAGACCCTCCGGGGCCGGGCCGCAGCGCGGGCCCGCAACGCCTGACCCACCGACCGCTCCCGGGGCGAGCGCTTGCGCAGCGAAGTAGAGTCCCGGGAAGAATCCGACGAGCCGGTCACGGCCGTCCTTGTCTCCTTCGCAGCCGTTATGGGGAAGTCGAATGACCGAGTCCACACCGATCACCCTCGGCCCGCAGCCGGGTCGCGCGCGCACTCGGCGTCGGTGGCCGTATGCCGCGGGCGCCCTCGCCGCGCTCGCGGCGGCATACGTTGGGCTGGCGGTGACGTCGGGCGGGGAAGTTCCCGGGGGCACGACCGTCGGGGGGGTCCCTCTCGAGGGCCTGACCCGGGACGAGGCGCGGGCCAAACTCGCCGACACCATTGCGCCGCGAGTCACCGCCCCGGTCTCGGTGCGCCTCGGCGAGGCAACCGTGAGCCTCGACCCGGCGAGGGCAGGACTGGCCGTTGACTCCGCGGCGTCCGTCGACGGCCTGACCGGGATCACGTTCAATCCGCGCGCGCTCCTTACCCGCCTTCGCGGCGGCGGCCCGCACCCCCTCGTGACCCGCATCGACCGGGACGCGCTGAGTTCCGCCCTGACCGCAGCATCCGGGCCCGCGACCATCGAGGCCAAGGATGCGACGCTCGCGTTCGACAAGGCGAAGGTCATCGTGACCCCCGGCGTCGACGCGGTCACCGTCAAGGTGCCCGCGACGCTCGATGCCATCGTCGCGGCCTGGCCGGCAACGGGGCCTATCAAGGGCGTCGTCGCGACGGCCGAACCCACGATTACTGACGCCGAGGTGGCCACCGCGAAGGCGGACTTCGCGGACAAGATCGTGGCCGGGCCGATCACCGTCAAGGTTGACGCGAAATCCTTCTCCGTCGAACCGGCGTCGTTGGTCTCGGCGATCACGCTGGAGCCCAAGGATGGCGCGCTCGCGCTGACATTCGACGACGCCGGACTCCTCAAGGCGATCCGTGCGGCGGGGACCAAAGCTGGCGTGCTCGTCAAAGGCACCGACGCCACTGTCACGGCGGCCCAGGGGTCGTATCAGGTGATCGCGTCCCGCGACGGTGTCGATGTCGACGACACCGAGACCGTCGCCGCGGTCAAGGCAGCGCTGCTGTCCGAGGACCGGATCGCGGTGGCGAAGGCAACGGTCGACCCCGCTGACTTCACCACGAAGGAGGCCCAAGACTCCATCCCGACCGGCGTCATCTCCACGTTCACGACGAATTTCCCGGTCAACCCGGACCGCACGCACAACATCACCCTCGCGGTGAACTCCCTTAACGGAACGTATGTTGCGCCGGGCGAGCAGTTTTCGCTCAATGCGCTCCTTGGCCAGCGCACTGCCGCCAAGGGGTATCGCGCAGCCCCCGTCATCATGAACGGGCGGTTGACGATCGACTACGGCGGCGGGATCTCACAGGTCTCGACGACCCTGTTCAACGCGGTGTTCTTCTCCGGCATCCAGATCGACGAATACCACCCGCACAGCTTCTACATCTCCCGGTACCCCGAGGGTCGCGAGGCGACGATTTCCTGGCCAGACGTCGACCAGAAGTTCACCAACACGACCAAGGGCGGCATCCTCATCGAGGCGAAGGTCGGACCGAATTCGATCACGGTGACCTTCTTTGGGCGCAAGCAATTTGATGTCGAAAGCGTGCAGGGCTCCCGGGTCAACGTTGTCCAACCGCGGACCATTCGCGACGACCGGGCCGGGTGTGTGCCGCAGTCACCCGCGACGGGTTTTGACGTGACGGTGACCCGGGTCATTTCGGAAAACGGCAAAGAGGTCAAGAGGTCCCCGTTCACGACCCACTACATCCCCGAGGATCTGGTGATCTGCACGAACGGCGGGTGAGCGCGGGGGTGCTGGCTTAGGGGAGCGCAGGGGTCACGTTGACGTAGGCGTGGTGCTCCACGAAGCCGTGCGCGGCGTAGAGCGTCAATGCGGCCGTGTTCGTTGAGTCTGTCTGCAGATGGAGCGACGTCACACCGTGCCTTTGCGCCGCGCTGGCCAAGGCCGTGAGCAGGGATCGGCCCAGGCCAGCGCGCCGATGCGCCGGATCGACCCACATCGCGGCGATGCCACCCCAGCCGCCGGCAATCGCCAACCGGCCGATCGCGATCGGCGCCGCCTCGTCGTCGATCCGGGCGAACACGACGGTCGGGGGGCCGGTGAGGATGGCCCGGGCTGCCACCTCATCGATGGGACGGTAGTTCGCGTAGGCGGCCAGCCAGTCGTCCTCCAGGTGGGAGTCGAACGTGACCGTGCTCCCGAGGCGTTCTGCCGCTGCAGCGTTGCTGCGGGCAACGACCTCCGTCACGGCCGCAGTCAACGTCAGGGTGGGCGTCCTCCCCGCGTAACCGCGCTCTCGCAACTGCGCACCGACGGGATCGGCCCAGGGGTCGAAGCCGACCGGCCCGGCGAGGGTGAAGTTCGGCGGGAGCCCGCGGGCGGCATACCAGAGCTGGGCAGTGTCGATGGCATCGCCGAGCGCCAGGCCCGGGTCGCCCACTGTCACAACGGAATTGCCACGACCGGTGAATCCCCGGGAGGCGCGCAGCACCCACGACCCCAGAGCTGCGCGCTCCATCGGCGGCCAGGCGTCGATCATCACCCGTTGCAGGTCCTCAACGGAGAGCGCGCGATGCGGGGCACCGCGGCGACCTGGACGTGGCGCAATGATGCGGGTGGCGACAACAGTGGGCCTCGGTACGACGACGATCCCGCGCCGGGTGGCGATAGTGAAGGTCTCATCGCTTTGGGCGATGAGATCTCCGACGACATCGGTCAGGGTGGGCTCTCCGGACGCTGGTGCCGGTTCGATCCGGTGCCGAACCACGACGCGCTGCACTGGTGGGGGGTCGGGTGGAAGGGCGCACACCCGCGTCAGTATGCCGCGCCGAGTTGGGCCCTTGGACGTGTCGGGTGCCGCTGTTCGTCGGCCGGCGGTGCGCGGTCGCCGGGGCACGGCTGCCGGGGTGGGATCTCGGTGGAAACTGTTGCGACACAACGGCTCAACCTGGCGACATGTTGGACTAATTGGCGCCCGAGCCCTAGCGTCGGGACGAGTCGAGCAGTTCGGCTCGGTCGACATCGCCGCCGACACCGGTCGGTGCAGCAACCCAACAACGGAGTGGGCACATGAACAAGGCAGATTTGGTCGCGGCCCTGGAGGCGCGTCTGGGAAGCCGCAAGGCTGCAGTCGATGCCGTCGAGAACCTCCTCGAGGTCGTTGTCGCCGAGGTCGTCAAGGGCGGAAAGGTCGCCATTACCGGCTTCGGGACGTTTGAGAGGGTGGCCCGCGCGGCTCGAACGGGACGCAACCCGCATACCGGCGAATCGGTGAAGATCCGCAAGACCTCCGTCCCGAGATTCAACGCGAGCACGAAGTTCAAGGACTACGTCAAGAGCCCCAAGACTCTCCCCAAGGCCGCGCCGGCGCTCACTCGCGCCAGTGCCGCAACCACGGCTGCGGCCAAGGCGACCCCCGCGAAGGCCGCTCCCGCGAAGGCCGC
>CAZACX010000044.1:15900-22753 GCA_964483685.1 uncultured Intrasporangiaceae bacterium
GCGAAGGTTGCTCCTGCGAAGGCCAGCGCTACGAAGGCGGCCCCCGCGAAGGCTGCGAAGGCCGCTCCTGCAAAGACCGCGCCTGCGAAGGCTGCGAAGGTTGCTCCTGCGAAGGCCAGCGCTGCGAAGGCGGCCCCCGCGAAGGCTGCGAAGGCCGCGCCCGCGAAGGCCGCCAAGTAGTTCGCACTTTCCCCGGCGTCCGGTGGCCCGTTCCGTCATGGGAGGGGCCACCCGGAATCGGTATTAGCGAATGAGCTCGCCGTCGCCGATCCCGACCATCCAGGCCCGCAACACAAGGGTCGGGGCGTCGTCATCGTCAAGCGTGAGGGTGAGCCGCTGGCCGACGCGCACGTGCCGCAAGCCGCTGCCGTTCAGGGCCGTAGTCGCCATCGGGACCTCGCGCCCGTCGTCCAAGAGCACCGATCCGGCGCCGGTGTGGCCATCGAAACGGTGCACGCTGCCCTGCATGACGTCACCTTAGCCGGGCGACGGGCGCGTCAGTCGATGTCCGGCTCGCCAAGCCCGGCCAGGCTCGCCATCGCGTCGGCCGTATGCCGCCCGCAGCCCACGCGCAACGCGTCCGCTAGATCCTGCGCCGTGTCGACATCGAGCCGCAACCGGGGCACGTCGAGGGTGAGCACGGCATACCCGAGGGCGGCGTGCCTGGCCGCGGAGCCGGACCCAAACCGGGTGGGCAGGCGCCCCCCGCGGGCGGTGACGAGAACCGTCCCCCGCCCGGACCGGTCCGGAACGGCCGCGCGCTCGTGTCTGGCCGCCGCGGCGAGCGCCGTGGCAAGGTCCTTCGCGCGCAACGCGGGAAGGTCACCCAGGAGCGCGGCAACGGGGGTCCCCGGCGACGTGGCGGCGGCGACGGCCACCCCCGCGGCAACTGCGCCGTCAAGGCCTTCTGCGGGGTCGGGGACGACCACATACGGACTCTCATCGACGAGCGCCGAATCACTGCAAACGAGGATCGTGCGGGCGGCGCCCACGGTTTGGGCGACGGCAGCCAAGGTGTCCCGGGCGATGGCGCGGGTGACGATCGCGTGCGCGCCGGTCGCGCCGTGCAGACGTGACTTGCCTCCCGGGGCGCCCCTGACCGGGACGACGACCCACCAGGGCGCGAGGGAACACGACATGCCCGGATCGTGCCATGTGCTCGACACGAGCGTGTGTGGGCAGCGAAGATGGCGGCACGCCTCCCGACAGATGTGGACCCATGAGCAAATCGCCGCACCAACGCCATCTCCCACTCGCTTATCGCGTGATCGTGTTCTTCATCCGACCGCTGCTGATGCTCACGACCAAGCGGGCGTGGCGTGGCGGGGCAAATTTGCCGACCGAGGGCGGCTTCATTGCGTGCCCAAATCACTTGTCGCACACCGACTTCCTGCTTTTCGCTCACCTCATGTATGACAGTGGGCGCCCCGCGTTCTTTCTCGGCAAGTCGGAGCTCTTCAAGCTCCCGGTGCTCGGCTGGGCGCTCGCGAAGGCCGAGCAAATCCCCGTCTACCGCGGGACCCAGAAGGCGACGGAGGCCTACCGGGCGGCGGTTGCCGCGGTCCGCAGTGGGAAGGCTGTCGCCATGTACCCGGAGGGCACGATCACGCGCGATCCCGACATTTGGCCGATGCGCGGCAAGACCGGGGCCGCACGGGTGGCCCTGGAGACGCGCTGTCCGGTGATCCCGGTGACGATGTGGGGGCCGCAGGCCATCATGGGCCCGTACGAGCGCGGCTTCCACCTGTTCCCGCGCAAGACGATCGAGGTGATCGTTGGGGCGCCCGTCGACCTCGCCGACCTCTATGACCGCCCCGATCACCAACGCGCCGCGCAGGAGGCGACGGACCGCATCATGGCGGCAATCACTGCGCAGCTCGAGACGCTGCGAGGCGAGGTTGCTCCCGCGGAGCGTTTCGATCCGCGCAAACACGGGCTCCCTGAGTTCGGGGCTATCCCAGCCCAGAACCGTCAGGGGACGGCGGCGTGACCCGCGTTGCGGTCTTTGGCACCGGGAGCTGGGGGACGGCCTTCGCGGCCGTCCTCGCCGACGCCGGCAACGACGTGGTGATGTGGGGTCGACGCGCCGAGGTGGTCGCGCAAATCAACGCGGGGACCAACGAGGATTACTTGCCCGGTATGCCGCTGCCGCCGCGGGTGCGCGCAACGACCGAACCGCTCGCCGCGATTGAAGGGGCGACGATTGTTGTCATTGCGATCCCCAGCCAAACGCTGCGCGAGAACTTGACCCGGTGGCGGGCGCCCCTGCCCGCAGACGTGGCCGTCGTTTCGTTGATGAAGGGCGTTGAGCTTGGCACCACAAAACGGATGAGTGAGGTGATTGCCGAGGTTGGGCAGGTCGACCTTTCCCAAATCTGCGTCGTGTCCGGGCCGAACCTGGCGCGCGAAATCGTCGCTAAGCAACCGGCCGCGAGCGTGGTGGCCTGCACGGATCTCACGGTTGCCGACCGGGTGGCGGCAGCCTGTGCGGCGCCCTACTTCCGGCCCTATACCTCTCGCGATGTCATCGGGGCGGAGGTCGGCGGCGCCGCGAAGAACGTCATCGCGCTCGCGGTGGGCATGGCCGAGGGGCTCGGCATGGGGGACAACTCAAAAGCCTCGATCATCACTCGCGGACTCGCCGAGATCACCCGACTCGGGGTCGCGTTGGGCGGCGAGCCGGTGACCTTTGCCGGGCTCGCCGGGGTGGGCGACCTCATCGCGACGTGCATGTCGCCGCTATCGCGTAACCACACCTTTGGCGTGGGTCTCGGCAAGGGCATGACGGTCGCGGAGGTTGTCGCGACTACCCGACAGACGGCCGAGGGGATCAAGTCATGTTCCTCGATCCTTCAACTCGCCACTGACAACGGTGTCGAGGTGCCGATCATCGAGCAGGTCAACGAGATGGTCGTCAACGGCAAGTCAGCTCAGCAGGTTGTTGCCGACCTGTTGCGTCGCCCCCGCAAGACCGAGGGGGAGTAGCGGCGGCGGATCAGGACGAACGGTCGACGCCGAGAGCGCTGGACATATCCGCCCAGAGATCCTCGACGTCCTCGATGCCGACCGAGATGCGGATGAGATTCTCGGGCGTCGTTGCGGGCTCGGCAGCATGCTCACGGCGACGCTCCCATTGCGACTCAACGCCGCCGAGGGAGGTGGAGTGGCGGATCAACGAACTTGCCGCGCAGACCCGTTCGGCGGCCTCGGCGCCACCGGGGACTTCGATCGAAATCATCGCGCCGAAGCCGGGGAAACGCACCCGCTCGACCCCGGCGTGGCGGTCGAGACGGCTGGCGAGGATCGCCGCGTTGCGGCACGCCTGGTCGTGGCGAACCTTGAAGGTGCGCAATCCCCGCAACGCCAGCCAAGCCTCCATCGGTCCGGCAATGCCGCCGCCGAGGGTGCGTGCCGTCAGGAGCGCGTCGGCGTGACGGGCGCCGCGCTCGGTCGACGGGGTGACGCAGGCGCCAAGGATGACGTCGGAGTGGCCGGAGAGGTATTTCGTCACGGAATGAACGATGACGTCGACGCCGGACTCGAGCGGCCGCTGGAGCAACGGGGTGGCGAAGGTGTTGTCGCACACCGAGATCAGTCCCTCACGTCGGCCGGCGGCCGCGAGCGCGGGCAGGTCGGCGACATCGAGGAGCGGATTGGTTGGCGACTCCAGCCACAACAGGTCCGCCCCGGGGATCGCCGCGAGCACCGCGGCCGTGTCGGCGATGTCGACCCAGCGCACTGTCGCGCTCCCGGCCTGCTCGCGCGCAAGGAGGGCTGCAACGACCCCGCTGTAGGCACCCATGGGAGCGACGATGGTCGCGCCCGTGGGGACCAGCGTCAGCGCGGCCGAAACCGCCGCCATCCCCGAGGAAAACAGCAACGCGTCCCCGCCCTCCAAGGAACCGAGCGCCTCCTCGAAGGCGGTCCACGATGGATTGCCCGCGCGCGCATAGGTGACCGGCCCGCCGGCGGCATACGTCGAGGTGAACGTGACCGGGGGGCCAAGGGGGGAGCCGGGGGCGGGGTCGGGGCGCCCGAGGGCGACGACGCGGGTCGCCGGTTGCCAGCCGGAGGCGGAGTCATGGGACATGGGGTCAGCCTAGGTGGGTGCTTCCCGGCAGGCCGGGGAGGTTGGCGGAGTCCGAGGTCGTTGCGGCGGCTGGTAGCACCGGCGGTGACCTCGTCGCGGTAGCGTTGTTGACGATGTCGACCGACCCCAGCTCCGGAACTCTCGCTCGCAAGGTCCGCGTTGCCCTCCTGTTTGGCGGCCGATCGTCGGAACATGCTGTCTCATGTGCGACGGCCGCGGGGGTGCTCCGGGCCATCGACCGGGCCACGTATGACGTCATCCCGATCGGGATCCGGCCTGATGGCCGCTGGGTCGCTGTGGCCGATGATCCGGCGGCGCTGGATCTCACCCCGACCCATCGGCCCGAAGTGCCGCACGGGGCGCCGACGGTCCTGATCCCGGCCAGCATGACGGAGCGCGCGTTCCGGGTTCTCGACCGCGACGACACCACGCGCGATCTTGGCGAGGTCGATGTGGTCTTCCCGCTGCTCCATGGACCGTATGGCGAGGATGGGACGGTCCAGGGGCTCCTCGAACTCAGCGATATCCGATATGTCGGGTCCGGCGTCCTGGCCTCCGCCGCCGGGATGGATAAGCACGTGATGAAAGTCCTGCTCAGCGGCGCGGGCCTGCCGATCGGCCCGTACACCGTCATCACCGACGCCTTGTGGCGCCATCACCGCGCCGACGCCCGCGCGGCGGTGGCGCAGCTCGGGTTTCCCGTGTTCGTCAAGCCCGCGAGAGCGGGCTCATCGATGGGCATCACCAAGGTGTCCGACCCGGATGACCTGGACGCGGCGATCGAGACCGCCCGGGAGCACGACCTCAAGATCGTCGTCGAAGCCAACATTGACGGGCGCGAGATCGAATGTGCCGTCCTTGAGGGTCGGGACGGACAACCGGACCGGACGGCATCGGTCGGCGAGATCGTCGTACGACCCGGCCACGGCCACGACTTCTACGACTTCGAGGCGAAGTACCTCGATGATGGCGCGGTGGAGCTCAGCTGCCCCGCCGACGTTCCCGAGGCGGTGAGCGAAACCGTGCGTTCGTATGGTGCGCGCGCCTTCGCCGCACTCGGCTGCGAGGGGCTGGCCCGGGTCGACTGCTTCTATACCGTCGACGGGCAGGTGCTTGTCAACGAGATCAACACGATGCCGGGCTTCACCCCGCACTCGATGTACCCGCAAATGTGGCTGGCCAGCGGGATGACGTACCCCCAGCTCATCGATGAACTCGTGGCGCTGGCCCTGGCCCGACCCGTGGGTTTGCGCTAGCACTGGGGGCACCGGGCACCGGGGCCACTGGGGGCACCGGGGCACTGCCACACTGGGCCGCGGCCGCACTGGCTGCGCTGGGGCGGCCCTACCGGCAGCGGTGCCCGTTGGTTGGCAGGCTGGCGGCAAGGGTCGTGAGGTCGGGCAGGATCATCGGTTCGGGGGCATACGCGCCGGGCACGAGCACCTCGAGCGCCGGGTCGGTGCCGTAGGTCGTGAACGAGGCGCCGTCGGTCAGCGTCCGGATCACCCAGTCGACGTCGTTGACGCGCAGGCACTCTGCCGTCGTCGGCGCCAACGGCGGCAGCCCGCAGCGGGCGATGATGGCCGGATTCCCCCAGGCGGCGACGGCGGCGTCAACCGGAGCGGTGGCAACGCGGGCCTGGTCGGCGACCTGCGCGGGCCAGGCGAGCGCGCGGCATACGGCAGTGTCGGCGAACGGCGGGAGCGCGACTTCGGGGTCACCGGCCCCGCAACCGACCAGTCCGAGTGCCGCCAGCGTGAGGGCGAGCGGCCGAGTTGCGGCGTTCAGACGTGGACGACGGTGCAGGTCAACGTCCGAGTGATGCCGGGAACTTCTTGAATCTTGGCGATGACGAGCTTGCCGAGCTCATCGACCGTGTTCGCTTCGACGCGGGCGATGCAGTCATAGGGGCCGGTGACGTCTTCGGCGGCCGTGACCCCCGCGACGTGGCAGATCGCCTCCGTGACGACGGCGGATTTCCCAACCTCGGTCTGGATGAGTATGTAGGCCTGAACCATGCTCGATCCACCTCCCCTTACTTGTGCCGGACGACGCTTGTCGGGTGAGACGCTACCGTGCCGACTGTGGATACGTCGCTTCGGGTGCCGGTGGGAACGCTGGGTGAAGATGCGCTCTTGGCCCGCATCTTGCCGCTGTTGGCCGGGACGCGCACCGATGTCGTCGGGCCCGGCGACGACGCGGCAGTCCTCGACATTGGCGGCCCGGTGGTGGTGACAACCGATGCGATGGTGCGCGGGCGCGACTGGCTCGACGTTTGGTCGACCCCGGAAGACGTCGCGATCAAGTGCGTGACCCAAAACCTCGCGGATCTCGCGGCGATGGGTGCCGAGCCACGTTCGCTGCTCGTCACCTTGGTCCTCGACCCGCAGACGCCGCTCGATTGGGTGCTGCGTTTCGCCGCCCAACTCGGTGAGCAATGCCGCCGGTATGACGTCACGGTCGCTGGTGGGGATCTCTCGTCCGCCGACGCCGGGGTGCTCGTCGTCAGCGTGACGGCCATCGGGTCCCTCGGGGAGCGTCGGCCGGTGCTGCGTTCGGGCGCTCAGGTCGGCGATCAGCTTGCTGTCACTGGTTCGATCGGTCGATCTGGGGTGGGGCTCGCCCTCCTCCAACGGGGAAACGTCGGCGATCTGTCGGCGGAGGCGCTCACCCACCATCTGCGGCCAAGCTGCCCGCTCAGTCAGGGCCTGGTGGCTGCGCAGGTGGGAGCGAGCGCGATGATCGACGTCTCCGACGGGCTAG
>CAZACX010000045.1:0-22545 GCA_964483685.1 uncultured Intrasporangiaceae bacterium
GTGTCGGCGAGGGCGCTCACCATGAGGTCAATGTCGTCCTCGCTGGCCACCAGTGGCGGCGCAAACCGAAGCGTCGACTCATGGGTGTCCTTGACGAGGACGCCCCTGGCCATCATCGCCTCGCTCACGGCCCGCCCCGTCATTAGCTCGGGGTCGACATCGACGCCCGCCCACAGCCCCCGCGCCCGCACCGCGACGACTCCGTGTCCGATCAGTGCCTCCAACCCGCGCCCCAACCGCGCACCGAGTTCCGCGGCCCTCGCCTGGAACTCACCGGTCGACAACATCGCGATCACCTCGCGGCCAATTGCCGCCGCCAACGGATTCCCCCCGAATGTCGACCCGTGCGATCCCGCGGTGATCGGCGCCATCACCGCAGCATCCGCCGCAACCGCCGAGACGGGGTACAGGCCCCCACCCAGGGCCTTGCCCAGGACATAGATGTCCGGCACCACGTTCTCGTGATCGCAGGCAAAGGAGCGACCGGTGCGCGCGAGACCCGACTGGATTTCGTCGGCAATCATCAAGATCCCGCGGTCGTCGCAGATCTCGCGCACGGCCCGCAAGTACCCGTCCTTCGGGATCAGGACGCCCGCTTCGCCCTGAATCGGTTCCAGGAGAACGGCGATGGTCTCCTCGTCGACGGCCTCCGCGAGGGCGACCGAGTCGGCATACGGCACGGTTTGGAAGCCGGGAGTGAAGGGGCCGAAGTCCCGCCGCGCGACCTCGTCGCTGGAGAAGCCGACGATCGTCGTCGTCCGGCCATGGAAGTTGCCGTCCATGACGAGGATCTTGGCGCGGTCGGCCGCCACCCCTTTGACCTGGTAGCCCCAACGGCGGGCGATCTTGAGTGCGGTCTCGACGGCCTCCGCGCCGGTGTTCATCGGCAAGATGACGTCCTTGCCGGTGAAGAGCGCAAGGTCGCGGGCAAACGGGCCGAGTTGGTCGTTGTAGAAGGCCCGACTCGTCAGCGCCAGCCGCGGCAGTTGCTCGATCGCGCGGGCCACGAGGCGCGGGTGGGCGTGGCCGAAGTTGAGCGCGGAATACCCTGCGAGACAGTCCAGATAGCGCTTTCCGTCGACATCCGTCACCCAGGCACCTTCAGCGGCGGCCAGGACGACCGGCAGCGGATGGTAGTTGTGCGCGGCATACCGGTGGGCGAGGTCAATGTGCGCCTGGGCCGAGGTGCTCGTCATGTGCTGGCGCTCCTTGCGTTCGTCGACGGCGATGCGCCGAGTCTGGCACGCGGTCATGGGGCAAGGACATGGGGCTCACAGCCGCGTCACAGCATCGCGGGCAAGGCTGAACCAATGACAACTGCGCCGCCCGTCGCCTCGACTCCCCACGTGGCCGGTATGCCGCGGTCGCGGCTGACGTCGAGCGCCACCCGGTTGTGGCGGGGGGCCGCGGGCGACCCGGCCTGGGCTCGCCCCGCCCTTCTCGGACTCCTCGCCGCGACAGCGCTGCTCTACTTTTGGAACCTCACGGCGAATGGCTACGCAAACTCGTTCTATTCGGCGGCCGCGCAGGCCGGCAGCGCAAGCTGGAAGGCGTTCTTCTACGGCTCGTTCGACGCGGGGAACGCAATCACCGTCGACAAGCCGCCCGCGTCCCTGTGGGCAATGGCGTTGTCGGTGCGTGTCTTTGGGCTCAACTCATTCGCCATTCTGCTGCCCGAGGTCCTCATGGGTCTCGGCACCGTCGCCGTCCTTTATGCCACGGTGAAACGGCAGTTCGGCGCCGCCGCCGGCCTGATCGCCGGTGCAGTGCTCGCGCTGACGCCGGTCGCCGTCCTCATGTTCCGGTTCAACAACCCGGAAGCCCTCCTTGTCCTCCTGATGACCCTGGCCGCGTGGGCAACCATGCGGGCCATCGAGAGCGGGTCGCCCAGGTGGATGGCACTCGCCGGGGTCTTCATCGGCTTCGGGTTCTTGACGAAGGCGCTCCAGGTGCTCCTCGTGGTCCCCTTCCTCGGTCTCGCCTTCCTGATTTGTGCGGACACGACGCTGCGTCGGCGGGTGATCGGCGCCGTCGCGGGCGTCGGTGCGATGGTGGCCTCCGCCGGTTGGTGGGTCGCCATCGTCGAGCTCGTCCCCGCAGCGAGTCGGCCCTACATCGGGGGCAGCCAGACCAACTCCTTCCTCGAATTGACGTTCGGCTACAACGGGTTCGGCCGACTTAACGGCGAGGAAGTCGGGTCGGTCGGACAGCGCGGGCCCAACTCCGGGGGCGGCACGATCTGGCGGATGTTCGAGACCAACGTCGGCGGTCAGATCTCGTGGCTGCTGCCCTCGGCATTGATCCTCCTTATCGCTGGGCTTGCCCTGCGCGGACGAATGCCGCGCACGGACGCCCGCCGCGCGGCCTACGTCGTGTGGGGTGGTTGGCTGCTCGTCACGATGCTGACGTTCTCGATGATGGCCGGCATCTTCCACGAGTACTACACCGTGGCTCTGGCTCCGGCGATTGCCGCGCTTGTCGGCATGGGCGCCGTCGAGGCGTGGGAGCAGCGCGAGCGCTGGGCGGGAGCGCTCACGCTGGCGGCGGCGATGGCCGCGGCGGCGGTGTGGTCGTTCGTGCTGCTCACCCGGACCACCGCCTATTCCGAGGGGCTGCGGATCGGCATTGTGGCGGTCGGCATTGCCGCGGCGGGGCTGTTTGTCGCAATCTCGCGGCTCGACCGGCGCGCCGTGCCGGTCCTCGTTGGCGCGTCCCTCGCCGTTGCGCTCGCGGGGCCGGCGGCCTTCAGCGCGACGACGGTCACCACCGCCAAATCCGGCTCAATTGTCACCGCCGGTCCGCGGACCGCAGGCGGGTTCGGTATGCCGGGTGGCGGCCAGTTCCCCGGCGGTAGCCTTCCCGGCGGGGGCCAGTTCCCCGGTGGTGGCCTTCCCGGTGGTAGCCAGTTCCCCGGTGGTGGCCTTCCCGGCGGGGGCCTTCCCGGTGGTGGCACCGCTGGCCAACCGACGTTCCCTGGAGGGCTCCCCGGCGGACCCCCTCTCGGGGGGCCGACTGGGGCACCCGGCGGCGGAATGGGCGGCGGAATGGGCGGCCTGCTCAATGCGACTGTTCCTTCGACCGAGGTGGTCTCGGCGCTGAGCAAGGACGCCGCGAGCTACCGGTGGGTGGCGGCGGCGGTTGGCTCGCAGAACGCGGCCGGTCTTCAGTTGGCGACCGGTGACCCGGTGATGTCGATCGGCGGCTTCAACGGCTCCGACCCGGCGCCCACACTGGAACAGTTCAAGAGCTATGTCGCAGCCGGAGACATCCACTACTTCCTGGCCGGGGGCGGCTTCGGCGGCCAAAACGGTGGCTCGAACGCGAGCAGCGAGATCAGCACGTGGGTGTCAACCACGTTCAGCCCTGTCACCATCGGCGGCCAAATCTTCTATGACTTGACCACGGCCGTTGGCGAAGCGAGCTGACGACCATGACCTCCTCCGCCCGTCACAGCAGGACCGGCCTTGCGCGTCAGCTGCTGCGGTTTGCGCTCGTCGGCGGCCTGTCGACGGTGGTTCACCTGGGGCTCTTTGCCGGGTTCCGCACGCTGGGTATGCCGTCGGCCCAGTTCGCGAACCTGCTCGCCCTCGTTCTCGCAACGGTCGTCAACACGGCCCTGAACCGGCGGTGGACCTTTGGTGTGCGGGGGGCGGGGCGGGCGCGCCACCACCTCCAGGGGTTCGCTTTGCTCGCCCTTAACCTCGGGCTCACCGCGGGCGCCCTGGGCCTCCTGCACGCCATCGTGGCGGAGCCGGCGACTCGGGTCGAGACGCTCACCGTCGCCGGGGCGAATCTTGTCGCGACGATCGGACGGTTCGTTCTCATGCGCACCTGGGTCTTCCGGGCCCCCGCTGATGAGGCCGCGGAGCTGTCCACTTTGCAGCCGGGCCGGACGGCCAGATACCCTGTGGGCGCTTGAGGAGGCGTCGCCTAGCCCGGTTTATGGCGCCGCACTGCTAATGCGGTTTGGGGTAACCCCCATCGAGGGTTCAAATCCCTCCGCCTCCGCCAGGTGATCCACGTTGGAACTCCCGTCACGCCCGACCAGGGCGCGGCGGGAGTTCCTTGCGTGTGCAGGGCTTTTCGCGGCACGCGGGCCTTGCCTGGGGTCGAGGGGCACCCCAACGGCCGGTCAGGCGAGACGAGCAGCTCCGCGCGGTGCCACTACACCTGGGGCATCGGGGGGCACCCCAACGGCCGGTCAGGCGAGACCCGTTGCCGCCTCCCGGGGCCAATGCGCGTTCGTCCTAGCCGCAGATGTCCTCGTCGGCGTTGCGGGTCTCGATGCTCTCGGCGGAAGTGGAGGAGGAAGCCGAGACAGTCATCGAGGGGAGGGGGTCGCTGCCGAGACGGTTTGGCACCGCGACCGGGTTCGCCGCACCGGCGCCGAGGTGGACGACCACCGCGTCGCCGGCGGTTTCGTCCAGCATGAGGCTTGCCCCGGGGAAGGCCGCAGCGACAGTGCGGGCCGCCTCGGATTGTGCTGACGAGTGGTGGACCACCGTCCCCACGGTCGTGTCGGTGGAGCCGTTCAGGAGTGCACCGACGGCGAAGCCCTGCACTGCAAGAGCCGCCGCCGCTTGGGTACCGAGCCCGTCGACCCCGGAGTCGTTGACGATCGACACCTGGATCTGGTCGGGGGTGACCGTCAATGGAGTCGCCGGTGTCGTCGAGGTCGCCGTCGACGTCGACGTCGATGAAGTGGGCGCCGCCTTGGTCAGGGCAATGTCCGACCGCATGGCCGACCAGATCAACTCGGCCGAGGCTTTCCACTGGACGCGGTTGGGGTCGGCCGGGTACACCTCGTTGGGCACCGTGACGAACTGAATGTTCTTGGCGCCCAACGACTTGACGCTGCGGGCGATGTCGGTCATCGCGCCGAGGCCCAAGTCGGGATCGGAGGTGATCGACTTCGTGGCCGCGTTGAGGAAGCCGAACAGGCGATCTGGTCGCAGCAGCAATCCGGTGCTGGTCGCCTCCTGAATCACGGACGACAGGAAGGCCTGTTGACGCTTGATTCGGTTGAGGTCCGACCCGTCGCCCAGGGACTTGCGCACCCGCACGTATCCGAGCGCATCCTTGCCGTTGAGGAGGTGTCTCCCGGGAGCCAACGTGAATTGGCTGTCACGGTCGTCGATCGCCTCGGTCGTGCAGACGTTGACGCCGCCGAGGGCATCAACCATGTCTTGGAAGCCGCGGAAATCGATCACGACGTAGTGATCGATGTAGATGTTTGTCAGCCCCTCGACGGTCTTGATGACGCAGCCAGGTCCGCCGAGGTTGAAGTTGTAGTTCCACTGCCGGATCTCCCCGTCGGCGACCGTCGAGGAAGGATCGGCGCACACCCTGGGGGCCATCGTCATCGAGTCTCGCGGGATCGAGGCGACGAGTGCCCAGGAGCGATCCGCGGACAAGTGGACGACAAGGTTCGTGTCCGAGTGGGCGCCACCCTCAACCGTGTCGGAGCCGTACTCGGTCGTGCCGATGCCCGTGCGCGTGTCCGAACCCATCACGAGGATGTTGAGAGGCCGACCTTGCCCCGCCGTTGGTGTTGTGGTGGACGGTCGGGAGCCAAAGATGTTCGAGACGTCGAGGCGGTGGATGTTCGCGTTCAACTTGAAGTACCCGGCGACGACACCGATGCCCGCCACGAGCAGCAGGGACAGGAGCACGGCTCCCGCCACCCGCCGCCGGTGCCGGTTGCGTTTGATCCGAGCTGCCCGGCGACTTAGCGGTGCCTCGGGCTGGTCGGTGACGGCCAATGCGCGCGCCTCTTTCTCCTCGCGGCTCCACCCGAGCCGGATCAACATCTGTCGCCGGAGTGTAGGTCCGTTCGCTGTGGATCGGCGGGGCCGCGGCATGCGCACGCGCTGCGCAAACGCCAGCGGCCCTCGCCCGATTGGGTGAGGGCCGCTGGTGATTCCAGTGTCAGGCGCGAGGCGCCCTAACGGGAGGTCCGCTCAGACGGGGTGAACGCGGTCAGCCTGGGGGCCCTTGGGACCCTGGGTGACCTCGAACTCCACGCGCTGCGCCTCATCGAGGGAGCGGTAGCCAGTGGTGTCAATGGCGGAGTAGTGAACGAACACATCCGGGCCGCCGCCGTCCTGGGCGATGAATCCGAAGCCCTTTTCCGCGTTGAACCACTTAACGGTGCCCTGTGCCATGGGGTGAATCTCTTTCTTTCGAAACGTTTGGGGGCAGACGCAACTTACGTAGTCCCCAGCTGCGCCCAACTTCCCACGCTGGGCTTGGTACCCCCCAACCAGCGATCCGACCATGGCGGTCATCGCGCGAGCTGGACTTGCGAGAATGCTTTGTGCAACCGCTCGAACGTTAGCACGGTCACAGGCTCTCGCGCGCGTCTGGCCGGACTCAGCCGCGCGCGCGGACCCGCTCAGCGATCGTCGCGACGGCAAACTCGTAGCCTTGCGGGCCACACCCAGCGATGACCGCGGTAGCGATCCCGGCGACATAGGAGAGATGCCGAAACTCTTCTCGCGCATGGACATTCGACAAGTGAACTTCGACGATCGGTCCGGTCACGGCGGCCAGAGCATCCCGGATCGCGATCGATGTGTGCGTCAGTGCTCCCGCGTTGACGACGAACCCGACCGCGCTCGAGCGCAGCTCGTGGATCGCGTCGATCAGCACACCCTCATGGTTACTTTGGCGGAAGTCGAGCGCGAAACCCAGGCCAGCGGCATACTCCCGGGTGCGGTTCTCGACGTCGGCGAGGGTTGCCGACCCATAGATGGTCGGCTCGCGCTCGCCGAGCAAGTTGAGATTCGGCCCGTTGAGGACGGCGATGACTCCAGACACGCCGCCAGTATGCCGCGTCTCCCGGCCCGTGCGACGCGTGGTCCTTCGCGTCGTCGAGTCGTGACATGACCCGGATTCTGGTGAGGTCAACGCCACACGCATCACCCATGAATACGCTGGCGCCCCCGTGGCGCTTCATGCCAAGGTGGAACATGACGTGGGCGCCTCGGCCGCTGGCTTTCGGAGCCATCGATGACCACCCTGTCATCCTGACCGGCTTGGCCGAAGGACTTCGCCCGCGGCTTCCTGCGGGCAGCAGGCTTTGGCCGGTCGCGCGGACCGTGAGCGAACTGCTCGCCTGGCCCGGCGACCTCGATGTGGTCTTGATGGACCTCGAGTTGCATGACGACACCGACCCGGCGGACAACGTGGTCAAACTCCGCGCGCGGGGTTGGCCGGTGATCATCTTCACGCAGGACCCTCGGCACGCCAAAGTCGCGCGAGCGTTTCGTTCGGGGGCGAGTGGGCTGTTATCTAAGAGCGAAGACCTCGACGTGATCGCGCAGGCACTGCTCGTGGTGGCCTCCGGCGAGGGGTACCTCTCCAAGGAGTGGGCCTCCGCCATTGCCGCTGATCTCGAGTTGGTCGCGCCGGCGCTGAGTGAGCGTGAGTTTGCCGCAGTCCAGCTGTATGCCGGGGGGCTAAAGCTCACCTCGGTGGCGCGCCGCCTCGGCGTGGGCCCCGAGACGGCGCGTACGTATCTCAACCGGGCTCGGGAAAAGTACGCATCCGTTGGGCGCCCGGCGCCCACGAAGACGGACCTCTATCGGGTTGCCGTGGAGGATGGTTTGCTCGATCCGCCGTCGTCTCCGCCGAATCGGCGGTGACCAGCCCGCCTGCCGAGCGGGCGTGGTCCGTTCGGGTCGTCGCCGTTGTGTCGGCTGTGGCCGCCGTGTTCATCGGTGCCTTGGTGCCAAACTCGCCGCACTACTTCAGTGGGTTCCTCCCGCGGCGCCTCGAAGTGGTAGTCCTGGTGATTTTGGGTGTGGCCACGCTGAGCCTTGTCGTCACGGCGCTGGCACGGGCTCCGTCCCTGACTGTGGTGCGTGGGTACGCGTTCACGCTCCTCGCGCTGAACTGGGTTGTTGCGGCGAGCCCGAAGCTGACGGATCCGCCGCCTGGGACCTACATCCTGTATGGGGTGACGATCCTTGCTTGCTGCATTGCGGCCGTGACGATGCGGGTCTGGCCCGCGGCGGCGGTGATCGTGGGAACCCTGGTGCCTCTCCTCACCATGCGCACCCTCGAGCTCGGTCTCCCCCTGGCCCTTCTCGAAGCCGCCGCCCTCGCGACCTATGCCGTTGTCGTTCGGTTCGTCGTCGACCTCATGGTCAAGACCTATGACGGTGTCGAGGAGGCTGACCGGAGCCAGGCCGCGGCCGCCGTCCGGCAGTCCGTCGAGGCGGTCAAGGGCGCGGAGCGGGAGCGGTGGAATCGGCTCATCCATGACAAGGTCCTCGCAGCGCTCCTGCTCGCCTCGCGCGGCGGGTCCGAGACCGTGCGGGCCTCGGCGCGAGAGCTTGCAGCGGACGCGTTGGATTCACTGAGCGAGGATGACCCCGAGACTTTCAGTGGCCTCGGGACGGTCGGTGATTCCGAGACTGTCAGTGGCCTCGGGACGGTCGGTGATTCCGAGACTGTCAGTGGCCTCGGGGTGGCCCTCGTGGGGCGGGCGCGGGCGCATGGTGTTGAGGTTCGGTTGGACGCCACGGTTACGGGGTCGCCGCCTCCCGAGGTGGTGAGCGCCGTTTTGGAGGCAGCCGAGGAGGCGTACCGGAACATCGCCCGTCATGCCGGAACCCACGGTGCGTCCACCCGAGTTCGGGTGGAGGAGGGTTTGGTGGACGTGGAGATTCGTGACGACGGGGTCGGTTTCCGCCCGGAGAGGGTGAACCTTCGCCGGCTCGGAGTCCGGCGCTCGATACCGGGGCCGCTTGAAGGCGTCGGTGGTCAGGCGGCTATCGTCTCCGAACCAGGCCATGGAACAACGGTCACGTTGCGCTGGCAAGCCCAGCCCGAGCCCGAGCCTGAGTTGTCCTTTGACGGGTATGTCCCGTTGCCGTTGCCGTGGCCCGCGTTGCCCTATCTGTGGGTCTCGATGGGCATCGCAACCCTGCTCCTTGCGCACGCGGGCCGAACACCAACCGTGACCGTCTGCGCTGCTGGAGCCCTGATGCTGTGGGGTTATCGCGCCGCTCAGAACGCGTCAAACACGGCGGGGTGGGTTTCGAGCGCGATCACGCTGACAGCGCTGCTGGTGCTTGCGCTCTCGACCGAACCGGCTCGACACTCCGATCCCCGGTACTGGATGGCCGGCATGACGATTCCCTTGTTGGTCAATCTCACCCTCACCGGACGCTTCGCGCCCGCCTGGGCGTTGGCGATCACCGCCAACCTCAGCGTCGACGCCCTGTGGGGCGCGCACGGAATCCCCTATCTCCTCTCGGCCATGGACGGGATGTCCCAGATGGTGCTGAGCGCTGCCTTGGGCTCGATCTGTTCCGTGGCGCTTCGCCGGGCGACCCTCACGGCCCGCGACACCCACCGACGCACCGCGGCCCTGAACTCCGCAGCGAGCGCGATGCACGAACGCACCGCTGAGCGCCAGCGGCGCATCGCTGCCCTGACCCGCGAGATCATTCCCACCCTCACCACCATCGCCAGCGGGCAACGATTGACCACGGCGCAGCGGGCCGAGGCCGCTGCCCTGGAGATGGCAGCGCGTGACTCGATCCTGGCACCACACGTCGTCGATGAGAACGTCGCGGCCGCGGCGGCCCACGCCCGCCGCCGGGCCGTCAAAGTCACCCTCTGGGAAGGCCCAGAACGCGCCCAACCACACCCCGACACCGACGTGGAGGTGGAGGTGGAGCGGTTTCGGCGCGTCGTGGTCGAAGTCCTCAACGGTGCCCCCGACCATTCAGAAGTCACGATCCGCTGGAAGCCGGGAACCGCAGACCAACTCGCAACCATCGCCGTCGATGGACCGGTCCCCACCACGATCCACCAGCTATTGACCGACATCGTCCCCCAAGCCCTCGTCGACCTCAACGAAGACGGCCTCTGGCTCGAGATGCGATCACCCGATGCCCACGTCCGGCCCACACTCCCAGCGGTCGCCTGACCTCGACACCTCGCCCCCATCCCGTTCGGGCTAATCGTCCTCGGGCTCCGGGGACCCCTTCATAGGTCTCAGCTGTGCGGAGGGCGAGAGATTCGAACTCTCGGTGGGTATAACCCCACAGCGGTTTTCAAGACCGCCGCACTAGGCCACTATGCGAGCCCTCCCTAGCTGACGGCATACCGAAGCAGGCCGCGCAGCGGCATCAACGGTAGCGCGCCCCAGGCGCACGAGCGCGCCAATTCGGTATCACGGCGCCCACGTCACTGCTCCAGAGCGGGGAGGGGGATCGACCCCTAGCGTGATGTGACCCGCGTCACTACGATGACTGCACAGGGAGTAGCGCCTGGGTTCGGCGCACTAGGGAGCCACGATGACCGATTTCGTCCACGTCACCGGCAGCGAACGCACATCCGGCGAGCACCCACCCGGGCCCGAGCCTGCCGTGATCCCGATGGTGAACCCGGCCCTGTTGAGCGCCTACCAGGCCCGCCTCCTCGACCCGGCCACGGCCACCCGCAAACCCGGGCGCACCCAGCTCAACCCCACCGTTTACGTCAGCAACACGCTCCTCGTGCGTGGCCTGCCCACCAGGGGTGCTGCGGACACGATCAAGGCCCTCCAAGGCGTCGCTGACGGCCTCGGCCTCACCGTGGGGATCAGCGCCCGCGACCTGCGCTATGCCGACGCCTTCGCCGACGATCCGTATGCCGCCGTGCTCGACTCGGTCTGGGCCACGCGCCTGACGCTGTCGTCCACATCGGACACCGCGTCCGCGCCGCCAGACGCCTGGGCGTTCCTCGAATCAGCTCGGGCGCATCGGGTGGTCGACGACGGCGCCGCCGCCCTCGAGCACGTCTGGTCCGCCTGCGGCGGCACCTGGGGGTCCGTCGGCGGGACCTGGGGGTCCGTCGGCGGAACCTGGGGATCCGTCGGCGGCACCTGGGGATCCGTCGCTGGACCGATCAGTGAGTACGGCGCCCCCGGCTTCGGGGGACGCACCCCGGTGTCCTGGGCAGGCACGGACCCCTACCGGCATGACCCAGACGGACCGCGGGCACCGACCGTCGTCGTGCTCGACACCGGGCTCGGCGACCACCCCTGGTTCCGCAACGAGCGCGGCTATCGGTCGACGCTCGCAGTATCCCGCCCGCCGGGGGCCGACCCCGAAGCCATTGGGGTCGTCACCGATCCGCTCAACGGGATGGTCGATCCCGATGCCGGCCATGGGACCTTCATCGCAGGGATGATTCGGCAGCGCTGCCCGGGTGCTCACATCGCCGCGGTCGCCGTGACCCCCGCCAGCGGCGCGGCCCTTGAGCAGGACATCCTCATCGCCCTCGCCCTGCTCCTAAGAGGTCAGCACCAGGCGATCGACAACGGCGACGCGGCCTCCTTGACCGACGTCGTCAACTTCTCCATGGGCTACTACCACGAGACCCCGACCGACGCCGCAACTGATGGTCCGCTCCGCTCGGCGATCGACGCCCTCACCGCCGCCGGTGTGATCGTTGTTGCGGCAGCCGGAAACGACGCGACGAGCACGCCCTTCTTCCCGGCCGCGTTCGCCGGAGCGGGGAGCCCCCTCATCAGCGTCGGCGCGCTCAACCCGGACGGCGCGAGTGTCGCGCTGTTCTCCAACAATGGCACCCAGTCCGCTGGGCCCTCATGGATCACGACGCATGCGATCGGCGCCGGAGTCGTGAGCACGGTGCCGGTGACGCTCAGCGGAGGACGAGGACGATCCGTCTTCGTCGACCGGAATGATCCGGCCCCGCGGGCGACCGTGGACCCGGACGACTACCGCAGTGGGTTCGCCGTGTGGAGCGGCACCTCGTTCGCTGCACCGCGCATCGCCGGCGACCTCCTTGCCGCTCTTGCGACCGACGCCGACCTTGGCGTGACCACCCTCGAGGCGGCGACCGCGCGAGCCGAACGGGCGATCGCCACCGTCCTCGGCGCGGCCGCCAAGTCCCTTGGCACGGCCACCCAGTCCCTTGGCACGGCCGACGCGTTCGCCTCCGCAGCCACCTCACTCGCCGGCGCGCCCACGACAGTCGCCAGACCCGCATCGGGGACAGTCCTCCCGAAGGAGTGACGCATCATCCGCCAATCAACCGCCGCCCACGTCGCCGCCATCATTGACGAAGCAGCGCTCGCGAACACCGCCGGCCACACGACCCGCGCCAGCGCCCTCATCAAGCGCGCAGATCGCGCATTACAGAGCCTGCCCCCGGGAGAAGGGAGCGCACTGCTGGGCGCCCGAGTCCGCATCACGGAAGCACTGACGACCTACCTGCGGGGGAACAGCGACGCCGCATACCGCACCCTCGATCAGGTCAATGCCCACGCCCGGGGCGCGCAAGCTTCGACCATCCGCAGCCTCAGCACGATCCAACGCGCCGGGCTTCATGGCCGGTCCGGGGAATGGTCAGCCGCCCGCGACCTCCTTGGCGGTTTGGGCCTTGACCGACAGTCACCCAACCTGCCGCCGCCCGCCCGGGGCATGGCCCTGCTGAGCCTCGGCCTCGCCTACCAGTTCCTCGGGGACTGGGCGGCGAGCGACGCCGCCCTGCGGCGAGCGGCGAACCTCTCGACCCGACACGGCTTGGCCCACATCGGCACCGGCGCCATCCACAACCGCGGGCGCCTCGCCTTCCTCCGCGGTGACTTACCGGAAGCGCTTCGCCTCATGGGGCAAGTCAGCCAGCGCCCAGGAGTTGCCGTCACCGGGCTGTTCCTCGACTACGCCCGGGTGCTCGTCGAGGCGGGCCGGTTGGGCGAGGCGATGGAAAGTCTCACGGCGGCGGAGGGCAACGCGCGCCTGCGCAAGGTTGGTCATGACCTTGCCGAGGTGCAGCTGGAGAAGGCGCGACTGCTGCTCTACCAAGGAGAGGCCGAGGAGGCCGCCAGCGTTGCCGAATCGGCCGCGCGCTCCTTCCGCCGACACCATGAATCCGCGTGGGCCGCCCAAGCCTCCCTCCTCGCGCTCAGTGCCTCCCTCGACTCCGGCGTGGACCCGCGGCGCATCTCGACGGGGCTATCGCGTGAACTTGCCCGCCGGGTCGCCACCGGCGACGTCCAGCGCCGGGCGTGGCTATCGCTCGCCCAAGCCCTCGCGCTCGCGGGCCGAACGACCCAAGCCCGGGTCGCCTCCGCGCGGGCTCCGCGGCACCGTTCGGACTGCTTCACCGTGCGGCTCCAGCGCGTCGCGACCGACGTCACCATTCATGTCGCCGAGGGCGAAGTCGCGTCGGCCCGCCGCGAACTCACCGCGGCGACCCGCATGCTCGCGCGCGAACAAGCCAGGTACGCCCAGTGGAATAACCGCACCGCGATCGCCGTCCACTCCCGCCGATTGCGCACCATCGACTTCGACCTCGCCCGCGACTCCGGTTCCGCGGCAGCACTATTCGCCGCCACGGAACGATGGCGGGCGGTCTCCCATCGACTCCCACGGCTCGTTCCTGCCTCCGATGAGGCGATCGCGGACCTCACCGCTGCCGCGCGTCAGGTTCGCTTGGACCGGCAATCGCGACCGCCCGACCCGGGTTCCACGGCGAATGCCGAGATCCGGGACCTCGAACGTCGTCTCCTCGCCCGAGAGCGTCAGATCGCTGCCCGCCAATCCGGTCGTATGCCGCGGCCGCGCCCGCCGGTGCACCTGCCCGCCTTACGTCGGCAGCTGAGCATCCACGGCAGCGCCCTCCTGTCCTTTGTCGCCCACCGGGATTCGGTTGATGTCGTCGTGGTGGATGAGCGGGGCGCGCGGGCGGCCTGCGTGGGAAGCGTGGCCCGAGTCACCGAACTCACTGCCCGGATCAGGGCCAGCCTGCTGGCATTGCATCGGGCCGAGCAACCCGCCCTCTGGGCCGTCGTTCGCGCCTCCCTGCACGACGATCTCGCGCAGCTCTCCGCCCTCATCGCGCCACTCGTCGGCGACATCGACCGCCTGGTCATTGTCCCGTCCCAACTGCTCACGGCGATCCCCTGGCGGATGCTCGACTTCACCCAAGGGCGCCCCGTGACGGTGGCGCCGTCGGCGACGTTTTGGGCGAACCGAGGCACCTCCACGACGCTCGACGCCCCGCCGACCTCCGCGGCCGACGCCCCGGCAATCCCGGCGACCACTGCGACCTCGGCGATCGACGCCCGGGCGCGCTTCGCGATCCCGATGATCTCGGCGGCCGACGCTCCGGTGACCTCGGCGACGGGCCCCGCGGCATCAGCAGCCACCTTGGCCTTCCTCGCCGGACCCGATCTGCCCCGCGCCTCGGCCGAGGTCACCTCCGCCGCGTCGCATTGGCCACGCAGCGAACGCAAAGTCGCGGACCCGGCATACGCAGAGGATTTGCTCTCGGCCTTGCGCGAGCGCGACGTTGTCCATGTCGCCGCCCACGGCGTTCACCATGACGAGAGTCCCCTGTTCTCGTCGATTGCGATGAAGGATGGGCCGGTTTTTGCCTACGAGGTACAGCGGCTCGAACTCAGCGCACGGCACGTCGTGCTCTCGGCGTGCGATGTCGCCCGCGCCGAGGTGCGCCCAGGGGATGAAGCCCTCGGGCTCACCTCGGCCTTGCTTACCTTCGGCGTCACCTCGGTCATCGCCGCCGTCGCCCCGGTGCGTGATGAGGAGGCGGAAGCGGTGATGACCGCCTATCACCGCGAACTCGCCAGCGGCGCCGACGCGGCCCTCGCGTTGGCCAGGGCGAGCGCGAGCACCGGGACTGGGCAGGTGTTCTGCAATTACGGCAGCGACTGGTCACCGCCCGTCGGCTCGGCATCCGCTTGCTAGACAAACTCAGGCGCGAGACAACCCAGCCGCAAGACAAACCCAGGGGCTCGACAAACCCAGGGGCTCGGCACCCAGGGGCTAGATGAACAGGGCGGGATCGCGGAAAAGGGCCTCGTAAGGGTCCTCCGCCGGAGAGCTCGGGAACCGGTAGATCGCCGGGACGCCGGTCGCGATGGCACCGGCCGGAACATCCTTGACGACGACCGAATTCGCGCCGATTTGAGCGCCGGCCCCGACATAGACCGGCCCGAGCACCTTGGCGCCGGCGCCGATCGTCACGTTGTCGCCGAGCGTCGGGTGCCGCTTGACGCGTGCCATTGAGCGGCCGCCCAGGGTGACCTGGTGATAGAGCATGCAGTCGTCGCCCACTTCGGCCGTCTCCCCGATGACCACACCCATGCCGTGGTCAATGAAGAAGCGCCGCCCGAGCGTTGCGCCCGGGTGGATCTCGACGCCCGTCACCGATCGCGAGACGTAGGCCAGCGCCCGGGCTAGCGGGCGCAGCGCGCGATGTCCCCACCACTCGTGGGCGAGTCGGTGCAGCCAGATCGCATGCAACCCGGCGGCGGTGAAGAAGACAACGAGCCGGGACGTGGCCGCCGGGTCCCGGAGCATGGCCGCGTCGAGGTCCTCCCGGATCCGGGCACGCGCACGGTGCGCCATCGAGCGCGACTGCTCCGAAACGGGCGGACTTGCCAACATGGTCGTGCTCACCTCTGCGTGGGGGGACGTTCGACGCGGACGCGCGGATGCGGCATACGGCGAATTAGTCGAGGAGATCGGCAAAGAGGACAGTGGAGAGGTACCGCTCGCCAAAGCTCGGGATGATGACGACGATCGTCTTGCCGGCGTTCTCGGGGCGACGGGCGACCTGATCGGCGGCCGCAAGCGCGGCACCCGAGGAGAGTCCGACGAGCAGGCCCTCCTCCTTGGCGGCGCGCCGCGCCCACTCAACGGCCGTCTCCGCGTTGATGTCGATGACCTCGTCATACACCGTCGTGTCGAGGATCTCGGGGACGAAGTTGGCGCCAATGCCCTGGATCTTGTGCGGGCCCGGGGCGCCACCGTTGAGGATCGGGGACTCTTCCGGCTCGACGGCAATCACCTGGAGCCCAGGCTTGCGCTCCTTAAGCACCTGTCCGACCCCGGTGATCGTGCCGCCCGTGCCGATGCCGGCGACGACGATGTCGACGCCACCGTCGGTGTCGCGCCAGATCTCCTCGGCGGTCGTCTCGCGGTGGATCTGCGGGTTGGCAACATTCGCGAACTGGCGTGCGAGGACGGCACCGGGGCGCTCCGCGACGACGGCCTCGGCCCGGTTGACCGCGCCCTTCATCCCCTCGGATCCGGGGGTGAGGAGGAGTTCGGCGCCGAACGCGCGCAGCAGGGCGCGACGCTCCTTGCTCATCGTCTCGGGCATCGTCAGCACGACGTTGTAGCCCCGCGCCGCACCCACCATGGCGAGCGCGATGCCGGTGTTGCCGGAGGTCGCCTCGACGATGGTCCCGCCTGGCAAGAGGTCGCCGCTCGCCTCGGCCGCGTCGATGATCGCGACACCGATCCGGTCCTTGACCGAGTTCGCGGGGTTGTAGAACTCGAGCTTCGCGGCGACAGTCGCCTCGCTCGTGATGATCCGGTTGATCCGCACGAGTGGGGTGTTGCCGATGAGCTTGGTGACATCGTCGAAGATGGGCATGCCGCAGGTCTTCCTTCGGTCGTATGACGGAGCCCGTTGCCGGAGCGCGGGGCCGATAGTTCGCCAGCCAATAACCAACAAACTGTTATACCTATTCCAACACCATGTTATGTGTTGCGGCAAACTGAGGGACGATCGCGTCAGCGCACGCTGCGCAACACCGCGTCTGCGCACGCTGCGCACCGGGAGGACGGCCAGGCCCCCGAGAACCGACAGCACCATCGCCCAGAGAAAGAGTCCCGAGTAGTTCGATCCGCCGCCAAGGCTCAAAATCCACCCGGCGGCCAGCGGCGCCAACACCTGGGGCACTTGGTAGGACAACGAGACGAGACCGAGGTCCTTGCCCGCCTCGTCGAAGCTCGGCAAGACCTCCGTCATCAACGCGACGTCCACCGAAGCGAATGCACCCTGCCCGGCCCCGACGAACGCGAGCGCGCCGAGGAATCCCGCCAGCGTCGTCGCCTGGTAGGCGGCGAGCAGCCCCACGCTCGTGAGCAGGCAGGACACGACAATGATCAGTTTGCGTCGGCCGTGGCGATCCGAGAGCCACCCGAACACGGCCGCGGTGACGAACCCCGCGAGCAAGTAGGCGACGTAGGACTGCGCGAGCACACTCGACGCGTTCTCCTTGGACACCCCAAGCACGTCGATGATGTAGAAGAGCAAGTAGAGCTGCACGGAGATCAACGACATCGTCACGAGCATCCGACACAGCCACGCCCAGCCAAAGTCCCGATGGGTGCGCACGTCGATCCAGTAACTCTCCAGCACGTCCCGAGCACGCAGCGGTGGAGCCGGCGTCGTCCGCACGATGTCGCGCAACCCCGCCGCCAACGCGAGACACAACGCCCCACCCAGCGCCCCCGCCACGAGGAACCACCACGGCTGCTGATCGTTCGGCAACGCGGCGACAAGTCCGACGCCCCCGATGACAGCCATCCCGTTCGCGATGCTCAGGGCCGCCGCAACCCGGGCCCGGATCCGGGTGGGGATCTGATCGGCGAGCAGGGCATGTTGGGCCATCGACAGCGCGGCATACCCGGCCTGAACGATGGCCCAGCCGACCACCATCGTCCACACGTTCGTCGTGTACGCAAGCAGGACAACGCCAACGGAGCCGACCGCGACCCCACCGACCATCCATGGGCGGCGCATCCCCCAACGCGACGTGGAGCGATCACTGAGCCGTCCGACGAGTGGGGTCGCGAGGACGACGACAACACCGCCGATCCCCGCGATGAGGGCGATGGCCGAGTCTTTGGTGTCCGCGTGATGGAACGCGAGCACCTTGGGCATTGCCGCCGCCCCCAAGGTGCCGAGGACCAGGGTTCCGCCGAACCACGCGAGAATCAGGACGGTGAGGAAGCCACGTCGCTGCTCCCCGCCGGGCACCCCGTCGGGGCCGAGCGTCGACCTGGTGGTCGGTTGACTCACGACGCGTCCCCGGTCACCGACACGGCGCCCACCTTAGGGATCCATGGCCCAGCGCGTCGCCTCGTCCGGTCCACAGATCAGCGACCCCCCGAGGTGGGTTCGGAAAGCTCCTCCGACACCGCCGCCCCGGCGAACTGGGCGGCATACAGCCGCGCGAAGGCACCGCCGAGGTCGAGCAACTCGGCGTGCGTGCCGTGCTCGACGATCTTGCCGTGCTCCATCACAAGAATCAGGTCCGCGTCGCGGATCGTCGAAAGCCGGTGGGCGATGACAAAACTCGTCCGGTCAGAGCGCAGCGCGGCCATCGCCTGTTGGACCAGCAACTCGGTGCGAGTGTCGACCGAGGAGGTGGCCTCGTCGAGGATGAGGAGCGACGGGTTGGCGAGGAAGGCCCGCGCAATAGTGATCAGCTGCTTCTCGCCCGCGCTGATGTTGCTCGCCTCGGCGTCCAGGAGAGTGTCGTACCCGTGGGGCAGTGAGTGGACGAACCGGTCGACATAGGTCGCCCGAGCGGCAGCGAGCACCTCCTCCTCGGCGGCCCCCGGGCGGCCATACGCAATGTTGTCGCGAATGGTCCCGGCGAAGAGCCAGGTGTCCTGGAGCACCATGCCGATCCGAGAACGAAGGTCGTTGCGGGTCATCGACGCAATGTCGACGCCATCGAGGGTGATCCGGCCGCCATCGAGTTCATAGAACCGCATGATGAGGTTGACGAGGGTGGTCTTGCCTGCGCCGGTCGGGCCGACGATCGCGACGGTGTGCCCGGGCTCCACAGCAAGGTCGAGATGCGCGATCAACGGGGACTGCGGCGTGTAGGAGAAGGAGACGTCGGCGAAGGCGACCCGGCCATGTGGGTCAGCAATCGTGTGCGGCTCGGCCGGATCGGGGGCCTGCTCCCCGGCGTCGAGCACCTCGAAGACACGTTCGGCGGAGGCGACCCCGCTTTGCATGAGGTTGGCCATGGACGCCACCTGGGTTAGCGGCTGGGTGAATTGGCGCGAGTACTGGATGAAGGCCTGCACGTCGCCGAGGCTCATTGCCCCGTTGGCCACCCGCAGCCCGCCGACGACGGCGATGGCCACATAGTTGAGGTTCCCGAGGAACATCATCGTCGGCATGATGATGCCGCTGATGAACTGGGCGCCGAAGCCGGCCCCAAAGAGCTCGTCATTGCGGGCGTCGAAATTCGCCTGGTTCTCGGCCTGCTTGCCAAACACCTTGACGAGTTCGTGGCCGGTGAATGACTCCTCGACGATGCCGTTGAGCTCGCCGGTGCTCTTCCATTGCTGAACGAAGCGGCCCTGGGATCGCTTGCCGATGAACGCGGTAACGACGATCGTGATCGGGATCGTCACGAGCGCGATAAGCGCGAGCAGCGGCGAGATCCACACCATCATCCCGAGCATCGCGAGGACCGTCAGCAATGAGGTCAACAACTGGCTCAGGGTCTGCTGCAATGACTGGGCGACGTTGTCGATGTCGTTGGTCACCCGGCTGAGGATCTCGCCGCGCGGCTGATTGTCGAAGTAGGGCAACGGCAGCCGTGACAGCTTGTCCTCGACATCGCTGCGCAACTGGAAAATCGTCCGGTTGACGGCCCCCGTCAACAGCCAGCCCTGGGCCCACTGGAGCAGTGAGGCGAGGGCAAAGAGAACGAGGACGAACCCGAGCACCCGAGCGAGGGCGCCGAAGTCGATCCCCTCCCCGGGGCGCACGTGATCCATCGCCGCGAGCATGTCGGCAACCCGATTCTGCCCGCTGGCCCGCAGCCCGGCCACGGCCTGCTCCTGGGTGACCCCGACGGGAATCCGGCGACTGAACATGCCCGCAAAGATGAGGTCGGTGGCGCCGCCGAGAATCTTGGGACCGGCAGCCCCGAGCAGCACACTCACCGTGCCGAGCCCCACGACCGCCAGCACGGTCGGGCGCTGCGGACGGAGCAACCGCACCACCCGTTTTGCCGAGGGCCCGAAATTCTTGGACTTCTCCGTCGGCATACCCAGCTGCATGTGCGGCGGCCCACCGCGTCGAACCCCGGTGGGGCCCCGACGGGCTTCGGCGGCCTTCTCCTCCTCGGTACGCAACTGGTCGCTCATGCCGCCGCCTCGATGGCCTGCTGGCTTTGGACGATCTCCTGGTAGGTCGCGCAGCCCTCGAGCAACTCGCCGTGAGTGCCCGCCCCGACGATGGCGCCATCGTCGAGGACGATGATGTGGTCGGCATCGATGATCGTCGAGATCCGTTGGGCCACAACAATGACCGCCGTATGCCGCGTGACAGGTCGCAGGGCCGCCCGCAGTCGGGCGTCGGTCGCCAAGTCGAGCGCCGAGAACGAATCGTCGAACAGGAAGATGTCCGGTTTGCGCACCAGGGCGCGGGCGATCGCGAGACGCTGGCGCTGTCCACCCGAGACGTTCGTACCGCCCTGGGCGATGGGCGCCTCCAACGCGCCGGGCATCTCGCGGACAAAGTCGTCGGCCTGGGCAATACGCAAGGCGGCCCACAACTCGTCATCGGTCGCCTGCGCATCACCGAAGCGGAGGTTGCTCGCGACGGTCCCGGTGAAGAGATAGGGCTTCTGCGGGACCAGACCGATCCGGGACCACACGTCCTCGAGGGCGGCCGCACGGATGTCGACCCCGCCGATGAGCACGGCGCCCGCGGACACGTCATACAGGCGCGGGATGAGACCGAGCAGGGTCGACTTGCCGGAGCCGGTCGAACCAATGATCGCCGTCGTCTTGCCGGGCTCAGCCCGCAGCGAAATGTCGTGGAGGACGGCAGTTTCGGCGCCCGGGTAACTGAAGTCGACGCCCCGCAACTCCACGGTCGCGGCCTGGGCCGGGATTTGGGTCGCGGAGGTCGGCGCCGCGACGCTGGACGCCGTGTCGAGAACCTCCTTGATGCGCCCCGCCGAGACCGCCGCCCGGGGGATCATCATCGCCATGAACGTCGCCATCATCACCGACATGAGGATCTGGATGAGATAGGCCATGAAGGCCGTCAGGGCGCCGATCTCCATTTGACCGGCCTCGATGCGCTTGGCGCCGAACCAGAGGACGGCCACCGTCGAGACGTTGAAGATGACCATCACCACCGGGAAGGCGAGCGCCATGAGGCGGCCCACGGCCACGGCAGTGTCGGTGTAGGTGCGGTTGGCGGCGGCGAACCTCTCCCGCTCGAGATCCTCGCGCACGAAGGCCCGGACCACCCGAACGCCGGTAATTTGCTCGCGCAGGATCCGGTTGACCGCGTCGACGGAGGTCTGCATGGTCGCGAAGTACGGCAGCATGCGGGAGGTGATCAGCCCGATCGAGAGCCCGAGCAGCGGGACGGCGACGGCGACCAGCCAAGACAGGCCCGCGTCTTCACGCAGCGCCATGACGATGCCGCCGATCATCATGATGGGAGCCGACAGCATCATCGCGAGCCCCATGTAGACGACCGTCTGCACCTGGGTGACGTCATTAGTGTTGCGGGAGATCAGTGTTGGCGCACCGAAGCTGGTCAGTTCGCGCGCGGAGAACGACCCGACGCGACGGAAGAGATCGGCCCGAAGGTCTCTGCCGAGCAGTCCGGCACTGCGCGCCGCGATGTAGGTCGCCGCGATCGTCGCCGCGATCTGGATGAGGGACACCGCGAGCATCACCGCGCCGGTGCGGATGACGAACCCGGTGTCGCCGGGAACGACACCCTTGTCGATGATCTGCCCGTTGAGTGACGGCAAGTAGAGCGAGGCGAGCGTCCCGAGCAGCTGCAGCGCGAGCAGCGCGGCGAGCCACGCGGCATACGGGCGCAAGTAGGTCTTGGTCAGACGCAGCAGCATCGGCGTTCCCCTCCTGGTTCCGTGGGCCAAGAGGTGGCTGGGGGAGAACCTCGCGAAATATAGCAATCGAAGGTGGTGGAAGGATGTCCGTATGGCGCTCGAGGTCGAGTTGGTGGAAGTCCGCGACTTCCTGGCAGGTCACGCACCGTTCGACGAGATGCCGCCCGACGCGTTGAGCGCCGTGGTGCCACGCCTGACGCTCGAGTATTTCCGCCGCGGGACGCCGCTGATCGCGCGCGGCGCGGACAACCGATGCCTCTACGTGATCCGTTCGGGCGCGGTCGACGTTCTCGACGAGACCGCCACACTCGTCGACCGAGGCGAGGCGGGCTCCTGTCACGGGTCGATCACGCTCGTCGGTGGGGAGCCCTCGACGTTCGACGTCGTCGCGATCGAGGATGTTCTTGCGATCGCGATGGACGCGGCGACCTTTGGCGAGTTGCGGGCGGCACACCCGGACTTCGCGAGGTTCTTTGACGCGCAACGCACCCGGCGGATGAGCGGAGCCGTTGCCGCGCAACAACTCAGCCACACCGGCGGCGCCATCCTCAAGACCCGGATCGGTAGCCTCGTCGCCCGGGAACCCATCACGGTCCCCTCCTCCGTGACGATCCGTGAGGCCGCGCAACGGATGGCGGCGGCCGGGGTTTCCTCGCTTCTCGTGCTCGATCCCGTGCAAGCGGCCGGCACCGCCGCCGCCGCCGCCACCGCCACCGCCACCGCCACCGCCACCGCCACCGCCACCGCCACCGCCACCGGAATGCTCGTCGGTATCGTCACCGACCGGGACCTGCGCAATCGGGTCGTCGCCGCGGGCCTCGACCCCTCCGGCCCGGTTACCGCCGTTATGACCG
>CAZACX010000046.1:0-6858 GCA_964483685.1 uncultured Intrasporangiaceae bacterium
GAGGCCTTGGTAGAGGTTGAACCCATCGACGGAGACCAAGAGTCGCTCGCCCACAATCTCGCCGTCGCCTCGGTTGCCGGGCCCGTCGGCAATCGGCTACCGTCATGGACGCACCCCGCCAGCGCCGCACGGCGTTTGGCTCAACGGCTCTCCTCGGAGGGCCGCTTTTGTCGCTGCCAGCCTATCGAGCGGCAGGCGCCGTCGTGCTCCGATGAGTCGCCAGTTGGTCCGACGGCCACTGAGGTATGCCGCTGCCAGAGATCGCGGCCAGGGCACCAGTCGGGCTATCTCGGATCAATTTCCCGTCGACAGTTATCCACTACGGCACGTTGTGGATAACTCCAAAGGTGCAACTTATCCGGTTGTGGCACTCCTCAGCCGGGGATGCCGCTGCCCGCGGTGGTGACGTCAAGGTCGCCAGTAACGGCGGCCGTGATGAGCGACTGCTTGTACTCGGTCATCAAGTCAATGGACGACTCCAGTCCATTGCGATGTGCGCGGAACGACTCGCGCATCAAGCCCAGGTCGCTGAGGATTTGAACTTGCTGGGATGCCGGGGGAATCAGGATGGGTGCGCCCAACAGGATGTTGGTGTTGAGGTTCTCCATGGTGGAGCCCACCGACGTCTGGGTGAAGTAGTAGCGCACGGCCACGGTCCGCAGGAGTGCGACCAAGTAGGCGGGCGACACAAGTGGATCGCGCAGCCGCACGAGTAGTGAGCCTGTACCGCACACCCAGCCGGCCTCAGTCTGAGTAACCAAGCCGGCACGCCCCATTTCGCCCCGCCGTCCAAAGACGATGTCTCCTACGCGAAGCAGGTGCTTTTTCAAGCGAGACCGGGTCTCATCGTCGACTGCCATGCCACGGACGGGGTGCAGCCCTTCATCCGTAAGCGAGGCTGGGTTGACCACCGGCCATCCACTGTCAACGTATTCGTCACTGTGCAATTGGCTGCCGAAGGGTCCGGTCTGTACATCGCACAGCAGGTTCCGAAGACGACCTTCCCTCCATCCCATTGGAATGTGGCCGAAGGGCGCCCACCGAGGCGTCGTGGCCGGATCGTCCTGCACCGCCAAACCGAGCGTGATCATTTCCGCTCGAGACCGGGCGAAGACCTCGAGCGTTGCCAGCTGAGTGCGGCGGGCGGAGATGATGTCGTCGATGCGGGTGACTCGGTCGTCGAGGAAGTCCGCGATCCGCCGCTGCTCCCGCGCATCGATCATGGGTACTGCAAGTTTGCGAATATCTGCTTGAAAGAGATGGGGGACCCCCATGCCGTCTTTCAGTTGCTGTATCCGGGACTGGACGGGGGAGCCCATCAGCCAGTAGGTGAGGAATACGGGGTCCACGGCGAATGGCCGAATGACAGCAATCGAACCGTTGACCGTGGCGGGTCGTGGGAGTGTCCGCACGCAGTTGACGATTCCGAGGGTGCTCCCGTCCTTCGCCAGGAGAACGTCGCCGAGCCGCAACCTTAGTTCTGGCGACTCGTGGTATCTGAAATCACTGATGAAGTTGACGTTGGTGAAGTCGATCTCGCGTCCCTTGATGTTCGGCGTCGAGAGGAACGCGACCCCATTATCTTGGTACTCGTCGGCGGTCAGCGCCTTCCAGCCAATTCGAGCCTGCACCTTGGCAACGTGGTACACCCGAGTCATCGGTGTCATGCGTCCAAGCCCCCCATCCAGCCTTGGATCTGCTGCTCCAAGTCCTTGATCTCGGCGGCAATCTCGGCCACCGGACGCGGCGGCGTATACACATAGAACTGCCGGGTGAACGGGATCTCGAAGCCCACCTTGGTCTTCGCGTGGTCGATCCAGGCATCCGGCACATACGGCCGGATCTCTGCCTCCAGGTGCTTCTGAGCCGACGTGACCAGCGACGTCGCCCGAGCCGAATCGCTCAGCGAGAGCCACCCCGCAGGAAGGGGCACGTTCTCGGCGTCGCGCAGATCAGGGTCGGGCTCAGTCGCGCCGCCCTTGCCCAGGATGATCGGCGCCTCCGGGTCAGCCACCGCACAGGCCTTGGCAAACGCCCGGCGCTGCGCCAACGACAACTCGGGCACCGATGCCAGTAGCGCCTTCTCGGAGTCGAGACGCAGCCCGACCAGAGCGGCATACGCGGCATACGGCTCTGTCGCGACGGCCTCGGCGGTCACCTCCCACCGGCGACGAAGCGGGCGCTCCACGGTGACCCGTTGGAAGCCGAACGCCTCCCGCGCGAGCACCTTCACCCGTGGGTCGTCGGCGAACTCATCGAGCGCCCCACCGTAGAGCTGGGTGATCACGCCGATCGCGTCCGTGGTGAGTTCCTTACGCTTGTCGCCCAGGGACTTGCGCATCTTGGACCCCGACTCTCGGGCGTCGATGAGCCGGACCAGGCCGCGATCCTGAGGTGCCTTGTTGTTGGACAGCACCCAGATGTAGGTGGAGATGCCTGTGTTATAGAACATCTGATCCGGGAGCGCGACGATGCCCTCGAGCCAGTCGTTCTCGAGGATCCAGCGCCGGATCTCGGACTCGCCAGACCCGGCCTGCCCCGAGAACAGTGGCGAGCCCGACAGGACGATCGCGACCCGCGACCCGGTCGGCTTCATGTGCGACAGCATGTGTTGCAGGAACAGCAGCGAGCCATCGGAGACACGGGGCAGGCCCGCCCCAAACCGGCCTGCCATCCCGAGCTTCGCGTGCTCATCCTTGATCGGTGACGCATACGCCTTCCAGTCCACCCCGTATGGCGGGTTGGCCAAAATTAGGTCGAACTTCTCCGTCCTGAACGCGTCATGGGTCAGGGTGTTGCCCCTGCGCATCCGGTCGGGGCTGACGTCCTGCATCATCAAGTCCGACTGGGCAATCGCCCAGGTTTCGTCATTGAGCTCCTGCCCGGCAACGTTGACGATCGCGTTGTCGTTGAGCGCCCGCAGCCGCTGCATCGCCGTCATGAGCATGCCGCCGGTCCCCGCCGCCGGGTCATAGACCGTCCGCACCGGGATCGGGTTGTCGGTCAACTCCTTGGCGGCGGGGCCGGTGAGCAGCAGGTCGACCATGAGGCCAATCACCTCGCGCGGGGTGTAGTGCTCCCCGGCGGTCTCGTTGCTCATCTCAGCGAACTTCCGCAGCAGCTCCTCAAAGATGTAGCCCATCGCCTCGTTGCTCACCTGGCTTGGGCGCACGTCCAGGTCGGCGAAGTCTGCGAGCACGGCATACAAGATGTTGGCCCGCTCCATCCGCTGGATCTTGTCGTCCAGGTTGTAGGCGGCCATCACCTGATACGCATCCCGCGATAGGCCCCGGATGTAGGCCGCGAGGTTGTCGTCGAGGCTCTTGTCGTCGCTGAGGAGCGTGGCAAAGGTCAGCGGTGAGACGTTGTAGAAACGCTGTCCCGCAAGCTTTTTGAGCAGGGCGTCCTGGCCGTGGCCCATGTCAGTTCTAGTGGCTGCGAGCGCCTGGGCCTTGGCCACGACGGCGTCCTTGGTCGGGGCGAGCACCGCGTCCATCCGGCGCAAGACGACAACGGCAGCATGACCGAGCCATATTCGTGCTGCTTGAACGTCCCGCGCAGCTTGTCGGCCACCTTCCAGACGAAGGCAACCTTGTCCTCGAAACCCTGCGGCGCCATGACATCCCTTCAACCCGTATGCCGGCCGCTGCAGCCGCCGACGTCGCCTACCGTATCTAGCCGCGCCAGCCGCGCCCGACACGTACCCACGGCGACGTCGTGCGTTGCTGACGCCCAGGTGTGCGCCGTGAACGTTGGCTCGTTTCGAGTCTGGGGGAAACTCCGACATTGGCGTTGCGATAATCGCAATCCGGTGGGATGTTACTCGACGTGAGCACGCCAATCGAGCGCATCCGCGACGTCATCAAGGACAGCGCGCTGAGTCAAGGTGAGTTCGCTGCTGCAGTGGGCCTCGACCCGTCCAAGATGTCCAAGTCGCTGTCGGGTCTTCGGCGGTTCACGTCGCTTGACTACGCCCGCATCGCCGACCAGGCCAAGGTCACCGTCGACTGGCTCCTGACCGGCGTGGAACCGCCCCATTTGTCGGCCGCCCGGGGAGCAGTTGGCAGCTCCTCGCAGGTCGCGATCGACGAGGCTGAACGGCTCGTTGACCTGCGAGAAACCGCGGCCCGCCTCGGGCGACCCCTGCCCTGGCGTCCCGTTCCGATGCGCTCACGAGAATCCCGGCCCGCCGCAAAGGGAGAGGCCCTGGCTGGCGAAGCCCTGGACCGGGTCGAGTCGTTGGGTCTCGACGTCATGACTCTTGATCTCGCGGAACTCGTGGAGGAGGCGTTCGGTGTCGACGTGGCTATCGTCTCGCTCGGAGACGGGTTCGACGGACTCGCCGTCTCGACGCCCGAGGCCAAGCTCATCCTCGCCGGACTCACCCCCGTTGCGTTCCGGCAGCGATTCACCATCGCCCACGAGCTGGGCCATCTCATGTTCGGCGACGAGCAAGGGATTCACACCGACCAGGACATCTACGGAGCTATTCGCGGTGGCCAGACCGAGGCGCGAGCCAACGCCTTCGCCTCGGCGTTCCTCATGCCCGAGTCCCGGCTGCGCGCCCGCGCCACCCCCGGCTTCGACGAGGCAGCCTTTGGAGCGCTCGCACTCGAGCTCAAAGTCTCGCCATCAGCGCTCGCCATCCGCCTGGAACGGCTCAACGTCATCGACCCTGTCACCAGCGCGCGGTGGCGAACCATGTCTGCCGCACAGGCTGCCCGCGCCTCAGGCGATCCCGCGGCCATGGCCCGCGCCACGGCATACGCCACCGAACCGCGCCGGCCAGGGCTGCTCGGCCGCGACCTGTTCGCGGCGTACCTCGACGGCAAAACGACTCTGCGGCACTATGCGTCGCTGCTCGGAGTCAACACCGCAACGCTGCGAGAAGAGCTTGAGCGAAGCGAGGAGGCGGGCGCTGAACGGTGACGGCGTGGGTGTTCCCTCCATGCGGTGCCGTACAACGTCGCCGCCGCCGACCGCGCCGGGACATCGTGCCCCTGGAGCCAACGCCAGGGGCCGTTCGAGGGGTGGGGCTTAGCCGAAAAGTCCTGGGCCGCAGGTCGTGAAGTCCTTCGCGCACGTAGAAAACATCCACCCCTGCCCACCCCCGAATTTGTCCGCAGTGGGGTCGATGAACACCTCGCTGGTGCCGTCCGGGTTGACCCGCACGTAGTTGACGATCGGGTCACCCTCCGTCGTGGGCGTGGAGATGGCCAACTCGGCCCCCGCACGTGCCGTGCGCGCCGCGGTCAGGCGGGCCCACTCGGCCCTCGTTCTCGCGACGGTCTCGCCCTGGCCGAGGGCGACCTTGCCGCAGGTGTCATAGGCCACCCGCCCAATGAAGCGAGCCCGAACCGGGTCGTCGGCACTCCCCGGTGCGGGGCTTTCGGCAGCCGGGTTTGAGGCACACCCCGCGAGGAGCAGGGGCAAGACCACGGCAGTGAATGCGCGCAACATGCACCTCGGACGCCTCGGCCCCGCCAGGCGTTCCCAGCGACCATCGGGTCAGGGGTTCTGGTCCAAGATCTGGCGAACGATCTCGTCGGCGACCGCCTTGGCAAACGCAACCGGATCCTCATGGGCGGCCGGGCGTTCGGGGACGATCGCGTGGATGATCCCGTCCTCAAGAAGCTGCCGCGCCCCAACCCGTTGCCGCTGCGCCATCTCGGCCGCATGGGTGATGTCCCGATAGACGATCGCCGAGGCCCCCTCGGGGGGCAGGGGGGAAAGCCACGCGTGCTCCGTGGCGATCACTCGACCCGCCGGCAAGGTCGCCAGGGCCCCACCTCCGGTTCCTTCGCCGAGCAACACCGAGACGCTAGGCACGGTCATCGACGTCATGTCGGCGAGGCAGCGCGCGATTTCCCCCGCGAGAGCCCGCTCCTCCGCATGGGGCGACAAGTCGGCACCGGGGGTATCGATCACGGAGACCAGCGGCAGCCCGAGTTCCTGGGCGATCCGCATGCCGCGCCGGGCGGCACGCAAGGCGGCGGGTCCCATCGACTGGGACCGCTGATAGTGCCGGTCCTGACCGATGAGAACGCACGGAATACCGCGGAACGCCGTCAGCGCGAGCATCATCCCGAGGTCCGCCTCACCGTCGCCGGTGCCGTTGAGCGGCAACACCTCATCGGCGCCATAACGCAGCAGCGAGCGCACACTCGGTCGGTCGGCGCGTCGGGTCAACAGGATCGACTCCCACGTCGAACACGCCGCCGGCGGCAGGACCGGGGCCGGAGGCGGAACAGAGCGGGCGCCGTGCGGCGAGAGCAGCCGCAGCACCCGGGCGGCCACCGATCCCAACTCCTCGTCGGGGACAACGGCATCGATCACCCCGCGTTCGACGAGATTCTCGGCGGTTTGCACACCCTGCGGGAACGCCTCCCCATTGAGCGTTTCATAGACCACCGGACCGAGGAAGCCGATCAGGGCACCCGGCTCCGCGACCGCCACGTGGCCAAGCGAACCCCACGAGGCGAACGACCCACCCGTCGTGGGATGACGGAGGTAGACGAAATACGGCAGACCTGCCTGGCGATGGCGCACGATGGCGGCGGCGATGTCGACCATTTTGATGAACGCGGGCGTTCCCTCTTGCATCCGCGTTCCGCCCGACGCGGTCGCCGCGATGAGGGGGAGACGCTCCGTCGTCGACCGTTCCGTTGCCGCGACAATTCGGGCCGCCGTAGCCATCCCGATGGAGCCGCCGAGGAACCGGAACTCGCCGACGATCAACGCCACGGGATGGCCGTCGATGGTCGCCGCACCCGTGATGACGGCCTCGTCGACCCCCGACTTCGCGCGCGCGGCCTCGAGCTCCGCGGCATACTCCGGGGCGAAGCCACTGAAGTCCAT
>CAZACX010000046.1:6958-13533 GCA_964483685.1 uncultured Intrasporangiaceae bacterium
CGCGCGCGGCCTCGAGCTCCGCGGCATACTCCGGGGCGAAGCCACTGAAGTCCATCGGCGTGTCCCACGAGGTGAACGTCCCCGCATCGACGGTGGCCTCGATCAGGGCGCGGGCGCCGAGGCGTGCCATCAGCGCTGCACCTGCGCACGGGCCGCGTCGGTGTGCTGCCCGAGCGTCGGCGGCGGGGTATGCGCAGTCCGGGTCACCTCGGTGCCGTCAGCGTCGAAGAACCGCAACGGCGGACCGGGAAGTTCGAGGGTGCCCAGCGTCGGGTGCTCGACCGAGACGACTAGTCCCTGACTGCGGGTTTGGTCCCAGGCATAGACGTCATCAAGGCTGCGGACCTTGCCGGCGGGAATGCCCACTTCGGCGAGCCGGGTGAGCAACGGCTCCGGGTCCCAGGTCGCAAAGACGGCGTCGATCGCCGCGATCACCGCCTCCCGGTTGGCCACCCGTTCGGCATTGGTCGCCATCCCAGGCGCAAACGGGTCTAGCCCGAACCCGGCGCAAAACGCGCGCCACAGTCCTTCGCTCCCGACGGCGATCTGCACCGCCCCACCCCGGCAGGCGAACAGTCCGTAGGGGGAGATCGACGCGTGATGGTTGCCGAGGGCCCGACTGACCTCGCCGGCGATGGTCCACCGGGTCCCGTGGAAGGCGTGTACCCCGACGCCCGCCGCGAGGAGCGACGTGCGCACCACGCTGCCCCGGCCGGTCCGCTCCCGTTCCAGGAGTGCGGCGAGCAGCCCGTATGCCCCGTACATCCCGGCGAGGAGGTCACACACCGGCGGACCGGACTTTTGTGGGTCCTGCGGGCCGGACCCGGTGAGCGACATCAACCCAGCCTCTCCCTGGGCGATCTGGTCATAACCGGCCCGCCCACCCTCGGGACCGTCGTGGCCAAACCCCGTGATCGAGAGGATGACGAGCCGAGGATTGCGCTCATGCAGCGAGGCGAAGCCGAGTCCGAGCCGATCCAAAACGCCCGTGCGGAAGTTCTCGACGAGCACGTCCGCGCCATCGAGGAGTCCAAGGAGGACGTCCTTGTCGACCGGGTCCTTCAGATCGAGGACTACCGACTCCTTGTTGCGGTTCGCCGCGAGGAAGTAGGTCGACTCCCGCCCGGGGGCCGGGGGACCGGGCGGTTGGACGGCATACGCCTTGCCTTCCGGCACGACGAACGGCGGACCCCAACCACGGGTGTCGTCGCCCGCGCCGGGGGCTTCGATCTTGATGATCCGGGCACCGAGATCACCCAGCATCATCGTCGCGTGTGGGCCGGCCAAGGCCCGGGACAGGTCGACGACAACGAGCCCGGCGAGGGGACCGGCTCCGGTGGCGGTGGCGGGCGACATGGCAACTCCTCGCGTTGGGGCGTCGACCGACGATTGCGGGCGACAGCGGCAGTGTGACGACGGACAGCCCGTGAGGGGAGGGCAACCCTTGCCAACACCCCGCCACCACGATCGTAGGCACCGGCAAAGTAACGTCGTGCGCGTGGTCATCCCTGTGTCTGTCGGCGTCATCGTCGCTGCCATCATCTGGGGCCTCCTCGGCGCCCTCTATGCCTGGCGCGATCGACTCATCGACGATCTGGTGCTCGGCATCGCCGTCGTTGTCGAGCTCGGCCTCATTGCCCTCGCGGTGCTGAGCATCGGAGTCTTTCGGCAGATCGACCCGTCCTCAGAGGGCGCAACCTTCCTCGCGTACGCGCTCAGCCTGCCCGCGCTGCCACCGTTTGCCACCCTGCTCGCCATCCGGGAGAAGTCTCGATGGTCGATGGGGGTCGTCCTCGTGTCGGCCTTCACGGTGGCGGTCATGACATCGCGGGTCGCACAGATATGGAACCTCTACGGTGGCTAACCCCACGGGCGCCGGGCCCGGTCGACTCATTGTTGCGGTGTATGCCGTGCTCGCGCTTGCTGCGACCGGCCGGTCGGTGCTGCAAATCACCGAGTACTTCGAGCGAGCCCCGCTGGCCTACGTCCTCTCGGCGCTCGCCGCGGTGATCTATCTCGTCGCGACGCTCGCGCTCGCGATGAGTTGGCGGGTGGTGGCGCTCATCGCCTGCTCGATCGAGCTCATTGGGGTGCTCGTCGTCGGCTTCGCCTCCTTCCTTGCGAGTGCCGCCTTCCCGGACAAGACGGTGTGGAGTCACTTCGGTTCCGGGTACGGCTACGTGCCGCTCGTGTTGCCCGTCGTCGGGTTGTGGTGGCTGCGGCGCTCCGGACACGCCCAGTCGGCAGGCGCGTAGCCGGCGGGCGCTCCGCAAACGCCCGCTCCGGAAACGCCCAGTCGTCGCCCGCGCTGGGCTCAGCGGGGCTCAAGGAGGAATAGCGGGATCAACCGCTGCGTCTTCGCCTGATAGTCCGCATACGGCGGGAATGCCGCGACTGCTCGCTCCCACCACGCGCCCCGCTCGTCGCCCTCGACCACTCGGGCCCGCATCGGCGTCGTCACGGTGCCGTCTTGCACCTCAATGTCGGGGTTGGCCACGAGGTTGAAGTACCACTGCGGATGGTCCGGGGCGCCGCCCTTGCTGGCCACCGCGGCATACGTGCCATTGTGCTCGACCCGCATCACCGGGACCTTGAGGATTGCGCCGGACTTGGCCCCGGTCATGGTGATTAACACGACGGGTCGGTCAAGGACGTCGACCACGCGGGTGTCACCGGCCGTCTCGATCGCGGCGACCTGTGTGCGCACCCACGCGGTGGGGCTGGGTCGGAAGTCCGACATGTGATGCTCCTTCTGTGCGTCCTCGATCGGGGGCGTCGGTGGGCGCCTGAGGTCGACCTTAGTTCGCACCACCGACAGACCACTAGGGTCATTGCAGAAGTCCATGCCGACGCCAAGGAGCACTCTCGCAATGACCGACCCGAGCCAGTGGGCTTTCGAGACCCGACAGATCCACGCTGGGCAGCAGCCCGACTCCGCGACGGGTGCCCGAGCCCTGCCGATCTACCAAACAACGTCCTACATCTTCAACGACACCGAGCACGCGGCCAACCTCTTTGCGCTTAAAGAGTTCGGCAACATCTACACCCGGATCATGAATCCGACCACCGATGTCGTTGAGCAACGAATCGCGTCCCTCGAGGGTGGGATCGGCGCGTTGCTCGTCGCCAGCGGGATGGCGGCGACCACCGTGGCCATCCTGAATATCGCGGAGGCCGGCGACCACGTTGTCGCGAGCCCGTCCCTCTATGGCGGCACGTTCAACCTGCTCAAGTACACCCTGCCCAAGTATGGGATCGAGGTGACCTTCGTCGAGGATTCTCGTGATCCGGCTTCGTGGGAGGCCGCGCTGCCTCCCAATACGAAGCTGCTGTTCGGCGAGACGGTCGCCAACCCGAAGCAGGAGATCCTCGACATCGCCGCCGTTGCGAAGGTCGCGCACGACGCCGGGGTTCCGCTGCTCGTTGACAACACCGTCGCGACCCCCTTTGTGCTGCGGCCGCTCGAGTGGGGCGCCGACATCGTTATCCACTCGGCGACGAAATACCTTGGCGGACACGGCACCTCGATCGGCGGCGTCATCGTCGACGGCGGCACGTTCGACTTTGCCGCCGACCCCGCGAAGTTCCCCAACTTCAACACCCCCGAGGAGAGCTACCACGGCCTCGTCTATGCCCGTGACCTCGGCGTCGGCGGCGGCCTCGGCGCCAACCTCGCCTTCATCCTCAAGGCCCGGGTGCAGATGTTGCGCGACCTCGGCCCAGCCATTTCGCCCTTCAACGCTTTCCTCATCTCCCTCGGCCTCGAGACGCTGAGCTTGCGAGTCGAACGGCACCTCGACAATGCCCGAGCTGTCGCTGCCTTCCTTGAGGGCCATGACCAAGTCGAGCGGGTCATCTGGGCCTCGTTGCCCGGCAACGACTTCCACGACCTCGCCCAGAAGTACACGCCGAAGGGCTCCGGCGCCGTCCTGAGCTTCGAGATCGCCGGTGGCATCGACGCGGGTCGGCGTTTCGTCGAGGGGCTCACCCTGCACAGCCACGTCGCCAACATCGGAGATGTGCGCTCGCTCGCGATCCACCCGGCGTCGACGACACATTCCCAAGGTGGCGACGAGGACCGACTCGCGGCGGGGGTCACCCCCGGCCTCATCCGACTGTCCGTCGGGCTCGAACACGTCAGCGACATCCTCGACGACCTGGAGCGTGGCTTCGCCGCTGCGTCCAGCTGAGCGGGTCTGCGTCCGGCTGAGCCGGGCTTCGCCGCGGCGGCGGAGGGACGGGCTTCGCCGCCGCGGCGGAGGGACGGGCTTCGCCGCGGTCGTTGCCTGAACGGTCCCGTCGACGGCGCCGCCTATCCTTGACCGCGTGGGCGCCGTGACGGAAAGGGTGCAGCCCGACCTGCCGCCACTCAACTACCCACCCGAGCTGCCCGTCGTCGAACGCCGAGCCGACATTGCCGCGGCGATCCGCGATCACCAAGTCGTCATCATCGCCGGGGAAACCGGGTCCGGGAAGACGACCCAAATCCCCAAGATCGCCTTGGAGATCGGGCGGGCCGTGGGGGGCCAGATCGGGCTGACCCAACCCCGCCGGATTGCCGCCCGGTCTGTCGCCGAGCGGATCAGCGAGGAACTTGGTGTCGAACTCGGCGGCCTGATTGGCTACCAGGTGCGGTTCACCGACAATTCAAGCGCCCAGACGGCGATCAAGGTGATGACCGACGGCATCCTCCTCAACGAGATGCAACGCGATCGGGACCTGCGCCGGTACGACACGATCATTATCGACGAGGCGCACGAGCGCAGTCTCAACATCGACTTCATTCTCGGGTACCTCAAGCGGTTGCTTCCGCGTCGCCCCGAACTCAAGGTGGTCATCACCTCGGCGACCATCGACCCGCAACGGTTCGCCGAACACTTCGCGATCAACGGTCGGCCGGCGCCGATTATCGAGGTGTCCGGGCGCACCTACCCCGTCGAGGTGCGGTATCGGCCGCTGACGGCCGACGACGGTGGCGACATCGACCAGGTAGCCGGAATCTGCGGGGCCGTTGAGGAACTCTGGACCGAGGCAACCACCCACGAAGGCGGCGGCCATGACGTCCTCGTGTTCCTCTCGGGGGAGCGGGAGATCCGTGACGCGGCCGAGGCGTTGGCAGGAATGCGCCTCCCGCAGACCGAGATCGTCCCGCTCTATGCGCGCCTCTCCGCCGCCGAACAGCACCGCGTCTTCGCTCGACACAGCGGCCGCCGGATCGTGCTCGCGACGAACATCGCCGAAACGTCACTGACCGTGCCCGGCATTCGGTATGTCGTCGACACGGGCACCGCGCGGATCTCCCGCTACTCGCAGCGCACCAAGGTTCAACGCCTCCCGATCGAGCCGATCTCCAAGGCGAGCGCTCGCCAACGTGCCGGGCGTTGTGGGCGCCTCGCCGACGGGATCTGCATCCGGCTCTACGCCGAGGACGACTTCGAGGCACGCCCGGACTTCACCGAACCGGAAATCCTGCGGACCAGTCTCGCCGCGGTCATTCTGCAAATGACCGCCCTCGGTCTCGGCGAGGTGGCCCGGTTCCCGTTCGTCGATCCCCCCGATCCGCGCAACATCGCCGATGGTGTCCGGCTCCTGCACGAGTTGCAGGCCGTGGCCCCGGCAGCGTCATCGGGCGGCGCGGGGCGGCGACGTCCAGGCGAGCGGTTGACCCCGATCGGTCGCACACTCGCCGCGTTGCCGCTCGATCCGCGGCTGGGCCGGATGCTCGTCGAGGCAGATCGGCTCGGGTGCACGAGGGAAGTCCTCGTCATCGTCGCGGCCCTCTCGATTCAAGACCCCCGGGAACGGCCGGCCGACAAGCAGACCCAGGCCGACCAACAGCATGCCCGGTTCAAGGCGGAGGGCAGCGACTTTGCCAGCTACCTGCTCCTGTGGGACTACCTCGGCGAAGAACAGAAAACGTTGAGCCGCAGCGCCTTTCGACGCTTGTGCCAGCGGGAGTTTCTTCACTACCTGCGCGTGCGCGAGTGGCAAGACCTCCACCAACAGTTGCGGTCGATCGCCAAACGGCAGCGCCTCGATCCGTCTGCCGCGACGTCCTCGCCAGGGGGCGCACCCGACGTCGACCTCATCCACCAGGCAATCCTTGCGGGGTTGCTCTCGCACATCGGCCTCCGCGAGGAGGAGACCCGGGACTATCTCGGTGCGCGGGGGGCACGGTTCGCCATTTCACCCGGGTCAGCACTCGTTCGTAAGCAGCCCACCTATGTCATGGCCGCCGAACTCGTCGAGACAACCCGCCTGTGGGCCCGCGTCAACGCCCGGATCGACCCGCTGTGGGCCGAACGTCTCGGCGAGCACCTCGTCCGTCGCAACTACTCCGAGCCGCGGTGGTCACGCAAGCAGGGCAGCGTCGTCGCCTCCGAGCGGGTGACCCTGTATGGCGTGACCCTCGCCGCCGATCGCACGGTGCAGTACGGGCGCATCGACGCTGAGGTGTCCCGCGAACTCTTCATCCGGCACGCACTCGTCGAGGGGGACTGGGAGAGTCGGCACGCCTTCGTTGCGGCCAATGTCGTTGTGCGGCAGGGGATTGAGGCACTTGAGGACAAGGCTCG
>CAZACX010000046.1:13633-16108 GCA_964483685.1 uncultured Intrasporangiaceae bacterium
GGATGGGGTCAGCGTGCATATTCCGGTGACCGTCCTCAACCAAGTGCGCGAGATCGGCTTCGACTGGCAGGTACCGGGGCTGCGGGCCGACCTCGTGGCCGCCTTGATCCGGTCCTTGCCGAAGGCGACGCGCCGCCACTTCGTCCCCGCACCCGATCACGCGGCAGCGGTGCTGCGGACTCTGCGCCACGGCGCCGAACCGCTCGTGACCGCGTTGGCGCGCGCGCTCAAGGAGAACACGGGGATCGTCGTAGCGCCAACGGAGTTCGACCTCGAACGGGTCCCAGCTCACCTTCGCGTCACCTTCCTCATCGAGGACGCCCGGGGTGGGCGCCTGGCCAGCGGCAAGGACCTGGAAGCGTTGCGCCCCAACGTCTCTGGGCAGGTGCAACAGCGGATCTCCACGGCAGGCGCTGCCATCGAGCGCAGCAACCTGACCAAGTGGACGATCGAGGACATCCCGCAGACGTTCCGGGCTCGGGTCGGGGGCCACGACATCGTCGGATTCCCGGCCCTCGTCGATCGCGGCGACAACGTCGACCTGCGGGTGTTGCCGACCGCCGACGCCGCAGCCGCCGCCCACCGCCTCGGACTGCGGCGGCTCCTGCTCCTCCAGACGAATCCGCCCTGGAAACGGGTGCTGGCCGGGCTCTCCAACGCCGACAAACTGGCCCTCGGGCGGAGTCGGCATGGTTCCGTTCCCGCCCTCCTTCAAGATGTCCTGGCGGCGGCCATCGATGCCATCGTCGAGGACCTCGGCGTCGGGCAGATCAGGACCGAGGCGGACTTTGCCCTCGCCCTCGCCGCGGTACGCACCCATGCCGCCGCTTGGGTTGTCGGGGCCGTGGCGCACGTCGTTCCCATCATCGAACGCACCGCCGCGATCGAGACCCGGATCGCGGCGCTGACGAGCCCACTCGCCTCGGCCACCGTCGCCGACGCGCGCGCGCAACTCGGCGGCCTCGTCGCGCCGGGTTTCGTCGCGACGGCCGGCCTGACCCACGTCGCGCAGGTTCCGCGCTACCTGCGCGCCCTCGAGCAACGCCTCGACAAGGCGGCCACCGATCCCCAGCGGGACCGGCGCCTGCTCGCGACCGTCGATCCCGTTGAGGCCGCGTATGCCGATCTGCTCGCCTCGCTGCCCGCGCTCAGCCGGGCGACGCAACCCGTGCGTGAGATCGGCTGGATGATCGAGGAATTGCGGGTCGGTGTCTTCGCGCAGGCTCTCGGGACCGCCTACCCGGTGAGCGCCAAACGCGTACTGCGGGCAATCGCCGAGCTGGAGTCTCAGGTTGCCGCCCCGGGCGTGCCCCCGACGTGAGATCGGGGGCCTCACGTTGCCGCCCCGGGCCTGCCCCCGACGTGAGATCTGGGGTCTAGGTTGGCGCCCCGGGCGTGCCCCGATGCGAGAGCCTAAGGCGGTCGTTCACGCGGCGCGCGGAATCATCGGGACGCTCCGCGAGTTGGGGAGGACAATGAGAGGTGGTCGTTACCGGCGACGGTGACCGGGCCGCATACGGCGACGGCGCGAGCCAAGGAAAGGTAACCCAATGCAAGACCCTGGACTGTTGTTTCGTCTCGAAGCCGATGGCGACCCTGCGCAGAAGGCGCCGGGGGTGCTCATCGTTGCGTTGGGCGGGTTCGTGGATGCCGGGAACACCCAATCGCTGCTCACCGCGCACCTGCTCGCGACCGCCAACCCGATTGTTGTCGCGTCGTTTGATGTGGATCAACTCATCGATTACCGCGGCCGTCGACCGCTCATGGTGTTCGAGGAAACCCGTTGGGAGAGCTACGAAGACCCGTCCCTGCTGCTCTACCGGTTGCACGATCGAGATGGCGCGGCGTACTACCTGTTGACCGGGCCCGAGCCGGACTATCAGTGGGAGCGGATGGTCGAAGCGGTGCGCCTCCTCAGCGACCGGCTGGGGGTCTCGCTAACCGTCACCGCCCACGGCATCCCGATGGCGGTGCCGCATACCCGGCCGATCGGGCTGACTGCGCACGCCACCGAGGGTCGGCTGATCGGCGAGCGCAACCCCGTCTTTGGTCGCGTTCAGGTGCCGGGGAGCTTCGCCTCTTTGCTGGAGTTTCGGCTGGGGGAGGCGAGTGCACCGGCGATCGGGTTTGCCGTTCACGTGCCGCACTACCTCGCGCAGACCGACTTTCACGATGCCGCGTTGACGGCCCTCAACGCCATCGTCGACGCGACCGGCCTCAACCTTCCCAACGACGACCTTGTCTCGGCTGCGGGTGCGGGTCGTTCGCGCATCGACACCGAGATTGCCGCCGCCGAGGAGGTCGGGACCGCGGTCAAAGCCTTGGAGCGGCAGTATGACGCCTTCGTCGAAGGTCAGGAGCGGCCGGGTTTGCTTGCGCCGCAACCTAACAAGCTCCCGTCGGCGGAGGAATTGGCGGCCGACTTTGAGCAGTTCCTGCGCACCGTCGCCGATGACGACGCGCAGTAACGGCGGC
>CAZACX010000046.1:16208-20050 GCA_964483685.1 uncultured Intrasporangiaceae bacterium
ACGATCTGGGTGTCGGCGACGAACCGGACCGGCGCCCCGCCGCTCCACCGTCGCGCCGCATCCGTGAGGGACTGGTCGACGCGCTCGGCAACCTCGCGGGCCCGTGGCGACGGGCAGTGCACAAGCAACTCGTCGTGCAGGCACAACACGATCTGGGCATCGAGGTCCGCGGTTGTCACCCGCACGGTGGCGGCCCACGCCTTGAAGAGCTCCGCGGCGGCGCCCTGAATGAGGGCGTTGCGGGCGTACCGGCCCCTGCTGCCCTCGTCGACGATCCCCGCAGTCGGAATGGCGCGGCCCCCGAAGGTGCGCAAGGTCGCGCGCGCCGCCCCCGCGGCATACGCACGATCGAGGAAGGCCATGGCGTGGGGGTAGGCGCGTTCGAGACCGGCGAGCGCTCGGCCGGCGGTGCCGCTGCGTTGGCCGTACATCGCGGCGAGCACGGCAACCTTGGCCACGGAGCGCTCGACGCGCAGGGTCGCTGCAACCGGGGCGTAGAGGTCGTCCGCGACGGTGGCGGCGGCGAAGGCGGGGTCTGCGGAGACCGCGGCCAGGACCCGGGGCTCGATCTGGCCGAGGTCGGCGCGAACGAAACTCCACCCGGGCGCTGCGGCAATCCCCGGGCGCAACGCGACCGGCAAATTGTGGAGACCATTCGAGGCGGTCATCCGGCCGGCGGCCCCATCGCACGCGTTCCATTGGCCGCGAAGCCGATCATCGGCGCCGACGTGCGCGTCCAGCCAGGCGTACCCGTAGGTTGTCGCGACGCGCTCATCGCGGCGCCAGGCGAGGAGCGCGGGGATGACCGGATGGGCCTCCCGGTAGGCCTCAAGCACCCATTTGCGGGTCGTCGGGACGTCGATCCCGATCGCGGCAAGCATCGCCCGCACGTCCGCGGGGTTGCGCAGGTCGCAGCGCTCATGCCCGGGGGCGAGGGCGAGGACCCGCTGATCGCGCTCCGCCCGCAGATTTCTCGCGTCGGTCTCGTTGGCGGGGCGAGGTCCGGCTGCCGTAGCGATGTCGCGCATGAGGGTGCTGCGGTCGACCGGCAGGCCGTCGCGTTCAAGTTCGACGCACAGGAGCGCAGCGGCCGATTCGGACACGGCCAGCGATTGGGCGCGCGGCCCGACCGCGGCGAGTTGTGCCCACAGGAGACGGCCGCTGTCGGCAGCCGCCTGTGCCCATTGCCGCAACCGGTCATCGTCGGTGAGCCAGCGGCCCGTCACCGCGTCCGCACGCAGATAGCCTGCGGGGCTCAGCAGCGATGCCGGGTCCCCAGTGTCGCGGAGCACGGCAAACAGGTCGTCGGGGGAGTCCACCTCGACCTGCGTGACGTCGTGCCCTTGCGCGCCCGCCCACACCACACCGGGATCGGCGCGCCACCCGCCGTTGAGGATCCGGTGGCATTCGCTGAGGTCGAGGATCCGCGGGAGGATTTGGGCGCCCCGAAGCAGTGGCGCGAGGTCGCGCGCCGCCGACCACACGGCATACCGCCGGTGGCCGTTGGGCACCAACCTCGGCAGGTCCGCGGCGGCGCCCACGCGTGCGCCGTCTCCATCAACGAGCGCGACGCGGCCGTTGTGGCTGACCAAGGCGCCATCGATGGTCATGGGCTCCAGGGTAGGACGGGTGCCGCAAACGGCCCTCCATCCGCGCAGGCTGGGGCCTGGGTCTCTTGTTGCGAAGGCTGGGCCCGGGTCGCTCGTCGCGGCCCTCCATCCGCGCAGGCTGGGGCCCGGAAGTCCCGCGAGCCGGGGTCGCGTGGGAGGATGCCTGCGACCGGATCGAGGTCCGGCGGTGGACCCGATCTCAGCAATGAAGGAGCATGAGTCGGCGATGGGGCTTTTTGGTTTTGGTAAGGACAAGGCGAAGGTGCCCGCGAAGCACGCCACGGGGTACGGCAGCGCGTTGGAAGCGGGGCGGGCGCCAACGCAGGACAACGGGAAGCTCGGGAACTCCGCGACCCGCATCGTGGAGCGACTGCTCGACGTCGGGATCGATGGGAAGGGCCCGTTTGACTCCGCGGCGACGGTGACGGCGGCGGCGGTGCGCAAGGGCGGTTCGAGCGAAGGTGCCATCGACGAACTCGTCAAGGGCCACCTCAAGCTGGCGGCCACCGGCGGTTTCGTCACGAGCATGGGCGGTTTCATCACCATGCCGGTGGCGTTGCCCGCGAACGTTTTTGGGTTCTACGTCGTCGCCACGCGGATGGTCGCCGGAATCGCCTCGGCCCGCGGCTACGACCTGACCAAGCCGGCGATCAGGTCAGCTGTGCTGTTGACGCTCGTTGGCGCCGACGCGGACGACCTGCTCAAGAAGGCCGGGGTGATGGCGACCGGCCGGTTGTCCAACCTCGCCGTGCAGCGCCTCCCCGGGCCGATCCTTATGGTCGTCAACAAGGCAGTCGGATTCCGGCTGCTCGCGACGGCAGGCAAGGGCGTGCTGACCCGGTTCGGCAAAAGCGTGCCACTTGTCGGCGGTGTCATCGGGGCCGGACTCGACACCTACCTCATCGGTCGGATCGCCGACCACGCGAAAGAGGAGTTCCCCAGGGTCGTCGACGCACCCAACTGACCCATCCCCGCCGGGAGTCAAGTCCCGGTTCCCGGCGGGAATCAACACCCAACCCTGGCGGGAATCAAGACCCAGTTCCCGGCGTTGGAGTCTGTGCTCTCGCCACGACCGTGGCGTTTTGATGAAGGAACCGCCGATGGCTGCTCGCTCTCGCGTGCTGCGCGCCCGCTCGCTCATGTCCGCAATCCGTCTCGCGACCCGCCCAGGTTCGCCCGGTCTCAGCGAACGATTCGCCGCGTTGCCGCGCCTGTTCGCTGCCGCCCGCGCGGGCCACTATCGCGGCGTCACCATGCGACGCCTGGGGATGATGGCAGCGGCTCTCGCCTACATCGTTTCGCCGGTGGATTTCATGCCCGAGGCTCTGCTCGGCGTGTTTGGCCTCGCCGACGACGCGATGGTGTTGAGCTGGCTGTCGGCGGCGTTAATCAACGAAACCGAGTCCTTCCTCGCCTGGGAGAAGGGCGCCACGCGACCCGCGGATGGGGCGAGTTGGCCGCAACCGGCCCCGCACCCACAGACGGTACCCGGGTCCGTCATTCGCTGAGCGCGCCGCCGGGCGGCTGCCACGTTCGCGGTTGGGTTGCCCGGCGCTGAGCGCCGTCGGGTGGCGATCCACTGACGTGCTGGTGCCCCGCGCTCTGCCCGCGGCACCCGCGGCTATCCACCGTCCAGCCGGTGGCCTCACCCCGTCCACAGGGGTATGCCGCCCCCCTCGCGTTGCGCTGGTGACCGGTCCAAGGTCACGGTATGACGATCACCGTGCGATCCGAGACCGACCTCATCCACTCAGTCCCGTTCACTTTGGGGTTCACCCCCGCGAACAGCGTCGTGTTCTTGGCGCTGCGCGAAGCGGTGGTGCACTTCTCCGGACGGTTCGATCTGCCGCCTCGCGGTGAGGCGTCAACGGTCGCGCGGCACATCGTGCGGGTGCTCGATCACCACCAGGTGCACCGCGCGTGCCTCGTCACCTATGCGGACATCCCCGGCCCAGCCCGCGCGTTAACGCGGTCCCTGTCTGACGAGCTGGTCCGGCTCGGCATCGAGTCTCCGCGAGCATTGGTGGTCTGGGGCTCTCGGTGGTCACACAGCGACTGCCCGCCCTCCTGCTGTCCTCCCCGCGGCCGCCCGCTGCCCTCTCCCCAGGACAGTCGCGTCGTTGCCGAGTTCGTCTTCAGCGGGCGGGCCACCCGAGGTGACCGGGGCGCCTTGGTTGCCGAGGCGGCCCCGGACGAGCGCTTCCTCGGTGCATTCGGGGTCCTCTCCCGGCG
>CAZACX010000046.1:20150-22423 GCA_964483685.1 uncultured Intrasporangiaceae bacterium
TGGGTGCCGGTGAACAAGGAGGTTCTCGTGCCGATCGTCGTTGGGTTCGTGCCGACCAAGGAGGGCCGTGCGGCGGTCGCCAGGGCGGCCGAGGAGTGTTTGCTTCGTAAGACACCGATGGTGATCATCAACTCCTCACGGGGTGGCCGGGACCTGACTGACGTGGGGCCTGACAACCCGGCCGACCGTGAGCTCGACACTCTGATGGCCGAGCTGGCTGAGCGGGGGATCGAGGTCGACACGCGCCACCTGATCCGCGGTAATGAACCTGCGGAGGACCTGATCGCCGTCGCCGGTGAAATGAAGGCGGACTTCATCGTCATCGGGCTCCGACGGCGCACCCCGGTGGGCAAACTCATTCTCGGCTCCAACGCTCAGCGCATCTTGCTCGATGCCCCGTGCGCGGTGATTGCGGTCAAGGCCGAGGACTAGCCCACCGACTTCGTGGCCCCGAATGGTCCGTGGCGGACGTCGCGGTCGGCGGCCGTCAGCCACCCTGGGGAATGATCCGCACCTCGGGTCGTCTTATAATGTCTACGTAGGATTCGGTCGATAGGCGCCCACCTGACGTCACGCCACTGCCTCCGGACCGACGTCATCACTTAACTTCCCCCATTCACTTCGCGTTGGTGCGCTGTTCGGCGCGCCCGCGCGAAGTTCCCTGATGTGAAAGGTTGCCGGTGCCTGTGCCGCATTCCGCCACCACCGCCCCCGAGTTGCCTCGAGAGTTCGCCCACACCGCTCTTCAGGACTTAATCAAGAAGGGTGTCGCCGTCGGATCGGTGACCGGCGAGGAACTTGCCCAGGCGCTCCTTGACGCCAAGGTCGCGGTGAGACGTCAGAAGGCGGTGGTGCGGGCCTTTGGGGAGCAGGAGATCGTCGTTCTCGTCAACGCCGAGCCGCAGGCGCGCACAGCGGCCAAGTCCGGGGCGCCGGCAGCCAAGGCGGCGACGAAGGCCGTTCCGGCGAAGGCAGCGTCCGCCGGAGCTGCCGCAACAACGGAGGGGCCAGTGAAGACTGCGCAAGCGAAGTCAACGACGGTGAAGGCAGCGACCGCGAAGGCGGCAGCGACCAAGACTGCGGCAGGAACGAAGAGCGCGGCAGCGAAAGCGGCCCCGGCGAAGGCGGCCGTGACGACGACCGCCGCAGCAACGAAGAGCGCGGCAGCGAAGGCGGCCCCGGCGAAGACCGCCCCGACCAAGACCGCAGCGACGAAGGCGGCGCCCACGAAGGCGACCGCGGCGAAAGCGGCGCCCGCGAAGACGGCTGCGACGAGGACGGCAACAAAGGCTGTCTCGAAGGCCGCGGCGGCCCGCAAGGCGGCGCAAGCTGCTGCGGAAGTTCCGTCACCCGAGGATGCGCTGGCAATCGCGGACCTGCCCGAGGACCTCGCTGTGATCGAGGCCGCCGCAGGTGAGGTCGTCGACGCTGGTGGCGCGGTTACCCAGGTGATCACGGCAACAGCAACCACGGACGACACCGCGGACGACGATGAGGACGGCGAGGCCAAGCCGGCCAAGAGCGACGAGGAAAGCGACGAAAGCGCCGGCTTCGTCATTCGCGACGATGACGAGGATGACGCTCCCGCGCAACAGGTCGTCACGGCGGGCGCAACGGCCGACCCAGTCAAGGACTACCTCAAGCAAATCGGAAAGGTTGCTCTCCTCAACGCCGAGCAGGAGGTCGAACTCGCGAAGCGCATCGAGGCCGGCCTCTTCGCCGAGGAGCGGATGGCGTCCGGCGAGAAGTTCGACCAGAAGCTCAAGCGCGAGCTGTGGTGGATCGGCCAGGACGGCAAGAAGGCCAAGAACCACCTCCTTGAGGCCAACCTTCGCCTCGTCGTCTCGCTCGCCAAGCGCTACACCGGGCGCGGGATGCTGTTCCTCGACCTCATCCAAGAGGGCAACCTTGGCCTGATCCGGGCGGTCGAGAAGTTCGACTACACCAAGGGTTACAAGTTCTCCACCTACGCGACATGGTGGATTCGGCAGGCGATCACCCGGGCCATGGCGGACCAGGCCCGCACGATCCGCATCCCGGTCCACATGGTCGAGGTCATCAACAAACTCGCCCGCGTGCAGCGCCAAATGCTTCAGGACCTCGGTCGGGAGCCCACCCCCGAGGAACTGGCCCGCGAACTCGACATGACCCCCGAGAAGGTCGTCGAGGTCCAGAAGTATGGCCGCGAGCCGATTTCGCTGCACACCCCCCTGGGCGAGGATGGCGACTCCGAATTCGGTGACCTGATCGAGGACTCCGAGGCGATCGTCCCC
>CAZACX010000047.1:0-11770 GCA_964483685.1 uncultured Intrasporangiaceae bacterium
CGCTTCAATGCGGCGCGTTCACTCGTTTGGCGCAGCCGCAACGCCTTGAAAACGATATCGATCCCGGTGGCCATCGTGACCACGAGGGCGGCCAGCATGAGCACCCAAGCGAAGGCGCGGCATACGGGCTCGTAGGGGAAGGTCCACAGCGGCAGCAACCACCAGGTCAGGGCCACCGCCTGCAACCCGGTCTTCGTCTTGCCGCCGCGACCGGCCGGCATGACCCCGTGCCGGATCACGACGAACCGCATCACCGTGATTCCCCACTCCCGCACGAGGATCAGCGCGGTGATCCACCACGGCAGCTCCGCGAGGATGGACAACCCCACGAAGGCCATTCCGGTGAGGGCCTTGTCGGCGATCGGGTCGGCCACCTTGCCGAAGTTCGTCACCAGCCCCCGTTTGCGGGCGATGGCGCCGTCGATCCGATCGGTGGCGATGGCCAAGAGGAACAGTGCCGCCGACCACCAGCGGCGGGTCGCGCTATCCCCCCCGGCGCTGAGCAGCAGCCAACCAAATACCGGCACGATGGCGACCCGGGCCAGGGTCAGCGCGTTGGGCAGGTTCCAATTCGAGGGGGCGAGGGCGGCCGTCACGTCACGACCGCCTCAAGGTCGACGCCGGCCGAACCGGTGATCCGGACCGTGAGCAGATCCCCCGGTCGCAGGTCCCCCCGGTCCACACTGATGACCCCGTCGATGTCCGGGCCCTGGATCCAGGAACGACCAATCGCCAGCCCGGATTCTTCGTCGATTTCCTCGACGAGCATCGGGTGCACCTGACCGATCCGCCAGGCCGCCCGGTCCGCGGTGAGCTGTTCAACCAGGTCCGTCACCTGGTCGACGCGATCAGAAATGAGCGCGTCGTCGAGTTTCCCCGGCATCCCGGCGCCCTCTGTGCCGTCCTCGTCGGAGTAGCCGAAGACACCAACGACGTCGAGCTCGGCGGCCTCGAGGAAGCCGGTGAGTTCGGCAACGTCGCCCTCGGTTTCACCGGGGAACCCGACGATGAAATTCGAGCGGATCGCCGCCTCCGGCACCAGGTTGCGAATCCGGTCAATGAGGGCCAGGAAGTCCGTCGCCGAGCCAAAGCGACGCATTCGCCGCAACAGTGGCCCCGACGCGTGCTGGAACGAGACGTCAAACCACGGCACGACCCCGGGGGTGGCGGCGATCGCCTCCAACAGTCCCGGTCGGATCTCGGCCGGTTGCAAATAGGACACCCGCACCCAGTCGAGCCCGTCGACGGCCGCCAGTTGGGGCAGCAGCTTCTCCAACGCCGTCAGGTCGCCGAAGTCCTTTCCATACGACGTCGAGTTTTCGCTCACGAGGAAGGCCTCGCGCACGCCCCGCTGGGCGAGCCACCGCGCCTCGTCCACAACCTCATGCGGCGGGCGGGAGAGGAAAGCACCGCGGAAGGCCGGTATGGCGCAGAACGCGCACCTTCGGTCGCAGCCGCTCGCGATCTTCAGGGGGGCCCAGGGCCGATTGTCGAGTCGAGCCCGCACGACCGGCGGCCCACTAAGCGGCCCCATCCCGGGCACGGCCACCGTCGTCGCCGACGCCGGTCGCTGACTCGGGGTCAGTGGGAGCAGCCGACGCCGGTCACTGGGCACGTGCGAGGGCACCTGGCCACCGGCCAGGAGGGTGCGCAGATGACCGGACAGGTCGGCATACGAATCGAAGCCGAGGACGGCATCGGCCTCCGGCAACTCCGCCGCCAGCTCCTGTCCGTACCGTTCGGCGAGGCACCCGACGGCGACGACGGCCTGGGTTCGGCCCGTGCGTTTGAGTTCGCTGGCCTCCAGGAGGGTGTCGATGGAGTCCTTCTTGGCCTGGGCGATGAATCCGCAGGTGTTGATCACGGCGACATCGGCCAGCGCCGGATCCTCGACGAGAACCCACCCCGACGCCGCGAGACGCCCGGCGAGTTCTTCCGAGTCGACCTCGTTGCGGGTGCATCCCAGGGTCACGAGCGCGACGCTGCGGGCGGGGGTCGCGGTCATGGGCGCCACTCTAGGTGAGTGACCGGCCCAGCGCGCCGTGCCATAACGTCGCTCCATGGTGTCTCCCGCAATAGCAGTGTCTCCCCGAATGGCGGTCTCTCCCCGAATCGCGCGCCTCCTCGCCCACGAGCCCGTCATCGACGGTCACAACGACCTGCCCTGGGAGGCCCGTGCGCTCGCTGACTACGACTGGGACCTCCTCGACTTGGCCGACACGGGCACGCGCACCCAGACCGATCTGCCGCGCCTGCGCTTGGGCGGCGTCGGCGCCCAGTTCTGGTCCGTCTATGTCCCCGCGACCCTCGACCCCGCCAGCGCCCTCACCGCGACCCTTGAGCAAATCGACGCCGTGCACAGCATGGTCACGAGGTATGCCGCGTCGCTCGCCTTCGCGACCAGCTCGGCCGATATCGCGGCAGCGCGCTCGCGTGGGCGGATCGCCTCCCTGATTGGCGCCGAGGGCGGGCATTGCCTCAATAGCTCGCTCGGGGTCCTGCGGATGTTGCACGCCCTCGGGGTGCGATACCTCACCCTCACCCACAACGTTAATGTTGCCTGGGCTGATTCGGCGACCGATGAGCCGGTCCTGGGGGGACTGAGCAATTTTGGGCACGAGGTGGTCCGCGAGATGAACCGCCTCGGCATGATGGTCGACCTCAGCCACACCTCCGCGGACACGATGCGCGCCGCGTGCGCCACCACGTCGGCCCCGCCGATCTTTTCGCATTCCAGCGCCCGGGCGGTGTGCGACCACCCGCGCAACGTCCCCGACGACGTCCTCACCCGGATGGCCCAGCTCGGCGGCGTCTGCATGGTCACCTTTGTCCCGGCGTTTGTCGCGCCCCCGGTGCGGGACTGGGATCTGACGGCGCAGGCCGCCTTCGCGGAGGCCGGGATTCCACGCAGCGACCTGGCGGCCACTGACGCCTTCCTCGCCGCCTACGGCGACAAACACCCGGCGCCGCGCGCGAGCATCGCCGACGTTGTGCGGCACTGCGAGCACATTCGCGAGGTGGCCGGCATCGACCACATCGGTCTCGGCGGCGATTACGACGGGGTCGCGACGCTTCCGGAAGGGCTGGAGGATGTCACCGGATACCCCCGGCTCCTCGAGGCCCTCGCCGACCGGGGTTGGTCCGACGACGATCTCGCCAAGGTGACGAACCGCAATGTGTTGCGCGTCCTGGACGCCGTCGAGCAGGTCGCCGGAAGCAGCCAGGCACCACCGAGCCGGGCCCGGCTCGACGCAACGCCGCTGCCCGGGTGACGGCGGCCGCTAGGCCGTGACCGGATAGCCAGACGCAATGCGGCCGACCGGGTGACCGCGGCCAGCGCGCCCGTGAACGCATACCAGGCGCAACGCGGGCGCCCGGGTGACGGCGGCTCCTCCCGGGTGAATGCGGCCAACCGGCCCGTGACCGTATAGTCACTGGTCGTGTCAGATGCCCTCGTCCTCGCGCCGATCACCCTCGCCGTCACCTTGCTGCTCGCGGCCGTCGCGAAGTTCCGCGCGCCGCAGAGCCTGACGGAAGGGGCCGCCTCGCTCAAGGTGCCCGGCCCGCTGGCCAGCCCCCTCGTTCTGCGGGCCGTCCCCGTGGTCGAGGTGATCCTCGCCGTCGGCCTGCTCGGTGGGCGCGGATGGCTCTTCGGCGCGTTCGCGCTGGGAGCGCTCGCCTTGATGGTCGCTTACCTGCTGCTTGTTGTCCGGGCGGTCAACGCCGGCGACGCAGCCTCGTGCGGCTGTTTCGGTGAGGCCGACGGCACGGTCGATCAGTGGACGATCGCTCGCAACGCGCTGCTCACGCTCGCCGGAGCCGCCGCGCTCGCCATGGCGCTGTCGGGGCGCGACACCCTGGACATCCTCGGCTCGGGCGGAGCCGTGTGGGGGTGGCTGCTCGCGGCGGCCTTTGTCCCCGCACTGCTGTGGGTGAGCACGAGGCACAGCGGCTCCCCCGTCGCAGCCTCCGCCGCCGCCGCCGCACCGGGTGAGGGCGCCGAGTTCGATTACGTCCGGGTCCCGATTCCCCCGGTGGGGGTTCAGAACGAGAGCGGCGAATGGTTGACGATGGACAGCGTGCCCGCGGTCCGGCCGGTGCTGGTCCTCATGGTCAACCCGGGGTGCGGGGCTTGCGCCGGCGTCGACGACCTCGTCCCGGAATGGCGCGAGCGCCTGCCCGAGGTTGACATTCGCGGCGTCTTCCAGAGCGCCAACACGGCGTTCCCGACGTTCCCGAATCTGAGCGAAGGGCGACTGCTCGACCCGAACCGATCGTTCGGGAAGGCGATCGGTTCCAAGTGGGCACCAGCCGCCGCCTTGCTGGGCACCGACCGGTTGATGGCCGGTGGCCCGGTCGGCGGGGTCGGCGCGATCAAGGCGCTCATCGATGACATCGAGGCGGAACTGATCACCGCCCGCGCCGAGGGACTGCTCCCGGTCCCCGGAGCCGACGCCCCGGAATCACCACTCCCCGCCGCCGAGTAGCCCACCGCCAGAAACAGGCCGCCAGAAACGTGCTGGCGCCGACGTGGCAGGCGGCACCAGCAAGGCCGGGTAGCGGCTAGCGCCCGGTGAGCTGCCAGGCGTCCTCGGACTCGGTGTCGTCCTCGTCGATCCACGGCCCGTCCGCCTCGCCGAGTCCGTCACCGAGTCCGCCATCGAGTCCGCCACCGACTCCGTCTTCGATCCCGTGCGCGAAGCCGTCGCCGGCCAGCGCATCCGCGGCCAGCCCGTCCCCGAACTCCTGCGGAACGTCGTCGCCGCGCATCAGCGCCAGCGTGCCCGGAAGGTCATCCGGTTTGACGAGGACGTCACGGGCCTTCGATCCCTCCGAGGGACCGACAACGCCCCGCGACTCGAGCAGGTCCATGAGTCGGCCCGCCTTCGCGAATCCGACCCGCAGCTTGCGCTGCAACATCGAGGTGGACCCGAACTGGGTCGTCACGACGAGTTCGGCCGCCTGCAACAACAGGTCCAAGTCGTCGCCGATGTCGTCGTCCACCTGCTTCTTGGCGACGGTGACGGCCACGTCCGCGCGGTAGCTCGGCTTGAGCTGGCCGCGCACATGGGCCACGACCGCGTGGATCTCCGACTCCGTCACCCACGAGCCCTGCACGCGCATCGGCTTGCTCACGCCCATCGGGAGGAACAGTGCGTCGCCTTGACCGAGCAGCTTCTCGGCGCCCGGCTGGTCGAGCACAACCCGACTGTCGGCCAGAGAAGACGTGGCAAACGCCATCCGGGACGGGACATTCGCCTTGATGAGGCCCGTGACGACGTCAACGGAGGGTCGTTGGGTCGCGAGGACGAGGTGGATCCCGGCGGCGCGGGCCAGCTGGGTGATCCGAACGATCGAGTCCTCGACGTCACGCGGCGCGACCATCATCAAATCGGCGAGCTCATCGACGATGACAAGGAGGTAGGGATAGGGCCGAAGGATCCGCTGCGACCCCGGCAACGGTTTCGCGGCGCCGCTGCGGACCGCCTTGTTGAAGTCGTCAACGTGCTTGAAGCCGAAGGAGGCCAGGTCGTCATACCGGGTGTCCATTTCCCGGACGACCCATTGGAGGGCCTCGGCGGCCTTCTTGGCGCTCGTGATGATCGGGGTGATGAGGTGCGGGATGCCCTCATAGGCAGTGAGCTCGACCCGCTTGGGGTCGACGAGGATCATCCGCACTTCCTCGGGGGTGGCCCGCATCAGGATCGAGGTAATCATCGAGTTCACGAAACTCGACTTCCCGGCGCCCGTTGCCCCGGCGACGAGGAGGTGCGGCATCTTTGCGAGGTTGGCGATGACATAACCGCCCTCGACGTCTTTGCCCACACCCATGACCATCGGGTGAGTGGCGTTGTGGGCATTGCGGCTGCGCAACACATCACCGAGGGAGACGATCTCCTTATCGGCGTTGGGGATTTCGATGCCGATTGCCGACCGTCCCGGGATTGGGCTGAGAATGCGCACGTCGGCGGAGGCCACCGCATAGGCGATGTTGCGTGAGAGGGCCGTAACCCGCTCGACCTTCACCCCCGGGCCGAGCTCGACGATGTAGCGGGTGACGGTCGGACCACGGGTGAACCCCGTGACCGCCGCGTCGATGGCGAACTCGTCGAGAACCCCCGTCAGCGCCTCGACCACCTGATCGTTCGCCGCCGACCGGGCCTTGTGCGGTGAGCCCTGCCGCAAGATCGTGTCCTCGGGCAGCACATAGGTAACGTCTCCGCCGAGGGCGAGTTGCTCCGCCCGCCGGGGTAGCGCGCTGGGCTGCGGAGCCACGAGATCGGGCTTCGGTGGGAGGCCAGCGACGAGAGCGGCCGCGTCGTTGCGCGCGGACCCGTCGTCCGTCGCGGACTCGTCGAACGTCGCGGACTCGTCGGCCGTCGCAGGCGCCACGGATCCCGGGCCAGGGGGCGCCGTCTTGGCCGTCGCCTGGTCCGAGCGGGGCCGCGACGCCCGGCGACGCCCGGGGGGGATGACCTCCGCAGCTTGCTCGTATGCCGTGTCCCCGGCGCGCGGGTCCTCGACCCCGGCCGCGGCGCCCTCGGGCACGGAACGCTCGAGGTGGGCACCGTCGGCGGGTGCCCGCCAGGTCAGGCCCGCGGCGCGGGCCCGCTCCGGGATGCGGTGGACGGGGGTAGCGGTGAGGACGAGGAGCGCAAAGAAGCAGGCGAGGAGCAGGATCGCCACCGCGCCGTAGACGCTCACCCCGGCGGTGAGTGGGCTGGCGGCGAGGAACCCGAGGATGCCGCCCGCGGCGCGGATCGCCTCGGCGCCATCGGCAGGCTCGGGGATGCCTTTAGCGATGTGGACCAGTCCGCAGGCGGCGGTCGTCAGGAGGGGAATCCCCACCGCGAGCCGCGAGGTTGCCGCCGCCGAACCCTGGGCGCGGAGGAACCGGACACCGAGAACGAGGACGACAAGAGGGACGACATAGCCGACCTGCCCGACGGTCCCCGCGACGATGGCGTGGATGAGGGTGCCGAGAGTCCCCGGCAGTCCCCACCACTCGCGGGCAGCGACGGCCACGGCAAGGGCGACCAACAACAGGCCCAACCCGTCGCGGCGGTGCTCGGGCTCAAGGTCGAGGCCGCTGACCCGGCGCACCCCGACGCCAACGAGTCGGGCGCCGCCCCCAGCCACCACGCGGACTCCCCTGACCGCCCGGGTCGCAACCCGGGCGGTGAGCGAGCGGCCGGTTGAGGAGGCTCCGCGGGCGCGCGCAGGCGGCGAGGACGTGTTGCGGGCCGGCTGGCGCCCGGTGCTGGGCGCGCGTCCACCGCCCCGGGTGGTCGTTGTTGAGCTCCGCCGTGTCGCCATGAAGTCAGGCTACGCGAACGCCTCACCAGGCTACTTCTGCAACACCCAACACAGGGCGGCAATCGCCCCCAACACCGCCCGAAAGTGTGCGCGGTAAGGCGTGTGATCTGGCATAATGAACGCAGGCAGGGGCGCGAATCAACGACGAAGCGTGTCGCGGGTCGCGTGGCAAAGCTCCGAGTGGGAGCCACGTGACCACTGCCACAGTGGGGGGAATTTGACTGGCTAAATACTGACGGGTACCCTTTCTGAGGGTCAGTTAGCCTGACATGAACTTAGCCACTCCACGTAGTCCAACGCCGACCTCGGTCGTCGCCCGAACGTCCCAAAGGAATCGCTCATCATGCAACAAACTTCTCTCGATCGCCGCACCCTGGCGAAGGGCGCTGCCTGGGCCGCCCCGGCACTGACCCTCGCGGCTGGCGCCCCGATGCTCGCTGGCAGCACCCCGCCGCCGTGCCCGACCTGCCTTTCCGTCACGGGTGGCATCTTCACCGCTCAAGCCGTCACGGTCTTGTGCCTTTCAAATGTGACCGGCACCGCCGCCTTCAACATTGACGCCAGCGCCTGCCCCCTCGGGCTCTTCAACCCGACCTATGCGCTCCTCGGTCTCGGTGGGTCGGTGACGTGGAGCGATGGCACGTCCAACAACTTGGTCTCCGCCTCCGCCGGCGTTGGCACCTTCGGGGCGGTCTCCCTCTTCAACTCGACGTTCACGATGTTCGGCGTCAACATGCCGAACGCCAGCCCCTTCGGGGCTTACCCGAAGAAGCCCACGAAGTTGTGCTACAACTTCAACGCCATCTTCCTTGCGCTGCTCGTCGTCCCGACGGACGTTTCGTGCAACTACACCGTGTGCTTCGACGTGACCACCACGTCAATTGGCACCGTCGCCCTCGGCACCGGAACGGTCAACTGGACCGGCCTCACCACCAACCCAGTGCTCACGTACAACCCGTGAGCTAAGCTCGTCCGCTGAGACTTAGAGGCCGGGTGTCCTGCGACATAGTCGCGGGACACCCGGCCTTTGGCGTCTCACGCGGGCTGGCCTCTCTCCACGCCGACGACGCCCCGGAGCGTCGGAGCAGGCACGACGGAGGCCACCCGTTGTCGTCGGCGACGTCCGCGTTGGACCCGCCCGCGCGCGGGCACGCGTACCCGTCGGCGGCGTCCGCGTTGGACCCGGCCCGCGGGCGCGCGCAGGCGACACGCCCCGCACGAGGGACGCGTTCAGGCGGCGGAGGGACCGTCTCAGACGGCGGAGACGGCCGCGAGCGCGGCCCGGAGCTTCGCGAGATGCTCCGGCGGTGACATCACATAAGGCAACCGGACCGTCGCCGAGGCGATGACGCCGAGCTCCACCAGGGCAGCCTTCGCCATGATCGCCCCCTGGCTCGTGTGCATGATCGCCTTAACAATCGGGATCAGGCTCGCGTGGATGCGCTGGGCCGTGCCCAGATCGCCCGCGGCCACCGCGGCGAGCATCGCGGCATACTCCCGGCCGGCGACATGACCGACCACACTGACGATTCCGGTGGCCCCCAACGCCAACAGCGGCAGGTTGACCTCATCGGCGCCGCTGAACCAGAGCAGATCCGTCGCCGCCATCACCTCGGTGGCGGCCCACAAGTCACCCTTCGCGTCCTTGACCGCAACAATGTTCGGGTGCTCCGCGAGCGCAACGAGGGTCTCGGACTCAAACGGGATCCCGCTGCGGCTCGGGATGTCATAGAGCATGACGGGCAGGTCCGTCGCGTCCGCCACCGCCCGGCAGTGGGCAATGACACCCGCCTGCGGCGGCCGGTTGTAGTAGGGCGTCACGAGCAGCAGCGCATCGGCGCCGGCATCTCGGGCCAACGTCGCCATCTCCACCGCATGGCGCGTGTCGTTGGAACCAACCCCCGCGACCACCCGCGCCGCCCCGTCCGCCGCCGCGACGACAAGGCGCACCATCTCGATCGACTCCGCCGACGTCAGCGTCGAGGACTCCCCCGTCGTGCCATTGACGACAATCCCGTCGTGCCCGGTCTCGAGCAGCCGCTGCACGACCGCCGCCGCACCGACCGGGTCAAGGTCGCCGCTTGGGACCATCGGGGTCACCATCGCGGTCAGTAGCCGTCCAAACAGCGCGTCGCTCATGGCGGCCAGTCTAGGACGCCCCGCCCCGCCACCGCGGCGGCTATCGCGGGCCGCATTCCGCTGCGGCACCAGGTGCCGCAATCCATCGGCGGCTACCCCCGGGCCGCATTCCGCGGCGGCTACCATATGCCGCAATCCATACCGGTCAGATCGGGCTCCGGGGCCCGCGGCGAAGGGCGTCATCATCCAGGCATACCTCGACCTGCTCACCCACGTCCTCGAGGAGGGCACCGAGCGCTCCGACCGCACCGGCACCGGCACCCTGGGCGTGTTCGGCTACCAGATGCGGTTCGACTTAGCCGACGGCTTCCCGCTCGTCACAACCAAGAAGCTGCACCTGCGCTCGATCCTCGGCGAACTGCTCTGGTTCCTGCGCGGCGACACCAATGTGCACTGGCTCAACGAGCGGGGCATCACCATCTGGGACGAATGGGCCGACCCGCACGGCGACCTCGGCCCCATCTATGGGCACCAATGGCGCTCCTGGCCCACCCCGGACGGGCGCCGGATCGACCAGCTCGCCCAGGTGATCGAGGCCATCCGCACCAACCCGATGAGTCGCCGCCACCTCGTCTCCGCATGGAATGTCGCCGACGTGGACGCAATGGCCCTGCCGCCCTGCCACACGATGTTCCAGTTCTATGTCGCCAACGGGCGCCTGTCCTGCCAGCTCTATCAACGCTCCGCGGACCTCTTTCTTGGGGTGCCGTTCAATATCGCGTCCTACGCCCTGCTTACTCAACTCATCGCGATCGCCACCGACCTCGAACCGGGCGAATTCGTGCATACCCTCGGCGACGCCCACCTCTATCTCAACCACCTCGACCAGGCCAAGGAGCAACTCACCCGCGAGCCCTTCCCGCTGCCGCGCCTGGAAATCACCCCCCGGCCGAGCATCGACGACTACGACCTCGACGACTTCACCCTCGTCGGCTATCAGGCGCACCCCTCGATCAAAGCGCCGATCGCCGTATGACGCAGCGCACCGGGCCGCATGACCCAGCTCACCGTGGTCGCCTGACCCAGCTCACCGTGGTCGCATGACACATGCTCACCGTGGTCGCATGACGCGGCTCACCCTGGTCGCCGCCGTCGCCGCCAACGGCGTCATCGGGCACCGCGGCGGCATTCCCTGGAAACTGCCCGGCGAACAGGCCCACTTCAAGGCGCTGACGATAGGGCACACCCTGCTCATGGGGCGGGCCACCTTCGAGTCGATCGGCAGGGTCCTGCCCGGGCGGCGCACCCTCGTCATCACCCGGGACCGCACCTGGGCTCACGCCAACGTCGAGGTTGGGCACTCGTTCGAGGAGGCGCTCACCTTGGCCGGACCCGGCGATGAGATCTTTGTCGTCGGCGGCGCCCAAATCTATGCGCAGGCCATGCCGCTGTGTACCGCGATGGTGCTGACCCACGTCCCCACCACCCCCGAGGGCGACACCTACTTCCCGCCGTGGGACCCCAGCGCGTGGACCGAAGTCGAGCGGGTCCCGTTCCCCGGCTTCGAGGTCGTCACCTACGCCCGGCCAGGGCCCGGTCGGGTGCCCCCGACCGTTTAGGCTGCCGAGGTGCCCATTCACCACGACCTGAGCGACGGCATCGCCACGATCACCATCGACCGGCCGCAACGCCGCAACGCGCTCAACCACGACGCCCTCACCGAACTCGACGCCGCCCTCGTCACCGCGACCACGGCCGGAGCGCGGGCGCTCATCCTCACCGGCGTGCAGGGCCACTTCTGCGCCGGGGCCGACCTCACCGAACTCGAAGACGTCGCCTTCACGCGACACCTCGCCACCGTCTTGCAACGACTCGCCAGCCTCCCCATCACCACCGTCGCCGCCATCAACGGCTCCTGCATGGGGTTAGGGATGCAACTCGCCGTCGGCTGCGATCTGCGGGTCGCCACGGACGACGCCAGGTTTGCCCTGCCCGTCGCCAAACTCGGCCTCATGGTCGACCACTGGACCATCGAGCGGGTGACCCGGTTCTTTGGCGAGGGCGCCGCCCGCCACCTCGTCCTGACCGGGTCGGTCCTGGACGCCGACGACGCCTGGCGGCTCGGGTTCATCCAGCGGCGTGGGGACCTCGCCGAAGCCACCGCGTTGGCCGCGGCCGCGGTGCCCCTGGCGCCCCTGTCCCAATCCGGGTCCAAGACCAGCTTCGACGTCCGCACCCCCGAGGACCTCGCCCGTCATGAGGCCGCGTTCGCCAGGGCCTGGGCCAGCGAAGACCTCGCCGAAGGGCAGCGCGCCTTCAAGGAACGCCGCTCGCCGAAGTTCGTCGGCCGATGAGCCCCGCGCACCAGCACGGC
>CAZACX010000047.1:11870-21615 GCA_964483685.1 uncultured Intrasporangiaceae bacterium
CCCCGGCGCTTTAGCGGACGCAAGCGTGCGCGCCGCCCGAGTCAACGACGCCCCGGCGATCGGCCTCGTGCAAAGCACCGTCTGGCGGCAGGCGTATGCCGCGCACCTGCCCGACGACGTCCTCGCCGCCTTCGAACCACACGCGTTCGCCCAGGTCTGGCGCGAATCGCTCACCACTCCCCCGGCCGGGGTCCACCGGCTCCTCGTCGCCTGTGCCGGTGACCAGGTCGTCGGCATCGCCAGCATCGGCCCAAGCCAGGACCCCGACACCGCCCAGAACACCGGCGAGATCACCCTCCTCGCGGTCCACCCCCAGGCGCGGCTCGGCGGACACGGCTCCCGACTCCTCAACGCCTGCGTCGACCTGCTGCGCGAGGCCGGCGCCGAATCCGTCACCGCCTGGTTGCCCGCCGCCGACGAGGCGACGAGAGCGTTCCTGCTCGCCTCCGGGCTCCACCCCGACAGCGCCTACCGGGACCGCATCGTCTCCCCCGAAGGCGCCACCTTGCGCGAGGTGCGGGTGCGCGCGGAACTCACCGAGGCCCCGAGCGGGACGTGACGGACCCGGCATACGACGAGGTCGCCGTTGACCCAGCCCGCCGACGTGAGGTGATCCGACAAGGACTGTCGGTCGGGTTCGCGACCGGGCTCTATGGGGTCAGTTTCGGGGCGCTGTCGGTCGCGTCCGGGCTCGATGTCTGGCAGACCCAGGCCCTGTCGCTGCTGCTGTTCTCGGGAGGCAGCCAGTTCGCCGTCGTCGGCATCCTCGGCGCCGGCGGGTCCGGGGTCGCCGCCGTCGCGACCTCGACGCTGCTCGGCATCCGCAACGGGCTCTATGGGCTCCAGGTCGCCCGCTTCCTCGACGCCCGCGGGCTGCGCCGGATGCTCGCGGCCCACGTCACCATCGACGAATCCACCGCCGTCGGGATCGCCCAAGAGGAGCCGCGGCTGCAACGCCTCGGGTTTTGGGTCACCGGGCTCGGCGTGCTCGTCATGTGGAACCTGCTCACCCTCGCCGGCGCCCTCATCGGCAACGCCCTCGGCGACCCGAGGCGGTGGGGACTCGACGCCGCCGCCGCTGCTGCCTTCTGCGCGCTGCTGTGGCCGCGACTGCGCAGCGGGGAAGCCCGGGCCAGCGCCGTCCTCGCCGGGTTTATCGCGCTCCTCACCACGCCCCTGCTCCCGCCAGGGGTGCCGGTGATCCTCGCCGCCTTCGCCGCCGTCATCATCGGGTGGCGCCCCATCGGCGCCCACGAAGTCCCGCCCACCGCCCCGCCCCCCGGATTGGACCCCGCGCCGTGACCATGTGGGTGACGGTGCTGCTCGCCTGCGCGCTCGCCTACGTCCTCAAACTCGCCGGGCACCTCGTTCCGGATGCCTGGGTGTCCGGGGCGCGCACCTCCCGGATCACGACCCTGCTGCCGGTGACCCTGCTCGCCGCGCTCATCGTCGTCCAGACCGTCGGCGGCCCAGGGGGGACGCTCACCCTTGACGCGCGGCTCGGGGCGATCGCGGTCGCGGGGCTCCTGCTGGCCCGGCGGGCGAACTTTCTCGTCGTTGTCTTTGGAGCCGCAGCCGTCGCCGCACTCTTGCGCGCCTTCGGCTGGGGCTGACCTCGGGCTGACCTTGCTTGGCTGGGGCTGACCTCGGGCTGACCTTGCTTAGCTGACCCGGCCGGGCTGACCTTGCTTAGCTGACCCGGCCGGGCTGACCCGGCTGGGCTGACCTCGGGCTGAGGCTGACCGCGCTTAGCTGACCCGGCTGGCGTCGGGCGTTCAGTCGAGTCCGAGGAAGTGCTCAAGCCCGACGGTGACCCCCGGGTGCTCGGCGACGGCCCGAACCGCGGCGAGGACCCCCGGCATGAAGCTGACCCGGTCGAACGAATCGTGCCGGATCGTCAGTGCCTCCCCCTCGCCGCCAAAGAGGACCTCCTGATGCGCGACGAGGCCCCGCAACCGAACCGCATGCACCGGTATGCCGCCCACCTTGGCCCCGCGCGCCCCACCCGGGTCGTCCGTCGTCGCGTCCGGGATCTCCCCGAGCCCCGCCCCGGCGCGCGCGGCGGCGATGACGTCGGCGGTGCGGGCCGCCGTCCCCGAGGGCGCATCGACCTTGTTGGGATGGTGCAACTCGATAATCTCGACCGACTCATAGAAGCGGGCCGCCTGCTCCGCAAAGCGCATCATCAAGATCGCCCCGATCGCGAAGTTTGGCGCGATCAGGACACCCACCTCCGGGCGGCGAGCACAGACCTCGCGGAGGGCGTCGAGCTTCGCCGCATCCCAGCCCGTCGTGCCGACAACCACGTGAATACCGCGCTCGACGCAATACGCGACATTCGCGAGAGAGGCACTCGGCACCGAGAACTCGACCGCCACCTGCGCACCCCCCAGATCCGCCAACTCGTCGCCGACATCGAAGCGACCGGCGAGGGCGAGGTCCGCGGCGTCCGCGACGGCGCGGCATACGGTCTGGCCCATCCGACCCTTGGCGCCGAGGACGGCGACCTTCCGTTGCGGGGCTGGCGTTGCGTTCATACCCCGACCCTATTTCGCGCGCGCGCCTGACGCCGCACCCTCTCGCCGCACGCTGGCACCGCACCCTGACGCCGCACCCTGTCGCCCCACCCCCTCGCTGCACCCTCTCCGCACCCCTCGCGCCCAGGGCGAACGTGGTCGGGGGGCCGGCCGCAATCGGGCTACATTCGAGACGTGATCGTGCCCGGGGACCCCGACTCGACCCTGGCCGCCTTCCTCGAGTGGGTGGACGCCCAGGGCCTGTCGCTCTATCCCGCCCAGGAGGAGGCGATCCTCGCGCTCGGCACCGGGGCCAACGTCATCCTCGCGACGCCGACCGGCTCCGGGAAGTCGCTCGTCGCCGTCGCCGCGCATGCCCTCGCGCTCGCCAACGGCCAACGAAGCTGGTACACCGCGCCCATCAAGGCCCTCGTGTCCGAGAAGTTCTTTGCCCTCTGTGCGGTCTTCGGCGCCGACCAAGTCGGGATGATGACCGGGGATGCGGCGGTCAACCCGGACGCCCCGATCATCTGTGCCACCGCCGAGGTCCTCGCCAATCGCGCTCTCCGAGAAGGCGATCAGCTCGACCTTGGCGTCCTGATCATGGACGAGTTCCACTTCTATGCCGAGCCGGACCGGGGCTGGGCGTGGCAGGTGCCGCTGCTGCTCCTGACCCGCTGCCAGTTCCTGCTGATGTCCGCCACCCTCGGGGACACCGACTTCTTTGAGCGCGACATCGCCCGGCGCACCGGCCGGGAAACGGTCGCGATCACCACCGGTGAACGGCCCGTACCGCTCCACTTCAGCTGGGCCATGACGGCGATGCACGAAACCATCGAGGAACTCCTCGCCGAGGATCGCGCCCCCATCTACATCGTCCATTTCACTCAGGCCAGCGCCATCGAACGCGCCCAGGCCCTGATGAGCGTCAACGTGACGTCAAAGGCCGAGAAGGTCGCCATCGACGACCTCATCGGCCACTTCCGATTCGGCAAAGGGTTCGGAACCACGCTCTCCCGGCTCGTCCGCCACGGGATCGGCGTCCACCACGCGGGGATGCTGCCCAAGTATCGCCGCCTCGTCGAAACCCTCGCCCAAGCCGGGCTGCTCAAGGTCATCTGCGGGACAGACACCCTCGGCGTCGGGATCAACGTCCCCATCCGCACGGTGCTGCTCACCTCGCTCACCAAGTATGACGGCCGCCGCCAGCGGGTGCTGCGCGCCCGCGAGTTCCACCAGATCGCCGGACGGGCCGGTCGCGCCGGGTACGACACCGATGGTTACGTCGTCGTCCAGGCACCCGAATATGTCATCGACAATGCCCGGGCCGTCGCTAAAGCGGGCGACGACCCCAAGAAGCTGCGCCGGGTCGTGCGCAAGAAGCCTCCCGAAGGGGTGCTCGGCTACAGCGGGCAAACCTATGACCGCCTCGTCGCCGCGCCACCGGAGCCGCTGCGCTCGCGGATGCGAGTCACCCACGCGATGCTGCTCAACGTCCTTGACCGTGTCGAGGGACAACGCGAGACCCTGCGGATTCTGTTGCAGGACAACCATGAGGACGAGGAGACCCGGGAGCGGATGCGCGAGCGCGCCGCGCTCATCGTCACGTCGCTGCTCACCGCCGGCGTTATCGAGCCCGTGGACGCTACCCCTGCCGACCTGGTTGAGGCATTGCCCGACCCGCTCGTGCCGGACCCGCTGGGCCCAGACTCACCCGTGCCGGACTCACCCGTGCCGGACCCGCTCGCCCTGGACTCACCCGTGCCGGACCCGCTCGACCCGGACTCGCTCGATCAAGACTCACCGGTGCCGCACCCACTCGATCGGGACTATCGCGTTGTCGCAGATCTCCAACAGGGCTTTGCGCTCAATCAGCCACTGTCAGCGTTTGCACTCGCCGCCCTCGACCTCCTCGACCGGGACGCCCCGACGTATGCCCTCGACGTCGTCAGCGTCATCGAGGCGACACTCGAGGACCCGCGTCCGGTGCTCTTTGCCCAACAGTTCGAGGCGCGTGGCCTGGCTGTTGCCGAGATGAAGTACGACGGCATCGAGTACGACGAGCGGATGGAACTCCTTGAGGAGGTGACCTGGCCGAAGCCGTTGGCGCCGCTGCTGGAGGCGGCCCTCGGTCTCTATCAACACTCGCACCCGTGGGTCCACGCGGACTTGCTCTCGCCGAAGTCGGTCGTGCGGGACCTCTACGAGCGGGCGATGAACTTTGGGGAATTCGTCGCGCACTTCAAACTCGCGCGCGCCGAGGGCGTCGTGCTGCGCTACCTCACCGACGCGTATCGAGCGTTGCGCCAAACGGTGCCGCTCGCCGCCCGAACCGACGACCTCGAGGACCTCATCGAATGGCTCGGCGAGCTCGTGCGGCATACCGACTCCAGCTTGCTCGACGAATGGGAGCGGCTGGCGAACCCGAGTGCGGACCCGGACGCGGCGCCTGTGGTCCCGAGTGAACTGCGCGGGTTGAGCGCGAACCCGAGGGCTCTGCGGGTGGCCATCCGGCAGGCGATGTTCCGGCGAGTCGAGTTGGTTGCCCGTCGGCGCTGGGAGCAGCTTGCGGAGTTGGACGACGGCTTGAGCCTGCAGGAGTGGGCGGATGCGGGCGGCGACTACTTCGCCGAGTACGACGAGGTCGGCACCGGGATGTCAGCGCGCGGCGGGGCGCACTTCCTCGTGGAGACCACCGGCCGCGACTGGGTGGCGACCCAGATCATCGAGGACCCCGACGGCGACCATGACTGGCGGATCATCGCGGACATCGACCTGGACGCGAGCGACGAGGCCGGCGAATTGGTCCTCCACACCCGCTCATTTGCCCCGACCGGGTAACTGTTGGGCTGGTCGCCCCGGTCCCAGCGGATCCTTCACTCAGCCTCGGGGCGATGGCGAGTCGCCTTCGTTTGAGCGCGCTGACGCTTCGCCCCCAGCCGCCGCTCCCGAGATCCCCTCGTCGGTTTCGTTGCCCGCCGAGCCGGTGGCGGCGGGGCGAGCGCCGCACGCAGCAAGGCACCGAGACGCTCCCTCGCGGCGACGCGATTGCGGTACTGCGACCGGTACTCGGAACACGCGACAACCAGCCGTCCGTCAACGAGTTTTGGCCCCAACCGGGAGATCAGCCGGGCCCGCCGAACCTCGGTGAGTGACCCGCTGGCGCCGACATCGAACTCGAGCTCCACCCGACTATCGGCCGTGTTCACCGACTGCCCACCAGGTCCCGGCGACCGCGAAAACCGTTCCGTCAGTTCACTTCCCGGGATCGTCAGGCCACCGACGACCCCGGGACCGGGCGCAATGGTCAGGTCCATCGCGGGCTCGGACCTCGCGCATCCGAATCCAACGCCGCGGATGGGCGCGCCCCCGAAGCTGACATTGGCCGATCGTAGCGGGCTACCTCGACGGCCCCCCGAGGCCGAAACCCGGGAGAATCGGCCCCGTGCGGATTCTGCTCGCGTGCGACAAGTTCAAGGGCTCGCTCAGTGCGGCCGATGCGTCCGCGGCCATTGCTGCGGGGCTGCTGCGGGCCGACCCGGCGCATGACGTGGTCATCGTCCCCGTTGCCGATGGCGGCGACGGAACCCTCGATGCGGCGTATGCCGCGGGCTTCCAGCGCGTGCCGTGCACCGTCACGGGCCCCACCGGATCCCCGGTGCGCACCTCGTTTGGTCGGCGCGGCGATCTCGCCGTCGTCGAGCTCGCCGATGCGTGCGGTCTCGCTCGCCTGCCCGACGGGCGGCCCGCGCCGCTGACCGCGTCGAGTCGCGGACTGGGCGAGGTTCTCAACGCCGCCCTCGCCACGGCGGCGACTCACATCATCATCGGCGTTGGCGGAAGTGCGAGCACCGACGGCGGGATGGGGATGCTCGCTGCCCTCGGGGTCGCCTTCCGGGACGCTGCCGGGCGCCCCGTTCCCGAGGGCGGCGGGGCCCTCGCCGCAATCGCCGCCGTTGACCTGACCGGCCTGCCCCCAAGAGCACGGGATGTCGACTGGGTCCTCGCCAGCGATGTCGCCAATCCGCTTCTCGGAGAGCACGGTTGCGCCCACGTGTTCGCCCCCCAAAAGGGCGCCGACCCCGAGCAGGTGGCCGTCCTCGAGGCCGGGCTCGCGGCATACGCGCGGCTGCTCGTCGAGGCGACCGGGCGCGACCTGCGCGCGGCAACCGGGGCGGGCGCCGCCGGTGGCGTGGGCTTCGCCGCCCTGACGGTGCTGCGGGCGCGTCGACGGCCGGGCATCGACGTTGTCCTTGACTGGTCGGACTTCGCCACGGCGCTGACGACCGCCGACCTGGTCATCACCGGTGAGGGGTGCCTCGACCGGCAGACACTTCTCGGGAAGGCCCCGGCTGGCATCGCCGAGGCCGCCCGCGCGGCCGGGGTCCCAGTGATTGCCATCTGTGGGCGCAACGAACTCACGCGCGCCGACCTCGCCAGGCTCGGGATCAGCCGGGCCTACGCGTTGGCCGACCTCGAACCCGACCCGGCACGCAGTTTCGCCCAGGCGCCCCGCCTGCTCACCGTGCTCGGCGAGGAGGTTGGCCGGGGGTGGGCTGCTCGCTGAGCACCGACGTTTAGGCGAGAGAATATGCGGATGAAGAACTCCGGCGCCCCGGTGCGCATCCTGCCTCCCCTGCTGTATGTCGTGCCGTTCCTTCTCGCCTGGCTGAGCACCCGATGGTGGACCCTTCCGCTGCACCTCGGCATCGTCGGTCGCCTCCTTGGCCTCGTCGTGCTCGCTGCCGGGCTCGGGCTGATGACCTGGGCATTCCTCACGTTTCGACAACACGGAACGACCGTGCTCCCGTGGGGCCGCGTCTCAAAGTTGGCCGACGACGGCCCGTACGCCTTCACCCGCAACCCGATCTATCTTGGCGATGTCCTCGCCTACCTCGGGGGTGCGCTCCTCATCGACAGCACCCTCGCGCTGTTTGCGACGCCCGTCATCATGGCGGCCACCTACCGGTTGGCGATCCGCCATGAGGAGAGCTACCTCGGGGAGACCTTCGGCGACGATTACCTCGAGTACCGACGTGCGGTGAGGCGCTGGCTCTAGCGTGGCGCACGGGAAGTTCGCAAGGTGAAATGTTCAATTGGGTGTGGCGAGACATGGCCGGCCCAAGGCGGAGTTGGTCCTCAGCGATGACGAGCGGGCGCAGCTGCGGCGGCGGCGGTCGCGGCGGGCGAAGTCGTCGCAAGCGTTGGCGCTGCGTTCCAAGATCGTGTTTGCCTGCGCGGACGGCTTGGACAACAAGGCCGTTGCGGCGAGGCTGAACTGCGTACCGCCGACGGACGGAAGCTGGCGCGCCAGGTTCGTGAGGGACCGGCTCGAGGGTCTGATGGACGAGGCCCGCCCTGGCCGGCTTCCGTCGATCACCGTCCAGCAGCTCGAGGGCGTCGTGGTTGCCACGCTGGAGTTGACCCCCCGGCGAATGCGACGCGCAGCGACGACGTTGATCGTTGCGTCGACTTGTTAGCGGCCAGGTGCACTCATGCGCCGACTGCGCGCCCTAATCGCGCGGGACAATGGCGATGTGGAAAACGTAACGGCAGCCTGCAGAGGACTCGAGTGGGAACCGCACGGAGTTGTGGAGCGCGGACTCAGCGACGCCCACTGGATTGGGGCGGTCGAAGCCCAGCGAGCAGATCGAAGCCGGCAACGAAGCATCGACACGTTCGTCGAGCCTCACCCACTGGGTCATCCTCCTCAAGGAGGAGACCGCAGAGGTCGTCGCTCAGAGCTTGGAGATCACTCGTGAGTGAACCAACAGGTCAGGGGCCGCCGTGGAGGGGCTGGCATGACGATCCGATCAAGACGGTTGCTGACGATCGACTCCGTCGCGCACCCGTGGCGCAACGCGCAGCCCGCCTGATCGCCGAGAATCACAGCTCTGAGTCCAGCGTCGTCTATGGGCTCGAGGGCCCTTGGGGTGGGGGCAAGTCCTCCGTGATCGCCCTCTTGACCTCTTACGTCCGGGAGGAAGACAGCCGATGGCAGGTCGTTACCTTTACACCCTGGGCAACGACTGGGACGGAAGGCCTGCTCTCGGAGTTCTTCGCCGCCCTTGCCACGGTTGCGCCGAAGAAGAAGGGCGCCAAAGTTCGCGGCCTGATGGCCTCCTACGCCGACATCGCCCGACCGATCGTCTCCCTGATACCTGTCGCTGGGTCTGCGGTCGTCGAGGCGTCCCGAACGCTCGAGCATCGCCTCGCGAAGCCTTGGAACGTGGCCTTCGACGAGATCGCGGCTGCGCTTCGGGAACTAGACACCCCCGTGCTGGTCGTGGTCGATGACATCGACCGACTTCAACCCAGCGAACTGCTTGACTTGCTCAAAGTCGTCCGCCTGCTCGGCCGCTTCCCCGGTGTGGACTTCTTGTTGGCCTACGACGAGCAGTCTCTAGTCGAGACCCTTCAGACGCCCGGGCAGGGAAGTTCCTCGAAGGCAAGAGCACGAGCATTCATGGAGAAGATCGTCCAGTATCCCCTCAGTATCCCACCGCTCCTCACGAGCCAGATCGTGCGGATGCTCGACGTCGGCCTGACGGAGATCTTGACGCAAAAGAGGGTCGAAACGAGTTTCGACAAGCAACGGTTCGGAGACATCATCCTGAAAACGATGCCCTCCCAGTTGGCCACTCCCCGGGCAGTCGATCGCTTCCTCGCCCAGGTGCGCGAGCAGATCCGGGCCCACGACCTCAATGAGGTGAACGACGTGGACCTCATCCTCGCAACCTTCCTGAGGGTCCAGTTCCCCGACGTGTTCGCAAAGCTGCAGTCCCGGAAGGCCGACCTCACAAAGTTGGCCTCGTCCTATGTCGGCTTCGAGGCACGCAAAGAGAAACAAGCCGACTGGGATGACCTATTGACGATCCTTGAACGAGAGGAAGACCGCCGGGACGCGATGTCCGTTCTCGGTGCCCTTTTCCCCGCCGTGCGCGGCAACAACCTCTCGCGTGTGGCTGCGGGACGGTTCGCGCACCACGACTACTTCGATCGTTACCTGGCGCAGACCATCCCCGAAGGCGACATCCCCGACGCACTCATTAGCCACGCGTTGGAGTGTGCTGCGGCCGGAGACGAGCACGACCTACGCGGCCTTCTGAAGGACGAAGACAGAGATCGAGTGATGCTCGCGATCAGCAAGATTCGAGCGCGCTACCCCGACGTCGACGAGGTTAGGTACCACAGGGGGCCGAAGGCTCCGGTCACCTCCGAGCTCCTAG
>CAZACX010000048.1:0-3838 GCA_964483685.1 uncultured Intrasporangiaceae bacterium
TTGACCAGCTCGGCGCCGATCTTCTCGTAGGGGTCGTCGAGCTCGATCTCCTTGGCAATGGACACACCGTCGTTGGTGATAGTGGGGGCGCCCCACTTTTTCTCCAGGACGACGTTGCGGCCCTTGGGGCCCAAGGTGACCTTGACCGCGTCGGCAAGGACGTTCATTCCTCGCTCAAGACCGCGGCGAGCCTCTTCATCGAAAGCGATGAGCTTGGCCATTCGGTGGTTCCTCCACGCGAATCGAAGGTGAAGACCAGGCGGTGCCCGCGACGGACGGCTCGAATCCCGCGGCTCACGTCACCGCGTCGTAGCGAACCTCACCGGACTGGTCAGGATTGTCACTCTCATGCCGAGAGTGCTAACGCTCATTATTGGCACTCTCGGGTGTCGAGTGCAAACGCCGCCCCCACGGGCGAGGCTCAGCGGCCCGTGTTTTCGGGCCCCAGCGGGACGTAGTTTCGGCCCCCGGACGGAAACCCCCGGAGCTGCGCATCCGCGGTCACGGCGCGGGATCGCACGCCCGATGTGGGTCAGCGGGGCGAGCCGGCGAGGTCGACGCCGAGGCGGCGGGCCGAACGCTGCCGCTGCCGCTGCGCGCGCTGACGCCGCAGCCGCTTGATCAGCATCGGGTCGTGGGCCAACGCGGCGGGCGAGTCGATGAGCCCGTTGAGGACCTGGTAGTAGCGCGTCGAACTCATCTCGAACAGGTCGCGCACGGCCTGTTCCTTCGCGCCGGCGTACTTCCACCACTGACGCTCGAAGGCGAGAATCTCACGGTCGCGCTCGCTCAACTCGGCGGCCGCAGTGGGAGCGGCGACCTCAATGGTGGCGGTGTTCATCGGAATCCTTCGACGGTGGACTTGCTGCCACTATAAGACGGAATCACACTGCTGTCATTCCCGCGGGCGAGTCATCGTGTCGAGGATCGCGGTGATGTCGGCTTCCGTCGTCAGGGGGTTGACGATGGCGAACCTGGCGAGGGTTTCCCCTCGGAAAGTGGTCGGGACGACGAACGCGAGTTGATCGTCGAGGAGCGCGTCCGACCAGGCGTGATAGTCCGCCGACGCCCACCCATGGCGCCGGAACACGACGACGGACAGGTCCGGTTCCCGAAGCAATTCGAGCTCGTCGCGCCGGTTGATCTCGGCGGCGGCAAACCGGGTCACTTCCAGCGTGCGTTCGATCGCCTCGGTGTACGCCTGCGTCCCGTTGGTGGACAGGGAGAACCAGAACGGCAACCCGCGCGCGCGCCGGGTGAGCCCAATCGCGTAGTCCGTCGGGTTCCAGTCGGCCGCGTCGGTGAGGACGTCGAGATAGCCCGCCTTTTGGGTGTGCGCCGCCTGGGCGCGCGCGGGGTCCCGATACAGCAAGGCGCAGCAATCGAACGGCGCGAAGAGCCACTTGTGCGGATCAACGATGAACGAATCCGCCTGCTCGATCCCGGCATACCGCCCCCGGATGGAGGGTGCCGCGAGCCCCGCGCCGCCATAGGCCCCGTCGACGTGGAACCAGATCCCGAACTCTGCGCACACTGCCGCGACGGCGGCGAGGTCATCGATCACCCCGAAGTTCGTCGTGCCGCAGGTGGCGACGACGGCAAAGAAGGTCTCGGGGCCGTGCTCAAGGAGGGCCGCCCGCAAAGTCTCGCCGGTCAGCCGCAGGCGGTCATCGAGTGGCACCCCGATGAGTTCGGCATCCATCACCGCGCAGGCCGACTCGATGGAGCTATGCGCCGAGTCGGTCGCCGCCACCCGCCACGGGCGCACGTCCGGTCGCTGCAGGCGGGCCGTATGCCGCGCCGAAACGAGCGCGGAGAGGTTGCCAATGGTGCCGCCTGGGACGAAGACACCCCCGGCTTCGGGGGGTAGGGCGACGAGGTCGGCGATCCAGCGCAGGGCCTGGTTCTCGGCGAAGACCGCTCCCGCCCCCTCCATCCAGGAGCCCGCATAGATCGAGGAGGCGCCGACGACGAGGTCGAACATTGCCGCCGCATCCGAGGGGGCACACGGAATGAAGGAGAGATAACGCGGATGGTCGGTCGAGAGGCAGGCCGGCGCCAAGTGCTCGGCAAACAGCGCCAAGGCCGTCGTCCCACCGAGGCCGTCACGGGTCACCGTCTGGCCGACTGCGGCGAATAACTCGTCCTCTGTCCGGGGACGGTCCAACGGCACCGGGTGCAGTTTGAGTCGGTGCTCGGCATAGCCAAGCACGGCCTGCCCTAGGGCATCTATGTCCTCATGGCGGATTTGGTGCACCGCGCTATCTTGCCCTGAGCAGAGCCCAGGAGCAGGACAGTCAAGTCCGCGACCGAGTCAACAATGGCCTCGGGTTGCACGGCGGCCAGCTCGTCCCGCACCCCCGCGCCCCAGGTCACGGCGATGGCGGACATGCCCGCAGCCTGGGCTGCGCGGACGTCGACCGCCGCGTCGCCGACGTAGACACAGTGCTCGGGCGGGCTCGAGAGCCGGGCGGCGGCGTGCAGCAGCGGCGCCGGGTCTGGTTTGTGGGTGCTGGTGTCTTCCATGGCTGCGACCACGTCGATGAGATCGGTCAGCCCGACGAGCCGCAGCGCCGTGGCGGCGCTTTCCTGACGTTTGGAGGTGGCGACGCCGATGCGCACCTGGGCGTCGAGGAGGTCGCGCACCATCGTCTCGACCCCGGCATACGGTCGCAAGAGCCGGGCGGTGTTGGCGCGGTTCCAACGGAGGTACGCGGCCTCAAGCTCGTCAACATGCTCCGGATAGTCCTCCGCTAACGCCGAACGCAAGGTCCGCCCGATCCACGACCGCACCTGCTCGGGCGGGCGAGAGGTCCCCAGGACGGCGCCCAGGGCGTAGTCGTAGCTCGACGTGATCAAGTCGATCGTGTCGACGAGAGTGCCGTCGAGGTCAAAGAGGACGGTTGGCCAACGCGGCGGGGCAGTCACGGGCGCCAGCCTGCCAGGCGACGCGACCGACGGGCCCGCGCGAAGGCCACCAAATACCCGCTGCCCCCGCGCAGCGGCCCCTCGATCCTCCCCGTCGTTGCGGTAACTTGCTGTGAGCAGGCGGCCTGTTGCCGAGGCCGTCGCAGGGCACCCGCGCGACGCGGTACCGGAAGAGCAGGAGTGACGATGACCGCCAAACCGCTGGCGGAGCTGGTCCACCCGTCGTGGGCCGCCGCGTTGACCCCTGTCGAGGAGCAGCTCACCGGACTTGACGCCTTCCTGCGCGACGAGGTCGCCGCCGGCCGCGGCTACCTCCCCGCCGGGCGCCACATCCTGCGCGCATTCACCCAACCGCTCGACGCGGTCCGAGTCCTCGTTGTCGGCCAGGACCCGTATCCCACTCCCGGGCACCCGATCGGGTTGTCGTTCGCGGTGGATGTGCAGGTTGCCCCGATCCCACGCAGCCTCGCCAACATCTATCGCGAGCTCGTCGCCGACCTCGGCGTCCCCACTCCAACGAGCGGCGACCTAACCCCGTGGGCCGAGCGCGGAGCTCTGCTCCTTAACCGCGTCCTCACCGTGCGCCCCGGCGCCCCGGCGAGTCACCGTGGCAAGGGCTGGGAGGAGGTCACCGCGTGCGCCATCGCCGCGCTGGCCACCCGCGGCGGACCCCTCGTTGCGATCCTCTGGGGCCGGGACGCACGCCACCTCGGAGCGCAGCTGCGCGGCATACCCATTGTGGAGTCGGCGCATCCTTCACCGTTGTCCGCCCACGCAGGCTTCTTTGGCTCGCGGCCCTTCAGTCGGGCCAACGACCTCCTCGCCCAGCAAGATTGCGCCCCCATCGATTGGAGTCTCCCGTGACACCGCCCATCTGGAAGAGCTTTGTCGCCGTCGGGGATTCGTTCAC
>CAZACX010000048.1:3938-5575 GCA_964483685.1 uncultured Intrasporangiaceae bacterium
CTCCCGTGACACCGCCCATCTGGAAGAGCTTTGTCGCCGTCGGGGATTCGTTCACCGAGGGGATGTGCGACCCGGAGCCGGAACCTGCCCAGCGGTATGCCGGCTGGGCCGATCGTCTCGCCGGTCACCTCAGTGCCCGGGCGGCCGCCGCGGGCGCCGAGTTCCGCTACGCCAATCTTGCCGTGCGCGGCCGCAAGCTCGGCGATATCGTCGGGCCGCAGCTCGATGCCGCCCTGGCGATGGCGCCCGAGCTCGTGTCAATTGTCGGTGGGGGCAACGACATTCTCCGGCCGACCGTCGACCTGGCGGCGCTCGCCCAACGGCTGGAGGACGCGGTGGTTCGGGCGCGAACCGCCGGCGCGGATGTTCTGCTCGCGACCCCGAGCGACACCGTCCACTCCGGTCTCTTCAAGCCGTTGCGTCCGCGCCACGCGATCCACACGGCGAACCTGTTCACCATTGCCGCCCGGCACGGCGCCCATGTCGTCAACCTCTGGCAGATGCGAAGCATCCAAGACTGGCGGATGTGGGCCGACGACCGAATCCACCTCACCTCGGCGGGGCATGAGCGGGTTGCGTTGGCCGCACTGGAGTCCCTGGGTTTCGAGACGAACCGGGAGGAGTGGCTGACGCCCCTGCCGCCCGCCACGCCCCGGGCCCGAACCCAGCAACTCGCCGAGCACGTGCGTTGGGGCCGCACCCATTTCACCCCGTGGCTGGGGCGACGCCTCAACAAGCGCTCGTCCGGCGAAGTGATCCTCGCCAAACGGCCGCAGCTCGAGCCGCTCGCCCCGGCGCCGATCTTGCCGCTCCTGTCGCTGCCCTACCAACCAGTGCCGCAGCCCTAGCATCCCCTTGCCGCAGCCCTCGCGTCTGCCGCGGCATGAGCGTCTGCAAGGGCACGAGCGTCTGCCACGGCCCAAGCGTCTGCCGGGGCACTCGCGTCCCAGTGCCGCGGCCCTCGCATCGCCCGCGCTGCCCCATCGCTAAGGTGGCAAATATGGCAGTGACGCGGCTGATGCCCACGGACGAGGGCGACGACCTGATCGACCTGGTCCGCGAGATCGCCGCCAAGGAATTGCGGCCCCGGGTGGATGCTGCCGAAGCAGCCGCGGCGACGTCGGCGACGTTCCCGCGCGAGGTGTTCGCGACCCTGGGCCAGGCCGGGTTGCTCTCGCTGCCCTATCCCGAGGAGTTCGGCGGGGGCGGCCAGCCGTACGAGGTGTATCTGCAGGTCATCGAGGAGATCGCCATCGCCTGGATGAGCGTCGCGGTCGGCACCTCAGTCCATGGGTTGACCTGCTATCCGGTGGCGACGTTCGGGACCCGGCAACAGCAGGCCGACCTGCTTCCCGAAATGTTGTCGGGCACGACGCTGGGGGCCTATGCACTCTCCGAAGCCCAGGCCGGCTCCGACATCGCCGCGATGACGACCAGGGCGACCCGCGGGGGATCGAGCGCGGGCACCGAGGCCGCCCGCGCAGGCGACGACGCCCGCGCAGGCGAGGACGCGGGGGCAACTCGCGGGAGCGCGGCATACGAGCTCTCGGGGCGGAAAGCGTGGATCTCCCATGCGGGGCATGCCGACTTCTACACCACGTTCGCGCGCACGTCCGGCGACGGTGGGCGCGGAGTGA
>CAZACX010000048.1:5675-21243 GCA_964483685.1 uncultured Intrasporangiaceae bacterium
GCCGACTTCTACACCACGTTCGCGCGCACGTCCGGCGACGGTGGGCGCGGAGTGAGCTGCTTTGTCGTGCCCGGTGACAGCGCTGGCCTCACTTTTGGGAACCCCGAACGCAAGATGGGTCTGCATTGCGACACCGTGCGCGAGGTGCGCCTTGACCGGGTGCCCGTTGAGGAGGCGCGACGCATCGGCGAGGAAGGTCAGGGGATGGCCATCGCCTTGAGCGCTCTCGACAGTGGACGTCTCGGAATCGCCGCTGCCGCAACGGGTTTGGCGCAAGCGGCCCTCGACCTTGCCGCGACGTACGCGCGTGAACGCCACCAATTCGGTCGCCCGATCGCGGCCAACCAGGGCCTCGCGTTCCTTGTCGCCGACATGGAAGCGGCGGTCGGTGCGGCCCGGGCCAGTTATTTGCTTGCCGCCCGCCTCAAGGATGCGGGGAAGGCGTTTAGCAAGGAAGCGGCCGTCGCGAAACTCGTGGCGACCGATGGCGCCATGCAGGTGACCACCGACGCGGTTCAGGTCCTGGGCGGCGCCGGGTACACCGCGGATTTTCCGGCCGAACGCTACTTCCGCGAGGCCAAGGTGACCCAAATCTTTGAGGGCACCAACCAGATCCAGCGACTGGTCATCAGCCGCCACGTGCTCGGCCGCTAGTCAAGCCGACCGACCAAGCAGGGCCTAGGGAGATCACCAATGAAGCTGTCTGACAACACCGTTGCCCTCGTGACCGGTGGCGGGTCCGGTCTCGGCGAAGCCACCGTGCGACGCCTGCACAGCGAAGGGGCCGCCGTCGTCATCGTCGACTTGCCCTCCTCCAAAGGCGCCGCGCTCGCCAAGGAACTCGGTGATCACGTGGCCTTCGCGCCGACCGATGTGCGCGACGAGGCGTCCGTCGCCGCGGCCATTGCCATGGCCCGCGAACTCGGCGAGATCCGGGTGGCCGTGATGTGCGCCGGGGTCGGCACCCCGGGCCGGGTGATCGGCAAGAACGGACCTCTCCCCCTCGACGCCTTCCGCTACGTCATCGAGGTCAACCTCGTCGGCACCTTCAATGTGCTGCGTCTCGCCGCGGACGCCATGCGCGCGAACGACCCCATTGACGGCGACCGCGGCGTCGCCATCATGACCGCCTCAATCGCCGCCTATGACGGCCAGATCGGGCAGGCCGCGTATGCCGCGAGCAAGGGTGGCATCGTCGGTCTCACCTTGAGCGCGGCCCGGGATTTGGCGGACAAGCAGATTCGGGTGGTGACCGTCGCCCCGGGGACTTTCGAGACGCCGATGCTCAGCGGGCTACCGGGCGAGGTCAAGGCCATTCTCGAGAGGCAGGTGCCGCATCCGTCACGGCTCGGCCGCCCCGAGGAATACGCGAGCTTGGTGGCGCACATCGTTGATAACGGCATGCTCAACGGTGAGGTAATTCGCCTCGACGGGGCCCTGCGGATGCCGCCGCGCTGAGGCCGAAATCGAGGCGCCGGTTTCGGGCCCTCCCGTCGCTGACCTGCATGAATACTTAGTATTGACCTTCTCTTGGTTTTGTGTTTGGATCGTCCCGGGGAATCCACGCAGGCACGGCGCTCCCCAGGAGTCCCCTCGCACCTCACCTCGCTCCCAAGGAGTTGTTGGCATTGAGAATTCGCGCAGAACTTGCGGTTGTCGCGGCGGCGATACTGCCCGTGACGTTGATCATGCCCGGGTCGGCCGGCGCCGCGTCAGACGTCGCCTCGAGTCCGGGGCTCGCCTCGACGTCAGACCCGGCCGCGACCGGCAACGTCTCATCGCTGGGCGGGATGGCCGCGCCGAGGGCGTTCGGCAAGCGGTTAGGGGAGGCCCCGACATCCGTGACCCTGCCGACCGGTGACCGCGTCCTGCTGCGACCCACCGCCGACGGCCAGTCCTCGGCTGCCCTCGTTGGCACGCCGAGCGGCGGCGCAGCCCAGCTCATCCGGACACCCCGGGGCTCCTACGTCTTCCCGCGCAGCGTCCAGTCCCTCATCGGCGCCACCCTCGACCCCGAGCTCTTCAACGCGCGCGCAGTCGGTGCCCGAGCCGGGGGGCGCACCCCCGTGACCATTACGTATGCCTCCGCCAGCGCCCCGACCGCCGTGGCGGGCGTCGAAGTTCGCAACCGCCGCGGCCTGACCGGGTCGGGGTATATCACCCCAGCCTCGAGCGCGGCCCTCGGCAAGGCGCTCTCGACCACTCCCGCCGCAAAACTCTTCCAGGGCGTGAATGCGATCAGGACCGCCGCGGCGAGTGTGCCCACGCCCAAATGGCCCATGCACACCCTGACGATCCGGACGCTCGACCCCCAAGGCAAACCCTTCTCGGGGCTGGCCTTCGTCCTGGGCATCGACGACCCCACCAAGACCCCGGGTTTCGCGACGATCGAGTGGGGCGTTGGCAAGATCTCGGTCGCGGCCGGCACGTATGCCGTCGTCACCAGCGCGAACAGCAAAGACTGGTCAGATGTGCGCATCGTCGTCACCCCCGAGTTCAGCATCGCGAGTCCGACGACCGTGACCGCAGATGCCCGCAAGGCGACCAACCCCGTGCGCACGACCTTCGATCAAACGGTTAGCTCGGCCACGATCATCACCTCGCTCACCAAGGTGGTCTCGGCCCACGGCAACGAGGTCGGAGTCGACTACGGATTCATTACCGACGCCGCCACGACGCTCAAGGCCACGCCGACTTCGGGGCCACTGCATGGCACCCAGAACCTGTCCCAGGCAGTGTGGGCCGACGGGGCTCGGGCCGGTGAGACCTATAACGTCTACGGCGAGGTCAGCGGGCGTATTCCGACCACCCCGATCGTTTTCCGATCGACCGCCGCCAACCGGGCGACATACAAGAGCACGTTCCACGTGCCCGCCGACCTCTCGCGGTCGATGCTGATGACGCAGGTCGTTGGCGCCAGAGGCGGCTGGTCGTTTGGCACCAGGCTGCCAGCGCGCGCCCTGACGCGGCACGTGGGCGCGGGAGCTGGGCTCACCAATGAGGCCGAGCTGACCGTCGTCGCGGATTGGGATAACAACACCGCCCTCGGCTGGGCGCAGATGCCAAGCCAAAGCCCCAAGCCTGGCTCGACCATCCCGGACGTGTGGCTTAAGGCTCCCGCCCACGGACGGTTCTTCACCGAATCCCTCGGGTGGTTCGGAAAGGTATGCCCCTCCTGTGTCGCGGACGGGGCAATCGGACTGCTCCAGTTGCCGTTCGGGGACACCTCGGCGCACCACGTGACGAACGCGGACGTCATCAACGGCGTCCCCCAGGTCGGTTTTGCGCTCAAGGCCGACGGCCGCGTGATCGCCAGCTCGTCGAGCGACTTCCTCAACGTGATCGCCAACTACCCCAAGGGCACGAAGGTGATTTCGGCGGAACAAACGGCACGCCGCACGGCTGCTCCCTTCAAGGCCAAGACCACCTTGAAGACCGAGATCTCCACGCCGCTCTCCGCCGCAATCGCCAAGCCACGCGACCTGCCGTGCGACGTTGGCGCAGCCTGCCAGATCCTCCCCTTCCTCTCCGCCGACTACACCTCCACGGCAAATCTCGACAACGCCCTCAACGTCGGCCCGGAACGGATCGGGGTCACCGTCAATCAGATCGGACGCAGCGCCGCGGTGGGCGTCTCGTCCGTCAAGGGCTGGGTCTCGTATGACGGCGGCAGCTCCTGGGTGGCCGCGTCCGCCAAGGGCTCCGGCGCCACCCGCACGTTGGGCTTCACGGTTCCGGCCACCGCACGCTCGGTCAGCCTGAAATTGAGCGCCACCGACCTCGCCGGATCCAGCCTCACCGAGACCGTGACCAACGCCTTCCTCGTGACCAAATAAGCCTGCACACCTGACAAGGGGAGTTCGCATGAAGAGTTTGAAACGCCGGAGCGTGGCCGCGATTGGCGCGGCCCTCGCGCTCGCGGGCGCCCTCGTCGGCACGGCAACCGCCAGCCCCGTCCGGGACGCACGGGCCGGCCAGCCCTGCTCAAATGAAGCACGCGAGGGGTGGACGCGCTGCATGAGCGTCTTCCTCGCCGGCGCGGGCGAAGGCGCCCGCGGCGTGCCCAAGGGCTACGGGCCGAGCGATCTGCGCGCGGCATACAAAGTCCCGGCGGTTGGCGCACGGAGCACCGTCGCCGTCGTCATCGCGTTCGACGTCCCCCACGCGGAGAAGGACCTCGGGGTCTATCGTTCGACCTTTGGCCTGCCCAGCTGCACCACGGCCAACGGTTGCTTCCGCAAGGTCAACCAGAGCGGCCAGCCGGGCAACTACCCCGCGCCGGACGGCGGTTGGGCCGTGGAGGGTTCGATGGATCTCCAACTCGTCTCGGCGGCCTGCCCGACCTGCAAGATCATCCTCGTCGAGGCCAACGACAATTCCTTCGACGCCCTCGCCGAGGCGAGTCGAACAGCGGCCCGCCTCGGCGCCACGGTGATCTCGCACTCCTACGGCGGCAACGAGTGGCGCGGAATGTTCCCGTTGCGGGACGCGTACGAGATCCCGGGCACCATCTCGGTCGCGTCCAGCGGCGACTGGGGCTTCACAGCCCCCTCGTCGCCCGCGGTGTTCCGCAAGGTCCTCGCCGTCGGCGGCACGACGCTGAGGAAGAAGGCCGGCTCGGCGCGCGGCTGGGACGAGAACGTGTGGAACGGATCGGGCAGCGGTTGCTCGGCCTACATCGCCAAGAGCTCCTGGCAGCGGGACCCCAACTGCACGATGCGCACCACCGCCGACGTGTCCGCGGTCGCCGACCCGGAAACCGGGGTCGCCGTCTACGACAGCTACCCGAACCCGTTCGGGTTGCCGACCGGGTGGCTCGTCGGCGGAGGGACCAGCGCCTCGGCGCCCTATGTGGCCGGCCTGATCGGGCTCAAAGGCACCGGTGCAACGTTCACGAACCGGATGCCCTATGCCAAGCCCGGCGCGTTCTTCGACACCATCGGCGGCGACAACGGCACCTGCGGCGGGGACTACCTCTGCAAGGGCCTCAAGGGGTACGACGCCCCGACCGGCGTCGGCTCCCCGAACGGGCTCAGCGGGCTCTGACGTTCCGCTGGCTTTCCACGTGGGGGGCGCCGCGCTCGATTCGTCTCGGGTTCGGCGCCCCCGACACGCAGTTCGATCACCGTTGGGTATGCCGCGGGGTCCGGATTCGTCTCGGAACCTCGGTTCGGGGTCGCCTTTGTTATCCTCGGTTCGCTCTCGGCGCTGGTCGGCCCGGGGCCCGCTGGCGTGGCGCAATTGGTAGCGCACCTGTCTTGTAAACAGGGGGTTGAGGGTTCGAGTCCCTTCGCCAGCTCTCGCACTTGACCTTGCCTCTGACCCCTCTGAACTGCCAGAATGTCTGTGTTCACGCGACCGATTCCGTGGACACCGGGGGTCAGAGATGGACACCAGTATTCAGAGATATGGCACGCAGATGGCACGAGGTCATCGCTCCGATCAGGTGTCATGAGCGGCCGGAAGGGCCGACGGGGGTTCGGCCGGATCCGAAAGCTGCCGTCCGGGCGCTGGCAGGCGAGCTACGTGGCTCCCGACCTGCGTCGTACCAACGCCCCGATCACCTTCCTCAGTAAGGCCGATGCCGAGGGCTGGCTCGGCGTCGAGCGGCAGAAGATCGTCCTCGGGGAGTTCGAGCGCCCCGAGCCGCCGGCGCCCCGAGCCGCCGTAGTGACGTTCACCGACTACGCGACAGCCTGGGTCAAGACCCGGGAGCTCAAGCCGAAGACGCGTGAGGGCTACGAGCACGTGCTGAACAAGTACCTCGTGCCGCGGTTCACCACCCGGCCCATCGCCGACATCACGCCTGCTGATGTCCGCACGTGGTGGGCATCGATGAACCCTGACACCCCGACCGTCCGGGCGCGCCACTACGCGCTCCTCAAGGCCGTGCTGAACACAGCAGTCGCGGACGACCTCATCGACGCGAATCCGTGCCGTCTCCGCGGAGCCTCGAACTCGCCGCGGGCTCGTGACGTCCGGCCGGCGTCGGTCGAGGAGCTGTCCGCCATTGTCGAGGCAATGCCTGAGCAGTACCGCGCGCTGGTGCTGCTCGGCGCCTGGTGCGCCCTGCGCAGCGGGGAGCTGCTCGAGCTGCGTCGCCGGGACGTCGACGTCGTCCACGGCACCGTACGGGTCGAGCGCGCGGTCTCCTGGGTCCGGGGCAAGGCGGTCACCGGCACCCCGAAGTCGGCGGCTGGCACCCGCACGGTCGCCATCCCGCCGCACATCGTTCCAGCGGTGACCCGGCATCTCGAGGAGTTCACCGGGTCTTCTGCCGACGCCCTCCTCTTCCCTGGCGCCGACGGCGTCTCGAACCTCCAGCCGTCGACGCTGTACAAGCACTGGCAACCGGCCCGTGTGTCGGCGGGTCGACCGGGCCTCCGCCTCCACGACCTGCGCCACGCCGGCGCGACGATGGCCGCGATGGCCGGCGCAACCTTGGCGGACCTCCAGCAGCGACTCGGGCACAGCAGCGTCAACGCCGCCCTGCGCTACCAGCACGCATCCCAGGACCGCGACCGGCAGATCGCCGAGGCGCTCTCGCGGATGTCCAACCTGGCCAGACAGTAGGCCCGTCGTTCCCGCCCCGCCCGTTGCTGGCGCGACACCAGCCCGGTCTCATCGTCGGGTCGAGCGACAGCAGGTGTTCGCTCCGGTAGGAGGCGCTCGGCGCCGCAGTGTGCCGCCGGGTCCGCGTCCGGGCGCGGCACTCGACCGGTAGCGATGTCGGCCGCAGCGGCGCCGTCGTGGCTCCTCCCCTCAGACCGCATCCCCCGCCGCCCCGCTTGCTCCCGGACGCGCCACCGCCGTCGGCCGCGTCCTGGGGCGAGCTCGACTTGTCGCGTCTCACTCAGACCACCACGAAGCGCCAAACAGACCGCCGCCACCACCACAGCGACGCACCCTGCGCCCCCACTCCGCGACCCACGCAAGGCGCTGCCTCAACTCGCCGACCTGCCGCAACGTCCCTACCGCGAAGACCCAAAAGGCCGTCAACTGCACACCCGATGCATTCCGGTTCTGCGGACGTTTCGGTGATGCGAAATAGGTTCCGTTTCGATACCGTGGATTCATGTCGGGGGCGGAGTCTCGGGGGTGTCCTCAGTGCGGCGCCACGGTCTCGTATGCAGGCCGCGGCAGGCGCCCCGTGTGGTGCTCGAGCCGATGCCGGAACATCGCCGCAGTGACCCGTCGTGGGGCCCGCGAGGCAGCCGTCCAGATCAGGATGATCGACGTTCCGAAGGCACCCAAGCCGCGTCCCGAGCGCACGCCAACGCAAGAGGAGCGAGACCAATCGGCGATCTCGCGAGTGGCTCGTTCCTCGCGGCTCTCCCGGGATCTCCTGGTCCGGTTGCGGAGCCGTAGGCAGCGTGGCGAGCTCGACAGCGAGGTCTGGGACGACGTCACGGCGATGCTCGACCAGTTCGTCCCCGGCTACTCGCCAAGGCTCGCACCGCCGGCGCCAAGACCGATGTCTGGCTCCAAGCCCGCGTCCGCGACCACTCTGCCCGAACTCATCCAAGCCATCGACCGACTCTCGGCCGGCCTCGAGACCGGCCGGATCTACGACCGCGACTTCGCCACCCTCGGCCCGGCCCTTGAGCGTCTCGGCAACGCTTGGGTCCGCCGCACGTCGCGCTGATTACGTTTCCCGCGGGCGTACTCGCCAAGGCTCGGAGTTGCCGGACATGCTTGATATGTGGGTGATCCGCGTGGTGCGGCGTGAGCGCTCCTCGGCGATGAGGCGGAGGTCCTCGTGGTGCGCCACGTGAGCGGCGGATGCCGTGCCCGGCCTGTTGTCTCAGCCGGCGGCGATCCTGGGGGTCCTTGTCATTTTGCTGGTTCTGCTTTCGGGGTGGGGGCCTGGCCTGAAAGCGGACCGTAGAAGTGGGAAGCGGTGCCACCGCCGTCCATGAGGATGTCGCTGCCGGTGATGAACGCCCCTCGCTCGGTCAGCAGCAGCTCTCCCACCGTGCCGACCTCGTCGGGGGTGCCGGCTCTTCCGGCAGGGCTGAGTTCGATCATCCGCTGATACCCGGCACCGTTGGCCCCGGACAGCTCGTCGCGGGCCAGCGGGGTGATGATGATGCCGGGGCTGATGGCGTTCACACGGGCCCCTCGTTCGCCCCACCTCACCGCTTCGGCCTGCACACGCAGCACGTTGGCACGCTTGGAGACCTGGTAGGCGTGCAGCCCATCGCTGAGCCGATCGGGCTGCAGCATCGGCAGGGACAGCAGGTCCTCGACCGGCGTAGTTGCTAGCGCGGCATCCTCCTGTGGGGTGAGTGCGGGCAGTCGGTGCCCGGACTGGGACGCGATGACCACGCCTGCGCCGCCGGCGGCGATGACCTGGCCGAACTCCTCGAGGACGAGCGCGGTGCCGTACAGGTCGACGTTGAGGATCTGTTCGATGCTCGCCTGACTGGCGGAGACGCCGGCTGCGTGAATCACTGCGGTGACGTCCCCGAGCGACGTAGCGGAGTCCACCAGGGCGCGCACGGACTCGCGAGAGGAGACGTCCACGGTGGTGTCACTGGCGGCGAACCCGGCGTCAGCCAAGACGTGTGCGGCTGCTCGAGCGTTCTCCTCGCGCAGGTCCGCCAGTAGTACGTGCTTTCCTGCGCTGACCCGGCGGGCGATCGCTTGCCCGATGGAGCCCGCTCCGATCACGACGGTGACTTCAGTCATCTCGTCTTCCTTCCAATGGATTTGGTTCTTCTCGGGCTGTGTTGATGTGACGCGGGTGCGTCAAACGCGACCGTGCACGAGAGTGGGGGCGGTGTCAGCCGGGCGGGTGGGCTGCCCTTGTCGCCTTGTCGCCTTGTCGGGTGGTTGTTTGGGAGCGACGCGGCACGGCTGGACGGAAAAGTCAGCGGTCGATCATCCGTTGCATCGCCTCGGGGTAGCGGGCGCCTTGGACCTGGACGCTGGCGGATGCCGCGTCCAGCTCGCCAAGGTCGTCCGAACTGAGTTCAAGGTCCGTGGCGGCGAGGTTCTCCTCGAGGCGCTCGATCCGCCGGGTTCCCGGGATCGGGACGATCCACGGCTGCTGCGCGAGCAGCCACGCCAGCGCGACCTGACCGACCGTGGCGCCCTTGCGCTCGGCGACCGTCGTGATGAGGTCGACCAGGGCGAGGTTGGCCTGCAGGGCCTCTTGCTCGAAGCGTGGGAGGGAGGCGCGGATGTCGCCCTCGCCGAACTGCGACTCCGCGGTCACCTGACCGGTCAGAAGGCCGCGTCCCAGCGGGCTGAACGGCACGAAGCCGATGCCGAGCTCGGCGAGGGCGGGCAGGATGGCCTCTTCGGGCTCGCGCCAGAACAGCGAGTACTCGCTCTGCAACGCGGTGATCGGCTGCACCGCGTGGGCGCGGCGGATGGTCTCGACACCGGCCTCGGACAGGCCGAAGTGGCGCACCTTGCCGGCGTCGATGAGGTCCTTGACGGCGCCGGCGACCTCCTCGATCGGGACGTTGGGGTCGACGCGGTGCTGGTAGAGCAGGTCGATGGTGTCGGTGCGCAGCCGGCGCAGCGACCCGTCGACAGCGTCACGGATGTTCTCGGGGCGGCTCGTGACGCCGGTCTGGCTGCCGTTCTCGTCGAACGCGAAGCCGAACTTGGTGGCGAGGACGACCTGATCGCGGACCGGCTCCAGGGCCTCGCCAACGAGCTCCTCGTTGTGGAACGGGCCGTACACCTCGGCGGTGTCGAACAAGGTCACACCACGCTCGACCGCGGCGCGCAGGAACGTGATCATCTCCTCGCGTGGGGGCCGGGGTCCGAACGACTGGCTCATGCCCATGCAGCCGAGGCCGAGAGCCGAGACGTTCAGGCCTTGGGTGCCGAGGGTGCGTGTCTGCATTGCTGTTCTCCTGGGTGTTGTCGGGTGGGTTCGTGGGTGCTTCAGGGGTTGCTGACGGTGAGCAGGGACTTGATGGCGCGGCGTTCGTCCATGGCCGCGTAGGCGTCGGCGACCTGGTCGAGGTCGGTGCTGTAGTCGAAGACGAGGCCGGGGTTGATGCGTCCGGCGAGGACGTCCTGGAGCAGCTCGGGGATGTACTGGCGCGCGGGCGCGACGCCGCCCTTGATGCCGATGTTCTTCCAGAACAGGGTCTTGTACTCGAACTTCTCGTACAGGGGGACACCGACGGCGCCGATCATGCCGCCGGCGCGGGTGATGCCCGCGCAGGTCTCGATGGACTGGTCGGTTCCGACGCACTCCAGGGCTGCGTCGACGCCGCCCCCGTCGGTCAGGCGCAGGACGGCCTGCACTGCGTCGTCGCCGCGCTCCTCGACGATGTCGGTGGCGCCGAACTCCTTGGCCACCGCCTGCCGGGCGGGGTTGCGGCTCAAGGCGATGATGCGGGTGGCGCCGAGCTTCCTGGCGCCCATGACGGCGGACAGCCCGACGGCGCCGTCACCGACGACAGCGACCGTGTCGCCGGCCTTGACGCCGGCGCTGACGGCTGCGTGGTATCCGGTGCACGCCACGTCCGACAGGGCGGTGAACGAGGCCAGCTGAGCGTCGGTGAAGCGGCCCTGTGGCGGGTTGGGGACCTTGACGAGGGTGGCGTCGGCGAAGGGTGAGCGGACCTTCTCGCCCTGGCCCCCGTCGGTGTCGCCGTTGCCGAACGCGCCGCCGTGGAGGCAGTTGGACTGGTAGCCGGCCTGGCAGGCCGGGCAGGTGCCGTCGCTGTAGGTGAACGGGGCGATGACGAAGTCGCCGACGGCCAGGTCGCGCACCTGCGGGCCGACGGTCTCGATGACGCCGATGTACTCGTGGCCGATGCTGCCGACCTTGTGAGCGTTGATGCCGCGGTAGTACCAGAGGTCCGAGCCGCACACGCAGCCCCGCACGACGCGGACGACGGCGTCGGTCGGGTCCTCGATGCGGGGCTCGGGGCGCGTTCCGACCTCGATGGTGTCCTTGCCTTTGAAGATGGCTGCCTTCACTTCGGGTCTCCTTGAGTGGTGGTATTGGTGGTGCCGGACGGCCGGTGACGCAAGTGGTCAGGCTGGGTGGACTTCGAGCGTGGCGGATCGTGGGCCCGGCTCCTCGAGGTGGTCGATGATGCTGGCGTAGCGGCCGTACTTGGCCCGGTAGCCGGCGTCGGCGGCGGCCAGGTCCGCGTCGTCGTCGACGAGGGTGAACGTGACGTCGTAGGCAACGCTTCTGGCCGTGAGCTGTCCAGCCCTGGTGGCGGTAGCTGCCCGGTACCAGGCGGCGCCGGGTCCGTTGGTCGATCGGATGAACACGCGCTGGCCGTCGGTGACGACCCAGATGATGCGCGGACTGCGCAGGGTCCCGTTCGCACGTCGCGTGGCCAGGTGCACCTCCTCGGCCGAGGCCAAGGTGCGCAGGGCTTGGCTGGACCAGTCAGGCATGGTGGTTCCTCTCTGCGGGGACGACGACCGCGAGAGCGCCGACGATGTCGACCGTCAGCAGCGCGCAACACCCGATCAAAGGGGTACCTCTCCCTGTTGGCTCAGGACCAAGGCCAGCCTGTGACCGTTGCTTGTGGGCAGTCATCGGCGACGCCACCCCTGTGCGCGGGGCGGTCGCTGCAGGAGCCTTCGGGGAGGTGGCTGTCGAGGTCACGCTTCAAGGAAACGGCACCTGTTGACGTCTCGACAGGCCCTGTCGAGACGGGTACTGACAGGGCCTGTCACGTCGCGCTGCGCGCCGTACCGTGAAAGGCGTGACCGCCAAGACCGACCTGCGCGAGTTCCTCAGCACCCGCCGCGCCAAGCTCACGCCCGACCAAGCGGGGCTACCCGTATACGGCGCCAACCGCCGCGTCACCGGGCTGCGCCGGGAAGAGGTGGCTCTGCTCGCGGGTATCAGTGTCGAGTACTACACCCGGCTCGAGCGCGGCAGCGTCGGCGTGGTGTCCGAGAGCGTCCTGGACGGCATTGCCCACGCGCTGCAGCTCGATGATGCCGAATGCGACCATCTGCACCGCCTGGTCCGCACCTTGGCCATACCGCGTAGCAAGCAGTCGCCGCGCCGGACCCCCGCCAGGACCTTGGTGCGCCCGGTCATCCAGCGGATTCTCGACCAGATGCCGATGCCGGCCTACCTGCGCAACGGCCGGTTCGATGTTCTTGCCGCCAACGACCTCGGTCGAGCCCTCTACAGCCCGCTGTACGACCAGGCCGGACCAGGCCGGCACCCGAACAGCGCTCGGTTCATCTTCCTCGACCCGCACGCCGGGGACTTCTTCGTCGACTACGAAAAGAGCGCCAACGACTGCGTCGCGTTCCTGCGCGTCGAGGCGGGCCGCGACCCGTACGACAAGAACCTCACCGACCTCATCGGCGAGCTGTCCACCCGCAGCGAGGACTTCCGACTTCGCTGGGCAGCACACGACGTGAAATACCACCGAACCGGCCGCAAGCGGCTGCACCACCCGTTGGTGGGGGACATCGAGCTCGACTACGAAGCGTTCGAGCTGGCCGGCGACACTGGTCAACGCATCAACGTCTACACCGCGCCACCCGACAGCGCCGCCGACGAAGCCCTACGCCTCCTCGCCAGCTGGACACTCCAACCAGCCGCACCGGCAACGGCGGCCACGGCGGATGAGGCGCCGTCCAACGGCTGAACCGCAAACGACCGCCACGGCCACCGAGGGAGCGCCAACGCCCTGCCGCCAGGATGATGCGTCCAGGTGCCACTGGCTGGTCAGTCTCGTGGACGCTCGGCGATGAGTGCCTGCGCGTCGTGCGTGACGTCCTCCAGGTTGGTCATCATCTCGAGTGCCTCCACCCCGTATGCCTTGAGCGTCAGTTGGACCGCTTCCTCCGGGTCCACCTGCAGCACCGTTGCCAGGGCGGTGATGTCCGCGGCATCGCGTGCTCGGCCTGCCGCCAGCTTCATGGCGAGCAACTGCTCGAGTGATGCCAACTGAACTCGCAGCCCTGGGGAGCTGGGTGGTGTGAGCGCATCAGCGGGGATGGGCGGGAGGAACGGGCGGGCGGCTCCGTTGAGCCACCCCTCGGGCAGGCCGAGCTCGTCGGCCATCTGCGCAACGATGTGGGCGACCCGGTCATCGGTCGTGATGCCATCGATGTCTTGAGTCCGGCGGTCTGCGTCGGGAAGGTGGAGCGAGATCGCGGCGCCTCCGACGACGTAGACAGTCGCCGCGATCCCAGCGGCACCGAGGCGTTGGTCGAGTTCGTCCAGCAGCTGGCGGATCTGGGCCGCGTCGAGGTCGAAGGTCACGCCGTGACCAGCTCACGCTCGTTGATTTCGATGCCGAGCGCGGCAAGGCCGTCGTCCAATGCTCGCCCCTGCCTCAACGGAAGCGGGGCCCAAGGCTCGCGTAGCGGCATGGGGGCAGCGAGCCACTTGGGGATCGGCCGCCCGTCGCGCGCGGTCTCGCGCAGGATGGTGTGCGCCAGCGTCTTCCACGGGCCAGTCAAAGGCAGTCGTGGGGAGCCCGTGGCCCAGATCGCGCGACGGGCCGGCGTGCTCAGTGCGAGGGACTGGTCACGTCCTTGGAGCAGCATCCGCATGGCCCACACCGGATCTGAGTCGCAGTGGGTAGCGACTGCGTCGATGACATCCGAGGCCCGCATCCACGTGCGGTCTGCTGCCTGCTCGGCTGCGTCTTCGAGGTCGAGCAGAACCAGTGCTGAGGGGACGGTGCGACCGGCCAGGTAGTCGCCCAGTCGCGAAGGCGTGCACCCGACCGCATGCGCCGCCTGGCTCTGGTTGAAACCGGCAGCCTCGATCAGCGCCGCCAGGCGAAGACGCAGACGGTCTCTTGAACTCATGCAAGCTACTATATACCCAAATGTGGGTATATTTTGGTGCCGGTCGAAAGGCCGGCGCGAGACCGTGGCGGCCCAGACTGAGCGGATCGAGGACCCACGCGTCGCGCCTTCGGGGCCGGTGTGTCAGCGAATTTCCGTGCCACAAGCGGACATCGGCGCCCATTCATATGGCACGCGGGCGGCAGGATCCGGTGCACGAGTGCCGGAAGGTTGGTGTTGTTGCAGGTCAGAGCGATCTTGCGTCTTGGCAGATTGGCTCTTGTAAACAGGCGGTTGGGAGTTCGAGTCTCCCCGTCAGCTCAACGTAGGTCCTGCTGAATCCCCCTCGTCCCGTGCTGCTCCTGAGGCGCTGCCGCCATTGGGACAGGAGTGGACGCAGATGGACGCGAATCGACGGAGATTTCGCACGGTTATCGCACGAAACCGGCGAATGACAGGTGCGACATGAGCGTTCGGGGCCGCCATTCTCACCGTGCCGGAGCCCCCGACGTGGGAGGGTGCGCTCGTACCGAGGAGGAGCAGATGTCCCAGTTCGGATTGGTGGTCCGGTTCGCGCTCAGGCCCGGGCGAGCCGAGGCGTTCGATGCGTTGATGCGCGACACGGTGGCGGGCATCGCCGCCCACGAGCCCCGCACGTTGGTATACGCGGTGCACGCGCTCGCTGGTGAGCCCGACGTCCGCATCTTCTACGAGCTCTACACGAGCGAAGATGCCCTGGCCGAGCACGAGTCGCAGGCCACGACCCGGTACTTCCTCGACCGCGTTGACGACTACGTCACGAGCGTCGACGTCCAGCGACTGCGCCTGGTGACCGCTACCGGCATCGCGGACCTTTCGGCCGACGCGGCGCGCCCGGCGCCCAGCTGAGCGCGACCGCATCCGATCTTCCACCCCACCGCTGCGACGAGGACGTCCGACCATGCCGACAACCGTGCCCGTGCGCGGGGGTTCTTCCCCGCATCGGCAGGGCCTGCGGATGGTGGCCGGCTTGGCGGTCGCCGGGGGACCCGCTGGGCCTGCTGTGCGCGGCCACTGATCGGTTCTCCTGCCAACGGGACGTCGGCGTCATACACGGCGGTGCGGCACCCGCCCGGACCGCGGCGCACAATGGCATCCATGACGATCACCTCCGCGGACTCCGCGGTCCGCGTCTTGGGCCGGCTCGCCTTGGCGGCATTTCTGGTGGGCGCGGGCTTGGGCCATCTGACCTCGCTACGTGAGGAGTTCCAGGCACAGGTCCCGTCCTGGATTCCAGTGGACCCCGATGTCGTCGTGGTCGCGTCGGGCGTCGTGGAGCTCGTCCTCGGTGCCGCTCTGGCAGTGGCGCCCCGCCGGTTCCGACCATGCGTCGGGTGGGTTGTTGCGATGTTCTTCGTCGCGGTGTTTCCAGGCAACATCTCGCAGTACCTCACGCACACGGACGCATTCGGGCTCGACAGCGACCCGGCGCGCGCTCTGCGCCTGGTCTTCCAGCCCGTCCTGGTCGCCTGGGCGCTCTGGTCCACAGGCGCGTGGCAGGCCTGGCGCCGATGGAGGACCAACCCACAGGAGGGGTGAGCGTCAGAGACGAGATCGGCCAGATCTTCACCGGTGGAGGAGGAGTGGGCGCATCTGCGCTACATCCGACGGGATCTCGCTCGAATGGGTTGAGCCCGACGGGGCCAACAAGGACGGCGTCCCTGATCGCGAATCCTGACAGGCCTCCACTCCACAACGCCTCCCTTTGCCGCTGGACCGTGGGGACTGTCCGACGAAGGGTGTTTCTGGTCCGACACGCCGATGAGAGTTG
>CAZACX010000049.1:0-3900 GCA_964483685.1 uncultured Intrasporangiaceae bacterium
ACGCAGACGTCGGCCTGCATCTCCGCCGCGCCTACGGGCCCCCAGTCGAGCCGGATCGAGAAGTCGCACTGCCCGAACACGTCCGCCACAGAGGGCAATCTAACCGCCGGCCCGCGGCCGGCTGGGTCGGTGGATTAGGGGATGAGGGCGAGCCTGCCCTGGGCCTTGCCGCTCTTGAGGTACGTGTGGGCGTCCGCGGCTTGGCCGAGCGCGAACGTCCGGTCGACCTTCACCGTGAGGGTGCCCACTCCGGCCGCTTCGACCAGGCTCTGGCGAGCCTGCGCCCGACGCTCGGCTGACGGGCCGCCGCCGGTCAGAACCTGGATTCCGAGAGCGGGAGCCTTGGCGAAGTTCGCGATCGTTGCGATCCGGGTCCGGTCAGCGACGAGCTCGACCGAGGCGTCGATCGCCTCATCGGTCCCCACCGCGTCAAGGGCCACGGTGATGCCTTCAGGTGCGAGCTCATGGATGCGCTCGACCAGACCGGGACCGTAGGCGACCGCCTCGCCGCCGAGCGCACGCACCTCGTCGTGGCGCTCGGGGCGGGCGGTTCCGATCACGCGGGCGCCCTTGGCCGTGGCGAGCTGAACGACCAGCGAACCGACGGCGCCCGACGCGCCATGAACCAGGACGGTGTCTCCCGCCTCGACCCGCGTCGCCGCGAGCAGGTCGACCGCAGTCGGGCCGGTCACGAGCAGACCGGACGCCTCCTCGAACGACAGCGTGTCGGGCTTGGCAAACACGTCAGCGCGGTCCGCCACGACATAGGTCGCATAGCCACCACTCACGCTCGCAAGGACCGCGTCACCGACCGCGAGCGCCTCGCCCTCATTGTGATCCGGACCGATCTCGGCGACGACGCCGCTGACCTCGAGGCCGAGGCGCATCGGAAGCGCGTCAGGGTTGGTACCGAAACCGCCCCCGTAGAGCTTGTGATCGAGCGGGTTGACGCCCGCGGCGCGGACCTCAATGAGGAGCTGTCCCGGGCCGGGGACGGGCCGCTCGGTGTCAATCAGGGTGAGTACGTCGGGCTCGCCATACGCGGTCGCCACCACTGCGGGGTTCGTTGTCATGATCGCCCCAACCCGTCGTCCCACGACCGTATTCCGCGGCCCGCACGGCCTCAGCCCATGTGGACCGGCACGTCCGCACCATCCGCGGCCAGCTCATCGTGCTTGACGTCAAGGAACACCCAGACGATCAACGAGCCGAGCACCATCAGGCACGCTCCGACGACGAACGAGCTGGTGGCGGCATCGGTGAAGACCTGCCAACGCGCGATCTCCTGCATCGCTGCCATCTGGTCCGCGGTCGGCATCGGCGCACCGGATGCGGCTGCGGCCTCCTTGCCTGCTGCGGCGAGGTCGTTTCCGGTGGAGGTCGCGACGCGGGCGAACACCGTGGACAGGGTGGCCAGCCCCAGGGCACCGCCGACCTGCTGCATGGTGTTGAGCACGCCGGACCCGATGCCGGAGTCTTCGGCGGCAACACCGTGGACGGCCGTGAGGGTCAGCGGCACAAACACAAAGCCCATACCGAACGACATCATCAGGATGAACGGCAAAATGTCGGTCGCGTAGTTGGCGGTGACAGCCTCAACCGGGAACTCGGTGTCGTACGGCAGGCGCGAGAACCCGAACAGGGCCATCGCGGCCAACAGTGTCCCGAAGCCGGCCAGGTAGCGCGGGTTGACCCGGTTGATCAGGTTCGAGGACAGGCCTGCCGCGACGACGATTCCTGCGGAGAACGGCAGGAACGCGAACCCGGCTCGCAGCGGCGAGTAGTCCATGACCTGCTGGATGTAGAGGCTGAGGTAGAAGAACATCGCGAACATCGCCGCGGGCAAGAGGAACATCGCCGCGAAGCTGGCGGCCCGCGACTGGTTCATGAAGATCCGGAACGGCAGTAGCGGGTTGGCTGCGCGGCTCTCGATCACACCAAAGGCAACAAGGAACGCGACACCGGCGACGAGGAACGCGATGGTGCGCGAGGAGCCCCAGCCTTGGGTTGAGTCTCCGGCCAGCGACAACCCATACACCAAAGCAAGCAAACCGCTGGTGCCCGTCACTGCGCCGGGGACGTCGAGCCCACCCGCGCTGGCCGTCGATTCTTTCAACAGCTTCGTGGCCAAGATCGCCGCAACGATGCCGATCGGCACGTTGATGAGGAAGGTCAGGCGCCACCCGGCAACGTCAGAACCAAGGAGGTTGACGTGGAGGCCGGTCAGCCAGCCGCCGAGGATCAGACCGACCGCGGCGCCCGCACCGGACATCGCGGCATACACGGCCATGGCCCGGTTGCGCTGCGGGCCGGCAGGGAACATTGTCGTGATCAGAGCCAGGGCTGCAGGTGAGGCGAGCGCGCCGCCGACGCCTTGAAGAGCGCGCCCGGCCAGGATCATCGCCGGGCTGTCCGCGATGCCGCCAAGCAGCGACGCGAGAGCGAAGATCCCCAGCCCAATGGCGAACATGCGGCGGCGCCCGAAGAGATCGCCAAGCCGGCCGCCGAGCAGCAGCAACCCGCCGAAGGCGAGGGCATAGATGGTCACGACCCAGGTCAGCCCGGAATCGGAAAAGCCGAGGTCGGCTTGGATGTAGGGCAGAGCGATGTTGCTGATAGTGCCGTCTAGCACGATCATGAGTTGGGCAACGGAGATGAGCACGAGGGCCCAGCCCAGGTGCAGTTCCTTCGGCGCAATCTTCTGCTGCGCGTCGGTGGAGATGGTGGTCGTCATGAGGAGTCTTTTCGAGGATGGTGGGCAGTTAATAGCCCAGGTCAGTGGGGGCTAGGCGTGTGGTGCAACGCCGGGAGAATGATCTGGTCCAGGACCCGAGCCACGAGGTCATGGTCGGGGAAGCCGCCGAGGACGTAATGGCGATGCAGGACGATCCCGGTCAACGAGTGCACGAAGAGGTCGATGTCGACATCGTCGGCGATCTCACCGCGCTCCTGGGCCCGCCGGTAGATAGCCCGAGCGGCGATCATCTTTGGTTCGTGGATCTCTGTCCGGAAGACCTCGGCGAAGTCGGGATCCCGGGTGATCGCGGTCAGCACGCTGGCGAACGTGTCGACCGACGCGTGGTCGGTCACCCCGCCAGCCGAGCAGTACGTGGCGAGCAGGTCTTCACGCAGGCTGCCCGTGTCCGGCACGAACGTGGGTGCCTTCATGGATTTCAGCGCGTCGATGACGAGGAGAAGCTTGCCGTTCCAGCGGCGGTACAGGGTGGCCTTCGATGCGTGGGCCGCCGTGGCGACGGCATCCAGGGTCAGGTTGTCGTAACCCACCTCGGCCAGGACGGTCAGGGTCGCGAGGAAGATCTGTTGCTCGCGCTCCCCGTCGATTCGGGGGCGTTGGCTGTGGGCGGCGACCTCTGCGGGTGTCATTGGCCCGCCTCCCACGTGGTGATGAACGGCATCAGCGTGGCGATGCGCATGGAACGAAACGGTTTCGTTCCATGCGCAGGCTAGATCACGGAGACGACGAAGTCCAGCCACGAGGAAGAACGACGGCAGGCGCCAACCGGCGAGGTCACTCGCCGCGCTCTTCGGGGGCGCGCATCTGCCACGCATCGGTGAGAAGCTCGCGAAGCCGGTCGACGCCGACCTGCGCCAACCGCAACATCACCAAGGGCGCACCCTCATAGCCCGGTGCGGTGAAGAAGAGGTCGGGCTCGCCCAGCAGCAGTGCCTGCTTCTCCGCCTCGTCACCGACGAACACCACCGCAATATCGGTGCGGATCTGTCGCGGGCGCCCGGGCAGGCGCTCGGGATAGGACCAGACGAAGCCCTTGTTGGCCACCCGGAAGTCGAATCCTGCGCTGGAGATCTCAACCACGTCGGGCAGTGACGTCGCGATGCGGCGTACGTCGTCGGCGTCAGCCAACGCGCTCATCCGTGCCG
>CAZACX010000049.1:4000-6252 GCA_964483685.1 uncultured Intrasporangiaceae bacterium
GACGTCGCGATGCGGCGTACGTCGTCGGCGTCAGCCAACGCGCTCATCCGTGCCGGTGCCGGTGCCCGTGACGGTGCCGGTGCCCGTGACGGTGCCGGTGCCCGTGACAGTGCCGGTGCCCGTGACAGTGCCGGTGCCGGAGACGAAATGGTCGGTATGCCGGGCGAGCGAGACGAACAGCGATGCCCAAAAGAACATGTGGACGAGGGCGACCAGAAGCGCAAACAGCCACGGTGCCGGCATCACGACGCCGACGGCCAAGCAGGCCAGAGCCCCGGCCACCAGTCGGCGTTGCATGAGCGGCACCAGGACGCGCAGCGGGGCGCTGGCGTACTCAATCCGGGTGGAGATGAGCGCGATGAGCACCAGGAGCGCCGCCGACGACCCGGCCACCAGCCACCCGACACCGGCCGGAGTGTGGGCATCGGTGGCGTGCGCGATGAGGCCGACCATCCCGGCTCCAGAACCGGCGATGGCCATGGTCAGGGGCAAGTGGAAGAACACCCACGGCAGGAAGGCGCGGTAGGTGGCGCGCGGCAGCCGGCGCCCGACGAGGTCGAAGTAGTTCCACCAGAAGCCAAACCCGATGCCCAACGCCAGCAAGGCCGTGACGATGACCAAGGGGCTGCGGTCGGTCTCGGTGACCCCGTTGACGACCCCCACGACAACCTCGCCGAGCATGATGATCGTCAGCAGAGCGAAGCGTTCAACGAGCGACTCCGTCGGCATCAGGCCAAGCTGGCGATCATCGCCGTGACGCACATCGACCAGCGGCGCGAACGCATTGATCGCCACCACGAGCGCCCACACCGCGAACCTGGCCCCCTGCGGCAAGAAGGTGCTGACGAGCATGAGGGCTGCGCTCACGACAAGCATGAGGATGTAGCGCCCGGCGATCCGCCGATACCTCGGCACGACATCGTGGCGCCGAACCGTGTTCCACTGCCACGCAATCCAGCAGATCAAGACCGTGTACGTAAGGGCGAAGTCGCGTCCATCGGTAGTCGTCGCGTGGGCGGTGAACACGGCGAGGACGACGAGGATCGACATCTGCCCGAAGATGTTGCCGCGCCCCCGGCCATCCTCGCGGCCATGGCCCTCGTGGTGGAGGGAGCCGTTGAGCCAGGCGATCCAGATGAGGGAGAAGACGACGACGAAGTCGAGGAGTCCGTGCCACGTGGGGTGGACAGCGAGAGTGTGAGCCACCTGGCTCACCAGGACGACGAAGACGAGGTCGTAGAAGAGTTCGAGGAAGCTGACTGTGCGCTCGTGGTCGACTTCACCGTGGATCCGCGGGGGTCGGCGAAACCATTGGTTCAGCGCGGCTGCGACGGGTCGGGTGCGAGGGGGGCCGGAGGCAGCCGTCCCAGCGTGGTCAGTCATGGCCGAGAGTATGCCGCGTGCCTCCGCGCGCCGCCGCACCTCTGCGCGGGTGCAGCACGCTCACCGCCTCAGGGCCGAGCGCTCAGGCGCTTGCCGAGCCGGGCGCGAGCACGAGGTAGCCCTGCGCGACGAGGATGATGACGAGCGCGCCGATCTTGTCGGCGGGGAGCGCGTTGCCGAAATGGACGCGGTCGATGATCACGACCCCGACTTGCAGCAAGACGATCCAGCCCATGGTGACGACCGCGAGCTCGGCGTACTGCAGCGCGGACGCGTAGACCCAGAACAGCACGACGAACGCGAGGACACCGAGGAGGGCCGCGGTGGCGTTCTGCCTCTCGGCCCACTCCTTGGCGGCGACGGCGCCGAGCAGGTCGAGCCCGGCGAGAACGGTCATGGCCAGGGTCGCGACGACTGGCAGCGGCCACGACGACGGGAGCTTGATCAGGGGTAGGACCTCGAGCACGGCCATGGCTTCCTCCGGGGCTGGCGGCCACGCCCGCGCGTGACCTCACCGCCAAAGAGTGTCCGCGGCGGTGCCTGATACCGCGCCGGGTGGTGCAGGGCCGGATGAGGCAGCGCGGTGAACACGCGCCGGCGGGTGCTTCCTGCGCGCAGCCGTGGCAGCGATGATCAGTTCAGCGTGCCGCTTCGGGGGTAGCCACGCTTGGACTTCTTCGTTAGGTTGGCCACGGATGCAGGCGCATTCATGACGGGGGCTGATCGAGTGATTTGGCACACGCGCACGTGGTGGCGACAGGCCGGGGTGGCGCTTGCGGTCGTGGGAGCCCTGAGCGTTGGGTCTGCCTCCGCGGGGGCTGCCGAGCCAACGCCGAGCTGGCAGCAACTCCCGACCGGGGAGGCGCCGT
>CAZACX010000049.1:6352-12054 GCA_964483685.1 uncultured Intrasporangiaceae bacterium
GGGGCTGCCGAGCCAACGCCGAGCTGGCAGCAACTCCCGACCGGGGAGGCGCCGTGTCCCGAGGGGCAGTCCCGGTCGTCGACCCTCCAGCAAGAGGGATTTGAGCGCAGCATCCCGCAGCCGCGCTTCAACGACGGCTGGTCTCAGGTGACGACCGTGGCTGCAGCCGAGGGCTCGCGCGTAGCGAGATCGACACTGTCGGGCTCCTCAAGCGACCCGACGGACTATTTCTATCTCCAACCGGTGCGTGCGAGCGGGCCGACGTGGCTCGCCTTCGCCTCCCGCGGAACCCAGGGCACCCGCAGCGCGGTCGTCGCGAGCAACTCCGTCGCCGTGAGTGTCGCGGCGACGACCTCCTGGGCCGGGTCCGCGGTGGACCTCACGCAGGCGGCAACCGAGGAGGGTGGCTGGTTGACCACCTGGTTCGAGCAAAGTTATGTCTCCGGACGGTCGACGGCGTGGGACGTGGACAACGTCCAGATCTTCACATGCCGCCTCGCCCAGACGACGCGGATCAGCGGGGCGGACCGGTATGCCGTCTCCGCAGCCATCGCCGACACCTATCCGGTCGGCGCGCCGGTGTTCGTTGCCCGCGGCGACTCGTATGCCGATGCGCTCGCCGCGGTGCCGCTGGCCGCCCGCGAACGCGGCCCAGTCCTGCTCGTGCGCCCCGACGAAGTCCCCACCGCCGTCGCAGCCGCGCTCACGCGCCTTCGACCGGCCCGGATCGTCATCCTCGGCGGGACCGTCTCGGTGACGCCCACCGTGGCGGCGCGGCTCGCGACGTTCACAACCGGGGCGACCACCCGGATCGAGGGCCCGGACCGGTATGCGGTCGCGGCGCGAGTCAGCGAGCAGTTCGCGGCCGGGCTGCCCGAGGTTTACGTCGCGTCCGGACAAGGCTTTGCGGACGCACTTTCCGGCGCACCGCTCGCGGCCCGCGGGGGCGCTCCGCTGCTCCTCACCGTCGGCACCGCCGTGCCCGCGGACACGGCAGCAGCCCTCACCCGGCTCGCACCAAGACGCATCGTCGTGCTCGGCGGTCCAGCGACGATCTCGGAGGCGACCCTCGCGACGCTCGCGACGTTCGCTTCCGGTGGGGCCGAACGGATCTCCGGCACCGACCGGTATGCCGTGTCCGCGGCGGTTGCGGCCCGCTTCCCCCGCGACACCGCGGTGAGCTATTTGGCCACGGGCGTCGATTTCCCCGACTCCATCACTGGAGCGGCAGCCGCGGGGGCCGGGATGTACCCCCTGTTGTTATCGAACGGCCTGACGCTGCCCGCCTCGGTGCGGGCGGCTTTAGACACTCTGACGGACCGAAGCGGCGTCGTCGTTGGGGGCCCCGCTTCTGTCCCGGCCATTGTCCGCGACCTCTACGGAAGGACATTGCCGTGAAGTCCACCTCGACCCTGCTCACCGGGGAAAGGGTCCACATCACGGTCCCTGATGCGCGGGCGCTGCCCGAGCCAGTCCGCAGCGCCGTCATCGTTGACGGCGGCCGCGAGCTCGAACTCAACGCCGGGGGTCCCGCCGCCCTCGACTTCTACTTGCGCAGCACCGGGTCACGGTTGAGCGCCACCATCGACCTTCGCACCGCCACCCTGCGTCACGGGGCCCTCGGCGGCCGCTCGACACAGGGACGAGTGTTCGCGCTTACCGTCGGTCAGGACCGGGTCTTTGGCACGAGCGGGCCACGGGTCGACCTGGCGGACCTCGCCGCTGTGCTCGCGCGGGTGCGCCTGACACCCGGATCGACCGGACCATCGGCAACCCTCGGCCGCGGTCTGACCTGGTCCGCGCGGCGGGCTCCCGGTGTCGCCCAGGTCGTCGACCTGGCCCCGGGCACGGGCTTTCTGCTCGACGTCCGGCGGGCGCAGGGCAGCGAGCGGGCCGGGGGGCCCGGCATACCCGTCGAAGGTGGAACCCTCAGCCGCAGCGGGTCCCAGGAACGGGAGCCCTACCTTGTGCTCGACGCCGCGCAGGTCGTTGCCTATGCCATCGCGCGGCCGGGCACGGACCTTGACGTCGTCGCGCGCGCCATGGCCCGGGTCCGGGTGACACTCGGATGACGAACGCGTTCGTCTTCGCGGCCGCACTGTTGCTGCTGGTCAGTGGCGTCGACCACCTGCGCCGTGGTTCGCCGTTGCAGGGTGCGCTTCGCGCGCATGCCGTCCTCCCGGCCCGGGTCATCGCGCCGATGCGGTGGCTGCTGCCGGTGGCTGAGCTCGCCGCCTGCGCCGCGACGTTCACCCTCGTGCCCGGGGTGGTCGCCATGACCACGTCCGCTGGCGCCTCAGGTGTTGGCGCCTCGGGTGTTGCTCCCTCACCAGAAGTCACCTTCGGGGGCCGGCTGGTACCCGTGGCCCTGGTCTTGGCCGTCCTGTTCGCCGGATTCGCCGGGTATGCCGCGCTCGCGTGGCGCGCCGCGCGGATTCGAGGCACCACGGTGGCGTGCGGATGCGGCCTCGGGGAGGCGCCCCTGGGCGGATGGACGGTCGCTCGTGCCGTGCTGGTCGCCGTCGGGGCGTTGATCGCCGCGGGCGCTGGCGGTGGCCCGATCCCGGCATCGAGCACCGACGTCGTTGTTGTCGGGCTCGCCGCGTTCGCCCTCGCCGCAGCCCTCGCTATCGTGCCCACGGCGAGGCAGCTGCCCGCCCGACCGACGCTGGCCTGGTCAGCGGCCGGCGCGAGGACCAGCCGATGAGACCGGACAAGAGCATCACCGGATCGTCGGTACGGGATTGGCCGATCGTGGTGACCCCGTGAGCTTCTCCAGCGCCGCGCTGGCGCTCGCCTGGTGTGTGCTGGCGTTGCTTGTCCTCGTCGTCGCGGGCGTAGTCCGCCAGGTCGCCGCGCTCTCCGCATCGTCGGCCCGAGGAGGCGTGGGAGGTGTGGATAGCCTCGACGCCCGTCGACTCGTCGGCTTCGCTATCCCCGCGACGGGTCCACTTGCGCCGTTGCGGCCACCCGGCGCCGGTGTCATCCTCTTTTCGTCCCCGACGTGTGCGGCCTGCCACGAGGTCCTCGTTGACCTGGTGACCTTCATACCCGACGGCGAGTTGGTCGTCGCTTCGCTCGGCGACTGTGCGGGGGTTGGGGGTCGCGACCTTCGCTGCCTTCCCGAAGCCGGGTCGCTCTTTGACCAACTCGGTGTCCCCGGTGCGCCCTTCCTCATGGCCGTGGACGCCCACGGGACGATCACCGCAACGTTGATGCCCGAAAGCCCGACGCACGTGCGGGACTGGCTGCGTCCCACGATCCCGCTGCACGCGAAGGAGAAGAGATGACGACATTCGCCGACCTCCCCGAGACCGATGTCGCACATTTGCGTCGGCGGCTTTCGAGTACGCCCCGACCCCGGCGGGCTGCGTTCCGGGTCGCGAGCGGGGCCACCTTAGGCTTCGCCCTCGGCGGGCTTGGCCTGGTCAATAGGCTGGCGGACAAGGCCCACGCCGCCTACTTCCTCGACTACACCGATGAAACCAGCGGCCCGTGCGACAGCTACGCGAGCAACCACACCGAGCAGGGGCTCAAATGCGGGCCGTCGACGCCATGCAACGACTATTCGTGCTGCTGGCAGTACCGCCACGGCGCCGGCAACGAAGTCGGCTGGCACCGCAGCGCCCCCTCACCAACGGGCTACTTCCTCCACCGTCCCGATCAATGCTGGGCTGGGACGTATGACGCGTGGCAGTGGAAGTTCAGCGATGGTCACGTCTACCGCTGCTCCGATGGCTACACCTGTGACAACGCCGGGCACTGCTTCAATTCGATCTGCCCGTGGGCTGTGACGTGAGCATGACCGGTGCGGGGCGCCGCTGGCTGCGTGACCCGCTCGCCGCGCTGGTGATGACCACCGTCGTGAGTGGCGTCGCCGTCGTTCTCGGCGTCGCCACCGCGGTCATGGTCGCCGCCGCCGGCGTGGTGGCAGCAATCGGGCTCTCCGGCTCCACTTGAGGCGTGAACAGCGCTTGGGCGCTGATGGCCTCGGTCCGGGGCCGCCGAGCACGCGTGGCACTTTGGGTGCCCTTTGCCGCCGGGACAACGGTCGGTGGTCTGATCACCGGGTTGATCCTTGCCCTCGGCTCGGGCCTGCTCTCGCCCATCCCACCAACGATTCGCTGGGGGGTCGCGCTCCTCGCGGTGGCCGCACTCGTCATACGCGATCTTGGGTCCGCCAAACTCGCTCTGCCACAGCGCGATGAACTCATCCCGCAGGAGGTCTTCTTCGAGGGGATGGCGTTGGGACTCTTCCGCTTCGGCGTCGAATATGGCACCGGCTGGCGCACTCTCATCCCCTCGGCTGCGCCCTACATCCTCGTCGTCACGATGCTGGCGGCCAATCTGCCGTGGTGGCAGAGCGCGCTGATTGGCGCGGCATTCGGGTTTGCGCGAGCGATCGCCGCCCTCCAACTCGCGGTCGGTACCGGGGCCGGCTTCCAGACGTTCCTCTCCGGGCACACCCGGCTATTGGAGCGCGCGGCGACCGTCGTGAGCGCGGTCCTCGTGACGGTGGCCGCCTGGCAACTCACCGGATGGTGATCAGGGCGTCCCCGGGCTCGCTCAGGTGCCCGATGACTGGCGAGCCGGGGATCTCGCCGCAGATGAGGAGGCCGCCCGAGGTCTGCGGGTCGGCGAGCAGCAGGAGGTCCTCGGCCCCGCGGGTGTGAGCGAGATCGGCGGCTACCCAGTCGAGGTTGCGCCGGGCCCCGCCGGGCACGTATCCAGCGGCGATGGCCTCGCGGGCCCCGGCCAGTACTGGGATGGCGTCAAAGTCGAGATGGGCGCTGACGCCGCTGGCTCTGGCGAGCTTGGCCGCGTGGCCGAGCAGCCCGAAGCCGGTGACGTCGGTGGCTGCGCGGGCCCCCGCAGCCAACGCGGCGAGGGAGGCGTCCCGGTTGAGCTGGGTCATTGCGTTGATCGCCTGGGGGAAGGTTTCGCCGGTCCGCTGATGGCGATTGGTCAAGGCGCCGATCCCAAGAGGTTTCGTCAGCGTCAACGGGTCGCCTGGGCGGCCGGCGTCGTTGCGCAACAGCCGGTTTGGGTGGGCCCAACCGGTGACCGCGAGTCCAAAGGTCGGTTCGGCGGCGTCAATGCTGTGGCCACCGACGAGGTGGCACCCGGCCTCGCGGCAGACCCGTGCGGCCCCTCGCAAGACCTCGGTGAGCAGGTCCATGGGTAGTTCGGCGCGCGGCCAAGACACGAGATTGAGGGCCACCAAGGGGGTGCCACCCATGGCATAGATGTCCGAAAGGGCATTCGTCGCGGCGATCCGTCCCCACTCAAACGCGTCATCGACGACCGGGGTGAAGAAGTCGGTCGTGCACACCAGCGCCCGGTCCTCGTCGAGCTGGATCACCGCCGCGTCGTCGCCGGACGCGAGCCCGACAAGCAGGTCGGGCGTTGCGGGAATGGACAACGGGGCGAGCAGCGCCTCGAGTTCCCCGGGCGGCAACTTGCACGCGCAACCGCCGCCGCGGGCATACGAGGTCAGCCGAATCACCTCATTGACCCTAGCCGCGACCCCGGCCCAGTGGGCGGCCGAGATGACCGCGCGTGCCGTAGGTTGGCGATTGGAGGCGTCCGGGTCCTGGTGGGCTCCCCGGTCTTCAACACCGGTGAGGCCGAGCCTCTCGGCCTGGCGGGTTCGATTCCCGTCCGCCTCCGCTAACGGGCGACATCGACACCGACGCGGGAGG
>CAZACX010000049.1:12154-14510 GCA_964483685.1 uncultured Intrasporangiaceae bacterium
GAGGACCCTCGGCGCCGTATTCCTCGCACCGATGACCTCCTCGCCGACCCCGCCCTGCGACCGTTGATCGCCGCGCGGGGCAACGCTGGCGCGCGCGCCGTCGTGCGGCGTGTTCAAGCAAGCGCCCGCCGCGGGGAGATTGCCCCCGAACACGTCCTGGCGCTCGCGGCCGCCGACCACCACCCGGGAACGTCGCTGCGCCCCGTGATCAACGCGACCGGCGTGCTCGTGAACACGAACCTTGGTCGAGCTCCCCTCTCCGAGAGCGCCATAGCGGCCATGGAACTGGCCAGCGGATCGGTCGACCTTGAGTTCGATCTCGAGACCGGGTTGCGAGGAACCCGCGGGGAGGGAGCGCGGGCCGCACTCCTCGCTGCCGTGCCTGGCGCCGCTGACGCCCTCGTTGTCGGCAACGGGGCCGCGGCCCTCGCATTGAGTGTTCTCGCGTTGAGCAGCGGGCGCCCGGTAGCGATCAGCCGGGGAGAGCTCGTTGAGATCGGCGCCGGATTTCGGCTGCCCGAGCTGCTCACGTCAATCGGCGTGCGCCTCCACGAAGTAGGGATGACGAACCGCACCCATCGCGGCGACTACGTGGCGGCAATCGATGCTGGGGCCGGACTCATCCTCAAGGTCCACCCCAGCAACTTCACGATGAGCGGGTACACCGCGGGAGTCCCGTTGGCTGACCTCGCACAACTCGGGGTGCCCGTCATCATGGACGTGGGGTCCGGTCTGCCACAACGGGACCCGCGCCTTCCCAACGAGCCAGACCTCGAGAGTTGCCTGCGGGATGGGGCCACCATTGTCACGGCGAGCGGCGACAAACTGCTCGGCGGCCCACAGGCGGGACTGATCCTCGGTGACGAACGTGCCGTCGCGACCATTCGACGGCATCCGCTCGCCCGCGCGCTGCGGGTCGATAAGACCACTCTCGCAGCCCTCGAGGCCACCCTCCTCGGCCCGCCCCCACCCGTGCAGCAGGCGTTGCACGTCCCCGTTGCCGAGCTGCGCCGACGAACCGAGGCTCTCGCAGCACGCCTACCGGTCAGCGTCCCCGTCGAGGTTGTCGGCGCCATTGCCCGCGTCGGTGGCGGCGGTGCTCCCGGGGTTGAGCTCGCCTCGGTCGCGTTGTCACTGCCGCCGGCGTATGCCGCGAGCCTGCGCCGCGGAAGTCCGGCCCTCGTTGCTCGAGTGGAACGCGGCCGCTGCCTCGTCGATTTGCGGTGTGTGCCAACGGATCTCGACGACCTCGTCGTCGACTTGATTGCCGGCGTCGAGCCCGCCCGCCTGCCTGAGTGACCCGATGCTTGTTATCGCGACCGCGGGACACGTCGATCATGGCAAGTCCACCCTCGTGCGCGCCCTCACCGGGACCGACCCAGATCGCCTCTCCCAGGAGAAGCGACGCGGACTGACCCTCGACCTCGGCTACGCCTGGGCGCCGCTGCCCTCGGGTGGGGAGGTGGCGTTGGTCGATGTCCCGGGACACGGCGACTACCTCAGCAACGCGCTCGCCGGGTGGGGGCCCGCGCCAGCCGCGCTCCTCGTCGTTGCCGCGGATGAGGGCTGGCGCGCCCAAACGCGCCAGCACCTCGCGGCGATGGTTGCCCTCGGGATCGATCAGGTCGTCGTCGCGGTCACCCGAGCCGACCTCGCCGATCCGGCGGATGCCGTGGCCGAAACGACCCGCGCGCTGGCGCCGACCACCTGGTCGGCGGCCACCATCGTCGCCGTTTCGGCTACCACCGGAGCGGGACTGGCCGACCTTCTCGACGCGATTGCTGAGCTCGACCAGTCCGCCTCGTCCCCGCCGACGCCCACGCGGTTATGGGTTGACCGGGTCTTCACCCTCGCCGGGATCGGAACGGTCGCCACTGGCACCCTCGTGGGGGGCGCTCTGCACGTGGGCGACACGCTGCAACTGCGGGATGGACGGGGGCGGATCCGCGGATTGCAGTGTCTTGGTGAGCCCGTGGTCGGCGTCGAGGCGGTCGCCCGGGTGGCCGTCAACGTGCGCGGCGTTGCGGTGTCCGAGATCGCCCGTGGGGAGGCGCTGGTCCCGGTGGATTCGCCGCTCAGCCCGAGTCGCCGCCTCGTTGTCGCCCGCACGCCGGGGGGTCGCCGCTGGCCACGACACGTCCTCCTCAGCGTTGGCAGCCGGACGATCGCCGCAGAAATCACCGCACCCGACCGGATCGTGCTCGCCGAACCCCTCGTCCTCGCCGCCGGCGATCGTGGCGTCGTGCGAGACTCGAGCGCCCGGGTCATCCTCGGCGGATTGACGGTCCTCGACCCCCATCCACCGACCCGCTCCCGGCCACGCCGAGACTCCCTGAGTCCGCCGGGCCGAGACCCC
>CAZACX010000049.1:14610-20749 GCA_964483685.1 uncultured Intrasporangiaceae bacterium
CCCTGAGTCCGCCGGGCCGAGACTCCCTGAGTCCGCCGGGCCGAGACCCCGTGAATCCGCGGGGCCGCGACCCTGTCAGTTTGCCGGCCCCACCCGCCGCAGCGGCGCCGGGCGAGCGGGCGCGGCATACGGGCAGCGAGGCACTTGCCGCAAGGCTGGCCGCGAACCCGCTGGACTCGCCGAGCGCTGCTCAGCTGGCCGCGTGGGGGCTCGATCGGACGGCCCTTGGCGCGGGTGCGGCAGCGCGGTGGTGGCTGCGGCTGACCGGGGGTCTCCTCGTCGGGCCCGACGCCGCCGCCTGGGCATTGGCCCGGTTGCCCGACCTGCCCCAACCCGTGACAGTCAGCGCGGCCCGTGCGGCGTGGGGGACCTCGCGCCGGGTTGCCCTCGCCGTCCTCGCTCACCTGGACGGGCAGCACCTGACGCGGCGGCTCGGCGACGATCGACGCGAACTCACGACCGCGGGTCTGGCCATGCTCGCGGCGGTCAACGCCGCCCCCGGCCCCGACGCCTCTGTCTGCGCCGCCCCCGGCCCCGTCGCCTCTGTCCGCACCGCCCCCGGCCCCGTCGCCTCTGTCCGCATCGCTCCTGGTCCCACCGACCGGGCCGCCCCGCTCGACATCACAACGGTCGACCCCAGCGCGCGCGCCGACTAGAATCGGGCCCCTGGCGTTCGAGTCGTTATCAGCGGCGAGCCTTCCGGAAGAACGGAACCCCTCGGGGGACCTATTAGAACCGGACGTTTGGGCCACGACACGGCCTCAGGCAAGAGCGGTCGTATGCCGTCCACGCACCTCGCGCCCCGTGCGCAAGTTCGCGGGGGTGGCGAACGGCAAGCGAGGTGGTACCGCGGTGGGCTAACGGCCAAGACTGGCCGGTGGCGACGTCGTCCTCGTGAGTGAGGACGACGACGACGCAACCGCCAGGAGACACCCCATGACGTACCCCAAGGTCAACACCGGCACCCCCGGCGCCGCATTCGGTGTCGTGGCCAGCCCACGTTTCCCGGAGATCGAGGAACGCGTCCTGGCCTATTGGGAGGAAGACGCCACGTTTGCCGCCTCGATCGAGGCGCGGGAGGCCGGCGCGGCGGGCGCGAACGAGTTCGTCTTCTACGACGGGCCGCCCTTCGCGAACGGACTACCGCACTACGGCCACCTCCTGACGGGGTACGTCAAGGACATCGTCCCGCGCTACCAAACGATGCGCGGCCGCCGCGTTGAGCGCCGTTTCGGGTGGGACACCCACGGGTTGCCCGCCGAACTTGAGGCGATGAGCCAGCTCGGCATCAAGACAAAAGAAGAAATCCTCGAAATCGGAATCGAGACCTTCAACGCTAAATGTCGGTCCTCGGTCATGAAGTATGCGGGGGAGTGGCGCGAATACGTGACGCGTCAGGCACGCTGGGTCGACTTTGAGGGCGACTACAAAACCATGAACGCGCCATTCATGGAGTCGGTTCTCTGGGCGTTCAAGACGCTCTACGATAAGGGGCTCATCTACGAGGGATTCCGGTGCCTGCCCTATTGCTGGAATGACCAGACCCCCTTGTCGACCCATGAGCTTCGGATGGATGAGGAGTCCTACCGCAACCGGCAAGACCCCGCCGTCACCGTCGGCGCTCGACTCGAGTCCGGCGAGCTGGCTCTCATCTGGACGACGACCCCCTGGACGCTCCCGGCCAACCTCGCTATCGCGGTGGGGCCGGATATCGACTATGTCGTCGTCGAGTCGGAGTTCACCGGTACGACGGAGCGATATCTGCTCGCGCAGGCCAGATTGTCGGAATTCGCGCGTGAGCTCGGCGAGGACGTTGCCGACCGCATCGTCGCCCGGCACAAGGGCTCCGAACTCGTCGGGCGCCGCTACACCCCGCCGTTCTCCTATTACACCGGCCATCCGAAGGCGCACGTCGTCCTCCCGGCGAACTACGTCACCACCGAGGACGGAACCGGGATCGTCCACATCGCCCCGGCTTTCGGCGAGGAGGACAAGCAGCTGACGGACCAATTCGGCATCAAACCGGTTGTGCCGGTAGGCCCGGACGGTCGCTTCACGTTCCCGGTTGAAGACTACGAGGGACTCCACGTTTTCGAGGCGAACCCCGTCGTCATCGACCACCTCAAGGCTGTCACTCGAGGTGAGGGGGCCCGCGGCGCGGTCACCGATGGCACCGTGCTGGTGCGCCGCGAGACCTACGACCACTCCTATCCGCACTGTTGGCGCTGCCGGGAACCGCTCATCTACATGGCGGTTTCCTCCTGGTTCGTCGAGGTGACGAAGATCAAGGACCGGATGGCTGAGCTCAATCAAGAGATCACCTGGGTGCCGGAGCACGTCAAGGACGGCCAATTCGGCAAGTGGGTCGGCAATGCCCGCGACTGGTCCATCTCCCGGAACCGGTTCTGGGGGAGCCCGATCCCGATTTGGAAGTCCGACGATCCGGCATACCCGCGGGTCGATGTGTATGGGTCGTTCGCGGAGTTGGAGCGTGACTTCGGCCATGTGCCCCTCAACGAACTCGGCGAGCCCGACCTCCACCGGCCCCACATCGACCGCCTGACCCGGCCCAACCCGGACGACCCGACCGGCAACTCCACGATGCGCCGAGTCGAGGATGTCCTCGACGTCTGGTTCGATTCGGGATCGATGTCGTTTGCGCAGGTGCATTACCCGTTTGAGAACGCCGACTGGTTTGAGCATCACTTCCCGGGCGACTTCATCGTCGAGTACATTGGCCAAACCCGCGGCTGGTTCTACACCCTGCACATTCTTGCGACCGCCCTCTTTGACCGACCCGCCTTTTCGTCATGCGTGTCGCACGGAATTGTCCTGGGTAGTGACGGCGCAAAAATGAGCAAGTCGCTTAAGAACTATCCCGATGTGCGCGTCGTCTTTGACCGCGACGGGGCCGATGCCATGCGCTGGTTCCTCATGTCGAGTCCAATCTTGCGCGGCGGAAACCTCATCGTCACCGAGCAGGGCATCCGCGACGGGGTGCGCCAGGTCCTCATTCCGCTATGGAGCGTCTGGTACTTCTTCTCCCTCTACGCCAACGCGATGAACGATGGCGCCGGGTACGAAGCGAAATGGTCGACCTCCTCAACCGACCCGCTCGATCGCTACCTCCTCGCCAAGGTCGCCGACCTCGTGACGGCGATCGAGGGCCAAATGGAGGTCTACGACATCCCCGGGGCCTGCGAATCGGTGCGCGGATTCGTTGACGTCCTCACCAACTGGTATGTCCGCCGCTCCCGGGAACGCTTCTGGGACACCGGGTCTGACCAATCCGGGTCAGCAACCGAGTCACCTGCCGAGGCGGCTTTCGACACCCTCTACACCGCGTTGGAAGTGGTCTGCCGTGTGGCCGCGCCGCTGCTGCCGCTCGTCACCGAGGAGATCTGGCGGGGCCTGACGGGTGGCCGTTCGGTTCACCTCGCCGACTGGCCGACCGTCGCGGACCTGCCCCGCGACGCCGACTTGGTGGCGACCATGGACCGGGCCCGCGAGGTGTGCTCGGTGTCGTCCTCGTTGCGCAAGGCCGAGAAGCTACGCAATCGGCTGCCGCTCGCCGAGCTCACCGTTGTCACGGCTGACGCGGCCGCCCTGGCTGACTTCGTTGACATCATCCGTGAGGAGGTCAATGTCAAGAAGGTCACCCTCGTCGACCTCGACTCACCGCAGGCGGCGGAGTTTGGGGTGAGCGAGAAGCTGACCGTCAACGCGCGCGCCGCCGGGCCCCGCCTCGGCAAGGACGTGCAGACCGTGATCCGGGCGAGCAAGAGCGGCGACTGGAACGTCACCGCGGACGGGGTAGTCACGGCTGCGGGGATCGCCCTGGTCGAGGGTGAATACGTCCTCGAACAGGCGAGTTCGGACGATGACCACCACACCACCGCGCTCCTTCCCCTCAGCGGCGGTCTCGTCGTCCTCGACACCGACGTCACCCCGCAACTCGCCCTCGAAGGGCTCGCACGCGACCTGATCCGGGCGATCCAGCAGGCCCGGCGTGAGGCGGGCTTCGCGGTGAGTGACCACATCGTGCTCACCGTCGCCGGCGGCGACCATGTGTGGCAGGCCTGCATCGAACATGGCGCCCTCATCCGCACCGAAACGCTCGCGGACCAGTTTGGCGCGGCGACCGACTTCGACTCCCTTGACCCGGCAGCGGACGGCGTCACCGAAGTCACGGTTGGCGATGCCCAGCGCGCCCGAATCCACGTCAGGAAAGTGTGAGCCCGATGTCCCCAGCCCCAAATGCGAGCCAGCGCGAAGCGGCATACCAGCTTGACCTGCGCAAACGCCTGCGGATTGCCGAGCAGGCGTTGTTGGCGCGCGCACCCGAGAACGACATTGAACCCTCCCTTGACCAGATCACCGCGGTGATGGAGTTGCTCGGTGATCCCCAGCGGGCGTTCCCGGTCATTCACATCACGGGGACGAACGGCAAGACGTCCACGGCGCGGCTCGTCGAGTCGCTGTTGCGGGCGCTGGGCCTGCGTACCGGTCGCTTCACGTCGCCGCACCTGCACGACATCCGCGAGCGAATCGCGTTGGACGGCAGGCCGATTGACGTCGAGAAGTTCCTCACCGCCTATGACAATGTGCTGCCCTTCCTTGAGATCGTCGACGCCGCAGATGCCGCGGCCGGGCGGCCTCGGATGAACTACTTCCAGGCGCTCGTCGCGATTGGGTATGCCGCGTTCGCTGATGCCCCCGTCGACGTCGCCGTCGTGGAAGTCGGCCTCGGCGGGACGTGGGACGCGACGAACGTGGCCGACGGGCAGGTCGCCGTCGTCACACCGATCGCCATCGACCACACCCGGCTGCTCGGATCGACCGAGGTGCAGATCGCGCTCGAGAAGGGCGGCATCATCAAGGCGGGCGCTATCGCCATCGTTGGCGTCCAAGACCCGGACGTCATCGAGGTCCTCACCGAACGCGGCGAGGAGGTTGGCGCGCGCCTGGCCCATGAGGGCAACGACTTCGGGGTGCTGACCCGCGACGTTGCAGTGGGTGGGCAGCTGGTGAGTCTGCGGGGGTTGGCTGGCGACTACAAGGATCTGTTCCTCAACCTGCACGGCGCCCATCAGGCGCACAACGCGGCGATTGCGCTGGCGGCCGTTGAGGCGTTTCTTGGCGGTGGGGAGCAACCCCTCGACATCGACGTCGTACGGGAGGCGTTTGCCGAGGTGACGTCCCCGGGGCGACTCGAGATCGTCCGCCGGTCACCGACGATCCTCGTCGACGCGGCGCACAACCCGGCGGGTGCCTTGACGCTCGCCACGGCCCTTGCCGAGGAATTCACCTTCACCACGCTCGTCGGTGTGTTGGCCATCCTCACCGACAAGGACGCGGCGTCCATGTTGGAGACCCTCGAACCCGTTCTCGCGGAGCTCGTCGTCACCCGGAGCACCTCGCCGCGGTCCATGAACTCGACGGAACTCGGTGCGCTGGCGATGGAGATCTTTGGCGACCACCGCGTCACGGTCATTGACGACTTGCCGGCGGCGCTCGACCGGGCGGCCGAGCTGGCGGACGAGAGCGGCGTTGGCGGCGGCGTGATCGCGACCGGCTCCGTGACGCTGGCCGCCGACGTGCGGCTGCTGCTTGGTGGCCAGCCGGGCTGAGTGCTCAGGGGCTCATCCGGACCCGGCACGGCCGGACGCTAGGACGAGCCGCGGGGGCGCGTCAGGTGCGCTGCGCCATACTCACGTCGACGGCACTGCCCTTGACGAGGCTAAGCACCCACAAGCCGAGGAAGATGGCGCTCACCGCGAGCATCATCGGGACGACGAAGGCGCTGGCCAGGGTGAGTGATTGGACCACCCAGCCGAGGGGTAGCCCCCAGCCCCGGCGCATCCCTGCGGCGGCGACGAAGCACAGCAAACCCAACGTGAGGCCGAGGGTCAGGACGAGCGTCGGCGAATGTTTCCCGCTGGTTGCCGCCATTGAGCGGGCGAGGGTGGCGCCCAGCATGATGACGATGCCTTGCCCGCCGAGAACTGTCGCGAGCATTCGCCAGGTGAAGGTCCCGAGGGGTTTTCGATCCACGGCTCGACTCTTCACGGCGCCAGCCTAGGTGACCCGACGGGGAACGCCCTCCGTCGTGGGTGGAGTCTTCATGGCGGCGTCGTCA
>CAZACX010000050.1:0-3172 GCA_964483685.1 uncultured Intrasporangiaceae bacterium
CGAGCGTCGGGAAGTCGCGCAGTTGGAGGTTCGCGTCGCGTTCGAGATCCCAGGTGGCGCGGACGGTCGCGAAGACTTCGGCTTGTTTGACGGTGTCGACGCCGAGGTCGGCTTCGAGGTCAAGGTCGGGGTCGAGGAGGTCGGTGGGGTAGCCGGTCATGTCGGCGACGATTGCGGTGACCTTGGCGAGGATGTCATCGCTGGCCGGCGCCGCGCCGACGCTCCCGCCCGCTGACACCTGTGCGCTAGCAATCGGGGTCTCGGCCGCGGCGCCGGTGGCGGAGTACGCGCTCGCCACGGGCGCGATCGGCGTCGAACTGGGTTCGGGGAGACCGGCCTTGGTGCGGACCCACCCGGCGACATGGCCAAGCGTGGGGAAGTCGCGCAACTTGAGCAATTCGTCCCGCTCGAGATCCCAGTGCGTACGGACGGCGGCAAGGACCTCGGCTTGCTTCACCGTGTCGACGCCGAGGTCGGCTTCGAGGTCAAGGTCGGGGTCGAGCAACTCCGCCGGATAACCGGTCATGTCGGCGACGATCGCGGTGACCTTGGCCAACACCGGGTCGACGAGGGCTGCCGCGGCGACGGGCGCCACGGGGGCAATGGCGGCTACGGGGGCAGCGGCGGCAATAGGGGCAGTGGTCGCGAGGGGAGCCGCCGCGGGAACCACGCCGGTTGCGGGCGTCGCAATTGAGGCGTCCGGGGCCACCGCAGCGACCTGCGGCATCGCCGAGGTCGCTGCATGGGACGGGAAGGGCAGCGCGCCGACAACCATCGGGGCAGCGAGCGTGCTGCGCGCCTCGACGCCTGGGGCGGGAGGCGCCGCGAGCTGGGCGGCATACGGCACCGGGACGTGGGTCGTCGCGGCGACCGGATGCGTGGGTGCGCCGAGGTCAACGACGCGCAGGCGGCGCCGATCGACCTCGAGGGTGCTCGTGTCGTGGCCGGAGAGGAGGTCGAGCCAACGCTGCCACGCGGCGCGGTCGACGATCCGGTAGGCATAGCCGAGCTCGTGAGGTTGGCGGCGGCGCCCATCGGGCATCGGAATGCGGCGCGTGAGCGACATCGCGACTTGCGACCCAAATCCGGCAGCGAGGCGCAACGCGTACTCGACCGGGTAACTGCCACCGGTCGACAGGTTGAGGGTGCCGAGGTCAGGGTCGGGTTCCCGGTAGTTGGGCACCGCGGGGACGAGCCCGGTTTCGAGGGCCTTGAGGGCAACGACATCCTCGATGCCGGCGCCCATCGCGTGACCCGTGTAGCCCTTGGTGTTGGCGATGACGACCTTCTCGGCGTCGCCGCCGAAGACGCGACGCAGCGCGTTGATCTCCGCGGAGGCGCTCCCACCGCGGGCCGGGGTGTAGGTCTCGTGGGAGACGAAGAGCGTGTGCCCGGCGATCGTATGCCGGTTGACGCCGCGGCTTTCGGCCTGGCTGACGAGGGCCTCCATCACCCCGCCGATGTGTTCGACGTCGAGGCGGGAGCCGTGGAAGGCGCTGTTGGCGGTGACCGCCGCGAGGAGCTCGGCGATCGGTTGGAGGCCGCGTTCCCGGGCGGACTGGGCGGACTCGACGACGAGGGCGGCGGCCCCCATGCCGACGATCATCCCGTGCCGGCGCCGATCGAACGGCGTCGCGACCTCGGCGATGACCCCTTCGGTAGCGGCGGCGCCAGAGGCGAGGAAGCCGGAGGTCACCCAGGGGAGCAGGTGTTCCCCGGTGGCGTCATCTGCGGAGATGATGATGACCCGCTGGCAGCGCCCGGCCCGGATCCAGTCCTCGGCGAGGGAAACAGCCTGAGTGGTGGACGCGCAGGCGGCGTTGACCTGGGTGTTCGGGCCGCGGGCGCCGATGATCTCAGCGAACTGGCTGTGCCCCATGGCCAAGGCCCGGAAGAGGAACCGACGGTCAAAGGCGTAGCCCTGGGCGTGGATATCCGCGCGCACCTCGGCGATGAGCCGGTCAACCTCGGCCGCGGCCGACTCGGTGCCGCTCATCTGGGCGCGAATGCCCTCGAGCGCGAGCAGGTTGGACCGTCGACCGCGGTCGATGGCATAACCCTCGACGGCTTCGGCGAAGCGGTCGTACCCGGGGAACGCCGAGGCAAAGATCACCCCGGTGCCGTCGCGCAGGGCCTCCGGCAGCCCCCAGCGGTCGGGAAGTTGGGTGCCAAGGGTCGTCGTCTTGTACCGCATCACCAGCGGGATCCCGGCATCGCGCAGGGCATCGAATCCGGCACCGATCGCGAGGCGGGTGGTCGTGTCGAGGGCCTCGTCGCGGGCCTTGTCGATCCCGAATTGCTCGACGACATCGAGCGGCGCGCGGCGACCGGCGAGCTTGATGACATCGGCGACGTCGTCGATGGCCTGGAAGCTGCCGCCACCGGAGGCGTCCTTGACGAGGCGCGTGATCCGCCGGTCGACCATCTGCTGGCGGACCTCCTCGGGAAGGACCTCGATGAAGTTCTGGCCGGCCAAGATTCGCGCGACGTTCTCGTCGTCGAAGGTGCGCGCCACCCCGGGCAGACCGAGCGCCGCCCCGGTGATGACGACCGGCTCGTCATTGGCGCGCCGGGCCGACCCGGTGGGCGCGGGGGCCGCCACCGGAGCGGGGCTTGCGCCCAGGAGGGCGGCCGCTTCCGGGCGGTCCGCGGCATACAGGGCGAGTCCTTGCTCAAGGACGCCGGCAAACAGTTTGCCGAGCTCCGTGATCGTGTTGTCAGACACCGAGTTTCCTTCGAAAGTCACTGGGGCGGTGGTCGCGGCGGCGCCGCTGGCGGGGTGGGCAGTCGCCGAGGTGGCGGGGCCACTGAACCCGTGGCCGGCGGCGTAGAGGCCGCAAAGGGCCTGGTTGACGGCCACCTCGTCGGCGACCTTTGGGTGGTTTGTGAAGAGCGCGACGACATCGTCATGCGCCTTGCCGAGGACGTCCTCAACGAAGCCGTGGAGGGCTTTCTTGGGCCCGACCTCGACGAAGACGCGGGCGCCCGCGGCATACAGGGACTGGAGGCCCTTGACGAACTGGACGGGGGAGGCGATCTGGCGACCGGTGTAGTCGAGCATCGTGTCCGTCGTGGCGTCGGCGGGATAGAACTCGCCGGTCACGTTGGCGACGATGGGCAGGGCTGGCGGTTGCAAGTTGAGTCGGCGCAGCGCCTCGACGAATGGGACGGA